>JAGCPF010000011.1 GCA_017642335.1 Fibrobacter sp.
CAATCTTACCGCGGATGTAGTCCTTGAGGGCGTTCACCATCTTGGTGCCCTTCGGGTGCCAGAACACCATGCCCGGAGAATGGTCTTCGATGTGGTAGAGATCCATTTCCTTACCGATCTTGCGGTGGTCGCGCTTTTCGGCTTCTTCGAGGAACTTCAAATAAGTTTCAAGACCTTCCTTGTCGGCAAAGCAGGTGCCGTACACGCGGGTCAGCTGGTCGCTGTTCTGGTCGCCGTGCCAGTAGGCGCCCGACATCGAGAGCACCTTGAAATTCTTGAGCTTGCCAGTAGAGGGCACGTGGGGGCCGGCGCAGAGGTCTTCAAAGTTCTTGCCCGGTTCGCCAGTCACGTAGAAGCTGAGAGTGCCGTCGCTACCTTCGCGGGCGAGAGCGCGTTCAGCGTTGTCCGTCTTGTACTTGTCGCCTTCCGTGCGCTTCAGGCCATCGGCGGCGCTGACTTCGCAACGGGTAAACGGACGGTCTTCCTTGATGATTTCCTTCATGCGCTTTTCGATGCGCTCGAAATCCGACTGCTGGATCGGGGTCGGTGTCATCAAATCGTAGTAGAAACCCTTTTCGATAGCCGGACCGTAGGCGAGCTTGGTGCCCGGGAACAGGTCGCAGATGGCTTCGGCGAGCACGTGGCTGCAGCTGTGGCGGAGCAGGTAGAGTGCATCCGGGTCGTCGTTGCTCGGCGTGATAATCTTGATAGTGCCGCTCTCGGTGAGCGGGCGTGTGAGGTCGAGGACCTTATCGCCGAGTTTGACGCCAAGCGCCTTGCGTGCAAGACCTTCGGAAATGCCCTTCGCAATTTCGAGGCCGGTGGTGCCCGATGCTACGGAACGTACGGAGCCATCGGGGAAGGTGAGTTCGATTTGAGACATAAGTAATCCTTTTTGTGGGCGGTTCTCGCCCGGTTCCCCAGAAATACGACATCTGGCGGTGAGGCGTAAGATAGAAAAAGACTATAAGTGTGGCTAGTGGTTGGTGATTAGTGATTAGGGAATGTAAGCGGAATTTGATCAAAAAAATGTCATGTGCCTTCACTACAATCAGTTAACGCATTCTTTCCACCCATCGTAGCGGATATCAGAACAGCCTTATAATAAGTCAGTGATGAAAATTTGTATTTCGGTTGCAGAGGTTCTTGCTTTAGTCCTTCAATGAAATCATCAATATATTTTTGAAATTTTTCTACGATGAAGTTGTATCTTTTGGTAAGTTCGGTGTGTTCCTTAGAATCAATATGCGCGGGCATACCTATCTCATCTTCGTTAAATATGATGACACTTTTGCTGAAGTCAAGACCGGACGATCGTTTCCTTGAAGACTCTCCCTGAAATTTATAGGCATGTGAATGCTGAATATTTGATCTAAATGGAATGGCAAAATTGAGGCCACGGTATTCGACTAGCAACACTAGATAGGGACGGTTTTGTTTTGATAAGATTTCCCGATTATCGGAGTATCGCTCATAAAAAATTGGCGACAGAAGCCTTACCTGCGGGGTTCTAGGTTTATTCATAGTGATCCTTTTTTTTGAAACAAAAAAAAGACCGTTTTTTATATAAATAAAAAACGGTCTCATCTAATGAGCTTTCTTTTTTGTCTCAGGTGGTCGCTCTACCACCCTGTCATCAATTTGGGCCTTCTTTTTTATCTCAGGTGGGTACCCTGCCACCCTGTCTAGAGACAAATATATAAAATTTCTTATGAAAAAGCAAGTTTTTTTGCTATTTCCCAGCACAACATTGTCATTGCGAGGTCCCTGTAAGGGGCCGCGGCAATCTCTAATCGCATTTGCCGTGTCTTCCGCTACCCCTTCGCCTAGGGGCTAAGCCACTAACACCCCATTACAAGATAAACGAGAATTTTTTCATATATTTATGGAATGTTGAATCATAAAAAAATTCTTTGCAGCCTCACGTTTCTGCTCTCAACATTCCTTGTTGCAAGCGCTCTGCTCTCTTGCGAACAGAAACGTGATAATGTTCCCGAAAATTCGTCGAGACTCGTAAAAGAAAATGCGCGTTTTGTCCGTGATACGAGTGCGTACGTGATGGTTGTAGATACAGCCGTTCACGACAGTGCCATCAATGGCGAATTGATTCCTGTAAATCAAGGTGGTTTTACTGAATATTTTAAAGGCGAATCGCAAGTAGGAACGAATGCGAAAAAGATGTTCTATGCGTATTCGGATTCTACGAGTCCTTTTATTAAAGGGACGTCTTCTATGGAAATGGCCTTTATAGATTTAGTGGCTCGAGCGTATGCTGATCATAATTCCATAGAAATAAATCCTGACGATATATGGCTTACGATTTTGGATGGCATTCGACTCCATGTGAAGAGTAATCGTGATTCGTTGAAAGACCGCTTTGTGTCACCGGGGGCAGATACTGCCATTGCAATCGTGAATAACTCGCTTTCGTGGGATACAACGTATGAAAAATGGCATGGCGTTATTGCGGATCTGTTTGATTCCCTGCAAATGAAAATGCCTGTAGAAACTGGAGAACCGCTGAATATTAAATTCTCGACGACGAATCCAATTGATTACAACGTATCTCGTTCTATGGTGATGGCGGTAGCGTCGGAATATTACACTTATACCTTGATTGAATCTTGTGGAATTCCGAAAATTAAGGCGAATGGTACGAAATTGGATTGGAGCTTGCTTAAGGATTCTTTTAACAAACTTGCTTCACGATTGGATTTGGAATGGTGGGCGAAAGAGTTGAATCCTGTTCTGGATGAGTTTATCAATATTTTTGATGGGAAAATCAATTTAAGCCATTGGAAAAATATCTATAAGTATGTTGAATCTGATGATTGCGGAACAGATCCGGTTAATGGTTGGATTACCAAATTTTATCCTTATATAGGTCGTGATAACCTAGAACGTCGTACGGATTGGAATGATGGCGTTGATTATTATGATGTCCCGATGGGGTTGACGGATGTTGACGTTAATTGGATTTATTATGGTAAGAAAATTCCTTTGAAAATTTATACGGGTTTCGTCGGGATTCAGGTCGACACAACAAGAAATATGCTGAAAGCTTCTCGTGGATACGCACTCATGTCTTATTGCGGTTGGTGCGATATGAAATCTATTGCAAAGAATATCAAATATATTCCTGGAAAACCGCTGCGATTTCACGAGTCTTTGGCAATCTCGGATTCTATTGATGTCTACAATGCGCAGGGATTGGCTTATGCGACAAACAATCCGAAGGAAATTGAAAACTTTGCTGTTGCATCATCGTTCAAAAAAGAAACGGATGAATCATACGATACTTATGAAATTAAAGAAAAAATTGCTGACTCCGAACCGGTTTGTGTAATTAATTTATATAAAAGTGGAAAAATTATAGAACATTTGAGCCTGTATAAGCAGCTGAATAAAAAATATGTTGTTCTTTTGCAGAATATCGGGGTTCTGAATGATTCCCTATCATTGGAAACTTTTCTCAAGGATCGTCATGTTTCCTTGGGGGATGAGTTTAATGAATTTACAAATGATAAGAGTATTCCCAAATTAGATGTAGAGGTCTTTGTTGATTCTTTTGAACATAAAGATGGTAACGTTATTGGTGGAGAATTTTATTACAAGTTTAAAAGACCGGATTTCGATGGGGCTTTCGTTTGGTTGTTGAAAAAGGCCTTTTATAAGCACTATAAAAAAGATTTTAATTTATCGGTTGATGCAAAACTTGTGTATGGCGAAAATGGGCAAGTTGTAAATGTTATTATGAATACAAAGCATCCTAAGTACAAAGCTTTTTTAGAAGATGTTAAGGACGCTCTTTATTACGTATGGGATAGTCCCAAAATAGATAATGACGGAGTTGGCGATTTTATTATAAAATCAATGAAATTGCATTTATCCTTTTCAAGAAAATACCGCATGGCCTGTAAGCGGAATGGACAACCCGCGAAAGATTCTGTTGAGTTTGTGGGTTATTCAAATGCACAAAAGAACCTTTGCAGTGAGATTATCTTTACAAAAGATCTTGCCACAGGTGGTGTAAATCATTATGAATGTAATGAGTTTAATAAGGAAGTGCTGCATCAAGCGTATAGATTTGAAAATAAAATCATTCCAGTTTATAAAAATTATAGTTTTGATCGATCTTACGCAGTGAATTTTCGAAATTTCCCATTGTCGCAAGTTATAAAAATCAAAATCCCGCCTTGCTTTGTGGAAGAGGAATAAAGCTGATTAGATAATGTTTGCAGTGAAGGTTTAAAGACTACGCCTTACCGCGCTCTTTTCTCAGCAACGCAAAGTTCCGTTTGTTTAGAGCGTTTCTTGAATTTCACTTTAGGAACGAGCGTTATCTGGATTCCCATGACGTTTACTACCTTGAAAATTTTTTCAAAACGCGGATGGGCTTTTTCGTTTAACGCCTTGTAAAAAAGAAGAGAGCCAAGCGAGATAACTCGGCGCACCGCATAAAGGCAGCACTCTTGACCCTAATACTTTAAAGATAAATTTTATCGCTGTCGTTGTCAATATCATTTCCTATATCTAGTTTCAAGAAGCCCTTGCCGCGGCCGATTTATTTGTATATATTATAACTGATATTCGATAATCCCCGTGACAGTCGACATAGACCTTCGGGTCCGTACGTGCATTCGCGGCGGGGCGCATTCACCTTCTTGTTGATGCTGTTGGATAGCTGGTAGGAACACGACCTACTCGAGTTCACTCGAAAGAGTGGCAAGTAACGCCGGGGAAAGCCACCGCCAACAGAATCGCAAGATCATCCCCAAAAAAGAAAACAAAACCATAGATGTCGCAAAAATTGCGACATCTGCTCAACATGCAATATTTGCATGTTGTTAAATCATTTTTTAAGGAGACTTTATGTTCGATGAAATTTTCGGAAAATTCAACGGAGGCCCGAATCGCAGTGCTAACAACGCCATCGGGGATTTTGCCAAGGTGCTAGAAGACAAAGATGCCGAAATCAAGCGGCTTAAGGAATTGATTCTGCGATGCTCGAAATGCGGCGTTAAACTGCGTTACCCGAGAGGATAAAAGGAGATGAAAAACTTTAATAGCGAGGCTATTCGATGACTTTGGAAGAACTCAAAAAACTGATTTCTAAAGATGAAACGAAGAATATTGAACTGAAAAAATCTACCGGCGAACTTCGAGAAGGCATGCATACGGCATGCGCCTTCCTGAATTCCGATGGCGGCGTTCTCGTTTTCGGTGTCACGCCTTCCTTGAGTATTGTTGGGCAAATCGTTTCTGAATCTACCCGTCGCGATATCGCGCAAGCGTTAGCGGGAATAGAACCTGCGGTCACCCCTGTTATTGAATATGTAGACATTCCCGACAAGGACAACCATCAAGTAATCGTACTGAGGTTCAATCCGTGGGTCTATGGGAATGACCCGTACACATTTCATGGAAGACCATACTATAGACTGGAAAGTGTCACTAAAGCAATGCCTAGGGATATGTTTGATGCTAGAATTCGGATCAACATGCCGCACAAATATTCGTGGGAAATGAGGGTGGCTGAGGGGTATTCTATAAAAGACCTTGATGTCAGCACAATTCGTGGCGTAGTCCGTCTCGGAGTCGAAGAAAAACGAATTCCGGTGGGGTCACTCAATGAGTCAATTAAAGTAATATTGAAAAAATGGAACCTGTTGGATGGCGACAATTTGCGGAACGCCGCTGTGTTTCTTTTTTCTAAGAGATTTTCGTATGATTATGAAATTCGAATGGCTCGTTTTAGAGGAACTGACAAAAATTACTTTATCGACAACCAGCAGGCTCATGGCAATTTCTTTGAACTGCTTGATGCGGGCATGTCGTTCTTTTTCAAGCATCTTTCTCTTAGCGGAGAAATCAAGGGGTTTAAAAGGGAAGAACACCTTGATGTTCCTGCAACGGCATTGCGCGAGGCACTGATTAACGCCCTTTGCCATAGGGATTATGACATTTACCAGTGCTCTATCGGCATTGCCATATATGACGACCGTATAGAAATTGAAAGCCCGGGCTTGTTACCCCGCGAATTAACTCCCAAAACTATTAAGCGGTCGCATAAGTCGTATCCACGAAACGAGATTGTTGCGACGGTTCTCTATCAAATAACTTACTTAGAAAAATGGGGGTCGGGAATAAAGCGCATAATGGATGCTTGCAAAGCTGAAGGTTCTCCACAACCCTTTTGGAGTGAAGAGGGTGGCTATACCGTGGTGACGTTCCCGATGAACAAACTGAACGGTAGGATTGTCACCCCAAATGAACCTCAAAATGAGCGCCAAAATGAGCACCAAAATGAGCCTCAAAAACGAGCCTTAACTATTGAGAGTCTCATTGCTGAAAACGAAAGTATTAGTATAAACGCAATCGCAGAACGCCTGAATGCAGCTAGAATAACTGTTAGACGAGACCTCAAAAAGCTTGGCTACGCTTGGGAAGGGGCGTCGAAAAATGGGCGTTGGGTGAAAAAGGAACCTACGTCCACAAACTCGTAATAAACATTGCACTTGCATCATCCGCCTTCTTGAAACCGCAATGCTCGTAGAAGGCGAGCTCTTCGTTGTAGGCGACCACGACGATGCGGAGGTAATCCTTGTATTTTTCGTGCACCTTGTCGACGAGGACTTTGCCGATACCCTTGCCCTGATATTCGGGGCGCACGAGCAGGTAATGCACGTAGGCGTTCATGATACCGTCGTCCATCGCGCAAATCATGCCGACGAGTTTGTCGCCGTCCCAGGCCGAGATGACGGTCTTGAAATTCTTCATCGCGATAACGAGCTTGTCGGGGAAATGTCCCGAGGACCATTCGACGGAGAGGAAGAGATCTTTTAAATCTTGTTCAGAAAATTCGTGGGTGTTTTTGTATTCAAAGCTCATAATTATACTGGAGATTGCTTCGTTCCCCTTCGGGGAACTCGCAATGACAAATGAAGAAGTGTGGGTGTCAAAAAGGGAACTCGTAATAACAATGGGTTGGCGGGGATGATAAAAAAGCGGGGATGATAAGTAGTGAGGCGGGCATGACAAAACGGGGTTATTCCTTCCTGCGGTAAACGTTCGCGAGTATTGCGCCGGAGATGTTGTGCCATACGGAGAAGATGGCGCCGGGGACGGTCGCCATGGCAAGCGACGAGAATGCAGTCGCCGCAAGGCTTGTAGCAAGTCCGGAATTCTGCATGCCGATTTCGATGGAGAGCGCCTTCGTCTTGGGAGTCGAGAATTTCAGCAACTTGCCGAGGCCGAAACCGCAGCCGTAGCCGAGCAGGTTATGGAGAATCACCACGGCGAACACGATGGCACCCGTGGAGAGAATCTTTGCGGCGTTGTGCGAGACGACTGCGGCCACAATCATCGCGATGGCAATCACCGAGACGAGCGGCAAGACCTTCACGGCGCGGGCCGTCCATTTGCCAAAGAACCTGTTGATTGCAAACCCGAGCGCAATTGGCACGATGACGACCTTCACGATGGAAAGGAACATCGCCATCACATCCACGTTCACGGTGGTGCGTAAAAGTAGGTAGGTGATCGCCGGCGTCAAGATCGGCGCGAGCAGTGTATTTACGCTTGTCATGCCCACAGAAAGCGCCACGTCACCTTTCGAAAGATAAGTAATGACATTACTAGAAGTTCCGCCCGGGCATGTGCCTACGAGAACGACGCCCGCCATCAGCGCGGCATCGAGCCCGAAAATCTTGGAAAGTACGAACGCAAGTGCAGGCATCACGATGAACTGCGCAGCACACCCGATAGTAATTTCTTTCGGCCGAGCAAATACAAGGGCAAAGTCGCTCAGCTTGAGTGTAAGGCCCATACCGAACATCACGACCATCAGTAGGTAATTCACCCACGAGAGCTCTATCCAGAGCGTTGATTTCGGGACGAACAGCGAAAGGGTCGCGATGGCCAAAACGACAACTGCCATCCACTTGCCGACAAATTCACTGATTTTTTCAAGAATGTGCATAGTTGAACTCGCTCTTTAAACTTTGTATCCGTACTTCCTCAATTTTTCGACATACTGCGGGTCGCCTAAGCGGGCCTTCGATTCGGCCATGTACTTTTCGTTGTCCTTGGCGGCAAAGCCGAGCTTGATGCGGAGCGCGATGAATCCGCTGACGACACCGAATAACGAGCATAGAACGCACGCAAGGGTAAGCTTTGTGGAATTGCTCCCTTGTACGACAGAAGTTTGGAGCAAGACTCCGCAGATTATCGCCATCGACAAAAGGAACAGCGCTCCCTTCGCGTAGAATTTTGCATTCTTGCTGCGCGGGTCGAAACCGTCAATTGCCACCTCGCGCCAACGCCTGTCCAGGTATTCGCTGCGACAGGCCTTGCACTCGCGAATCGGGCTGCCGTACATCCACATGTTGCAAACTTCGCGGTTTTTGGTCTTGCATTCCGGGCAAACCCATTCGGCATAATTCATCTGCATAACGCCTCCTAAAATCTGTCAGAAAGATAGTCTTTTTTATCGTGTGCGATTCAAATTTCAATGCTTTCTTCGTCGCTCTTGATAAAGGATTTTAGGCGTTCGACGGTACGTTCAAAATCGTTTTTGATGGAACATTCCCAGACTGTGGCGACGCGATAACCTTGTAGCGACAGCTTCCAGTTTGTCTTGATGTCACGAACGGCATTGTTCGTGAATTTCTCGTTCCAAAATTCAGCGTTGCTTTTGGGACGGCTTGTAAACTTGCAGCCGTGCTGGTGCCAGAAGCACCCGTTTATAAAGACAACTACGCCGTACTTGAGAATGAACAAATCGGGCGAACCAGGCAAATCGTGGCGATGCAGCTTGTAACGGAATCCCGCCTTAAAAAGCGAACGACGCACCATCACTTCGGGCTTCGTATCTTCCGAATGGACCGCCTGCATCATTTGCGAGCGGTTCATAGGGGCGCGTTTCTTTCGGGGGCATCTCAATGCGGCCTCGTGGCGAAATCGTTTTGGGGCTCGTGCTTATGCTTCGCGGCCGAGGACCGCTCGTGCCAATTGGTCGGCGCAAGAGGTTGGCTTGCCACCGCAGGTGTTGCCGAGCAGTTTTGCTGCGATGTCTTCGGCGGACATTCCTTCGCAGAGCTTGGCGATGGCCTTGAGGTTGCCGTTGCAGCCTCCGGTAAAGCGAATGTTGCGGATTTTGTCTCCGTCGCGGGTGAATTGGATGGTAGTGGCGCACACGCCCTTGGTCTTGAATGTTTCTTCCATGTGAATTCCTGCCTAGCGAACGTTTGTTTTTGCCATTCGGGTTTATTGGATGAATATAGATTATTTGGGAGCGGATTTACGAGAATGTCATGCCGAAGGTCTAGCGGCTTTTTATTAGTTTTTGATTTTCAAGGAGCTCCTTATGCGTTTTTTCGTTCCCACGGATATCTACGTTGAAAAGAACTGCGTCAAGAACCACGCGCAGAATATACTTTCGGTCGGGCTGCGGGCACTTATAATGACCGGACGTCACTCTGCTGCGAAGAACGGATCCTTGAACGATGTGACGGAAGTTTTGGACGATGGGAATGTCCCGTTTTTGGTTTTCAATGAAGTTGAAGAAAATCCGTCGACAGACACGTTGCGGAAAGCGACTCTGGCTGCAAGGGATTTTAAAGCTGATTTTGTAATCGGTATCGGGGGCGGTTCCGCTCTAGATGCGGCGAAGGCCGTGGCGTTGCTCCTCTCGAATCCGGATGTCGATGCCGACGACCTTCACAAGGTGCCGGATCGTCAGCTGGAGCATGTGCCGGTCGTCGCTGTTCCGACCACTTGTGGAACGGGCTCCGAGGCGACTCCGGTGGCTATCATCACGAACCACAAGATTGGTCTCAAGAAGAGCATTCCGCACGTAATCTTCCCAGTGCTTGCGCTCGTTGACGGGAAATACCTCGCTTCCGCAAAAAAGCAACTGATTGTAAATACTGCCGTCGATGCCTTGTCCCACATGGTCGAAAGTATCCTCAATGTCAAATCGAATGCGTTTAACCGTGTGTTCCCAGAATACGGACTCAAGCTTTGGGGAGAATGCAAGGACGCCCTTCTTGCAAGCGGGGACGTAGATGTAAGCCTGTATGAAAAACTCATGCTCACGTCGACGATTGCGGGTATGTCCATCGCGCATACGAGTACCACGTTGCCGCACGGCATGAGCTACGATCTCACGCTCCATGCGGGAGTCCCTCACGGGCCCGCGGTTGGCTACTTCCTTGCCGCCTACACTGAAGTCTGTGCCAAGTTCGTTCCCGGAGACGTCGAGAGAATCCTCTCGCTTCTGGGACTTGGGAATATTGGCGAATTCACCACTATGCTCCAAAGCCTTATCGGGACGTATGTGGTTACGCGCGAGATGCGCGACAAGTTTGCCGCAGCCATGAAGGTAAACCGCTCCAAACTCGACCTCGTTCCAGGTAAAATCAGTCCTGAGGATGTTGATTTCGTATACGAAAAGTCTTTGTCGCTACTTTGAATGTTTTTTCCGCAGATTTGTGCCGTTTTATCGGAAATTTGAAGAATATCTCTACACACGGAACATTTTTCTTTTTAAATATGTGACATGCCGCGTTACGCTTATAAAATCGTTTTTGTCGTTCTCGTTTTGCTTTGTAGTGAGTCTTTTTCGGAGATGCGCCCAGTTCCGGATAGCATTAAGGATCGAATAAATGACGAATCGACGATTTTGAGTGTAGAAGAGGTGTATTCTATCCAGAAAATCGTTTGGGGAGATTCGTTGCAAGACGCTGAAGGCGCTACGATTAGGCCTAAGGATAGCCTGTTTGATACGCGTGTGAATCCTTTGATGATTTCGGCGCAGATTCTCGGACAGAATGTACTTGTGTGGGCGTGGGATTACTACGTGCTGAAAAAGAACTATGCGCGCACGGGAGTTAGTTATTGGAAAAGAAATTTCCGTGAGGGTTTTAAGTGGGACCATAACCACTGGGCCATCAACTTTTATGGACACCCTTATCAGGGCTCTTTTTATTATGCGTCGGCAAGAGGTGCCGGTTACGGTTTCTATTCCAGCATGCTGTTTGCCGCGCTTGGCAGTTCTACTTGGGAAATGTTCTGCGAAAGGGAATACCCGGCCCCGAACGATTTGATTTCTACGACGATTGCGGGGTCTGTGTTCGGTGAAGTTCTCTACCGGGTTGCCAGGATGTTTTATAATAGGCCTGGAACGCCTTGGTATAGACAGTTGACCGCCATGGCGATCGAGCCTGCTGACTTTTTGCAGCGAAAGGCTTTTGGCGATAGGGATTTTTATACGGGCTTTCCTCCTATTGATTTTTCTGTCGCTGCGGGTTTTGGTTCCAGGTTCGGGTCGGATTACCGTTTTGGAGGCGAGAATGCCGATGAACTGGATGCCGATTGGAATGACCACCACGGAATGTTTGCATTGTTCCTTGAGTATGGCCTGCCCTACGCGAAAGTTCGCCGGCCTTTTGATTATTTCAAACTGGATGTCTTAGGTGAGGGGGGCATGGAAGGTAATGTCCTCCAGATGGACGTTATGGGAAAGCTGGTTAACCTCGGTATGCATGGGTTTGGCCATTGGCTTGATTTCTCTGTGAACTTGGATTATGACACGTTCTATGGCGACTTGGCGACGGTGAGTACGCTTTCGTTGGGCGGCGCCATGGATTTGGCGTTGTGGCTCACTCACAAAACCCGGTTTCGTATAATGAACCAGCTTTACTGGATAATGCTCGGTTCTGCAGATATGGGATATGACGACATTATCAAGGAATTCCATCCGGAATACAACCCGGACAAGGATAGCTACCAATACAACAGCGGCATAAAGTATAGCTTGATGCTAGAGATTATCTACAATCAAAAGTGGCGTCTTTATGACGAGGTGACGATTGATGCCATGAAAACCATCGAGGGCTCTACGCCGGACTATGGCGTGACCGGCTGGGATTTTTTACTGCTTAACAACGTTGCGCTCGAGTATAGCTTTTTCTCGTGGTTGGATGTTGGCTACCGGCTTGATACGTATATCAAGATGGCGGCCTACTCTTCGGAAATGGCCGAACCTATGTCGCGGCGTATTTTCACTTATACCCTTTACTTGAAATTTCACCTGTTAAGACCGTAAGTGTCTTGTTTTATGGTGAACGCTGTGCGCGCTTTTTTCTATAATGATGCGCAATCTCATGATTACCGCAATCATTTTATCAGTTCTCTTTATCCTTGGAGATGCGAGTGTGCTGTTTCTCGGCAAGGCTAGCTTCGGGCACATTCCACAGGGCAAACGTCTTGAACGCATAAAGCAATCTCCGAATTACGACGGCGACAAGTTTGTGAATGAGGTTGAGACGCCTCATATGACGAGCAACAAGAGTATGTTCGACGTCTGGATGGATTTCCTGGTTGGCGAGAAGGCCCAGACAACTCCTGATACGGCGCTCCATGTTGTCAAGACTGACTTGAAGTCGCTTCCGCAGGACCGCGATTGGATTGTGTGGTTCGGCCATTCGTCGTACTTGATGAACCTGTCCGGCAAGAAGGTGCTGGTCGATCCGGTGTTCTACATGGGTTCGCCGGTAAGTTTCGTGAACAGGATGTTCAAGGGCACTGACGTCTACAAGCCTGCCGACATGCCGGATATCGACTACCTGGTGAGTACGCATGACCACTGGGACCATCTGGATTATCAGGTGGTGACCGAGTTGGAACCGCGCGTGAAGAAGGTGGTGACTGGACTTGGCGTGGGTGAGCATTTTGAGTATTGGGGCTATCCGGTTGAGAAACTCGTTGAACTCGACTGGTGGGAATCTGCCGATTTGGACGATGGTTTTAACGTGACGGCTACTCCGACAAGACACTTTTCTGGCCGTGACTTGCACCAGGACAAGACCTTGTGGGCTTCATTTGCATTCAAGTCGACCAAACGTACGGTCTGGATCGGTGGCGATGGCGGGTATGGTCCGCACTTCGAAAAAATTGGAAAGAAGTTCCCGGATATCGACCTGGCCATTCTCGAAAACGGGCAGTACAGCAAAGACTGGGCCTATGTCCATACACTGCCTGAATACCTTGGCAAGATAATGACGGAACTGGATGCCAACCGTTACATAACGGTTCACCATTCCAAGTTCTGCCTAAGTCAACATTCCTACTATGAACCGCTCGAAAACGCAAAGCGTGCCGCGAGCGAATCGCATAAGCCCCTGTTCATGCCGCAGATGGGCGAAGTCGTATATTTGGATTAAATCCATATAAAGTATTGCTTTGTAAATGCAGAGTAATGGTTTATAAAGTCTGTGTAAAGCGCGGACAAAATACAACATGGCATGCGTCATCCGGCGCAAGTTCCATGGCAAGGGCGATTTTAGCGAAGAACAGTATCACCTATTGACGCTATGGTCAAACTTTGTGACTATGCCCATGTGAACCACCGTTTGTCGCGATAGCGGCTTGCGGATCGGCATAACTTTTTATATATATTTCTCGTTATGCTTGGATGTATTCGCCTTTTGGCAACCTTTGCGTTTGCCCTGTTGCTAGCTGCCTGCGTAGAAAATGACGTAAGGCGCGGTAACGACGCTTTGCGCATTGGCGATTACGACCGGGCCGTTATAAGTTTCAACAAAGCCTTGGATGCCGACCCAGCCAATAGGGACGCACGCTACGGCCTTGCGCTTTCGTATTACGCAATCGCCGAGGAATCGGAGCGCTTGCGCATCCCGACTTTTGACCTCTGGAGTCAGGCGGCAAAGGAATTCCGCATCTTGTCTAATATTGACAGCAGCGGAAAGATTAACGCCAACTATTCGACATGTCTTTTCTACCTGGCGCGGGCCGCGTTGAAGCATGACGGTTCCGCGGATGTTATGCCCATGCTGGACCAGTCTATACAGCTGGACAGCTTGAACTATTTCAGCTACAACCTGAAGGCGTTGATTCTTGCCAAGAGCGATATTCCGGATAACTTGAAGACGGCCAAGAACATCTATATCCATATCATCACTCACGACCCGGATTTTGTTTCGGCCTATATCAATCTTGGAAACATGTATTGGGATGAAGGCGACGTGGAGTCTGCTTGGGACACCTGGTCGGCCGGGCTCCAAAAGTCCCCGAAGAACCAGTCCCTGATATACTGGACGCATGTTGCCGAGGATTCGCTGAAGGCAATGGTCCTTTCGGGGAGGCTATGAGCGATAATTCGTCGATTTTGGATAAAATAGACTCATGCCATTTAATCCATCGTGGTGGAGAGGCCGATGTTTATCTAGCCTCTGGAATTAGTGGCAAGTTTATCCTAAAATGGTACTGCAACGGTTCTGCATTTGAAACCGAAATCATAGAAAAGTTGAAATGCATTCGCATTCCAGGAATTTATCGAATTCGCGAATCGGGAGTGCGAGACGGGAATCCGTACTTGGTCTATGATTTTGTGGAAGGCGAAAATTCCCGCGATGTCGGTCGCATACCCGCGCCTGTCGCGCTGGGCCTGCTTCGTGAGGTGACGCAATCGCTGCTTGCCCTCGATGTCGTGGGCGTACATCATGGCGACCTGAACTCGGCGAATGTATTGTTGAGCAGGAATCAGGACAAGTCGGGTTTCCCGGTCCGGGCGACGCTTGTGGATTTTGGCATTGTGGGCCCAGGTACGCCTGGTTATGCGGCTCCCGAGCGCTTTCAAGGAAGACCTGCGTCTACGGCAAGCGACCTGTTCAGCTTGGGCATGCTTCTGTATCGCTGGATTACCGGTGAGGATTTGATACAGGCCTTGGGGTACAATGAATTCCAGGCCGAAATTCTCAGAATCGATTCGATATCGGTCGATGAAAAACTTTATGCTTCGGGAAATTTCACTGCCACGGAAATATCCGCATTGAGCCCGCTGTGGAAAGCGCTCTTGCGCCAGAATGCCGAGGAGCGGTGCGAGGATTTCGACGAGTTGGACGAAATTGCGGAAATCGCGCTAGGCTCGTTCGGAGTCGGGGAAATCAAGGCTTCCGTAGATGCGCAGAAGTTTGCCGAGACCCTGGAATGCCAAAAACCGGGAAGAATCCCCCCGGACGGATTGGCAAACGGGTTAGACATGGCGTTTCCGTACGAAAAACGGGGCATTGCACATTCTAAAAAGAAGCGAAAATACATGTATTTGGCGGCTTTTGGACTTATATTAACTTTGATGGCATTCTTTTTTATTGTTGGGACAAACAGCTCCGATATCGACGAGACGGGCAACCTCCTGCTGGAGAAATCCAGGAATTCGGTGACGATGGAACCGGATAGCGGGCTTGACTCGCAGGATTCTCTGCCTTCGACAATCCTTAAGGACTTGCCGACGCCTTCGTTGGACTGACACTACTTTTTATAGGGGATTATCATGAAGTCTGAAACCATGCTCGCAACCGAGAAAATGCTCGACGTGGTCAAGACCCTGCTGGACGAGGTCCAGCCGGAATCCCTCTTTGTGAAGATTCTCGAGGTGGCCAAGGAAGTGCTGCATGCCGACGCTGCGGTCTTGGACATTGCTGGCGAAACACCCCTACACCTGAGCAACCCGGAACAGGTCGCTATCTCCATCTCGGCGGTGAAGCAGGCCAAGTCCGAAAAACGCGCGGTCGTCTGGAACCAGCTGGACGACGATTCGGCGGACCTCTCGAAATCGATTGTGCAGAACCAGCTGACCAGCATCATGGTCTCGCCGTTCCGCACGCCTGATAGCGAGGCGGGTTACCTGTACCTGCAACGTGCCGCCCGCGAGGACCCTTTTACCGAAGACGACAGCGGCTTGTTCGACGCGTTCGTGAACGTCTGCGAGAAATTCGCCTTCGCCGTCTATGACCGACTGCGCGACAAGGAATCGCTCGACGTGCTGAAAAATGTGGTCCGTAGAGACGGCATCGTGTATTCGAGCGAGAAGATGGTTGAACTGATTGCCATTGCAGATAAGCTTGCGCACTTGCCGCTTCCGGTAATCATCCGTGGCGAGACGGGTACCGGCAAGGAAGTCATTGCGAAGTATATCCACAAGCACAGCCCGCGTGCCGACAAGCCCTTCATTGCCGTGAATTGTGGAGCCATCCCTGAACAGCTTATGGAATCGCTCCTGTTCGGGCATGCGAAGGGATCGTTTACCGGCGCCATCGACAACCGCAAAGGCTTTTTCGAGGAGGCCGACGGCGGGACGATTTTCCTGGACGAAATCGGGGAGCTGCCGCTGAACATGCAAGTCAAGCTTTTGCGCGTATTGCAGGAAAAGCATATTACGCGTGTGGGCGACAACCGCGAAATCCCCGTGAACGTGCGCGTCATTAGTGCAACGCATGTGGACTTGGAAGAGGCTGTCAAGGCTAAACGTTTTAGGGAGGATTTGTATTTCCGCATTCAGGTCATGCCTGTCGTGCTGCCGCCCTTGCGTGAGCGCGGCCAGGATGTTGTGCTGCTGGCCGAGGAATTCCTCACTCGCTACGGTGCTGAATATGGCCGCGGCAAGTTCCACCTGAGCCGTAGTGCAGAGAAGGCTCTGCTCAGTTACCATTGGCCGGGCAATGTCCGCGAACTTGAAAACCGGATTCAGAAGGCTCTAATCCAGGCGGTACACGGAGTGGTGCAACCGAAGGACCTCGGCTTGGACGACGTGCAGGCTATGGCCAAGGAATCCCCGAGGACGCTCAAGGAGGCTCGCGAAGCCGTGGAGCGCGAGTTGATTAGCCGTACGCTAAAGGATGCTGGGGCGAACTTGACGTTGGCTTCTACCATCCTGGGCATCGACCGCAAGGTACTCCGTGAAATCATGGAGCGTATCGGATTGAAAAAGGAAGACTTTAAATAACTGGCATAGGTTTTGCAGGAGAACGACTATGATGACGAAAATCCTAACAATCGTTTCTGTCTGTGCGGCAATTGCTTTTGCGGCGGAATCTTTCGAGCGCCCTGAATCCGCTGTGCCTACACCGGCCGAAGAATTGAGGAATTCCAACAATTCCCGCGAACTGGCGCCGCGTGACAAGGAAAACTGGCAAAAAATGCGCGAAGAGCGTAAGAAAGCGAGGGAACAGATTCTTTCGGATTTGCGGCACAAGCCCAAAGACGACAAGGCTCCCAAGCGTTTGAATAAAGAAAAAAATAGAGACAAAAAGTCCCATTTTGAGGAAGATTCCCCTAAAAAGAATATCCATGAACAACGACCGGCCTGGGAGCATCCAAGATTCCATGACCCTAACCCGCCGCATGAAAAGCCCGGTTTGGATCGCAAGGGATTTCCTCATAAATAATGCGGTTTTTGACGTTAGCGCTTTTTCTTCTGTTTTCTCTTGTTGCTGCTGAAACTCAAGAGGATATTTATTTCCGTGCCTTGAAAGCCGAAGAAGCCGGAGATATCTCCCTCGCGTTGAAGACATTCGAGGAAGCTCTCGCCGTGCCTGGTCCGTATACTGCGGAAATCCAGGAAATCGTCGATAGCTATAGGGATGCGATGGGACAATCTGACGGAGAATCTTCGAAAGACAGTGCGGTCAGTCCGTGGGAGTTCCATGCGTATGGCAATGCCGGATATGTGCACCTAAATTACGCTAAGGATGATTCCACGAGCGAAAATGGGAATGAGCTATCGACTTCGATGACTTTCTCGCTGGATTATGATTCCAATGACAGGCTCCATTCTTTCGAATTAAACCTGTCTGGGGATTTGTTCATCGACAAGGAAGACATGCCGTCCCTGGATACGAGCGCTTGGGAAGCATCGATTGGCTTGGAATACAGCCTTGTCGGGAAATCATTCATGCTTGATGTCGGCTCGAATGTGAATGCTTCGGAAGAGGATGGTTGGACGCCCGATTTCTATTTGTGGGCCGAAAAGTATTTTGCACGAATCAATAAGCAGAAATTAGGTTTGGCTCTTTCGGCGTACGAAAATCTTGACGGTCCCCTGTCTGTGAATACTTATGTTTCGTGGCGTAGATTCGTCAAGTATGGTTGGAAGGGGGCCGTTTATGTGGGCGGGCGTTTTGAAGCGGATTCCATCAAGTCATTCGAGTATTGGCTCAAGTGGATGGGGCCTTCTTTGAGACCGTCATTTTCATACAGATTCAAGACGGAAATTATTCTCAATGTCAAGGCGAACCTGTTCTATGGATTTGTGGTGGATGGCCCAAGTGCGGTTTATGAGAAGGTCAAGAAATTCAGCGCCTCGTGGGGAACGTCCGTTTCTTGGAAACCCACCTACGTGGGCGTCGTTTTGGGGCTGGATCAATTCTATCGGTCTTATTCGATTCCTTCGGGTTACGAAATCGACTACCCCCAAAAAAGTGCCTTTACTGAATTCAAGGCTTCCGTTCTCTGGGATATATAAAAGACACGGTTTTATCCGTGTCTTTGTTGGGCTTTGGGCTCATTTTGTGGGTACAGGCTACTTGTCGCGGCCATTCCCCTTGTTCGACTTGCGTTCTTCTTTCTGCTCCTTCTTTTCGGACTTGCGCTGTTCCTTTTCTACCTTGCGCTCTTCCTTTTGGGCATCGTATTCCACCTTGCGCTCTTCTTTTAGGGCCTGTTTTTCAGCCTGGCGTTCTTCCTTGACGGCATTCTTTTCGGCCTTGCGCTGTTCCTTCAAGGCTTCCTTTTCAGCCTTGCGTTCAGCGCGGGCTGCGGCACGTTCCTCTTTCAGGACCTGCTTCTCGGCCTTGTGGTTTGCAATCTCGGCCTTCTTGGCATCCTTGCGTTCGAAGCGTTCCTTGGCGCGGTCGGCCCTGGGATCTTCCTTGTCGGCTTTTTGCTTGACAGCCTCGCTAGGAGTCGCCTGTTCCTCGGCAGTGACTTGCGGTTCGGTGGAAACGTCTTCCTGCGCAAAAGATGTGGTAGCGAAGAAACCCATCAGGGACAATGCCATAGCGGGAATCAGTCTGGTTTTCATAGTAGACCTCTTTGGGTTGGGGATTAACACCCACAACGAAGCAAATAGCATGCCAAAAAAGTCGACATCTCGAAAACGCGAGATTTTTTTAATTAGCGCAAATTTTCAAAAAAGAGCACTTGCATAAAATCGGGGAGATTCGTCTCACCGGGAAGATTCACCTCTTTTTTCGATCGGCAAAAAACTACGGCCATACAAAGGTGCTGTTCAGGTCCTTCTCGCCGTTGTCGACGAGGATGTCCTGGCCTGTGCAGTTCTTGTTCACGACCGTCAGGAACCAGACCCATTCCGCGATATCTTCGGGCTCGGCCCAGCGCTTTAGCGGAGTCACGTCCATAATGCGGTTCCAAAGCGCAGGGTCGTCCATCACGGGCTTGTTGAGGTCGGTCTTGACGCCACCCGGGGAGATGCTGTTGCATGTCGCGCCGAACTTGGCGATGCGTCGGCCCACGTTCTTCACGTAGGTCAGGAGTCCGCCCTTGGAGACTGCGTATTCGGGGAATTCGTCACCAGTATGTGCGCTCGAAGACGCAATGAAAAGCACCGACTTGATTTCGGGCTGGATTGCATACTTCTCGACAAAGTTCATCGCGCCCATCAGGTTGATTTCGATATCGCGGCCGGAGTTCTGTACGCCCGCGTTGCTCACGACGATGTTTGCCGCAATAGAAAGTTCCGGGAAAGAAGCCTTGTCCGAAACATCGACGATATGGTGCTCGTATTCGGTGTGGTCAATCGTCGATTTCTGGATATCGAAACCGACAACGTGCGCGCCCCTGCTCAGGAACAGTTCTGCGATGGCGCGGCCGATACCGCTGTGCGTTCCGCTGATAAAGACGTTCATGCTTGCCCCGCCTTGAATTTGAGGTAATCGCTACCGACGTTTTCCTTTTCCCACTTGCAGGCCATCTTGTAACCGACAGGGCTGAAGACGACTTCGCAGAGGAGTTCCATGACGGCACCCGTAACCGAGCAGATGAGGACCTGCTTCATGGTCCAGCCGAAGAACACGTGGCTTACCGCTAGGGCGAAAATCATGTTGTCAACAAACTGCGCGACCATCGTCGAAACGTAGGAGCGTGCGGCGAACGTCTTGAAGTCCTTGCCCTTTGCGAATTTTCCCATGCCGTAGTTCACGACGGAGTTGACGAGCGAGGCGGTGAACATGGCGAGCGCCGAACCGAGCACCACGTACCAGGAACCGCCAAACGTGGCGTTGAGCGCATCGTTTGCCACCTTGGCCGCATCGGGGTTCGTGTCGATGTAGCTGTAGAATTCGCCCCACATGCCCGGCGCATGCGAAAGGATATTGAAGAACAGGCAGGTACACAGGTTCACGAAGAGCGCGACTACCGAGACCTTCATGGCAGCCTTGGGGCCGAACCGCTTGCATATCATGTCCATGCAGAGGAACGAGAACCAGCTGAGCGTAAAACCGCAGTCAAGGGCCATGTATTCGAAGGAGACCAGTTCCTTGTTCGCGAGCAAGTTCATGCACACGACGGAGAGAATGAAGAAACTGACGACGAGGGAGGGAATATTGCGGAGGAGGACGACCAAATCCTGCCATTCGCGCTGGATATAGCTTTTCATGTTGTTTTTTTAGGAAGGTTAGACAATGACTTCCGGAAAAATCCTGCAACATCGCAGAGATTCTAACGCCCCCAAATATAGACAATCGGCTTGTAGCTTGCAATGGCCGAAGGTAAAAATATCTTTATAGATAAATCGTCCATGGCTAAGAGGGGTGGGCGCGTAATCTTGGTCACATTGCGGTATAAATTAATTCTTTGTGGATTAGGTTAAAAAGGAGTACAAATGGTTATCAAATCGACCAAAATTGCGGCTGCATGCTTTTTGGCATTCAGCGGAGTTGTATCTGCATACACCATAACGGGGTCTGTTTCCGATGACCAGGGAACGGCCATCAAAGGCGCTTCGGTAAGCCTCCTTAAGGAGGGCAAGATCGCAACGACCGATGATCAGGGCAAATTTACCATCCACGAGGAGGAGGCCGTCCCGCAAGATTCCATAGGTATGGCGATTCAATCGTCTTTTTCCAATTCCGTCGGGTACATTAGCGTTAACAACGGCGTTCTTTCCTATGCCCAGAGCGGGACTTCGCCGGTCCGGGTCCAGGTATTCAACTCCCTGGGCCACCAAGTTTTCAAAAAGACCATGCAGGGCTCCGGTACATACGACTTGAGCAGGGCTATTAAGGCTCGCGGTACGTACTTTGCACATGTGTCCGTGGGGAACGTCCAGCAGAATTTCAAGTTTACGGCCGACGGTAGCTATGCCAGTTCCTTGACCGCCTCTGCAGAACATGCCCTCCTGAAAGCTGCCGCCCAGGACGAAGCCATCCGCTTCGTCGCCGACGGCTTCGACACGCTCACCGTCCCGCTCGGCACGCTTGACACCACGCTCGACGTGAAACTCAAAAAGACTGCGCCGCAGTTCAAGTTCGGGTACGCGCTCAAGAACGACCCCACGCCCAGCAAGGGCTGCGGCTCGGCATCCAAGCTGCAGAAGGTCAGGAGCGTCGAGAACGGCGACCAGTTCCAGATAACGGTGGGCGGCGAAAACCGCAAGTACTTCATCACACTTCCCAAGAACTACGACAACAACAAGCCGCACAAGGTGCTGTTCGCGCTGCACTGCTACGGCAGCAATGGCGAGGACTTTGTGCACCATGCCGCGGACTACGACCATCCGACTCCGTACTACGGCCAGCAGGTGCTCGACAAGAACGGCGACTACATCTTTGTCTCTCTCGATGCGATTGGCGGCCTGTGGAACAAGGGCCAGGCCGACCACGACTTCTTCGCCCAGACGCTTACCACCCTGAACGAGAACTACTGTATCGACACGAGCCGTGTGTTCATCACGGGCTTCAGCTACGGTGCCATGTTCAGCTACTCGCTGGCCCAGGACATGCAGGACCGCGTTCGCGCCGCTGCGACCTACGCTGTGGCCGATTACAACATCTGGCTGCCCGAAGGCGATGCCATGAAAGATTTGCCCATCGCTTGGATGAACGTGCACGGCGTCAATGACGACCGCTGCGACTACAACCTTGCCAAGAACAGCGCTCTCCCGAGAATCCTCAAGCGGAACGCAAAAGTTGACGAAAATGGACAACGTGCCGAAGCTGAAAAAGAAAAGCCCGACGAAATCAAAGGCAATACGGGACATGTCTGTTATGACTTCACGGAAGTGGATCCGCGCTTCCCCGTCAAGTGGTGCAGCTGGCCTGGTAGCCACCAGTGGACTGCACACGACACTGGCAACATGAGTGTCGGTTGGGACTGGCAGGGCACCTGGGTTCCCGAAGAAGTCCACAAGTTCTTTGAACAGTTCTAAGGAATTGTGGGCCCTGCAAAGCCTTTACGCTACCCGAATATCTTGGCGCAGAGTTCGGGGGCGAACTTGGATAGGTATCCCTGGATGAGCAGGATGGAAACAAGGACCGGCAGCACCCACTTGAAATAAATCCTGAAGAAGGTGTTGCTCGGAATCTTGTAGCCCTTGCCGGAGTTGATTTCGGCAAAGAATTTTTCCTGCCCCCAGCCATAACGGCTGGAGCAGAAAATCACGATGAACATGCCGCCAAGCGGGAGCATGGTGTTGCTCACGATAAAGTCTTCGAGGTCCAGCACGCAACTGCCGGGGCCGAACGGCTCGAATCCCGAAAGCACGTTGAAACCGAGAGCGCAGGGGAGCGAAAGCGCGAATACGACCAGGATGTTCCAGAAGGCGACTTTTTTACGATTGTACCCCTTGAGGTCCATCCAGAACGAGACGAGGTTCTCGAAGACGGCAATCAAGGTGGATAGCGCCGCAAAAGACATGAACAGGAAGAACGCCGCACCGCAGAAGCGGCCCGCCGGCATCATGGAGAAAACGTTCGAAAGCGTAACGAAGATGAGGCCCGGGCCCTGTCCGGGAGACTGGCCAAAGGCGAAACAGCTCGGGATGATGATAATGCCCGCAACAAGCGCGACGACGGTATCGAGAATGCAGACGCTCGCCGCTTCCTTGACGAGGGAGTGTTTGCGGCCGATATAGCTGCCGAAAATGGCCATGCTGCCGATACCGATGCTGAGTGTGAAGAATGCATGGGCGAATGCCGCAAAGATGGCCTCGCCCACGCCCTTGCCGGACTGTGTCAAGCGCTCGAAAGACGGAAGCAAATAGAACTGGAGACCCGCGGTAGAGCCCGGAAGTGTTACGGCACGGATGGCAAGGAGGAGCATGATGACAAGCAGGCAGATCATCATCTTCTTGGTAACGCCTTCGACTCCTTTCTGGAGCCCGAGCGATACGACGCCCAAGCCGAGCACGATGGCGACAGTCATCCAGAAAATCATGAGCGCGGGGTTCGAAAGCATTTCGCCGAAGCCGGCCGCAATCTGGTCGGGGGTCCCCTTGAGGAAGCTTGCATCGGTGACCATCTTGTAGAAGTAGTAGAGCATCCAGCCCGTGACCACCGAGTAGAACGCCATCAAGATGTAGTTCGCCGAAATCAGCGGGAACTTGGCCCAGTGCCACTTGGTGCCCGGTTTTTCCAGGTTGTCGAAGGCGCGGGCGACACCGCTGTGGCCGCCACGACCGAGCGCGAGTTCCGCCATGAGGATCGGGAGCCCGAGGAACAGCAGGAACCCGAGATACGGAAGCACGAATGCCGCACCGCCGTACTGGCCTGCAATGTAGGGAAAACGCCACACGTTGCCAAGGCCGATGGCGCATCCGGCAGCGATAAGGATAAAACCAAGTCTGGATTTAAAGTTTTCTCGTTCCATGTTCAGAAAAATAGCAAACTATTTTTTTTAGCTCTTGTTCGTTGAATCAAAAAAATGGGAGCCACAATTGTGGTTCCCATTTTGGTTTAGGAGCTAACAATATAGTGCGTTGGTTAAGCCTATGTCGGAGGCGGGAGGTACATGTACTTGCCCGCATTGCATTGGTATACGCAACCATCCTTGCTGATGACATTTTCCTCGGGCTTGCTCGCGTCGCATTCGGTGCCGATGATGGGGTCGTCGCGGCATACGTCGTGCGTCCCGCAAGAGGCGTTGTTCCCGCAGTCGTTCAGTTCTTCGACTTCGTGGATTTCGCGGACGTTCTTATTGTTGTCGTACTTGATGTATTTTGCGTTGACGAACTCGTCGCTGAGGGTGAACGTGATTACTCCCATGAAGCCGCCGGTCGTCGTGCATCCCGGGTACGTGAAGGTTGCGTACAAGGTGTCGTTCGAGAGCAGCGCCTTCAGCCCGTTGGTGGTGCAGGCGTCGTCAATGGACACTCCGTCGTCCTGGAAGGTGGCTGTCCCGTCGGCATTTTTCACTTTCACGATGGTCGGGGTCACTGCAGGGCCGCCACGGTGCCCCGTCTTCACGTTGGTCGCCACTTCCAAGCGCTTCCAGTAATTCGAAACGCACTTGTATTGTTCGCCGGTCACGCAGTCGGGGACGATTTCATTTTCCCGGTCGATGCAGTTCCCGTTGGCGGTCATTCCGTCGTAATCGGTGATGTGCTCGCAGATGGAGTCGTTTAGTACCCAGGACCTTTCGTGGCATTGATAGGTTTTCCCGGTATTGCATTCCTTGGCGGTTTCCCCTTCCGTACTGCACTGGATGCAGGGCTCGTTCGTTACCGGGCAGCTCGGTCCGTCGAGAGTCCTGTTGCACGGCGGGCATATCTGCGCTGCATCGATGCAGTATTCCTGTGTGCTGGAACTGGAGACTATGTTCGACGATGATGCCGGTTCCACTGCGGATGACGATTCTGGCGCGGTGCCGGACGAGGATGCCGGAACCGTTCCGGAAGAGGCGGGCGCGTCGCTGCTTGATGTCGGCGTGTCGCTGGATGCGGGCGGGTCCTGCTTGGCTTCGCTGGATGCCGGTGCATTGTTGCCGCTGCTTGCGGGGGTGTCGCTGCCGCTGCTTGCCGGGGTGTCGACGCCCGATTCCTGGTTCACAGGAGATACGCTGGAGCTGTCGTCACCGCAGGCGGTGAACGCGAAGGCGATTACCGAGGCCGCGGCAAGTCCGCAGACCATGCTGGTGATTTTCTTTTTCATGATGCTTCTCCTTGTTTTTTACCAGGCCACGCCGCCGCAGTCCTGATCGGGCGGGCATTCCACGCACGACGAGTTGTTTCCGCAGTCGGTCAGTTTATCGACTTCGTGAATTGGTTTGGCGTAGTCTCTATTGGGATACTTCAGGTAATTTACGCCCTCGCAGGTTTTGCTCAGAGTAAACGTGAGGGTGCCCATCGAAAAGCCGTTCGTTGTTGCTTCCGGAAATTCGACATGCGCGACTAGGGTGTCGCCGAGAAGTTCGACACCTACGGACACGGCGTTGAAGTCGTAAATGTCTGCCCCGTCATCGCGGATGGTGACCGTGCCGTCGGCGTTCTTTACTTTCACGACGATCGGGGCCACTGCAGGGCCGCCGCGGTGTTCTGCTTTCGCATCGGTCGCCGTTTCTCTGTGCGGGTCGGTGTCGTCGGGGTCGGGCGTGTATACCCACTTGCCTTCCTTGCAGGTGAAGATGCGGTTGTAGAATTCCATTGTCGAGTCCTCGACCGCGCAGGGCTCGAGATCGGGCCTGTAGATTCCGTCGGGAATGCCGTCGCCGTTGCAGTCTCCGCCTGGGGGGCATTTGTTTTCGGGGTTGAAATTGGTCGTGTCCGTATTCGAGGAGGCAGGCGTCACGTCGGACGAAGAATTCGGCACCACGTCGGAAGACGATGTCGGCGTGACGTCGGAGTTGGAATTATGCGTGGTGTCCGCGCTCGGGTTGACGCTGGAAGTGGGCGCGTCAATGCTGTTGGGGCTGGCCGAATCGCTGGAAGCCGGAGCCGGGGCGTCGTTGCCGCTGGATGCGGGCGAGTCCTGCTTGGATTCCGTGGATGTCGGGGTGTCGTTTCCGTTGGGTGCAGGCGTATCGTTGCCGCTGGAAAGCTGCTCCTCGATCGAACTGGTGTCGTTGACGGGGGATACGCTGCTGCTGTCGTCGCTGCAGGCGGTGAGCGTGAAGGCGACAATCGTGGCTGCGGCAAGGCCGCGGGCCATGCCGGTGATCTTCTTATTCATGATGTTTCTCCTTTATTTTAAAATGTACTTGCCGTCCTGACAATGGTATGCGCATCCGACGTCGTATACCCATTCGTCTGATTCGGTGCAATCTGCCCCGATGAGGGGACTGGCGGAACAATCTTTTATTGCGATGGCTCGCCTTTCGCTGTCGAACCAGGTTCCTTCATCGCATTCGTAGGTGGTTTTGCCGACGGTTACGGTGTCGCCTGTTTCGCAGGGTATGCCATTAAGCGGCTCGTTCGTGTGTACTTCTGTCCAATTGCCATCGTCGCAATAGTACCGCGTGTTGATGGAAAAGGATGCCCCTTTCACGGTCTTGTAGTCGAGGGGAATCGTCTTGATTTTCCCTTGTTCGGTGCAGGGTTCGCCTACCCAGGAATCGTTTTCGGTAAGGGCGTGCCAGGTGCCTTCGCGGCAAATGAGAGTTCCGTCCGTGTCGCAGTCCTTCGCGATTGCGTGTTCGTGGTGACAGGGAATGTCTGCCTTTGCGACGCCGGAGGAATCCTTCATGTGTACGCAGTAGCTTTCCCAGTAGCTCTCTTTACAGATGTAGAGGTCGTTGCTCCCGCATTCGACGAGCGTGTCGTTTTCCATTCCGCCGCAGTCGTTGCAGGCAACGACAGGGATGGGGCACGGTTCTTCGTTGCATGGCGGGCACATCGTTTCGTACTCGAAGCATTTCTCGTGCTTTTCTCCGACGCGTCCCGCCGAAGAGGAACTTGCCACTGCCGAAGAGGAAATGGTCACGGCCGAGGAACTCGATGAGCTGCCGGATTGGCCATTGGACTTTTTTACCCAGTAATTTGCTTCGCAGACATAGATGCCGTTGCCGTCGCACGAGGCGATGGAGTCGCCCAAGGAGCCTATGCAGTGGTTGCAGGGAAGGACAAAGTTGATGCATCCGTTTTCATCGCATGGCGGGCACGCTCTCTCTATGTCAAAGCAGCCCGGCTCCATTCTCCCGATGCGTTCTGTGGAGGACGAAATTCCGGTGGACGAGGAACTTGCGATTTCTTCGGGCTTCTCTTGCCACTTGTATTCCTTGCAGATGAGCGGCTTGCCCGTGTTGCAGTCCTTCGTTTCGAAAAGGTTGATGGAGCATTTCAAGTTTTTCTTTGCCGTCCCGTCCGAATCTATCAGGTGCACGCAGTCGGGGACCCATTCGTCGCCTATTCCGCAGATGTAGATGTCTCCGGTTCCGCATTCCACGAGCGTGTCGTTTTGCTGCATGCCGCCGCAGTAAGTGCAGGGCTGGTAGTAAATGGGACAGTCGTCACCGTCGCACGGCGGGCACATGCTTTCGAAAGTGAAACACTGCTCGTGCTTTTTACCGGCGGGGTACGTACTTGCCTCCGACGAGCTGCTGATATCCCGGTTGTTGCAGGATTCCGACGGCTCGCAGGTGCAGATGACGGGGGACGAGTCGCTTTCGCAGGCGCTCAGGGCGAGGGCGACAATCGATGCCGCGGCAAACCCGCAGGCTATTTTGGATACATTCTTCTTCATGATGTTTCCCCTTATTTCACCCATTCACTTTCCATGAGTTTGTCCGGGCACCTGTTCGCAGGAATGTCGCTGGTGACGGACGTCCTCTTGATTATCGGATCGCGGTCCACGTCTCCGCAGTAGCTGAAGAGGAACCGGACGAGTTTCCCGTTGGTATTGGTCAGGCAGCTCGGCGCCACGATGTCTACGACGGTCATGGTGTCGGCCGAGACTCCCGTGAGCAGGTGGCCCACGTTTTCGCTGCTGCCGCGGATGTTGAGCAGATAGAGCCCGCATTCGGCGCTGTCATTGGCGATGGCGGTGGCGAGTTCCTTGTACTGCTTGGTGGCAATCGGGAAGAGGTCCTGCAGTGCGTAGATATTCTGCTTGACGAACTGGTGCACGCCTATCCTGTCGAATTCCGAGGTCTGCGCGGCAGGCGGTTGCTGCGGCGAGGAGGTGTCTTCCTTGGTGGCAATCGATGCCATGACCGTAGTGTCGAACGGCATGTCTTCGAGACCGAATATTGCTATGTAGTCGCTCAGGGAGGGCGGGTTCTCCGGTGTGGAGGACTGCGGGGGCGTATGCGTGTCTCCGTCGCCGGGGTCCTTGAAAGAACTGCTGGAAGGAACGCTGCTCGACGATGATTTGTCGTTTTCGTCGGGCGGCTGGATTCCTTGGGGCGGTTTTTCGCTGGAGGAACTGCTGGCGGGTGCGCTGCTTGATGTGCCGGGCTTGTCCTTGTCCGTCACGCTGCTGGAAGACTTCGGCTTGGCCGGCTCCAGGCTGCTGGAGGAACTGCTCTTTGCTCGCTCGGAGCTGGAGCTGCTCTTGACTTGCTTTGAGCTGGAGGATTCCAGCGTGTCGGGCTTTTCGGAACTGGAGAGGGGCTGGTCCTGGTAGGCGAGCTCGTTGGGCTCTTCGGCGGTACCGGCTAACTTGTCCGATTCGGAACATCCCGAGCAGAGCAGGACCATGGCAAAACTTGCAAAGAATATTTTAAGCTTCTTCATGGTTGTCCTCCTTGACGTTCCTAGTCAGCGGGAAAAGTTGCAAATTCAGTCGGTAAACCTGATCGATGTTCTTGTCTTCGGATGCGATGGCGATGACCTTGCGGCGGCATTCGTCGAGTTCTTTGACGATGCGTTCGTAGGTGTCCCTGGATAGGCCCATGGTGACTCCGCTGAAGTTGCGTTCCTCCTTGGGGAGGTCGATCGCGGGAGTTGCGAGCGTGGACATCTGGCGGTGCATCCCACGCAAGGCGAGGCGCGTGGCGTCGGGTGTCCCGATGACGGACGTTTCGGCCTGTTCGAGCTGGCCGTCGATGGACTTTTTCAAGAGCCCGGTCCTGGAGAGGAAATCGAGGGACTGGCGTACTTCCGCTGCCGAGATTTCGGGATAGCACTTCTTGGCGATTTCGCCGGGGGTGGCGCCCGGCATGAGCGGGGCGAGCTCGCGGATGACCGGGTTGCGCCAGGAGTCGTAGAACTCGAAGAGGTCGCCCTGCAGCACGCGGACCTTGTGGTCTTTCGCGATGGCGAGCATGCTTTCGTAGGCGGACTTCTTGGCGCCTTCGTCTTCGGCCTGGCCGTATTTGACCATGGCACGGAAGAATTCCTTTTCGAAACCGGTAAGGCCCATGGCATCGGCGACACGCTCCACGCCGAGGCGGCTGAGTTTGCTCTTGCCGTCGCAGACCACCTTCATGTAGGACGAGGAACTGAATCCCGTTATTTTCGAGAACTCGCGCCACGAAAAGGCGGAGCGGCGCTTGCGGTCCTCGTAGTAGTCCAGCATGTACTGGCGAAAATCTATGTAGTCGATTATCGGTTTCATCAATGATAAATATAAAACCGAAAATGCAGTGAGTCAAGTATTTTATGCAACAAAAGTTCAATTTTTTAACAAAAATCACAAGATTTTGATAAAAATCACAAAAAAAATTTCTATATGCAACGCTTGTTGCATATAGGGAGCGGGGGTGGAGTGAAAAGTCGGATTGTCAGGCTGAGGTGCTTGGAATGTTAGGGTGGAATGTTTGTAATGTCGGGCTAGTCTGTCGCGGCCGTCTTGCCGTTATTCCCCGTAGTCGAAGGCGAGGATGGCCACCATCTGGTGCGTCTTCGCCGTGTCGGGCTGTGCTGCACTCGTACCTTCGCTTTCGAAGAGCGTCCATGCGTCGGGCATCCAGCCGTAAGCGTTCACGGTGAGTTCCTTGCCCATGGCGATTTCGGCGGCTTCCACGTCTTCCCAGCGGACAGGGCCCGCGGGCGCCTTGTAGTAGCGCAGCATCCCGAGCGCATCCATGGATTCGGGATGGTCGTCGATCAGCTGGTAGACACAATCCTTGTAGCTTTCGCCTTGCAGGCGGATGACACGGTAGAGCCTCTTGCGTCCGAGGAATTTGGAGAGGTCCCCGTGGTGGACGTCAATCTTGCTGCCTTCGCCGAAAAACGTAGCGAGTTCGCGGAAAACTTCGGAACTCTCGTCCAGTAGGGGCGAGAACTTCTTGATGAGGGCGTTGATTTCGTCCGGTGCCATGCTGCAATTATAGATAAAAAAGGTCTGTGCGCTGAAAAAAATTGAGAGAGAGGAGGTTGTTAGCTATATTACGTAAAAAAAGGAGTTCGAGATGAAAATAATCCCTTTTGCGCTGGTCGCCTTTGCTGCGGTCGCCTTTGCCGATATTGTGATTGAAGATTTCGAGACGGACGACAGGGTCTCGCTCCTGAGCGATCAGGACTATTGGTTCGTCTATACGGACTCGGCGGATGCCGGCTGCCAGACAGTGGGCTGGGATTTCTGGGAACCCCTCTATAGTGAATTCCCGCAATCCTGCTCCGAATTTAACACCATCTATATTGATGGCGCGTTCTCGAATTGGACGTTTGAACCCCGTACCTTCGTGTACGAGGACAGCACGGGCGAGGAACGGGACACTTCGATTTATTTCCCGCTGCGTACCAAAAGTCCCCTTACGGCAGAAGTCCTCAAGGATGCTGGTCCGGAAGTCCAGGACTTGGAATCCAACGATACCTGGGTGGGCGGACTTTATTACGAATTCGGCAAGTCCATGCTGATGATGCAGAAGGGCGCCTACGACCCTTATTATGAAGACTACGATGCCGCTCCGTCCTATTGGTTCGTGCCTTACGTGGCATTTGGCCTGAAGACGGTGGGGAACGGCATTGATTACGATTTAGGCAAGTGTACGGGCATTTCGTACAGGTACCGTGGTGAGGGGCACAGGTTCCGTGCGGACATCAACACGGTGAAGGACGACAACTATCACTATAAAGAGGTCTACCCGTCGCAGGTCCTGACTAAGGTGGTTGATACCGAGGCCTTCCATGGTTACAGCACGGCAGTCATCAAGTGGTCGCAACTGTCTCAGGAAAACTGGGGCGAGAAAAAGACTTTCAACGCGTCGAAGATTACGCAACTGGTTTGGGAATTGAGAGGCGGAAATCTCGACAATGTTCCTCATGGCGAAAAGAATACCAACAATCTCTTCGAAAAGTCGATTGTCGGAATTTCTTCTGATTTTGGAGATCTAGTGATTGACGACGTTACCTGCCTGACAACATTGGATTCCATCCCGATCGGAGCCCTCAGCAGTTCCTCCTCGGCTCCCAAGTCTTCTTCGTCCAAGGCCAAGTCCTCGTCTTCGAAAAAGAAGGACGACAAGGATGCCCTGCCCGGTTATGTTGTTCTTGAACCGGCCCTGTCGGCTCAGGTGCTGGCCAATGGAATCCAGCTGAGGTCCGAGTTCTCGATGAAGGTGGATTTCTTTGACCATGTGGGACGTCGCATCGGTAAGACGGCCGTGTTGCCCGTCGGATCGCACTTCATTCCGTTCAAGAACTTGGCTAAGGGAATGTATATCGCCCGCATCCAATACAGGGGCCACTCCAGGTCGATGAAGTTCCTGGTCAAGTAGCCTTTTGCTGAACTTACGGTAATTCTTCCAGGAACTTGCTGACCCTGATCGACATCTTTTGGGCCCCGATGAGATTCAGGTGGTCGGAGTTCCCGAACTCGTCGCTCTCGTAGTCGTGTTTCCCGTTGTTGTATTCGTCCAGGACATAGAAGTTCGTGTACTTCTTGGTTAGCGCATCGACCTGTTCCTGGATGAATTTGGCCTTGTCCAAGTTGAGCCCGTATCGTCCGAAAACCTTCATGTTCTTGATGAAGTAGGGCGACTGCGGGAAGACGACCCCGACTACGAATATGTGTTCCTTGATTGCGCTGTTGATGATTTTTTCGAGCAGATTGAAATTGTACCAGAACGACGAACTGTCTTTTTCGAACCAGTCCGGATCGTTGTCTATGTCGGGGCGCTCGGAGCCCCATCCCACGGTATACGAGAGGGAAATGCCCCGGTGGAACGAGAATGACTCGATCAGGTCGCTTTCGGGTTGCAGTGCGGCTTTTGAAAGCTCGACCATGTTTTGGGGTACGCCGTCGTGCCAGAAATTGTGGTGCTCGTCGTAGAGATAGCCGGGAACCCCGTCGAAAATCTCTTTGAAAATCTCGTCCTTGACGAACCACCTGTCGTAATCCAGGGCTAGGATGATATACTTTAGCTTTGGTGCTAACGGGATGACGTAGTTGGTTAAGAAGTAGTCCGTTCCGGTAAGGCATTCGCGTGAATAGGAAATGTTGACTGTGTACGGGTTCAACATGATCGGGTCGATTCCGGAGAACGAGCGGGACGATCCGATGATGACGGCGTTGATGCTATCGAGCTTTTCCCAGAACAAGTCCATCTTCACCTTCATGATTTGCGATTCGGGGGCGGATGTCTCGGTCATGTACATGCCGATGCTGTCAGGATCCAGGTTGCTGTACGTAGAGTCGTTGCCGGCCTTAGTCCAGAGGCATGGGTGCCAGAGTTCGTCGCCTTCGGCCAGGTAGATAATCTGGTTGTTCTTGGAAGATACGAGTGCGATTTTTTCGTGAACGCCGTCCGGCGTGGTGAGCGTCGCGACGAGAGTGTTGCCGGTGGCCCATTCGGTGTGGTCGAACGTGTAGTTGCTGGGGGCCTGTATTTGCTTGGTGTGCTTGCCGTAACGGGTGGTTATATGGATGTACTCGTGGGCGCGTTCGGCCTTGTCTCCTTTGGCGGACGATGAATTGCCGAAGGCTAGGAAGGCTACCTGTGCCGCGTTATTCTTGGATAGGCTCACGTTGCATATCTGGCGCCCTTCGTACCAGACGGTGTCGGTGGAAAGGGGGTCTTCGATGGTGGATTCCTTGGGTGCAAGACGGACGCGCAATAGCTGCGAACCGGTGACGGCCGTTTTCATGTCGTTCGAGATTCCGCCGTGGTAGGCTCCGTCAAACAGTTTTTTCGGCGTTCCGAACTTTCCGCCTTCGAACTTGACTAGCCAGGTGCTTTCTTTCTTGAAGGTGTCTTCGTCCTTGTTGTTGTCCGCGCTGGTCACGTACACGATTACCGTGTCGCCGTCGATGATTCTCCATCGGGGAATGACAGCCTGCTTGACGTCGAGCTTCACGAGGCCGGATCCCTTGCTGTCTAGCTTGCGTACGTAGAGAGCGGACTTGCTGCTGGCGCCCTCGTAGCCCGTGCAGAATGCGACGTAGTTCCCGTCGGGCGATATGTCCGGATGGTAGGAATCGATGGTGTCGACGATTTCTGTGGCGGCGTATGTTCCCTGGGGAAATTCGACGAACGCGAGGTTCCCCGAGACATCGTTGCGGAACACCAGCTTGAACTTGCGGTCCCCAGTAGCGAGGCGGAGGGAGGCGTAGTCGGTAAGGATGGATATCCTGCTGCTGGTAGGCCTGGCGTCGTGGCCCATCCATGTCGCGTCGGGGATGCTCCCGTAGGCCAGGCGGAACCCGATATAGTTCGCCTGCGTGTTCGTGGTTACCGTGTATATGTCGCCGCGCGAGTACAGGTGGATGTTGTCGCTGTTTGTCCGGAAACTGCCACCTTTGACTACGCGCTCGTCGGTAAATCCGCCGTCGGGTGGTCCGACGAAGTTTTCGAGCGTCGTGTCGGCGAAGCTGCCCATCCAGTCGTTCACCCACTCCATCGCGTTGCCCTCCATGTCGCAGATGGCCTTTTGTTCCTGGGCGCCGCTGCAGACGGAGTGTAACTGGTAGTTGGAGTTGTCCGCGGTCCAGGCCTCCCTGGGAATCCAGCTGATGGATGCCGCTGCAATCCATTCTGCCTCGGTGGGGAGGCGGAACCCGTTCGACGATGGCTTGAACGTGTAGCCGTACAGCTTCTTGCAGTGCCCGGACTTGTCGAACGAGGTGCCGGTGTAGGTGTAGGCGGTGTCGCGTTTAGCCTTTTTGCTGAGCGCGTTTGCGTACAGTACGGCGTCATAGAAAGTCACGTCGGTAGCCGGCTTGCTCCCGGAACAGTCTAGCTTGGGGGATTTCAGGGTGCTTTTGAATTCCTTGCACGTGACTTCGTGCCTCTGGATGGCGAAGTCGTAGGTGAACTTGACCTTCATTTCGGGACGCTCGTCGCGCCTTGCGCTGGAAAGCGATGTCCCGAGCCATGTCGAATCCCCGGTGGAGTGGATCCTGACGAATCCCTCGACCTTGTCGCTTTCGTGTCCCATGCCGTTGGAGTCGTTCGTGTCCAAGAGGTCGAAATCGCTGCATGCGGCGAACGCAAAAGCGCATGCGAGCAGAATTCGTTTCTTTGTAAAACTGGCGGACATGGACGGACCTTGGGGCAGGGATGAATTTGTAAAAGAAAGCCCTGCTATCTTTTCGATAGACAGGGCTTTTCGTGGGGCCTCCCGGACTTGAACCGGGAACCCGCGGGTTATGAGTCCGCTGCTCTAACCAATTGAGCTAAAGCCCCAGCTCGCCAAATATAAGTAAATATTTGGAAATTGTCTTGTCCCATTCATAATGGAATCCGCCGTATGCGTTTACAACGACTTTGTCCCAGTCGGCGGTGTCCGTCTGGTAGACATTGAGAGCATCCTTTATACGGGGCAGCATCAGGTGCGGGGCGTTCGCGTCGTCAACGAGGAATGCGTTGGCGGCAGCGGCTGTGTCGAACGTGTAGTCGGTAAGCATGCTTGCGACGCCGACGTTGCGGCCCGTGACCGGGATGCAGCCGCAGGCGAGCGACTTTAGGAGTATCGAGGTGGAGGGCTCGCGCAGGTTGCCCGCGAACATGATGTCCGAGGCGGCAAGGATGCTGCGCAGTTTTTCCACGTCCGTAAAAGTCTCGTCGAATTCGATGACTTGCATCGATTTCGGATCCTGCCTGGCGCATTCGTTATAGTAGTTCCAGTCGGGGTGGTTCTGCGAACAGCCCACGAGCACGAATACGTTTTCCTTGGTGACGTCGGCGAGAATAGTCGCAAGTGTTTCGGACGTGTTGCCGGCTTCGGCGTCGAGGTGCACGTACATAAGCAGCTTGTTGCTGTAATCCGCGCCGTACTTTTCGGCCAGTTCCTTGCGAGCATTTTTCTTGGCGTCCTTGATGGGACGGTTCTCTTTGTTGAAATTCCAGAACTCATAGCTGACGCCGAACTGGATTCCGATAAGCTTGTCGGCATTGTGGTTCAGGAATCCGCTCAGGCCTCCGGAGAGGTTTGTGTAGAGCATGGCGTCACGGTAACCGGGCGACGGGAAGATGACCTTGTGGGCGTAGCAGATGCCCGCCTTGAGGAGGCTGACCTTTCCCCAGAACTCGTAGCCGTCCATGTTGTAGTTCTTGCGCGGGAGGCCGATGTTCTCGATCTCGCTGGACGAGACGTGGAAGTCGTATGTGATATTGTGAACAAAGAAGAAGAACGGGACGGATTCGAAGTCTTCTTGGTAAACGGTAGTGGCGAGTGCCCCGGCGAGTGCCCCGCCCCATTCGTGGCCGATGATGGCCATGCACCGGAAGCGGATGGCGCTTGCGTATGCGAGGGCTGCTGATGCGAGGAAGGCGAACCTTAGGTGGTTGTCGCCGTAGGGAATGTCGTTGGGCGGTCCGTAGACGAAGGGCCTGTTGAAGAACTCTTCGTTATATATGTAAGTGTGGAGCGCGTCGTTCTTGGAACGGTAGACCTCGAACGAGCGTCCGTGGAGCCATTCCTTGCCCTTGAAAATGCACTCGTAGTTTTCGGGATCCTTGATTTTTGTCTTGTAGAACGGGGATATAGTAAGAGCCCTCACTCCTGTACGCAAAAAAGCGTCGGCCATTCGGTTGACCGCCGTCGTGAGGGAGCTCGGGGATGTCCAGTTCCCGGCTTCCGGGCTTATTACCAGTATATCCATAATCCTGACCGTTATACAAACAAATGTTTACAAAACATAATAAAAATTTACTTATTAAAATTAATTAGCGCTACATTAATTAGTTATTTTATATTGCAAAGGGTCTTTTTTTACATAATTGTGACTCTTTTCGTGAACTTTCTACCCCGAAAGGAAGACTTATGAAGAAAATCTTTCTCGTAGCCCTGGCTTCTGCCGTTGCTTTCACAATGGTCGGCTGTAAGGGAACCAACGAAAAGCGCGGTGACGAGCACCTCAAGGAAGGCCGTTTCCGCAATGCTATCAACTCTTACATTGAAGCGAAGAAGAAGGGCAACATGTCCAGCGAATTCTTCGACAACTTCACTCTTGCGCTGGTCCGTGCTGCAGATGTCGAGGCCAAGAAGGACATCAACAGCGACCTTCTGAGCGGTTACTTCGACAAGGCTAGCGACAACCTGCCAGAAGTCAAGAGCCAGGAAGTTCTCCAGGAATTTGCAACGACGATGGCCAACATCGGTAAGCTCCAGGCCTCCCAGGACGGCGTGGACTATGGTACCATCGTGAATGCTTTCGCGAAGATTGACTCCGCCTTGGCCATTGCCAAGCGCAGCGGTGTCGCTACGTCTTCCATCCAGAGCATCCGTACCGAAGCCGAAAACAACTACGTCGCCCGCAACCTGAGCGACGCCGTTGGCGAATCCGACCCGGTCGTGAGCGAATACCAGATCTTGAAGATTGCCGAAATGGCTCCGAACAACGAGAAGGTCAAGGCCGCCTTGAACACGAGCCGCAAGGCCACTCGCGGTTACTTCCTCATCTTCGGTGAACAGATTGGCGAACCGGTCAGCCGCCGCGTCGACAAGTGGGGCTACGTGATGGCCTTCCCGACCATCAAGCTCACTCCGACCTCTCTCGCTGGCGAACTCCAGTTCTGGGCCTCTACGGGCAACAACACGGAACTCGACCCGGCCGGCCTCAAGCTCGTCTCCACGACGGGTGAAGAAGTTGGCGCTAAGGCCGGCAGCGGCTGGTGCGAAGCCGAAGTGCTCGTTGGCAAGAAGGGCGACGAAAAGATCGAGAAGAAGAAACAGAACATCAAGCCGGGCACCAAGGGCAAGCTCATGAACGAGTTCCAGTGCTCCTTGAACGTGACGTTCAACTTCAGCAAGGGCTTTGTGCCGGACTACGTCGAGTACAAGGACGAATTCGGTATCGGCCGCAAGTACCTCGGTCAGTAATCTCCTGAACCACAGGTTTTGTGAAGACGCTCCGCGATGGCGGAGCGTTTTTGTATATGGCAAGATGCTCCAGAATTCCGGGATAGAATTTTTACGTTTTCTGCAGGTTTTCGGATTTTGTAAACCAGCGGGGGAGGTCGGGCGTGCTGGAACGCGGGATGCCCGATGTCGGGGCTATAACCGGATGAGGGCGTCGGCAGTGAACGGCAGGTCTTCGACCTGCGGCGTCGCGATGATGACCTGGCATCCTTTTTCGCGGATGAGCGACGCCACGGCATCGCGCCTGCTCGTGTCGAGTTCGGCGAAGATGTCGTCGAGCAGCAGTATCGGTTTGCAGACGTAGCGCGATGCCACGTCCACTGCCGCGAAACGCATGGCGACCGCCGCGGAGCGGCACTGTCCTTGCGAGCCGACCGAGCGCATCTCGTAGCCGGAAATCTTCAAGGCGAGGTCGTCCTTGTGCGGACCGGACATCGTGAGCCCGTTTATCTTCTCGACCGTTTCTAGACTCTGGAGCTTGCGCAGGTAGGCCTCCTGTAACGCGGCCTCGGACGGCGAGGCGTCCGCCGCCGCTGCGGTATCGCCCAGTTCGCTCAAGATGGAACTCTTGTAGCTGCACGTAATTTCGTCGACCCCGCCGGAGAGCCTGCGGTAGTATTCCGTGATGATGGGGGAGAGCTCGGCAGAAAGCGCGAGGCGCATGGTCCAGAGCCTGGCCCCGATTTCGGAGAGTTGCTGCGTCAGGATGTGGAATACCGCATCTCCGCCCACGGCGCTCCCGCAGTCGCTCTTGTTCTGCTTGAGCCACTGGTTGCGTTGCTGTAGGACCCGCTTGTACCGGCGGAGCGTGGTCGCGTTCGCCGGGGAGCGGAAACAGAGAATTTCGTCGAGCCAACGCCTGCGCGTCTCGGGGGCGCCTCTCAACAGCTCGATGTCCGAAGGCTGCATGATGACGGAGGGGCACTTGCCGAAGAATTGCGAGATGGAGCGCACCGGCTCGCCGTTCTCGCGGGCTTCGGCGCCGCGCATGTGTATGCGCACGCCCCTGTTGCTGATAATTCCTTCGTTGTCGAATGTTCCGCGTACGATGGCCTCGTCCTGTTTCCACGAGACGAGTTCCTTGATTTCGTGGGCCCGGAAAGAGAATCCTTGGCTCAGCAGGTACACCGCCTCGAGCAGCGTCGTCTTGCCGCATCCGTTCGGGCCGCACACCACGGTGATGCCGGTGCCGAAGTCGTATTGGTTCTCGGCGAGACTGCGCATGTGCGCGATGTCGATTTTTGAAATCACGGGATGAAACCCCGCAGGCCGAAACTGAGCGGGTTCCAGAGCCCGGCGTCACTTTCGTAGAGCAGTGCGTAGTTGACGTCGAACAGATATTTCTTCTTGCCTATGCGAAGGTTGAATTTGTATCCGAGACCGAACGTGAAGTCGAGATCGTCCATGCCGACTCGCACCGTGCCGCCTTCGATGATGTCGCACTCGAAACCGACGCGGCCAGTCCACACGTGGAGCTGCGGGTCGAACGCAAGCAGCGTGTCGGCCACCTGGTAGTTGATGGCTTCCATCCAGGCATAGACGGGCTTGCCCAAAATGTTCGAGCGGTAGCCCAGACCGATTTGCAGGATCTTGGGACGCACGCCTTCGGTGGAGGGCAGCGAGTTGTCGGTGCTCGTGTTCCTATCCCACTTGGCGGAAAGGTTCTCGCTGAAGCTCAGGTTGCGGATGACGATGGAGGTCGACCAGTTCTTGTTCCACTGGCGGAGCCAGGACAGGTTGATGGTGACCGGGCTGCGGTAGTCGTCGACCACCTCGTAGCCGTCGATGTGCTCGGAAATGTCTAGGTTGTCGTAACTCATCGAAAGCGAAAGGCCGAAGGCGTCGCGGCGGGTGGCGCGGTAGGCGAAGCCGAGGTACAACATCGTGAAATATGGGGTCGCCTTGCCCACGGTCTCGTCGTCTTCGTTCACGACGTCAAACGAGAGGTCGCCGCGGTAGAGCATGGCAAATCCCACGCCCATGCGGTTGCCGACCCGTCCCTCGATGCCGACGTTGCCGCCCATGCGGTCAAGGTCTCGCTTGTCGGCGTTCAGCGTGTAGGTCAAATTTTCGCGGAATCCGAGAATGGCCGGGTTCCAGTAGGCGCCCGGCATGGAAGCAGTGTCGGCGGAACCTGTGTTGCCACGGCCCATTTCGCGGGTGCCTGCGCCCATGCGTTCGACGAAACCGTCGAATCCGCCGAGGGTGGCCTTGCGTTCGATGGCGTAGACTTGAGATGCGGCCGCCAGTGCGAGAATTACGGAAAGGGATGTCTTGAGAAGATGCTTCATTTTATCGTCCTCCCAGAGTCATGACCTTGCCCCAGCCGACATTGCCGTGGTTGTCCTTGACGCGAACATAGTAGACGCCCATGGTGCAGGGGCGCCCGTGGTCGTCGAGGCCGTCCCAGAAGTCTTCCTTGGGGTAGGTACTGCGGGAATTGTCCGCTTCGCGGGGGGCGTCCTTCACGATGGTACGGACCTTGCGCATGTCGTAGCTGAACACTTCGATCGTGATTTTCGAGGACTTGCCTACCTTGTACGATACGAGGGCCTGCATGCCTTCTGCCTTTATCACGGATGGAACCATGCGGATGGATCCCAGGTTGTTGCTTAACTTGGCACGGTTCAGGATGGGGGTCCACGTTGCGCCCGAGTCGGCCGAGACGGAGATGCCGTTGCCGTAGGTGCTCACGGCGAGTCCTGTAATCTTTGATGTCAGCGGGAAAGTCGTGATGGACGTTATGACTTCGTCACGGTCGGTGACACCCCTTTCGAAACCGTTCAGCCACTGGCTTCCGTCGTTCTCGTCGGTTTCCCAGGCGCGTACGCCTGCGGAGTCGAGCAGGAGATAGCCGCTTTCCTTGCCGCCGGTGGAACTCACCGCGATGAAAGCTCTGTCTCCAAGGAAGGCTACGTCGGTGACGGTATAGTTGGCGTTTGCGAAAATGTCCTTCTTCTGCACGGTGCCGGTGGTGTCCAGGAAGTTGACCTTCTTGAAGCGGGTGCCGTTGGTGCTGCGCCACAGGCTGCCTTGCACGCCGTCGCTACCCAGCTTGGAAACTTCGGCGATAATCTGGAGCGGTTCGCCGCCTATCCAGACGCCGGTCACGCGCTTTGTCGTGTCGAGGGACTTGTTGGGCGTTAGGCTTGAACCGTCATAGGTCCAGAGGCCGTTTTCCGTGGCGAGCCAAAGGGCCCTTGTTTCTGGATGCAGGGCGACATCCAGCACCGAAGCGTTCTTTGATTTCTTGTAGCTGTAGCTCTGCTTGAGCTTTTCCAGCTTGGCATCCTTCTTGTTCAGGATAAAGTTCGTGATATCCGGATGGTTTGGACCGCCCGAGATGTCGTATTGGGTGATTCCTGCGGCGCCTCGTGCAATCCAGAGGCTCTTGGTTGCGGAGTCGTAAGCGAATCCCGTGGGGGCGTACATCATGGCGGAGTCGAGATCTTCGGCAAAATCGGGAGGGTCTAGCGGGGTTTCCACGATGCGCTCGATGTTGCGTACGGAGAAGATGCCGGCTGGATCCTCGAAGGAGCCGTTCTTGTCGGTTGTGTACATGGGGAGCACGAGCCCGAGGTCCCCGGCGAAGGTCGATGGCGTCCTACGGCGTTCGGCCCAGGTGTCGATGAAGATGCCGTCGTGTACGGCTGTCATGGAGTCGCCGACGGATGTCTGGTTCGACTTGTCGACCGTGATGCCGTGTGCTGTGGGCTTGAGGGGCAGTTCGGTGAGGCCGCTTGCCACGTCGCCGCGCGAGAACACGTATAGCTTGCCTGTTCCGGAGCCGGGCGCAACCTTGAACGTCCAGTTGCTGAACAGGGTCTCGGCGGCGAACCCCTGGGATATTGCCATGGCGAGCAGGACGCTGCATTTAAAAAAGTTCATCGTTTACCTCATGTCGATTTCGTCGACGTTCTTTTGGCTCTTGTAACGGAAATCATCGGTAGAGACTTTCTGCATGACCTTGAGATTGGTGATGTTGTACCACGAGGCGTTCTTTTCGGGGTCGACCGTCAGCAACCTCACGGGTGAAAAGTCTTTTTTGCTCAGCCAGACTTCCATCTGCGTAAACTGGCCCTTGTACTTGGACGGATCCAACTTGAGGACCCAGAGCTTCTGCTTGTTGAACTCCCCTTCCGAAAGGGATATAGCCTTGCAGTTGAGGTACTTGAACAGGAGTTCTGACGGGTGGAGGGCGGAGGACAGGTCTTCGACGGCCTTGATGAGCACCTGGTTCTGGTCGACGTTCCATTGCCACAGGCTTTTACCGTCGCTGTAGAAGCGGATTCCCATCATGTCGAGTTTGAAACGGTCGCCGTCGGCGACAAGGAGTGTTCCCGATCCGGTGTTGATGTCCGGCGAGTCTGCGTAGAACACCTGCACCCTGAAGTCGAGGCTCCACGCCTTGCCGGACTTGAACCAGGCCTTGGACTTGTTCAGCGCCTCGTCGGCGGTCATGGAAAATGCGTGCTGCGCAGCGAGGAAAGTGACCAGTACGAAGGAGGCCGCGAGCCTTAATGCTGTCATAGTTGTCCTTTCATTTGAATCTTTATTCTGTCCAAATTTACAAAAACGGCCCAATCTAGGGTATTTTTATATCCAGTTTCGTTGGGTTTTGGACGGATATATTTCTATCTTTTCACCGAAACTTTTTTAGAAGGATTTTATGCGTCAATTTATATTGCCCTTCGTTCTTGCTGCCGCTTTCGTTGCTACTGCTGCCGAAATCGATGTTCACGGTAGCCTCAACATGGATTATGCCAGCTATTTCGATAGCTCCTTTAACCCGACGAACGCCGCCAACCAGGATATCGATCTTTCCGTGACCGCCCATCTCGACGAGGATGTCTCTGCTACGGTGAGGACTACTACCCATAGCACCTATATCGATGCTGACGGCAACGTCCAGGAGTCCGAGATTCGTCACGGCATCGCCCGTTCCGCGGCGATGGGCGATGATGGTCACAATAACGCTTTCGATTTTGATGGAGCCGAACTCCGCTGGTCCGTGACTCATTCCATCGACCTCATCTTCGGCGACATGACCTATAGCGCCGGTGCATTCAACTATTACTTCTGGCGCGACCCGGCCCGCTATGCTGTAATCATGCGCGAAGAAAGCCTCCGCGGTATCGGTGGCGAATTCGGCAACGAAAAGTACGGCCTTGGAAAAATCTACTTCGGTGCTTCGGACAATGCTGCCCGCACGATGGGCATATTCGGCACTTACGCCTGGCCGCTCCTGAACCATGTGGACGAACACTTGGTGATTACCCCGAGCGTCGACTGGATGTTCGGCACCCATATCGGTCGACCCAACACGTACTCGATCGGTATCGAGGTCGACTACTCCAAGAGTGTGGGTACGCTTAATTACGGCGCCTATGCCGTGTGGGGCATGCATCCGTACAAGGGCAAGGGAGTCCACTCCTTCCTCATCGAGCCGAGCCTTAGCTTCCTTCTCTACATACCTGTAAATCTGGGCTGCACCTTCTTCTATGCGATCGTGAACGATGAATATGCCGTGTCCGACCAGATCTTTACCGAAGACCAGATGTTCTTTGCTGCTGAATTGACCTTTGACCCCACCAAGAAATTCTCCTTTGGTCCCAGCTTCGAATTCCACGATCATGATGTGGAAGCCGGCAAGGATGAGTACAGCTTTGTTGGCTTGAACTTCTACGTTTACCCGACGATGCGTACCGAGGTGGTGTTCTGGTTGGGCTACAACTTCAGGGACGTCGTCGATACGGACTTCGCCCTCGGTATCAGCGGACGTGCTGACTTCTAGTCGTGAGAATTAGGGCTCTAGATTCTATTCGGGGGTTCCTGCTGTTGCAGATGACCCTCGACCATTTCGGTCGGCCCATATCATATTATCTCTATCAGTGCTTCGGCTTCTTCAGTGCGGCCGAAGGCTTTTTCTTTTTGTCCGGTTTCGTGGGTATGATTGCCGCGACCAGCAAGGCGACAAAGGATCCTTCGCAGGGGTGGATGCGCCGCCGTGCCGGGCGGATTTGGGTGTACCACGCGCTGACGATGGCTGTGCTTTCGGTGCTCGCGCTCCTGTGTATTCCTGGGCTGGTGCCCTACTTCGACGCTCTGTTCGAACATCCGGTGCAGGCGACCATACTGGGTTCGCTTCTGGTCTACACGCCCATGTGGCTCGACGTGCTGCCGCTTTACGTAATCTTCTTGCTGGTGGGTTCTTTTGTGTTCCCGTTGTTCGTGAAGGCTAAACATGCACGGACGGTTGTGCTCCTTTGGCTGCCCTCGGCTGCCTTGTGGATTGCTGCGCAGTTCGGCCTGCGCGATGCCTTGAATTCGCTGTTCCCCGCGTGGGTCCATCACGGATCGTTTGATCCGTTCGGCTGGCAGTTCGCCTATTTTACCGGGGCTGCGACTTACGCCTGGTGGAGCCGGGTCAAGGCCGGTAGTGCTGCCCGCGTCGTGAATGCTCTCACGCCGTTCTTGCTTGCCGTGCTCGTGTTCTGCTTCTTGTGGTCGCACGAGTTCATCGGGTTGGCTTTGCCGGGTGATTTTTGGGTGAGCAAGGAACATCTCGGCATGTTCCGCTTCTTCAACTTCTATGTGTTCATGCTGCTGATTTGCTGGGTCGTACGCGTCCGCCAGGGACTGCTGGATTTCCGTCCGCTCAATACGGTCGGCAGGCACAGCCTGGACGTGTACACGGCGCACATCGTGCTCATTTATATGTGGTTCACCGTGGTGCCGAGTTCGGTTCGCTACCACCTGCCGTGGAGCGTCGTCCTGCCGCTGTCGGCATGCTGCCTGCTGTGGGGCCTCGCCAAGTTGCGCGAGCCCAAGCCGCGAATCCAATAAAAAAAACCGTGGCGGTTGGCCACGGCTTTTACGTTGTTCCGGACTGGTGTCTGCGGAACGCCGGTAATCTTACTTCTTGAGCAGGTCGCGGATTTCCGTGAGGAGCTTGACTTCGGCAGGGGGCTCGGGAGGAGCAGCCGGTTCAGGTGCCGGTTCTTCTTTCTTGCGCATGTTCTGCATGAAGCCGAGGAACTTCTTCATGACGATGAACACCACGACGGCGACGATGAGGAAGTCGACGATGCCGCCGATGAAGCTGCCGTACGGGATGGTCACGCCTTCGGAGGTGGTGTAGGCCAGGGCCTTGAGGCCTTCGCCGGCGTCCTTCGCTCCGCACATGGCGATGATGGCTGTAACGCAGGGCATCACGATGTCGCTAACGAAACTGGATACGATTTTGCCGAAAGCGCCGCCGATGATAACACCGATGGCCATGTCGACGATGTTGCCCTTGAACGCGAAGGCCTTGAACTCTTCGAGCAGGGATGTTGCTTTTCCTTTGATACCCATGAAGGCTCCTTTGTTGATTGTGTTGTGATAAAAAAATAGCATAACTGCCCTGCGTGGCAAGTCAGATTTCTAAATTTGGCTCGCTATGTCATGGTTGATTCTGGCTCTGGCTTCGGCCGTTTTTCTGGGTTTCTACGACCTTTCCAAGAAGGCTTCTGTCCAAGGTAACGCCGTCCGACCGGTGCTTTTTGCTTGCAGCGCCTTCTATGCGCTCTTCATGTGTCCCCTGCTCGTGACCGGTGCCTGTGGTAGCATCTCGGCGCAAGGGCATTTGTTCCTAATGGGCAAGGCTATCATTGTCGGCGGGAGCTGGATCCTTACGTACAACGCGTTGGCCCATTTGCCGCTGAGTATCGCGACGACTATCCGTGCATGTGCGCCGGTCTTCACCATTCTGATTGCCGTGAGCCTGATGGGGGAACGTCCCATGGCGCTGCAGTGGCTCGGTGTCGCCATTTGTGTTTGCTCGTACATCGCCTTGAGTCTTGCCGGCCGCAAGGAGATGGGGCACTTTTTCAGTAACGGCTGGGTCGTGATGATGGTCTTCGGTACGCTCCTGGCTGCTTGCAGCGGTATCTACGACAAGTTCATTTTCCAGAGGATGCATTTCGAGCCGCTGGTCGTGCAGGCCTGGTTCAGTGTGTACATGGCCGCGTTCCAGTTCATCATTTGTGCCGTGACGTGGTTCCCGCACCGCAAGCAAGCGACCCCGTTTCGGTTCCGCTGGACGTTCCTCCTGGTCGCAATCCTCCTTATCGTGGCTGACCGCTGCTACTTCCTTGCCGTGAGCGACAAGGACGCCCTGATATCGATTATTACCGTTTTTCGCCGTTCCAGCGTGCTTGTCGGCTTTGTCGCGGGGCTTCTCGTGTACAAGGAACGCAAAAGTAAGCTAAAATGGGTCGCCTTATTCGGAATAATTTTGGGAATATGCTTGATTGCGCTCGGAAAATAGTATAGTTTAATAGTATGCGTAAGATTGGTATTGTAGGTTCCATAGGGGCAGGCAAGTCTTTCGTGGGCTCGCTTTTGAAAGAGCACGGTTTCCGGTTCATGGATGCCGATGACGTCGTGCACGATCTTTACCGTACGTCGAATGACCTGCGTGCGGTAATTCGCTGTGCGTTCGGCCCGTATTGCCTGACGCAAGATGGCGTGAACCGCGAGTTCTTTGCCGACCTGATTTTTAGGGATCGCGATGCCCGTCGTCGCCTGGAATCGCTGGTCTACCCGTATCTGACGCAGGCTGTTCTTGACTTTTTCGAGGAACAGGAACGCCCCAGCGAGCGCGGGGTTCGCTTCTTTGCCGCGGCCCTGATGAACCGTGTCCCCGAGGTGGTCAAGGTGCTGGACGAGGTCTGGGCCGTTACCGCTCCCGAGGAAATCCGTCTGCAGCGCCTTCTCGCCCGCGGGCTTTCCGAGGACGACGCTCGCCGCCGCATGGAAACTCAGCGCATGAACGCGTTGCCGTCGCACCCGAACATCCGTGTCGTCGAAAATACCGGCGACGAAAGCTCGCTTTGGGCCCGAATTTCGGAAATTCTTGGGAATGTGTGATGTAGATTAAACTTTTCCTATTGAAAAGTTAAGCTAAATCACGTGTTTAAAACATTTCAACGCTTTTTTACTTACCCTGTGCCGTATTGAGGCATAGGATATGTATTTTGATAGGGAACGGAAGTGTCTCCTCCAAAAAAGGCGGTTGGCTATGGATACAAGAAAAAAGATAGTCCTCGTAAAACAGATCGTTTTCTTGGCTGCGCTCGCGGCTGTTCTCGGGTTCATATATGGTTAAAATTTGAGATTCCACCGAAAACGAAAAAAGTCCGGTAAAGGTCCATGTGGCTTTTATCGGATTTTTATTTTATGTGTAAGGACGGCGGGCCAAAAGATATATATATTATTGCATGGTGTTTGGAGCAAAAAAAGGAACGATAAAAATGCCTGCTGAATCCAGAGTACTTGAACGCGCGGAACAGTATATACGCAAACTTTCTATTGGGGTGAATCCCTTAAGCGGCGAGGCGCTGCCGGAAGGCGATGCATGCAAACAGGAGCGGATTAGCAAGTGCTTGGCCTATGTGGCAGATTACTTACAGCAAAGAATTGTCCCGAGCCGTGAACCGCAGAATGCGAAAAAGGCCGCGAAGCGCCAGGAACCGCGCCATGCCCGGAAACTGGCGAGCGCCGAACTGACCCTTTCTCCCGAAACGCTTGCGAAGTACGAAATTTTCGAGGAACCGGTTTCGTTGTCCGGATTCGTCCGCAGGCTCAACGCGCTGATTCCCGAAGGCAGTGGCATGATCCCGCTGATTTATTCCGACGTGGCCGAGATTCTCACGCGTGAAGGGGTGCTCTTGAAGGAGACCGGCGAAAAGGGAAAAGATATGAACCTGCCTTCTCCGCATGGCGAAGAGATGGGGTTCATGCGGGCCGAAGCCGATATCCGCGGGCACCATGCCGTGTACACCAAGTGCAATGATGTTGCTCAGAGATTTATCCTTGAAAAGATCCAGGATTGCGTGGCCCAGGCGAACGAACGTTTTGCAAGGTACCAGGCGAAGGCCGCCGCGGCAGGGGAAACGACCGTGGAAACGGACTCTGCCGACAGGGGCGACAAGGTGGCCAAGGAACGCTTCCACTTGACGGAAGCGGAACTGGCAAAATATTCGGCTGACGAGACTCCTGTACCGGTCACCGAGATTGCCCGCCGCCTGAACGACTTGCTTGTCCCGGATGCAAACATTGAAAAGCTCTACTTCAAGAGTATTCGCGACTGGTTCGTTGCGCAGGGACTCCTTGAGTCGAAAACGGATGCCGTGGGCAAGATCTATTTCACGCCGACGGAGGCCGGGTTGGCTGCTGGAGTGCTGACGGAACCTCGCCTCGGCAAGAACGGCGAGAGTTATAGCGCCGTGCTGTACGGCCCTGCAGCGCAGAAACTCGTCCTTGAACACGTGAACGAATTGGGTTAGCCTCTCGACCTTTGCTTGGGGCTAAAGCATGAAAAAAGGAGTTCCTTACGGAACTCCCTTTTATTTTAGGAGAGAGGATGTATTAAACTACTTGATGCTGACCGTCTTGGCCTTGTTGCCGATACGGACGATGTACACACCCTTGGCGCCGGAGTACACCTTTTGCAGGCAGCCGAGGCCCTTCGTGGTGCGGACGACCTTGCCGAGGTTGTTGAACACGGTGATGTTCATGCCCTGGGCGTTGATGACCGTGATGTAGCCGCTGGCATCGACGTATGCCGAGGCGGGGTTGCTATCGAATTCGGTTGCCACAATGGCGTCAAAACCGTTGCTGGAGCTGCTGAGCGCGGGGCCCGTCGAAGAGGACGACACCGGGGTGCCGCTGGAAGAGGAACTGTCGTGGTGGCTGCCATGATGGTGGCTGGAAGAAGACACCTTCGTGCCTGGGTTGGACGAGGACGAGGCTGCGGAAGATGGGGCGCTAGAGGAAGAAGATTCGGTCGGCTGTGAGGTGCCGCCACCTTCGCCAGAAATCACGATGTCGCCTGCGTTCGGCACGGCGTCGAAGTAGACATAGCCGCCGTCAATCTTGGATTCGAGCTTGGCGCCCGCCTGCGTCACTTCGGCCTTGGAGCCGTCGTACTTGACGCGGATGGAAAGCGGGTAGTCGTAATTGGAGATGTTGTCCTTGATGCTATGAGTGAGTTTGACCGTAATGTTGCCGCCGTTAGAGGAGGCTTCGGCCTTAGATGCCTTACGTTCCTTGAGGTACATGGCGACATGGCCCATCGGAGCTACCCAAATGTCCTTGTCGTTCTGCTGGGCGTACTTGAGGGCATCTTCAATGAGGCCGATGTCCGTTGGCGAGTAGGTGGCAGAGCCGTTGTTCTTGCCTGAGAAACCGTGCGTGAGGAATGAAACCCAACTGTTGCTGTTGACGACGGATCCCATGGGCCCCTTAAAGTCGTTGGAGCCGTTGGGGCCTGTCATGATTGCGGGAACTCGGGCCCAGTTGGACGGACCGTCTTTACCCACTATGCTATTGCCGGAATTACAGATACGGCCAACGATGTAGTTCTGGAGAACCGCGTTTTCGTTAGGCACGTTGCAGTTCGGGTAGGCGACCGTGATGATGCCGTACTTTTGCTTGATTTTGCCATTGATATTTTGCTTTGAAGAGGCTTCCTCGCCGCTCATGTTGTTGCCGTGGCTATTGCTGTGGCTGGCGATTTCGTGACCGCCATCGGCTAATTTCTGGAAACCGCTCCAGTCGGGGCCCCAGTTGTAAACCAGGTTGAAGGTTGCCTTGTAGCCGTACTTGTTGAACAGCGGGCCCGCGTCGCTCACATGGCTCGGTGCGCCGTCATCGAACGTGAAGGAGACGGCACCCTTGCGGAAGCCTGACCAGGTACCGATTTCGGCTGTCTGGGCGAAAGTTGCCGTGGCGGCGAACAGGCCTGCTGCGCCGATAACCACTGCGGGAGATATTGCAATTTTTTTATAATCCATAACCATACCTTTAAGGTTTACCCAAATTCGGAGAATTTGGAATCCATAACACTAATATAAATATATTCCCGATATATTATAAATGTTATTGTGGGGTGTTCAATCTGTTGTATTTGCGTGCAACAAGTGTAAAATCGGAATGCGGAAAAGGAAAAAAGAGAGCGAAAAAACGCTCTGTAGTGCAAAAAATTGTTTACACTTAAAGAAGAATGGGCAAAAGACGATGAAAACTAAAAACTATATTTGCGGTTGTGAAATCAAGAGCGCTTTTTAATTCCCTGGTAAATCCGATTGTCGATTCGGTTTATACGTCGGATGAGTATCCGGCTTTGGCCCTGTACGAACACGAATGGGCGCAGACGCAACCTTTTGACGGTCTGCGGGTGCTGGTGGCGACGCCGGTCTTTAGGAACACGCTCTTGCAGTACCGGGCCCTTATCGCGGGCGGTGCAGACCTTGTCGTGGGAATCGGCGGGGCAGAAAACGGCGCGACGATGCCTTGCGACGATGGTGTGGTGCGCCTGTTGCGCGAAAGCGGGATTCCTGTAATCGGGTTACAAGATGCACTTGACGCGGAAGCGGAGGGGCTCGGCTTTGATTTGATTCTCGACTGTGCGGGCCAGTTTTCGGCTTGCCATCCGCGGTTCGGGTTCGTGGAACTCACGCGGAGCGGCGTGCAGTTTTACGAGAAGTGTAAGCATCCGGTTTTTGTGGCTGACAGCGGAATCGTAAAACGCATCGAGACTTGCCTCGGGACGGGGGAAGGCTACGTGCGGGCGCTTGCCCAGCTCGGGTACGATTTTTGCGCCGGTCCGGACAGCTCGGATTCGAACGGTGCGGATGGCGTTGGTAAAAAGTTTGTCGTGTTCGGAAGCGGAAAAGTGGGGCAGGGAATCGTGCTGCAACTTTTGCGCTGCGGTGCTAGCGTGCATGTGGTGACGGACTGTTCGCGCGGTTCTAGCCCGTTCCTCGACGCAAACGATGTGCCGGTTACAGATTGTAACGACCTTGATGCAGTTGCCACACTGGTGCGCGATGCCGATTTTGTGGTGACGGCGACCGGCGTGAAGGGCGCACTCGACCGTCCGCAAATCGTGGAAGCCTTGCTCGGCTCGAATGCCGTGCTTGCCAACATGGGCGTGGAAGACGAATACGGGCCGAGCGTCCCGACAACCCGCGTGCTCGCCGAAAAGAAACCGCTGAACTTTGTCCTCGAAGAACCGACGCACCTCAAGTACATTGATGCGTCGCTTGCGCTGCATGCGGCGCTCGGGGAACAGCTCGTGCGGGAAGCCGCGGGCGTCTCGGATCACGAAACCGCGGGCAGTCCCGTCGCAAATAAAAATGCGGGCCCAAATGTAGGTCCAATAGACCCGCCAAGTGAATTGGAACAGCGCATCCTCTCGATGACCATGCAAGACGGCCTCATCGGCCCCGAAATCGCCGAGATGATGGGGTGGTAATTTTGTATTACTAATTCTTTTCGCTTTCGAGCTTGACGAAGAACTTTTTCGTCTCGCGGGCGACAATTCCACTTAGCAGAATGAGTGCCACGAGGTTCGGGAAAGCCATGAGCCCGTTGAAGATGTCGGCGCTCGTCCACACGGCACTAACGGTGAGGTAGGGGCCGATGAACACGGCGGCCACGTACACCCAGCGGTAGGCGAGGATAGCCTTTTTCTTGCCGCGGCCGATGAGGTATTCCAGGCAGCGCTCGGAATAGTAGGCCCAGCCGAGGACGGTAGTGAACGCGAAGAACACGAGAGCGACCGTGAGGATGACCGGTGCGATGGCGGCGCCTGCCGGGAGGTTCGAAAGTCCGCGGGTGAAAGCTTCCATGGTGATGTTCACGCCCTGGAGACCAAGCTGCGGGTCCCATGCTCCTGTTACCACGATGGCGAGGCCCGTCATGGAGCAGATGATGATCGTGTCGATGAAGGTGCCGGTCATGCACACGAGACCCTGACGTACAGGTTCCTTGGTTTTGGCGGCGGCAGCGGCGATCGGGGCCGAACCGAGGCCGGCCTCGTTGCTGAAGATGCCGCGGGCGATACCCTTCTGCATGGCAATGAAGATCGTGCCGACCACGCCGCCCGTGACGGCGCTCGGGTTGAATGCCGCGCGGATGATGACTTCGATGGCGCCAGAAAGTCTAGAGAAATTGAAACCGAGAATGAGCAAGCAGAAGAGGATGTAGAAAATGGCCATGAACGGCACAATGTACAACGAAACTTTCGCGATGCGCTTGAGCCCGCCAATGATGACGCAGGCCGTGAATGCCGCGCAGAGCAGGCCCGCAATAGCGGTGGAATACGAGACGGAGTTCCCGCCCAAGTTTATGAATTCACCTGTGGGGATGACCGTTGCAACAGCCGAGGTGATGCCGTTGACCTGCGTGATAGTGCCGATGCCGAGCAGACCCGCGAGCACGCCGAATCCGGCGAACACGATGGCGAGCCATTTGAAGTTGAGCCCGAAGCGTTCCTTGATACCCGTTTCGATATAGTAGAAGGGGCCGCCCAAAACCTTGCCGTCGGTATCGACCTTGCGGTACTTGACCGCGAGCAGGCCTTCGGCGTACTTGGTGGCCATGCCGAAGAAGGCGGCGACTTCCATCCAGAAGAGTGCGCCCGGGCCACCGGTGCCGATGGCTGTCGCGACACCCACGATGTTACCCGTGCCGACAGTCGCGGCGAGAGCGGTGCAGAGTGCTGCAAAGCTTGAAACTTCGCCTTCGCCTTCTTTTTCGCTGTGGAGCATGTAGCGCAGTGCGTTGCCGAGATTTGTCACCTGCAAGACGCCGAGACGGCTCGTGAGCAGGATGCCCACGAACAGGATGACGACGATCAGGGGGACTCCCCACACATAGCCATCAATCGCATCAAGAATGGAATTCAGCGTTTCCATGAAAATCCCCTGGTTAGAATGGTGATTTTATTTAACGCGATAAAGATAATAATTTATCAATTGTGCCGAATTGAAAAAAAATTATATTAAACGCATGATTGATATTTATGCTTTGGCAAAAAATCCGCTGGTGTTCCAGAAACAGAGAACGATAACTTCGGCCTACATCGATGTGTCCGGGAAAATGGGGCTTGCACAGACCGTGCTCATGGTTCAGGATAACATTACCGAGAATTTCGGTTCTATCAAGATGGACAATTTTGCGGTGAAGGAAATGGGCGGCTTTTGGGTGGTGTCCAGGGCGAAGTTTAAGTTCTTGAAACGCCCGTACTGGCGCGACAAGGTAGTCACGACATCGTTCCCGGCAGATAACCAGCTCATCCGTCTCAACGAGAATACGGCCATCACCACAGTCGAGGGCGAACCCATCATTTTGGCCAAGCAAGAAATGTGCTGCCTAAGTTTCGATCGCCACCGCCCGATGCGCCTCTCGTCGGTGAACTTCCCGACAGAAGGTTTCCCAGAAGCGCTCATGACTAGCGATTTCGACCGCTTCAACGTAAAGCCCGAAGAGTATGTGGAGATTTACCAGCAGAAGGTGCTGCCGCAGCATATCGACATGTCGCACCACATGAATAACATAGAATATGTGAAACTCGCTTTGAACGTGTTCAGCGCTTCGGATCTGGAACTCTGCATTCCCGCGGCGCTCGAAATCCATTACCTGGGCGAATCGAAGGAAGGCCAGATTATGAAGGTGTTCCGCGCGAACCATAACGGAGCAACCTACATGCGAATTCTCGACGAGACTGACCGTCCCGTATTCGAAATGAAATTGCGCATGATGTAGGACCGCCTAGTTCGCGATATCCATCAAGTCGTAGTACATAAGCCGTGTGTGCGGGTCGTTATCTTCGATGTTCATGAAACGGAAGCCGTTCTTTTCGTAGAAAGGGATTGCGTCTAGGTATGCGTCCACTGTTAAGAAACGGCAACCGGTCTTGTTTTCGGTGACGAACATCCATTTGATGTAATCCAGCACGGTGGTTCCAATTTGTTGCCCCTTGGCGGATATGTCAACGCCTAGACGACACAACTTGACTGCAGGGTAACTTTTTAAGCGCTTTTCGTTTGGAAAACCCTGTTTCTTGCGAAAGCGATTAAATTCAGTCATGTCCTTGAAATCGCTTGTGGCAATCTTGTCGTTCGCCAGACTGCAGTAAGCGTAGACCTTGCTTGCGTCGTTGGCGTTAACGCATGCATATGTAACGGCGATTAAGTGTTTTTGAAATGCCGATGCACGATTAAGGATAAAGTCGTTCAAATCTGCATCGCCACAGTCAAAGTGATTGACAGCCTTAGTGGGGCGTAACCTAACGAAATCTAAGTGTATTTTGCCTATACTGTTCTGAAGCATGGATCGTCACCTCCGTTAGCCTCTTCGCGTGCGCGCATTTTTGCCATGCCACGTTCGTAAGCTTTTTTCATAAGTTCGTAATTCCGCTGGATGCGTGCACGAACTTCCGGAGGTTCCGGGTGCCGCTCTTCCATACGGGCTAAAAATCGGCGAGCGTCCTCGCCGAACAAAATCGGAGTCTCTCGAATTTCGCGAGCCATGATCCCTCTTTTGTTAATTGTCCATATATCAATCAGGCCGAACGGCCAAGCGGCAACCGGTCAAGTTGGTTCCGTTGGTAAATATACTTAAAGAAAAAAGGAAAATCAAGTGGCTCGGTTGCGCGTGAGCCGCCTAGTTCGCGATATCCATCAAGTCGTAGTACATGAGCCGTGTGTGCGGGTCGTTATCCTCGATGTTCATGAACCGGAAACCGTTCTTTTCGTAGAAGGGGATTGCGTCTAGGTATGCGTCCACTGTTAAGAAACGGCCGTTGGTGTGCTCCCAGATTGTCATTGCGAGCCTCGTAGAGGCGAAGCAATCTCAATCTAAATTCAAAATTCATTCTTAAACAAATCTTTCCATTCGGGATTTTGTGACTCAATTAGCTCTATTTTCTTTTTCCGATTACCAGCCTTTATCTGCTTTTCGCGCAATATGGCATCCCTTATATCTTGAAAATACTCGCAATGTCCTAATTTCGTCACATTGTACTTGGCCGTAAATCCATGAAGCCTTTGCTTATGTTCAACTATTCTTCTATACAAGTCATTGGTAACACCTGTATAGAGAACACCGCGCGGTTTATTGAAAAGTATATATACCGCCGGTTTCATAACATGCATGACAGAGATTGCTTCGGGGTGTTCCACCCCTCGCAATGACAAATAAACCTGAATTTCTTTATCGCCTTTGTAGAATCTAATCGAATGAAATCGAGATGACTTAAATCTATACTTGTCTGAAACATGGATCGACACCTCCGTTGGCTTCTTCGCGGGCGCGTTTTTCTCGCATACCCTCTTCATAAGCTTTTTTCACGAGTTCGTAATTCCGCTGGATGCGTGCACGAACTTCCGGAGGTTCCGGGTGCCGCTCTTCCATACGGGCTAAAAACCGGCGAGCGTCCTCGCCGAACAAAATCGGAGTCTCTCGAATTTCGCGAGCCATGATCCCTCTTTTGTTATTTGTCCATATATCAATCAGGCCGAACGGCCAAGCGGCAACCGATAAAGTCGATTCCATGATAATAAATATAACTAAAGTATGGAATAAATGCAAATCGAATGGGGAAAATGCATGTTCAGTGCAGTTGTGAAAACATTTAGAGCGGCCCCTTCACAGGGGTCGTTCTCTTTTTTTTCTATATTTGCTGACGGAAATTGACCAAAATTTTAAAAAAGGACAAAATAAGATCATGTGTGAAAATTGCAATTCTGCCAAGTCTCCTGTTCGCGTGCGTTTTGCCCCGAGCCCGACGGGTTACCTGCATGTGGGCGGTGCCCGCACGGCTATCTACAACTACTTTTTTGCCAAGCACATGGGCGGTACGTTCTATCTGCGTATCGAAGATACCGACCGCAAGCGTTACAACGAGACTGCACTGCACGACTTGATGCACGACCTCAAGTGGTTGGGCCTCCAGTGGGATGAAGGTCCGGGTTGCGAAGGCGATTGCGGTCCGTACTTCCAGAGCGAACGTCTCGACATTTACCACCGCGAAATCAAGAAGCTACTGGATGCGGGCTGCGCCTACTACTGCTTCTGCACCGAAGAACGCCTGCAGGAAGTTCGTGCCGAACAGGAAAAGTCTCATGTGCCGGTCACGGGTTACGACCGCCATTGCCGTAATATCAGTCGCGAAGAAGCCGAAGCCCGCATTGCTGCCGGCGAAAAGGCCGTCATCCGCTTCAAGGTGCCGGAAACCGGCGTCACCGAATTCGACGACATGATCCGCGGCCACATCAGCTACCAGAACGAACTTTTGGACGACCTCGTGCTCATCAAGCGCGATGGTTACCCGACTTACCATTTTGCAAGCGTCGTGGACGACCACCTGATGGGTACGACGCACGTGCTCCGCGGCGACGAATGGATCAGCTCTACGCCGAAGCATGAACTGTTGTACAAGGCCTTTGGCTGGCAGCCGCCTGTTTGGTGCCACCTGCCGGTGATTCTCGACAAGAACGGCGGCAAACTCTCTAAGCGCAAGGGTGCCGCCTCCGTGGGTGATTTCCGCGACCTCGGCTACCTGCCCGAAACGCTCGTGAACTACCTCGCTCTGCTCGGCTGGAATCCGGGTGACGACCGCGAAGTCATGACCATCAAGGAAATGGTCGAAAGCTTCACGCTCGAACGCATCAACCCGAAGTCCGCAAGTTTTGACGAGAAGAAGTTGCAGTGGATGAACGGCCAGCACATCCACATTTGCGACGACGCGTTCCTCAAGGGAATCATGAAGGAAGGCCTTGCCGCGAAGGGTATCGACCTCTCCAACGAACCGGAAGCACGCCTCGACGAAATCGTGAAGCAGCTCAAGCCGCGTGCCCACTTTGTGCAGGACTTGGCCGAAATGGCTGTGTACTTCTTTGTCGCCCCGACGACTTACGACGAGAAGGGTGCGAAGAAACATTTTGGTGAAGGCTCCAAGGAAGTAGCGACACTCGTGCGCGACATGCTCGCTTCCATCGAAGATTTCAAGACTCCGGTTATCGAGAAGGGGTTCTACGACCTCGCCGAACGTTGCGGCCACAAGGTCGGTGAACTCGTCGGTGCTCCGCGTCTCGCTGTTTCCGGCGTTACCGCTGGCCCGGGCCTCTGGGAAATGTTCGAAATCATCGGCAAGGAAGAAGTGCTCCGCCGCATCGACGTGGCAATGCCGCTGATGAAGTAGTTACTCTGGATCCTACCCTCTAGATTCTAGCCCCTAGTTCCCATGCGCTCTCAGTTCCCTCATAGGCTCTACACTTTGCCGCTCTTTTGCCGGCGCTGTCAGCGCGTGGTCGAGCACGGTGTTTTTGCCAGGGAAGCTTATTCGACGTATGGGGGCATGAATTCGGGGATTCCTCTGCTCTGTTGTTGCGAACGGTGCCAGTCCGTGTTCATTGCCTTTTCGCAGGAGTTTTCTTTCTGCAGCGACAAGACGAGGAATGGCGACTACGCCAAAATCTATGGGCGAAACAGGATTGCTCCGGGGAATTGGCTGTATTTCAAGGGAAAGGCGAAGCCGGGCTTCGTGAAGAGCTATTTCCAGACGTCGGAAAAGGAAATCATCGTGTTGAGTTACGATGGTGGCCCCGACCAGAAGGTGGAATGTCCGAACGTCGTCATCAACGAGGAAGAATCTCCTGACGGATATCGCTTGCTGCCGGCGCAGAGTGCGCAGACGCTTATCGGCGACCATGTCTACCACGCCATCCGCAACGCTTTCGGTGTGGCTGTCGGTCTGGTGAACGATGGCGAGAAGGACCTGCTAGCCGTGCTGCTTGATGATGGAACCATCCTTTTCCTCGCGCTGCCGGTGACTTCGCAGAACTTGCCGAATCCCAAACTCGCAGAAATCGTGCGTAGCAGGCTAAGCCAACTTTTCCCCGATGACGCACGACGCATCTCGGTAAACGTGGGGCAGGGCGTTGTCTACTTGGACGGCCTGGTCCGCAACCTCTCGGTAAAGCGGGCGCTCAAAGGCTGTGTCGAAGCGCTTCCGAAAGTACGCGGCTGTGTCGACTTCATGAGGGTCGCGACGAGCAGTTTCGTTTCGGATTCCGTGATGGAAAACGACGTGCTGTCGATTCTCGAGACGCCGGGCGTGCGTGTCTTTGATTACGGCGTGAAGGTCGAGCAGGGCAAGGTGACGGTCACCGCTTCTTGCTTTGAGGACTACGATTTGAAGGAATTGGAGCGCCGCATTACGGAGTATCCCGGCGTACAGGAACTCGTTTTCTCGTTGAACGTACTCCCGATGGATGCAATGCCCAACCGGGAACTGTGCGAAGAAATTGAAAGGTCGCTCGAAACGAGTACGCTCCTTTCGGGGGCAAAAATAAGGGTTTCGTTTGTCAGGAATAAATTTTTGCTGGAAGGCCGCGTGTCTTCCAACTTCCAGAAACAACTTGCGTTTCTTTCGACCATGAGGGCGACCAAGTCGCCGTCGGTAGAAAATAAATTGAGAATCATTTTGAAATAAAGGAGTCGTTATGGCTACGGGTTACGAAAAGATAAACAACATCAAAAATATTCTTTGCAAGCCGATGACTGTCGAAAGCTTGGCCATCTCGCTCAATTGCAAGCCTCGCACGATTTATCGCCATATCCAACAACTCGAAAAAGAAAACTGCGGTCTGCACAAGTTCAAACAGGATGGGCAGACTTTCTATGTCGTTCAGCCGGAACAGAAGACGGACTTTAACCAAGATCTCGTGAAAAAGCTGGAGAAGCTTCGCAAGTCGTTTGAAAGCGATTCTCCGACTGGGGTGAAGAACCTGAAAATTATCGACAACCTGATTAATTCCTTGAGCGTGACTGACCCGGATTCTTTCAAGGTGGATCCCATTTCGGTGGACCCCGATTTTGAACTGGATTATGGCCCCTTCTGCGATCGCAACCTTAAGGACACCATCGTTTCCAAAATTCTCAAGGCTATTCATGACGGCGTGAAGGTCAATATCACCTACCGCAGCACTACGCGCGAAGGTGAGGACCAGGAAACCTTTACGGTGAGCCCGGTCAAGCTCGTGCTTCGCGTAGATACGTTGTACCTGATTGCTGCCAACGATGAATTCGAGGAAACCCAGATTTTCAGGAACTATGTTGTTGAAAATATTGTCAACATGACGATGACGAACATTCCTGTCGTGAAGCTGGCGTTCGATTCAAAAGTCCATTATAAGTATACGTTCGGCAAGTGGACTGATGCCAATCTTCCGCCACAGGATATTTCGCTTGTGGTCAAGTCCAAATGGCTGCAGAGCCAGTTCAAAAAATCCAACTTTGTTCCGGCAGCGGTCATTAAAGAAACCAAGTCCCGCTTTGTCGTGGACTTGAAGTTGCGCATCACTCCGGATTTCAAGTCTTGGCTTCTGGGCGTGCTTCCGGATGTCGAAATTTTGAAGCCGGCGAGCCTCAAGGCCGACATGAAAAACCTCCTCAAGGAAGCGATGAAATCTCTCCAGGGTTAAGATGGAACACAGGCTTTCTGATTACAATTTTGAATTCCCGCCAGAGCTGATTGCGAGCCGCACGGCAGGGAAGGGCAAGACCCGCATTCTGTATTGCCCCAAGAACGGTGGCGAGAGGCGAATTCTCAAGGCTCCGGAGATTGTCGACTTGTTCAATCCCGGCGATTGCCTTGTGGTGAACAATACCAAGGTGATTCCTGCGAGGCTGTACGGCCACACGTTGCATGGCGGCGAGGTCGAGACGCTTCTGGTGCAGTCGCTGATTCCCGCCGAAGACGGCTCCGCCCGCTACGAGGCGCAGGTGCGCCCGGGCAAGGCTTTCAAAATCGGCCGCGAACTCGAAATCGCGGGTGTGAAGACGGTCGTCGAAGACGTCCGTGAAGACGGGGCACGCGTGCTGCGCTTTGCGGTGACCCCGGTGGAACTTGAGTCGGTGATGAATCGCGAGGGACACGTCCCGCTGCCGCCGTACATCAACCGCCCCGACGACGAAGACGACAAGAAGGCTTACCAGACGATTTTTGCGAAGTATTCCGGTGCGGTGGCCGCCCCGACGGCGAGCTTGCACTTTAGCGAGCAGATGCTCGAAGACCTCAAGGCAAGGGGCGTGTACGTGGCTGAAGTGACTCTGCACGTGGGGCCCGGCACCTTCCAGAACATCTCGGTCGAAGATTTTACCCAGCACAAGATGCACGGCGAACATTACGAACTCACGCCCGAAAACGCCGACATCATCAACAAGGCCAAGCGCGAAGGCGGCCGTATCGTGACGGTCGGGACAACGAGTACCCGCGTTATCGAGACGATTGCCGACGCGAATGGATTCCTGAAACCGCAGAAAGGCGTGACGCACGCGTTCTTCTATCCCGGCTACCGCTACAAGATTGTGGACGGACTCCTCACCAATTTCCATTGGCCCAAGAGCTCGCTTATCTTGCTCGTGTCCGCATTCTACGGACGTGAAAATACGCTGGCCGCATACAAGATGGCCGTAGAGAACAGAATGAAACTGTTCAGCTACGGCGACGGAATGCTGATATTGTAACTGGGGTTAGTTGTTCCCGCCCTGGTCGCCTTCGGCTTCCAGCGTCGGGATGTTTTTCTCTTCGTTGCAGAGGTTCTCTTCGCGGATCTTGAACGTGAAGTCCACGAGGTTGTTCTCGAACATCTTCTGATACGGCTTCTTCATCTGCACGCCTTCGAGCGCACAGGTGCAGTAGTTCACGCGCTGCACGAGCTTGGAACCGTTGCCGGGTGTACCCTTGGCAAAGACGCATTCGTGCATGATGGCATATTCGAGGGCACGGTCGTAGCGGAACTTGCATTTGTTCTTCGCGTCGGGGAGGGCCGCCACCTTCTCGATGATGCCTTCGGTCGGGACGCTGTTCATGACGCTGCAGGTCACGAACCCGAGAATATAAATGAGCAGGGCCACTGCGCCAATGATAATCAAACGCTTCGAGCGGGGCAGCTTGCTGAACTTGTTGCCGAGTGCCGCGAAGGTTTGCGTGGCGTGGAGCTTAACGTCGTCTGAATCATTCTGTGCCATAATGTCCAATATAGTTATTGTTTTTCTTCAAGCGTCCAGACATCCGGAAAAGTGCGGTATTCGTCTGCAAAATCGAGCCCGTAGCCCACGACGAACGCATTCGGGATTTCAAAACCCACGTAATCGGCCTTGATTGGCACTTCGCGGCGTTCGGGCTTGTCGAGGAACACGCAGGTCCTGATTTCCTTGGCCCCCATTGCGGAGAGTTCCTTGACGAGTGCCTGCATCGTGTGCCCGGTGTCCAGGATGTCGTCCACCAGCAGCAGGCGAGCCCCTTCAATCTTGGCGTTGTCGAGTCCGCTCACCTTCACCTTGTGCGAAGATTCCGTGGAGTCCCCGTAGCTCGAAGCCTTGATGAACTTGACTTGTGTCTTTTTCCTGGGCATGGCGCGGCAGAGGTCTGCCACAAAGATGAACGAGCCTGTCATGGCCCCGACGATGATGTCGAAGTCGTATTCCCCGCCAATCTGCTTGCCCAGTTCGCCGATACGTTTGGCAATTTTTTGGGCGTCGATGAGCGGGGCTTTCGACAGGTTAAGCATGGGGAACCTCGAAGTTCAGCCAGTCGAACATCGGCTTGAGCGCGGCCAGCTTGCCGTTGGGATCTTCCATGAACTTCTTGTAGATGGGGAAGACCTTGTTTTCGAGCGTGGTCTTGTCGATATAGAGTTCCAGCCAGTCCGCGACGGTGATGAGTCCGGTGATGTGCCTGACGGATGCCTCGTCCTGGTTCCTCTCGACATTCTCGATGAGGCCCATGAGCTTCCTGTGGAACATGCGGCCCGTGCCGCCGAACGAGAACGTGGTGTCCAGTGCTTTCGCTTCGTCGATAAGTTCGTGAATCCTTGCAAAGTCTTCGTCTCTTGGGGCTTCCAGGTAGGTGAGCGCAAGGTGGTGAATTTTTGCGTTGATTTCAAGCGAGAGAATCTTGCGCATGGTGTCGGGCAGCGTATGGTCCGGGTCGGCCAGGCAATCAATAGGAATGCCGTGGTCCAAAGCGAACTTGGAGAAGGTCTTGGTGACTTCTGTCAGGTGGCGCTGCGTCGAAAGCTGGTTGATGCGCTTGAGGGAATCGCTCATGAGGTCGCGCATGCGGACAACGTATGCCTCGGGGAATGCTGCCTTGAGCTCTTCGGTGGACATGTTCGGGTTATCGACAAACGAGAGCCCGCATTCCCTGGGGTCGCCGTTGCAGACAACTAGGTTGACTCTCCCGAGCGCGTCATTGAGCACGAGAATGGTCGATGCATGGTGCTCGTCGATAGTCGAGTCGTTGTAGGTGGTATAAACTATGGTCTGGCGGCGTCGCGACGAGATTTTCGAGGCGGTGAGGCGGTAGTCCTTGTTCAGGTAGTCGTCCTCGAGCCCGAGGTGGTAAATGGCGGCGCGTTCGGCCATCTGCTTGACGAAGGCGGGGACGTCTTCTTCGGCAGACTTTGTGAATACTTCGGCTCCGCTCCACTTGTGCTCATTGCTCGTGGCCTTCGCGAGGATTTCGAGGACTTCGGCCTTGATGTCGCGGCCTTCGGGGAGGAACGGCTTGAGCAGTTCCATGGCGCGCAGCGCATAGCGCATGTTCTGTACGGGCTCCAGGCCTTCGATATCGTTGAAGAACCAGCCGCAGCTTGTAAAGCTGAACATGCAGAATTTCTGGATTTCGAGCAAACGCACTGCCTTGGCACACTCATCCGGGTCGTGCGGGTGCAGAAGCGTGGCGTTGAGGAAACTCTTTAGGCGGTAGCTGTCGCCTGGGGTGATGAGAACGTCGACGTACTTGTTGCGGACATCCCACGGGTCCATTGCCGTGAGGTGCTGGAGTTCGTTTATAAAGATTTCGTCGGCGAGGGTTTTCAGATGGTTAAAGGCGTCGCGCAGGGGGCCGCGCCATTTCTGGTTCCAGTCCGGCCCGCCGCCGGTGGAACATCCGCAGTCACGGTACCAGCGTCCGACACCGTGGGCGCAACTCCATGCACAGCCTTCGCCGTGGAAGTTCTTCAAGAGGACTTCGTGCTGCGGCGGGAATTTCTCGAGATACCAGCCGTAGTTGACCGGTACCATGTTGTGCTGGGGAGCGTAGCGGTTGTAGAGCCAGGCCGCACACATGTCGCCGAACGGTTCGTGGTGCCCGTAGCTTTCGCCGTCGGTACCGATGCTTACCAGCTGCGGGTCTTCGCGGTTTGCGTCCCAGGCGTCGCGGATGCGTCCACCGAAGGTGTCCGCGTTGCGGAGCAGGTGCTCGAATCCCACAGCCGAAGAAAGCCAGGGATTGTAGAAAAAGACGTCCAAGTAACCGTCACAGACAAGGTTGCCCTCCTTGTCGCGCGGGAAAATGCGGTAGGGGCGCGTGGTATCGATGTCGGTATTGGCGCATCCCTTCCATTCGCTGTCGCCGAGTTTGCGGAAACTGTCGGCCTGCGTCGGCGAGAGGATAGTGAACTTGATGCCGGCCTTGATGAGTTCCACGACGGTGTCCAGGTTGATGGCGGTCTCGGCAAGCCACATGGCCTCGGGCATGCGACCGAAATGGAACTTGAAATCTTCGATGCCCCAGCGGATTTGCGTGCGCTTGTCCTGTTCGCTTGCCAGCGGCATGATGACATGGTTGTACACCTGGGCGATGGCGTTGCCGTGGCCGTTCAGGCGTTCGCGGCTGCGCTTGTCCGCTTCCTGGATTCGTTTGTATGTTTCCGGGGTGTTCGTACGGATCCAACTCATCAGGGTCGGACCCATGTTGAAACTCATGAAGTCGTAGTTGTTGACAATATCGACAATGTGCCCGTGCTCGCTCAAAATGCGGCTTGCGGAGTTCGGGCTGTAACATTCACTTGCAATGCGGTCGTTCCAGTCGTGGAAGGGCCTTGCGCTAGGTTGATTCTCAATGACTCCCGTCCAGGGGTTCTCCCGGGGTGGCTGGTAAAAATGCCCGTGGATCGTAAAATAAAGGGGGTGCTTGTCGCTCATATTTCAAATATATAAAAAAGCCTCTGGTATTATAAACGTGAACCTGAAGTGATGGAATGGTTACCAAAAAGCTCTGTAACTAAAACTTTACAAAAAAAAAGAATTACGATTATGTTAATTTAAATGTAATTTATAAATCATAATTTATATAGGGATTGTATGAAAAGCTTATTTTGGGTGTTCTCTCTTGCCTTCACATGTTTTGCTTCGGGAGTTTCCGTTTTTACTCTCGATGAACAATATTCATCGTCAAATATTACGGTACTTCGATTCAAGGTCGTAAACAATACGGGTAAAAGTCTAAAAAATGTAGAACTACATTACAAAGTTGTTCAAAAAACAGGAAGTATTGCGCTTCCTGATATTTACTATTTGCCGTCTGGCACTGCTTCTTGGCAACAGATTGACGGAATTCAAACATTGGTTGTGAAATTTCCGAATGTAACATTAGCTACTGGGAGAACCCTTTGTGGTGAAGCTGGTTGTGCAATCGGGATTCATAATACTGATTGGAGTAGGTGGACTAAAAATGATGATCCCTCGCAACCGGTAGGGAACACTTTTGCTCTAAACAACAATATTGAGGTTTTTGCAGATGGACTCGAGTCTACAAAACCGCAAGAAGCTGGATGCCCAGAAATACGCTTTGTCGAAGTTATGAAGGATACGGTTTCGTTAGAAATTCTAAATCAGAAGGCTACTGACAGTAAAAAGTTGAATCTTGTCGGGGAAAAGGGCGTAATCACTTCTGTTGATTTAAATAATGCGAAAAACGATTCGCTCGGCCGTAAAATATGGCGCGGGGCAGCTCCAGTGCAAGATGGTGTGCGTGGAGAATTTTGGGCTGAATGCAATGGGAAAATGCTTTCGTATTTTGCATATGGATGGAAACCGCAAAAGGCGCGAATTGCAGTTGCAAATAAATTATGGGATAGCGACTCGTCGTTTGTCAGGGCTGATTTCGATATGGGATTCAACCAGGGGCTTGGTCAAGGGCAAAGACTGATTTTGGATGTCAATTCCAATGGTGTTTTTGCTGATGCACGGGTGTCGTCTAATTGGAAATTCTACAGAGCCTGGGAAGATCCGGGCGATACGTCTTATTCAATTGTCAGGTATCCTGGAAATTTTGTTGGTTATTTGAAAGGTGATATAGATTCTTTGACTCTTGAATGGAGCGATGTTGAAGGAATTGACTGGTATCATTTACTGGTTGTACGGGGGGATTCGCTTAGCGATACTGTTGTAAGTCTTACCATACAAAGGACAAGTATAACTATTCCAATGTTCAGTGATTCTGGCCTGTATGTATGGATTGCCGAGCCATTGATAGAAGTTTATGAAACGTCAAACGCTGACTATAGCTATGCTGTTGATGATGATAGTCTGCCGAAGGTTTTGCGCATGCCGTCTTGGAAATCGTTTAAAAAGGTTACGAAGAAAACTTTAGAAAATGCAATTGATTTGGATTTATATCATGCACTAATTGGATCTAGTTTAACTAACGTAAAATTAAATAACTTGAAAAATGAAGCTGTTACTAGAGCAAGTCCTTATGGTTTTATTATGCAAGATATTGATAACGTTGTTCGTGAGAAGAATTTGGAAATTAAGAAAAATTTGACATATCTTTCAAATCCGGCTTATGCCAATTCGTCGTATAATTATATCAGTAGTATGCTTCCGGGATATGATTTTAAAAACCTTTATAATAGTTGCCCTGGACCGGAATATTTTTGTGCCAGCAAGGATACGCGTGTGTTGCTTACGGATTGGGAGCTTGGTCGAAATATAAATAAAGAAAACTGGAATGGAATAATTTTTAACCGAAATGGTAGAGAATCTGCAGCTAGTGATAGGTGTTGGCTTACCATGGCTCAGGTGCTTAATCATTATTATGGGGGGAGTATTTCGCAGGATCAAATTATGTGGAATGTTAGAAAAAAATTTGATGACTACGGTGGGGGTGGAATGGATGAGGTTCTTATGGCGGTCAACTATGCTTTGGGACTTAATGATATTTGGAGTATAACGGACGATTCCTTTCAACGTTTTGTTACGCAAGGGGTTCTTCCCCCTAATATTGATGGGCGCATTGCAGGAAGCCCGACTCCTGCTGAAATAATTTTGAATATTGAGGCTGGGCGCCCTATTGCTGTTTCGCAATGGAATGATGATGGTGGTTTCCATGCAATGACTCTGAGTGGCTACAAGATAAATGCCAATGGCAATATGTACATTTATCTTATAAATGCCCATAATAATGGGGAAGAAGAGTGGCGTTTTTATTGTGACCTTTCTTTTCAAGGAGTAGATGTTTTGGCTCGGTTGCTTGAACAGACTATTTATCATCTTGTTGATTACCTGCGAGGGGAAGATCCTGAAGACGACCCTTTAGTGAAGAATGTCTTTAGATATTATTTTATACCTCCTGCAAATGTAACTCCTGTTGCTACTGATGAACGTTTTTTTAAGGATAGCGATAACGATGGCGTTGTTGATTTTGATGAGGTTAAACGCTTTGGTTTGGACCCAAATAAAAACGATACGGATGGCGATGGATTGCTTGATTATGATGAACTTCTTGACTATTTGTTATGTGAGAACGAGAGAATGGCGAATTTGAGCCCATTTTCGTATGCCGCAAAACACAGAGATTCCGATGGCGATGGCTTTTGCGACATTCAAGAAGGTGGCAGCGAAGGTGAAGGGATGTCTTTATGTGAACGCTACGATGCGTCTCGACACCCGGAGGGTGTTGAACCGGAGTGTAGTTTAGATTATAACCTGGCAATGCTTGCAACAGAACTTGTTCAAATGAACGATCGCGCCTATTGTGTCGACTTGCAGGGGAACTATTGCCCGGTTGCATCGTATGATTCCGAGGGCGACAATCCTTATGGCGTTGTTTTGGGCGTACAGGCCAAGGTTGGGAATGTTTACTCTGCAAAATCGGTATTTATGCGTGATTATTCTGTTGTTTATGGGAATGTTGAAACGGGTGGAATTATTGAAAGGCAAAGCCCGACTCCTTTGGTTTATGGTATTGCCACGGAAAAAACAGACCAAAAAAAACTCTATGATGTTATATACGCTCCGGTTTTGGAAAATGCTGTATTGAATGATGTAGACTTTACAACGACGAATTATAGGGTGTTTAACACCAATGAAACGGCTATTGCTTCTAGGGATTTGGCCATGGGTTCAACAAATACCGGATTTATTTTCAATTCGTATTCTCAGTTGATTGTCGATGGAACCCAACGGAGGCAAACCAGTAGTTTACAATTCCAGTCGGGTGCCAAATTGAACATTTTGAGTGGAAGCCTGGAATTGCATGTTGGAAAAAATTTCCAATGGAACGGGGAAATTGTTGCTGAAAGTATGATTAAAGCTGCGCAAAATATTATAGTTTATTACTATGGTACGGAAACGGTATATGTTCAAACAAATTTTGCCGGTACAATTATCGCCCCGAATGCCGAAGTTGTTGTCGGGCAGGCCTATGGGAAAAGGTACTATGGTACAATCTTTGCAAAAAGGATTGTTTTACACCAGAATACCATATTTACATGGGTCCCTTATTCCCCGAGTGTTTGTGAATCTATAATGGCGTATAATGTCAATTTCTTTTAAAAGGAGAAATTTATGCGAAAATTGGATTTACTTTTTGTTCTTCTTTGTGCTTTTTTTGTATGTTCTTGCGGTCCTGAAGGTCCCGATGGTTATTGTAAAAAATATGATGATGCTGTTGAAATTGTTGTTGGCTCGTCCAATAGAATAGACAGTGTTCAATTTTTTTTGAATGATGAGCAGATTTGCATGTTTGATTGGGAAAGAAAAGATGGGTATAAAGGCTTATCTCATGTAGATAAATTGAATAACTGGAATGGGAGAACCTATGATTCTGTTTATGCAAGTCATTGTATTATTGGAAAAAATTGTGATAAATTGCAAAGTTTATCGGGAAATATTAAAGTGATTGCTTATTATCCAGATACGACTATTCAATATGATATTGGATATGGGGGAATGTTCAACCTTGAGGCTAACGCCCTTTATAGATTCTTTTATACCAAAGATATTCATCCTTTTGATCAGTATGGATATGGAAGAAGTAATAATGAATTTGTAATAGAAGATGGTGATAAATGGGGCGGAATGGAACGTACAAATGCATTGATATGTAGAGAATATCACGGTATAGATGAAGTTTTCGAGTGTGGGGAACCTCGTTAAACGTTCTTTTAGGAGAGATTTATAAACATCCGTAGGATTGTAAGAGCAAAAAGGATTGTTTTACACCAGAATACCGAGTTTACATGGGCCCCGTATTCCCCGAGTGTTTATGAAAAGCGCAGCTTTAAAAGCTGCGCTTTTTTGTATAAAGAAAACTACCGGCTACGCCGGTAGTTCCGTAAAAGCCTTCTGGCGGTCATGAGAAAAAAATCCTTTGATTAATATTGAAATGCGGTCTGCCAACTGCATCACAATAAAATCAAAGGATTTAAAA
>JAGCPF010000012.1 GCA_017642335.1 Fibrobacter sp.
TCATTCATTTTAAATCCTTTGATTTTATTGTGATGCAGTTGGCAGACCGCATTTCAATATTAATCAAAGGATTTTTTTCTCATGACCGCCAGAAGGCTTTTACGGAACTACCGGCGTAGCCGGTAGTTTTCTTTATACAAAAAAGTTCTCCGTACTGTACGGAGAACAATCTAGCATTTTTTTTGATTTACTTGATTAATCCTGAACGGGATGGACTAAGGTTACATACATATTTTCACACAGACTTGCCTGCTGGCCGAGAATAGCATCGAGCGTGACACCCGTGAAATTCTTGACGGCACAAGCCATCCCTACATTATTCACCATTCCCTTTGAAGGATAATTATAGAACGAACCCGCAACCGATTCACATTCCGTTCTGAACAAAGTTTCCACACTTTCACTCTCCATAGATCCTGCCACTAAATAAACAATTACAGAATCAGAGTACTGAAGAATCGTATTGTAAAGATAACGCAAATTATAATACCCCGACAACCAGTGTGCAGAACTCTCTAGTCCGAATTTGTCCCTGAACACATCGACATCGCAACGAGTTGAAACTGGACCTACATAATATTTTTCTGAAGAAGAGCCGAACGCATAGTATCGAGCCGCTTCAGAGACGCGCAGATCATTATGTTCACTTACTACAGATTTTGAGGGGAATGCCATCGCAAGGCTATCCAATACAATGCGTTCCGTTTCAGAGACATTCAATGTTTCGACATTCGGCTTTATGATAAAAGAACGATTTGCACTTGCATCGATACCCTCTGCAGACGACGAAGGCAGTTCCTGACGAGGATCAACAACGGGAACATACGAAGTATCAATTTTAAAATCATCTTTATCGCAATTCTTCCCTGTTTTCAAGTCACATTCAAATTCGGAGTCAACAGGATCGGGTGACGTTTCAACAAAGTCGCTCGAACTGGAGAAATCGCGTGATGTCGAAGACAGCGTGGAGAACTTCCCCGTTTTTGTTTTTGCGTTTTTGTAAACATCATTGCATAGTTCTTCCGAGAACGTTGATAAGTTCCTAACGATATCATTGAAATTGACTGTCGAATCCGCAGGAATTGTTGTAACGGCCCTGTCGTCATAGCAATAGGACTTCACGTTGCCATTTTCATCGCAAGTTTTTTTATCATCCTTTCCATTATAGACAACAGCCTGGGAATGGCACGAAGCGACAAATTCCGCAAGTACGCGATCACAACCGCTACCGAAGTTCTTTAACTCCAGCGAATTCTTGACGACACCATCAGCATCTATTTGGATCTTGGAAATATACGACTTTTCATCGCCCGTACACTCTGCCGAGACTCCGTTTTCTGCTTCGAACGTTTTCAGTTCGCCGCCGTCCAGCGCAACGACCGATGTAGCCGCCGTCTTGAACGCAATTTCAGGAAAATCAAAATTTGCGCTGTTCGCGTCGCTCGACCCAGGATGGCTCGACGAACTGAGATTCTGCGCAATGGCGTCCGGATCGATTGTCGCGCCGGTCAGTTTATCACTGCTGGAATCGCTAGAACAGGCGATAAGGGAGAACAAGGCCATGCTTCCGGCAGCACAACCGACTGTGAATAATTTCTTGTTAAGCATTGCTTTCCTCCTTTACTTTATTTGTGCAAGGGAAAAATTGAAAGTTGATTCGATAAACCTGGTTTAAATTCTTGTATTCGTCGGCGATGGCGACCACACGCTTGCAGCAAGCTGTAATCTCGTTGACGATTCTGCCATAGGCTTCCTCGTTTACGCCGAGCGTGACACCATTGAAAAAGCGTTCGCCCTGCACATAACGGTCCACCGCACGGACGGCCATGTTTCCCATCTCCTTGTGCATGGCACGGATGGCAATGGGCAGCGCTTCCGGCGAGCCAATGACGGTCCGCTCGGTCTGCGAGAAGACCTTTTCGCCGTCCTTCTTGAGGAAACCCGCCTTGACGAGAAACGCCAAGATGTCGCGGACTTCCTCGGCGGAGACATACTCCTTGCATTCCTCGGCGAGCTTGCGGGGCTGTGCGCCAGGCATCATCGGAGCAAGTTCACGAATGACGGGATACTTCCACGATTCATAATACTGGAAGGTTTCGCTGTCGACGACGCGGGCCTTGTGTTCCCGCGCAATCCGCTCCATCTCGAGCAGGGCGGCCTTCTTGACGGAATCCTTCTCGGCATTCCCGAAGATGACAAGCTGCCTGAAATATTCGCCCTCGTATGCGACGAGCCCCATCGCCTTCGCGACCGGTTCAACCTTGACCATGCTCAGGTTGCTCTGACCCATACATACAAGCTTCAGGAAGTTCGGCGAACTGAATCCGGCAAGCTTGCAGAATTCGCGCCAGGAGAACGCCCCGTGACTTTTACGATAATCGTAATAGTCCTGCATGAAAAGGTGGTAGTCTTTGTATTCGAGTATCGGTTTCATGCCTATAAAATAGATTCTCCAGGCACCGACAGTCAATATCCAAATTATACAAAAATTAAGATTTTTAACAAAAATCAACACTTTTTAGTAACATTTTTTCAGTTTTAAACTCTAAATTATACACTTCGTATTATTTGGAGCAAAACACTACTTTTTGGAGCGAAAAATAATCTACATTGAAGACAAGTACACCAAACACCAAAAAGGATACAATATGGCAAACAAATACGCCGGAACCCAGACCGAAAAGAATCTCCAGGCCGCATTCGCAGGCGAATCCCAGGCCCGCAACAAGTACACCTACTTCGCTAGCCGCGCCAAGAAGGATGGTTTCGAGCAGATTGCCGAACTCTTCCTCAAGACTGCCGATAACGAGAAGGAACACGCCAAGCTGTGGTTCAAGGAACTCGAAGGCATCGGTGACACAGCCGAAAACCTGAAAGCCGCCGCCGATGGCGAAAACTACGAATGGACCGACATGTACGAAGGTTTCGCGAAGACCGCCGAAGAAGAAGGCTTCACTGTCCTTGCCAAGAAGTTCCGCATGGTCGCCGCTATCGAAAAGCGCCACGAAGAACGCTACCGCGCCCTCCTCAAGAACGTGGAAACCGCGGCCGTGTTCGAAAAGAGCGAAGTCAAGGTGTGGGAATGCCGCAACTGCGGACACATCGTCGTCGGCACCAAGGCCCCGGCCGCATGCCCCGTCTGCGCCCATCCGCAGTCCTTCTTCGAAGTCACTGCTGAAAACTTCTAAACAAGTCGTTTTGCGCTACTATTTAGCAAGAACGTCTTTTTGACACTAACATGTCCGGCTCCGGCCGGGCATTTCTTGTTTAGAGAGCCATGAACCGTTCGCGTTCTTCGGCAAGATCGAGCCCGGGGATTTGCGATTCCAGTTCCGCAGCCTGCGCAAGGCATTTCTTTGCGAACTCAACAGCCGCTGGTGTCAATGCGTCGCTTATACGGTGGTGGGCACTCTTCAAAAATTTTTCCACCTTGCGGATGTTCTCGTGCGTCGTCGCATCGCAATAGGTTTCGGCCATGCGTTCAAAAATGTACTCCTCGGCTGTCTCGGACAGATGCACCATGTCAGCATCATAGAAACGATAATCGCGCAGTTCGTCCATCACGATTTCGTAACTCGGAAAATATTCGACGCAAACTTCATCGGAGAAATTTTCGGAACGCCCGGACGCAAATTCCGCAACGACCTGGTTTACGGCAAGCAGTAACGTCGCTTTGGAAAGCGTATTGTTGTGCATCCCGTCCCCCGCATGCCGAAGCGGCGACACGGTGAACACGACATGGACTTTGCCTTGCCTTATCTTGTGCAGGCTATCAACGATATCGCGCAGCGCAGCGGCCGCGCGCTCCACGGAAACAAGCTCGCGGCTGAACAGGCCAGGGTCCTGCCGGTGGCAATTCGAGACCACCTCCCCCGTCTGCTTCAGGAAATAGACGAACGCCGTGCCCAGCGTAACAAAAACAGCATCGGAACCTTGCAGGAAAGTTCGCGCACGGGATGCAGCATCGTTCAGGTTAGCGATACAGTCTTCGCGGGTCGGCGCCGAGAGCGAGCCGTGCGCACCCCAGCAATGCCATAACGGAGCCCGGGCATCCTGGAAAACATCCCCTTCCCCGTAGGTTTTTGCATCGGCGATGTTCTTCAGCATGGCCGCAATCGAAAGCGGATTGTAGATGGTTCCGAAGGGATTCGAAAGCACGTGGAATTTCCTTTCCGTAAAGCGCCTCGAAATATTGTCGGCAAAGCAGGAGCCCACAAAGGCGACTTTCCCGGTGTAGTCGATTCGCCAATCCGGGACGGAGATGTCTGTTTTCGTGAAAAATTCCATGATGTAAATATAGCTCCTTTCCAAGACTCAAAAAGGGTCCTGCAAGCAGTCCCGCTTCACTCGTCCTACGCAAAAGTTCCTACATTTGTCATGTCAACATACTCTACCGGGATCGCCATCCCGATGGATTAACTCTCAACAAATGAGGAACAAACAAAAAATGGCAAGAGCTTTGATTATCGGTTGTGGCGCCGTCGCCACAGTTGCTATCAAGAAGTGCTGCACCTGCAGCGAAGTCTTCAGCGAAATCTGCATCGCTAGCCGTCATCGCGAAAACTGCGAAAAGCTGGCACAGGAACTCCGCCCGAACACGAAGACGGTCATCACGACTGCCGCCGTGGATGCAGACAAGGCCGAAAATGTCTCTAAGCTCATCAAGGAATACAAGCCCGACCTGGTGATGAACATCGCGCTCCCCTACCAGGACCTCGCCATCATGGATGCCTGCCTCGAATGCGGCGTAAACTACATGGACACGGCGAACTACGAGCCCGAAAACATCGACGACCCCGAGTGGCGCAAGGTCTACGACAAGCGCTGCAAGGAACAGGGCTTCAGCGCCTACTTCGACTACAGCTGGCAGTGGGCGTACAAAGAAAAGTTTGAAAAGGCCGGTCTCACGGCACTGCTCGGTTCCGGCTTCGACCCGGGTGTTTCTCAGGCCTACTGCGCCTACGCCCTCAAGCACCAGTTCGACACGATTGAAGAAATCGACATCCTGGACTGCAACGGCGGCGATCACGGCTACAAGTTTGCGACCAACTTCAACCCCGAAATCAACCTGCGCGAAGTTTCCGCTCCGGGCAGCTACTGGGACACCGACGAGAATGGCAAGGGCCACTGGGTCGAAATCCCGGCCATGAGCATCAAGCGTGAATACGTGTTCGACGAAGTGGGCAAGAAGGACATGTACCTGCTGCACCACGAAGAAATCGAATCGCTCGCCCAGAACATCCCGGGCGTGAAGCGCATCCGTTTCTTCATGACATTCGGCCAGAGCTACCTCGACCATATGCGCTGCCTCGAAGACGTGGGCATGCTCAGCACGCAGCCTATCAAGTTCCAGGGTCAAGACATCGTGCCGATCCAGTTCTTGAAGGCTCTCCTTCCGGACCCGGCAAGCCTCGGCCCCCGTACCGTGGGCAAGACCAACATCGGTTGTATCTTCAAGGGTACCAAGGACGGCAAGCCGAAGACCTACTACCTGTACAACGTCTGCAACCACCAGGAATGCTACAAGGAACTCGGCAGCCAGGCTATCGCCTACACCACAGGCGTTCCGGCCATGTGCGGCGCCATGATGGTACTTACTGGCAAGTGGAACAAGCCGGGCGTGCACACCGTCGAAGAATTTGATCCGGATCCGTTCATGGAAGCCCTCACCAAGTACGGCCTCCCGTGGAAGGAAAACTTTAACCCTGTTCTCGTTGACTAGAGAGACTCAGAGCAATGAAAAAATGGCGCATTGACGATTCCCGCGACTTGTACAACGTCAAGGGCTGGGGTGTAAACTACTTCGACATCAACGAGAAGGGCCATGCGACGGTACACCCGCTCAAGGACGGCGGCCCGGACATCGACCTCTACGATCTGGTGCAGGAACTCGCGCTCCGCGACGTCTCTACCCCAATGCTGTTGCGTTTCCCGGATATCCTGGACAGCCGCATCGAAAAAATCAACGAGTGCTTCAACAAGGCCCGCAAGGAATACGGTTTCAAGGGGAGCTACTACAGCATCTTCCCTATCAAGGTGAACCAGCAGCGCGCCGTCTTGGAAGAAGTCGTGCGCCACGGCAAGAAATTCAACATCGGGCTCGAAGCCGGTTCCAAACCGGAACTGCACGCCGTCCTCGCCAACATGGACAACCCCGATGCCCTGATTATCTGTAACGGCTACAAGGACGAAGACTTCATCGAACTTGCACTCCTTGCACAGAAGATGGGCAAGAAGATTTTCATCGTCGTCGAGAAGATGAACGAGCTTCACCTGGTGGTGGAACTTTCCCGCCGCATCGGTGTGCGTCCGAACATAGGCATCCGCATCAAGCTTGCAAGCTCCGGCAGCGGCAAGTGGGAAGAATCCGGCGGATACCACAGCAAGTTCGGCCTGAACAGTTCTGAACTTTTGGAAGCGCTGGACTACATCAAGGAAGAGAAAATGGAAGACTGCATGAAGCTCATCCATTTCCACCTGGGTAGCCAGATTACGCATATTCGCAATATCAAGAATGGCCTCCGCGAAATTTCGCAGTTCTACATCCAAATTCGCAAGATGGGAATGAACCTGGAATTCGTAGACGTGGGCGGCGGCTTGGGCGTTGATTACGACGGCACCCGCAGCACCAACGCAAGTTCCGTGAACTATTCCATCCAGGAATACGCGAACGACGTGGTGTACGCCATCTACGAAGCCTGCGAAGAGGCAAAGCTTTCGCACCCGAACATCATCGCGGAATCGGGCCGTGCGCTTTCGGCGCACCATTCCATCCTAGTGTTCAACATTCTGGAAACTGCAAGTCAGGCCTTCTTCGACGACGAGGAACACGAAATCGGCGACGATGCACCCGATGCACTGAAAGACCTTTACGGGATTTACAAGGGGCTCTCCCCCAAGAACCTACTGGAAAGCTGGCACGATGCCATGCAGCTGAACGACGACGTTCTGAGCGGATTCAAAGTGGGCGACTACGATTTGCCCACCCGCGCCATGAGCGAACGCCTTTTCTGGAGCATCGCCCGCGAAGTGAACCAGATTGCAAGCGAACTGCGCCATCCGCCTTACGAACTGGCGGAACTCCCCCGCCTCTTGGCCGAGAAGTATTTCGGAAATTTCAGCCTTTTCCAGAGCCTGCCCGACAGTTGGGCCATCGACCAGATTTTCCCGGTCATGCCTATCCAGCGGCTAGACGAAGAACCCACGGTAGAAACCACCATCCAGGATGTCACTTGCGACTCCGACGGAAAGATTGCCCTGTTCATCCGTGGTGGTGACGTAAGCCATACGCTCCCGCTCCATAAGCTGAAAAAGAACGAACCTTACTACATCGCAGTTTATCTCGTGGGAGCCTACCAGGAAATCCTCGGCGACCTGCACAATCTCTTCGGTGATACGAATGCCGTCCATATTGTCTGTGACGAACAGGGTGGCTACGAAATCGAAAAGGTCATCGACGGCGAATCCGTGGAAGACGTGCTCGACTACGTGAGTTTCAGCGACAAGGCCCTGGTGCGTAACATGGAAAACTGGGTGACCCGCTCCGTGAAGGAAGGGAAAATCAGCCTGCAAGAAGGCAAGGAATTCCTGAACATCTACCGCAGCGGCTTGTACGGATATACGTATCTAGAGTAACTTTCGCCCGTTTTTACGGACCAAAACACAAACTCTTTTCGAATATCTAATTTATATTATTAGTATGTTCGAAAAGATAAAGACAATTCTCTTCGCACAGAAGTCAATAGAAGGGGTGCTCTTTTGGGGCGTTCTCTTCTTTGTCACGCTGGCAGCCATCCTTTCGGCCCTTTTCACGGCGACAGAGGAAATGGACTCGTACGCAACCTACTTCAGCATTCTCTGCGTACTCTTTTTCATCATCATCGGCATATTCGCAAAAATTTCGCACCGGTATTCCATCTGCTATTTCGCATTGTGTCTTGCAACAAACGTCGTGTTGCTTCCCTTGCTTTTCTTCTTCTGCGGAGGATTCAACTCCGGAATGGTCATCTACTGCCTATCCGGTATTTTTATCGCGTCGTTGCACAACCGGAGAAAATCGCAGGTTTTTCTTGTACTTATTTCTCTAATCGTTTTTGAGTTGGCGTTTGCACTCGCATATCTGCATCCAGAGCTCATCTCTAGCGTTTCGTACAAGGTGACCGTCACCGACATCATGGTCTCGTTCATGCTGATGACCGTCACCATCTATGCCGTATCGACCTACCTGCTTCACGTCTACCAGTCTGAACGCGACAAGAGGGAACAGCTCATCCAAAAATTGGAGTTCATCTCCAAGCACGATCCCTTGACGGGCATCTACAACCGCAGGCATTTCATCAAAAGGTTGGGCGAGCACATCTGGCCGAACCGTGTCGGCTATTTCATCCTGATGTACGACATCGACAATTTCAAGGCCATCAACGACAACTACGGGCATCCCTTCGGCGACATGATCCTATGCGACATCGCCAACCTCGCAAAGTCCTTTACCAACAATTCCCGCGACGAAATGGCCATTCGATACGGCGGAGACGAGTTCATCCAGGTGTTCCAAGCCGAGAACATGGACTCTGCCTTGGCAAGGGCCAACACTCTTAGAGAATCCATTGCCAAGTTGACTTTCATAAAGCACCCCGAAATAAGCATTACCGTCAGCGGGGGAATCGTCGAATGCGCCGACGACAAGTTCACCCACCAGAACAAGATGCTCAGTTTCGTCGACGGTCTACTGTTCCTGGCAAAGCAACACGGACGGAACCAGGTTATCGCACGTCCCTAATTTTCTAAATTGCGACACATGATTCACGAAATCGCTCCACATAAACTGCATAACGCATTCCGCACACAGGACCCCACGCCCTACGATTATTTCATCCGTATCCGCGACAACAAGATCCTCCTGAAAAAGACCGCGAGCAACTACACAATCCCGCGAATCAAGGATTTCCCGGATCTTCCCTGCCATTACCTGATTGCGATAGACGGATGTGCATACTTCCTGGACGATTCCGAAGACAACGCGCCCATTTCCGGCAGCTACGAATTTGTACCGAACCGCATTCTCCGCACACTCGGCGACCGGCTTGAACGCCTCGGCGGTTCCGTCGCATTTCACATTGCGCACTGGGAATCGCTGAACAAGTTTTGCGGACACTGCGGACATGCCATGGAACGGAGTAAAAAAGAACGCGCCATGGTCTGCCCCCATTGCAACAACACCGTCTACCCGAGAATCTCGCCCGTCGTGATTGTCGCCGTGCACAATGCAGACAAACTCCTCATGGCAAGGAACCTGGACCATCCCGACAAAAGTAGGCTGTTCCTGATTTCCGGATTCGTCGAAATTGGAGAATCCTTGGAGCAGGCAGTCCACCGCGAAGTCATGGAAGAGGCGGGAATCAATATAAAGAACGTCAAGTATTTCGGCAGCCAGCCGTGGCCGTTCAGCGACTCGCTAATCGCCGGATTCACTGCGGAACTTGATGGCGACGAGGCCCTCAAGATACAGGAAAGCGAAATCGAGATTGCAACCTGGGTGCGACGGGAGGACATTCCGGAATACGATACCAGCGTAAGCATCAGCAGTTGCTTGATAGAGGATTTTCGCAACAAAAGAAAAGACCCGGCATAAAACCGAGTCCTTTCTTGAGAGCGGGAAAAGGGTTTCGAACCCTCGACATCGACCTTGGGAAGGTCGCGCTCTACCAACTGAGCTACTCCCGCGAGCACTTCAAATGTAATAAAAGCGTAGCGTATTGTAAAGGGATTTTTCTATCATTTCGCCCATGAACAAGTTTCTCGTATTCACCCTCGCATTAGCCATACTCGTCCCGGCAAGCAAGTCCTTCGCCGAAGAAAAATCGCTCTGGCAAAAGTTTGTCGACTTCTTCAATCCGTCACCGACACTAGAAGGAGAAGGCCCTCTCTACGACGAACTCAAGGAACTGGATCAAAAGATCAGCAGAACCGAAGGCAAGTATTCCAGGGAACGCAGACCCGGTAACAAAACACGCCTAAAGAAGGAACTCGAAGACCTTCGCAAACAACGCGACAATCTTGTCGAAAGAATCAAAGCCGGCGAAGGACAGGCGGAAAATCCTAAGTCGTCCGCAGCAATGTCGTCTGCGAAATCATCCGCATCATCGTCGTCAAGTTCAACCAAGAGCGCCCCGGCATCATCCGCACAAGTAGCTGCAGAAGCCTGCGTTCACGATACCGTTTTCGTCAAGGACACGGTTATCATCCACGACACCCTGTACGTCATCGTAGCCGACAAACCCGCAGCGCCGCCTGCGGATACTACCCAGGCACCAGATAAAAATTAGGACGGATTTGCAGCAGGGCCTCGTCGCTTTCCAGGTCCTGTTCCGGAACATTTCTTCCGACAACAAGTGCGCTGTCGAAGCCGGCAACATATGCGCCGAACACGTCCGTTCCGATTGTATCGCCAATCATCAGCACTCGCGCTTCCGGCGAAAGCGTTTCGCGGACACGTTCCCAAATCGCAGGAAACGGTTTTCCAAAGTACAATGTCTTTGCACCCGACAACAACCTAAGCCGCTCCGACAAATCTCCGGACACCGGAGAGCGCGTACCGTCAATATTCGGAGCCCAAGCATCGGGATTCAGAACAAGCAAAAGGCCGCGATCCTGCGACAAGATTCTTACCGCATGTTCAAACATTTCAGGTGTCGCAGTCGAAGAGGAAACAGCCACGACAGGCTCAACAGGATGTTCTACAGCCTTTATACCGCAAGTGCCAAGCACGTTCTTCCCCGTCTCGCGGCCAATATAGAACACCTCATCCAAGTTCCATTCTCCACGTTTCCGAATGTCGGCAACCGTTGCGGCAAGCAAGCTTCCCGACGAAATCGTTTCCTCTGCGGTAAAACAAAAGCCGCGGTCGGCTGCATCCTGGGCAAGCGCGGCGTCCAAATTCGAGGCGGCGTTCGTCACGAGACGAAGTTCCTTCCCGGCCTTGCGTAGAGCAGAGAACCATTCCAAAGCCCCCGAATAGACAAACTGTCCGCAATTGTACAAGGTTCCGTAGCCATCAAAACAGAAGGCATCGTAAACATCAATTATTTCAGACAAAGTAACTATTCGAGGAGTATGCGAATTAATTTGGTTGGACTTCGGACCGAGGTCCAACCCAATCGCATCGCAAATCAGCTTTTGGTAGCGCAGATATATTTGAGATTCAAGCCGGTCCATCAGCGACGGAGGACCCCGAACACCTGTGTAGTGATGCCTTCATTTTCGCTATAGTACACAGTCTTACCATCATACTTAATCAACACGGCAATGTTTGCCAAGTAAGCACCGCTACCGACACGACGATGATTAGCATCCATCAAGTTCCAACGGAGGAACAGTTTCTTAGCGGACTTTTCGAAGCGCTTGTCATTACCCTTAATATTGTATTTCGTATTGGCAACAAACGCACCAAGGTTTGTATAGATTCGCAAGTTGAAATGAACGTTCACCTTGGATGCATCAAACTCATCCTGAGCGCGCATCTTCAAAATTTCGCGAACAGAAGATTCAAAGTCAGAGCCGAGCACATCCACGGCGAAACCCCAAGCCGTATCGTTGGGAAGCTTAGCATCCACGTTCTCGAAAGTAAGCTGGAATATCGGGCCATCCAAGCTTTCCTGTTCAGTCGTCCTCACGAGGTTCTGCTTGTAAAGTTCAAACGGGAAATAACCATCCAAAGAGCGGAACTGCGACTTCTTAGAAACAACGTTGCCGCTGGAATCCTTCAAGCAAGAATAAACAATCCTGACGGAATCCTTTACCGTCAGGCGTTCCTTTGAAGTCAAGGCTTCATCGAAAATGAGCGTGGCCCCGTTATTGAAAACATTCCATTCCAGAGCAGACGAAACCAACGGATGCACAGAGGAATCCTTGGCAGACCAGTACTCCAGGTATTCATCACAACTGTGAGATGTTTTCACCTTCTCGGAGAAAGAAATCTTCAGCGAATCGACTCCGCTACTGCGATGCGACTTCAACTGGCACGACACGATGGAGGGAGCCATTCCATCTTTCATGTTCAGCGTGTACACACTTCCGTCGGAAAGGTACAACATGCAGGCGCCATACGGAGCAATAAAGAAATCAGGAGTGGCAAGCGCGGTCAACCGGTAAAAGCCGCTCTGCCGGTCAGAAAGGTCAATGATGATCCTGCGGTTACTCACCGTATCCAGAATGAAATCCTTCTTTGGAACAACAATGCGGAGAGCGTGTCCCAACGAGTCAACCCAGTTCACAGCAAGGCTGTCCATTTTCGCATCGATATAGTCCTGGGAGATGACGCCAAGGAAACGAATCTGCAGATGGTCCATCCGACCATCCTCGTCCTCATCTACAAAAAAGTTTTGTTGGCTAGACGGCGGGACAGGGTCCTGGACAAAAGCCCAAACCCCGGTCGCAAGCAAGAACATTGCGATAGTCAATATGTGCAAGGACCTAACCATGTATAATTCCTCTCTACTGACCTCCCTGTATATAAATCTATACACTTTTTAGGATTCCGTAATCACGTCCTTCGACAGGAATCACTAATTGGAGCCTCGAAAGGGTCTTAATATACTTGTCAAAGACCGTTTTGAAGTCCTCACCGAGCTCTTCTTCCTGGTCATTGGCCAAATTATAGGATACATAGCTCCCATCCGGGAAGATCGAGATGCAGCAATCCCACGTGATGTCCCCCTCCAAAACCTCCTGGTCATCGTCCCGATCCTGACTTTCGAGCATGAGCATCGGGCAGGGTGCGGCGATGGGTTCGGCATGGCCGTTTTCATAGATAAAGTAATTTCTGCTGATCAATTCATGTTCCAGGGCCATCGTACTCGGGGTCCGTTCGAACTCGTTACGCAGGCGACGGATGTTTCCCAAATCATCCTCGTAAGGGTCCTGGAAATCGTCGGGCAAAACAATCTGGTAGTAGTCAAACTGCTTGCCGCTTTTCTCGAACGTTTCCACCCATTCCCTGGGCGGCTCCGGACGCATGGTCAGAAAATCCTCGAAGGAATCAAGGATGTCAAACAACCTAGAAGTCCAAGGTTCGTTCTTGCGCTGCTGGATCAGCTCGAAAAAGTTTTTCAGGCGTTCTTCGCCCGGAACGACGGAAAGATCTTCCCCCGGCACTCCACTCATGTCAAATTCTGTCATTTTCTTATTCCTAATAACAAAACACAAACCACAGCGCCAACGGCGCTACCACATTTCCACGGTCTTTACGGTCAGGCTCATCGCAATGTCCTTCTCGTAATACGCGGGTTCATTAATAAAGATAGGCCACACGCTCTCGCGACCATCCGCCTCGCCTTCGTACAAGATATCCTTCCCGTCAAAAGTGCGGAACAGTTTGTCGCCCTTTTTGAGTTCGCCAAAGTCACTGCCCAGCAAATCCGGGTGAATCATCGCCTCGATAGGGGCTCCCGCCCACGCCTTCGGGTAACCGAGATCGCGCAACTGCGTGTAGACTTCCACTTGGATAGGAGAGCGCTTCTGGAGTTCCCCGCGGTTCCATTCATCAGCAAGTTCCAGGTAACGTTTCACCAGTTTTTCTGCCTGTTCGAACAGGCGGGCATCCAGCGTGCCGTGCTGCTGCGGGCCGATTTCAATGCACACGTCCGCCTTCGCAACCGTGCCAAAGTAGGGCGACGCACTGCGCTCCTCCGGCTGGTAATAAATGCGGGCATCGTCAAATTCTTGCGTGAGCACTGCCGAAGCCTTCATCGTGAACGGGTCTCGCGCCGAAAGAATCAGGCACAGTCCCATGTTCGAACCCGTATTGTGAACGTCGAGCAACAAGTCTGTCTTGGTATTCGCACCCTTCGGGCCATAAACGCGGTTCAGTTCATGCGCACGCCGGAACTCGTACTGCTGCGGTTCCGCATTCATATCAAGACTAATCTGCGAAAAAGAACGGTTCAAATCAAAGTCGCGATAACGCCGGTTGAGCCGCATGGCCTCCGGGTTCGCAAGCACCAGCGAAACTTCGGCGCTGGGGCAGCACGTGCTGTAGCATTCGGGGCACACCATCCACTTCTCGACCAAGCGAACACCCGTTCGCTCGTTCCCGTGCGTCCCGCCAGCAACGACTATTTTACGTATTTGACTCATATTTTATATTATAGCAAAAAAGAGGCGATGACGCCCCTTTAAATTTTAAAAATTGTTTTTTTGAAGTCGTCTTTAATTTTCAATTAATTTTCCACTAAACCATTCGCCATAAGCCTCTACATCGCGATTATCCTCTCCGCATTTCCATGATTCACTCGTGAATGAGTTGTCAATAGTTTCTGGAGCCGTCAGATTAAACTCATTCTCGCAGTCCTCAATCAAAAAGGCCACAGAAAGTATCATACCAGTTACCCCACAAGCCCCACCCGGAGCCACAGACCGAAACACAGACGTAAATTCAATAGCATCGTCCGCAAAGCGACTCAAAACATGCCCTACGGGTTGGCCTCCATCATAATCGGAAATCACAAAGTAACGACAATTCGCTCCTCTCGGGTGTTCGTCCATTATCTTTGCAGTCATCGGGAAACACATCCATATATCACTTGTATCCATTTGATATACAGGAGAATTTTTGGTCGGATGATCCGTTTTATTCATAAGGTTTTTGGAATAATTCGAGCATCCAAAGCCAGAATAACCATTATAAGCAATTACATGTTCGTCAAACGAGAGTTGTTCTGTATTCTCCGCGAACTGCAAAACATAGTTTTCTAGAGTCCGGTTGTAATTGACGGTTATTGCGGTATCGCGAACAGGCGTTATAACAGAATCTTCTTCAATGAAAATTGAAGAACTTGAACCATTTAACTCTGTTGAAGGAGACGACATAGTTATCCAGTATATCCCTGAGGAACTTTGAGCGTTCCCCGTCATCACGTTACAACGTTCGCTGGCAATATGGACATACTCCGACACCAGCTTGTTTGCAGAATCACTCCCGACATGCTTCACGCGGCATGCGGCTTCAAAAGCATCATCCTTACAGCCATTACTTGGCGTATAGAATTCGCTATTAGGCACCTTGTCGCATTCGGCCTTGAATTCCGCAAATACCGAATCGCACGAATTCACAAGCTTATTTCCGCTCATGGTGGAAACCTCACTGGAATTATAAATTTGCATCGTCATCGCAAGGGACGCGCTATCGGCAACGCATTCCACTCGCACTCCGTTACCATCGTCCGATACGGCCGATCTGCCGCCCTCAAATTTAGCGTACGAGGATTCATTCCATTCCGTACCAAAATTGAGCCATTCTCTCACTTGCTTTTCCGAAGCGGCATTCTGGTCATCTATAGTACCCCCCGCAGCCTTGTCCGATTCGGAGCAAGCAACCAGTGCGGCAAACGTCGAGGCAAAAATAATGATTTTCTTATTCATGGTTACGCTCCTTACTTTAATGAGGATTCTTGTTTTTGAACTTTGTCTGTAAGCGGGAATAGTTGCATATTCAAGCGATATACGCGATTGCCGCCTTTTTTGGCACTCGCAATAGAAATGATTCTCTTGCGACATTTTTCCAATTCTTTCAAGATCTCGGCATAGTCTTCGTCATCTATGCCCATAGTGACCCCCGTAAAGTTGCGTTCATCTACAGGATACTTTTCAACAGCATCTTTTGCGAAACTGGCCATTTCCTTGTGCATCTCGCGGACAAGCACCGGCATGGCCGCAACAGACATCTGTAACGAACGGTCCACCTGTTCATACACATTGTCGGCCGTCTTTTTAAGGAATTTCGCCCGAGTCAGGAACGCAAGCGCATTGCGAACCTCTTCTGCCGAAAAAGCATTGCCGCAAGCCCTGGCAATATCGAGGGGTTTTGCGCCCGGCATCATGGGAGCCAGTTCGCGCAGTACCGGGAATTTCCAAGACTCGTAGAAAGACATCGATTCGCCTTCCAGAACACGGACTTTGCGAGCACACGCGATTTCCTTCATTTCGGTATAGGCAGCCTTTTTGTCGGCATCCTTTTTGGCTTGACCAAACTTCACCAGCTGTCGAAAATACTCGCGTTCGGCCCCCACAAGGTCCATGGCATCAGCGGCACGTTCAACCCCAGTTTTAGAAAGGCCACTCTTGCCTTCGCACACCAACTTCATATAGTTAGGCGAAGTGAACCCACCCTTCTTAGTAAAATCACGCCAGGAAAAAGCGGAAGTCTGCTTTTTCCATCGGTAATAGTCGTTCATAAACGAACGATAGTCCTCATATTCAATTACGGATTTCATCATACCCTAAATATATCTCACGTCCATTCGCATGGAATCGAATTTTTATACAAAAAACGCGTTTTTCATTTAAATTGTATAATTTTACGTATAATTTCAAAAAATCACAAATTCATTATACACTCTAGCAGGCACAACATGATTTTTTCTACATTTGCCCGCATGAATCTGGACCACTGCCGCCGTCTTTCCATCGCGCCGATGCTCGACTGCACCGACCGTCACGAGCGCTATTTTTTGCGTCTGCTTTCGCGGAACGTTCTGCTCTACAGCGAGATGGTCGTAGCAAGCGGGCTACTGCATTGTGAAAACACCGACATGTTCCTCGGACACGAACCGCTTGAACAGCCCGCAGTGTTACAGCTCGGAGGCAGCAACCCAATAGATCTCGCTCGCGCTTCCAAACTCGTGGAAGCCGCGGGGTTCCAGGAAGTGAACCTGAACTGCGGATGCCCTTCGGACCGCGTACAGAACGGGAACTTCGGCGCATGCCTCATGAAGGACAAGAACATCGTCGTCGACTGTTTCAAGGCCATGCAGGATGCGGTGAGCATCCCCGTGTCCATCAAGTGCCGCATCGGGGTCGACGAGTTCGACAGCTGGGAATTCTTCACTGATTTTATACAAACTATCCGCAATGCAGGTTGCAAAGTTTTCATCATCCATGCGCGCAAGGCGTGGCTCCAGGGACTCAGTCCCAAGGAGAACCGCGAGGTCCCGCCACTGCACTACGATTTTGTCCACCGCCTCAAGGCCGAGATGCCGGACCTGAACATCAGCATCAACGGCGGTATCAAGACGCTCGACCAGGTGCAGGAGCAACTGCAGGACCTGGACGGCGTGATGGTCGGCCGCGAGGCCTACGAGAACCCGTGGTTCCTGCACGACGCCGACGAGCGCATTTTCGGCGACATCCGCCCCGAAAGCGACAATCCCGCCGATATTATCGCAGGGAAAGCACGCCCCGCGACCCGGAAAGCGCTCCTGGAAGCCTACCTCCCCTACGTAGAAAAGCAGACCGCCGACGGATGCCCCGCCACCATCCTCGTGAAGCACCTCTACGGGCTGTTCGCCGGACTCCCCGGTGCCCGCAGGTACCGCCAAATGCTCAGCAACGAGTCCCCCAAGGCAAGGGGCCGCGGAGAAGCCGTCGCCCTCATCCGCCAGGCGATGGACCAGGTAAAAGAATAAAAACGGGCCAAAAAAGGGGTTTTTAGGGGGGCTTTCCCCCTTGACAAAACGGCCAAATTTTTCTCTATTTGGGAGCACAATTTTCAGTTTAACCTTTAACGGAGATACAACATGCCTTGCGGAAAGAAAAGAAAGCGCAGGAAGATTGCGACCCACAAGCGTAAAAAACGCCGTCGTCGTGACCGCCAGAAAAAGAAACTTCGCTAATATCCGTTAGCATTTTCTTGTAATTTCCTGAAAAGCGGAGTGCGAAAAACACTCCGTTTTTTTCTGTTTATAGTCGACAACGCCTATCCACGGACCCCGGTCAAAACAATGATCCTCACCGGCAGCATAAAGACAATCACCTTCCACAATCCGCAGAACGGATTCACGGTCATGCGACTGACGGACGCCGAGACCCAAAAGGTCGTGGTGGTCACCGGGAATTTCCCGGAGCTTTCGACGGGGGAATCGCTGAAACTCACAGGGGATTGGGGTCGGCACCCGAAATTCGGGCCGCAGTTCGTATGCACCGGGTTCGAAATCCTCGCACCTGAGGACAGCAGCATCGAGTCTTACCTCTCTAGCGGGCTTTTTCCGGGAATCGGCCCCAAGACGGCAGCCAGCATCGTTGCCGTTTTCGGGGACAGGACCGCCGACATCCTCGACAACGAGCCGGACACATTCCGCAAAACTAAAATCAAGGGACTGACCACAAAGAAGGCCGAACTTTTCCTCGCCCGCTGGCAGGAGAACCGCCACAGCAGGGAAACCATGCTGTTCCTGTACCAGCACGACATTACCGGGAGCATAGCCAAGAAGCTTTGGACCAAGTACGGCCAGGACACCATCCGCCGCATCAAGGACAACCCCTACATGCTCTGCGAGGACGTCTACGGCATCGGCTTTGTCAAGGCGGACGAAATCGCGACCAAGATAGGCTTCCCGAAAGATAGCCCCGTCAGGCTGGAAGCGGCCATCCTCTACACCTTGCAGGAATCGACAAGCGACGGGCACGTTTTCCTCCCCAAGGGAGCACTCCTAGAACGCACGGCCAAGAACCTGCGCCTCACCTACGAAGACGAGGACGCCTACAACACCATCCTGGAGAAGTTCGAGGAACTCTGCGGCAGGGAACGCATCAAGCGCGTTGACGACGACTGTTTCTACCCGCCCATCTTCCGCGCCGAACAGAACATCGCGGACAACATCCTCCTGCGCCTGCAAGGGAACCAGTTGCCCATTGACGGTTTCGAAAACAAGCTGATAGACTGGGAACGCGAGCACAAGTTCGCATTCGACCCCATACAGCGGCAGGCCATATCGATGGCAATTTCGTACAAGATTAGCGTCATCACTGGCGGACCGGGCACAGGCAAGACGACAATTCTCAAGGGAATTTTGCACCTCGCCCGAAAAATGGGCGAAAAGATACGCCTTGCCGCCCCCACGGGGCGCGCAGCCAAACGCATGAGCGAATGCAGCGGCGAAGACGCCTGCACCATCCACCGTCTGCTCGAGGTGGACCCCATCACAGGCAAGTTCAACAAGGATATCGGCAACCAGTTGGAATGCGATTTGCTCGTCATCGACGAATTCAGCATGGTCGATACATGGCTTGCCGCAGCCATTCTCGAAGCGACACCGCTGAGGACCCGCATTGTATTCATCGGGGATGCAAACCAGCTGCCGAGCGTGGGCCCGGGCAACGTGCTCAACGATTTGCTCCAATGCCCGCAAATCCCGAACATCCGCTTGCAGCACATCTTTAGGCAATCCGGCGGCAACGACATCGCCGACAAGGCCGCCAAAATCAACCAAGGCATCACGCCAGCGCCAATCGACGGACCGAACTTCCACTTTATCCCCTTCGAAACACCGGAGCAGGCAAGGGAGATTGTCCGGGAACTGCTCGCTAGCGGCGTCCGCAGCAAAATCAACGTCGACCTGAAAACCGAAATGCAGTTGCTCACCCCGATGCGCAAGGGGCCGCTCGGCACGTTCGAGCTCAACACCTTTTTACAAGACATCCTCAACCCGGAAAGGACCCCGACAAGGGCCGGAGTCGAACGCCACAGAATCGCCGGAGTCCGCTGGAGCGAAGGCGACCGCGTGATGCAAGTCCGCAACAACTACGACAAGAACGTCTTCAACGGCGACACGGGAATCATTTACCGGATCAGCAAGAATACAAACAAGGTAACTGTATTCTTTGAAGACAGGACCGTGGAATACGAGAGCGACGAAATGGACCAGCTCGCCCTCGCCTACGCCTGCACCATTCACAAGAGCCAGGGCAGCGAATACCCCGCCGTCATCGTGGTTCTCGATTCCAGCCACTACATGATGCTACAGCGGAATCTCATCTACACAGCCATCACGCGAGCTAAAGGGCACGTGTGGGTGCTGTCGGCACCAGGAGCATTCCACCAGGCCGTGCGCAACAACCGCAGCACAAAGCGGTACACAAGACTCAAAGAAAGGCTGGGGTGAGGCTCGAGGCTCCAGGCTTGGGGCTCGAAGATCGACTCTACTTGCAATATAGCCATGCCGGGGATTCGCACGGTTTATCCCAACATTCAAAAGAATCACATTGCTGCGTAATCATCACCAACTCATTATTGTAAAAAGCAAATGTGATTAAATCTCGGTTAAAATAAGAGATTTCTCCTTCAAGGATTCCCCACGCATAACGATCTCTTCTTTCCAAATTGTCGCCACCGATAAAGCCCAAATAGACCGTATCGTTTTTACTTTCCGCTCTGTAACACCAATAATTCACCGTTGAAAAAATTTCGTTTGTATCTAAATAATGTCTAGCTTGTTTATAGAAATCCACATACGATTTTTCAATTTTAATCGGCAACTCATCATACGATGATTCGTAAGAACAAATTCCTGCGATAAAACACACAAGGCACAAGGCGATTATTCCAAGAACTTTCTTCAAGCTAAACTTAAAGAACAAAAACTTCTTTATCTTCGCACGCATGGACATATCTCTATATATACAAAAATCCCGCAGATTTCTCTATGAGGTGCGAGGCTCGGGGCGCGAGGGAATAGCAATGAGCTATGAGCAGTGAGCGATGAGGTATGAGGAAATGAAAAGGTGGTCCACATAATGGATCACCTTTTCAATATAAGCGTTTTTTTCAGCTCAGAGCATTCCGTAGGAATGCGGTTTCACTGCTCAAAGGGCTGCAAGCCCGACCTCATCGCTCTTACACGTCGACCACTTCAGTCCAGCCGAACGGGTCTTCCGCTTCGCCGAACTGGATAGCGGTGTACTTGGTGAAGAGTTCCGTGCAGACCGGACCCGGGTTCGCGCCGTCACCGTAGGTGAACGTCTTGTTGGCAACCGGATCCACAATCTTCTTGATCGGGGTAATCACGGCGGCGGTACCGCATTCGGCGGTTTCTTCGAACTCGGCGAGTTCTTCGAACGGAACCTGACGGCGTTCCACCGTGTAGCCCAGGTATTCGGCCAGCTGCATCAAGCTCTTGTTGGTGATGGACGGCAAAATAGATTCAGACTTCGGAGTCACGTAGCTCTTGCCCTTGATGCCGAAGAAGTTTGCCGGACCGCATTCGTCGATGTACTTCTTTTCCTTCGCATCCAGGTAGATGGTGCTGGAATAGCCGAGCTTCTTGGCTTCGGCCAGAGACATCAAGCTAGCGGCATAGTTACCGCCGACCTTCACCGTACCCGTACCCTGCGGAGCGGCGCGGTCGTAGTTGCGGCTGATCATCATGTCGACCGGCTTGAACCCGTCCTTGAAGTAGGGGCCCACCGGGCAGACGAAAATCATGAACAGGTATTCATCGGAGGGCTTCACGCCGACTTCCGGGCCCGTACCGATGAGGAGCGGGCGGATGTAGAGCGTCGCACCGTAGCCATACGGCGGGACAAAGCGGGCGTTCAGCTTCACGGCCATCTTGACCATCTCGTGGAAGAGCTCCAGAGGAGGAGCGGCCATCAGCACGCGGTTAGCGGTATTCTGCATGCGCTTTGCATTTTCTTCCCAGCGGAAAATGCGGACCTTGCCGTCTTTACCGGTGTAGGCCTTGAGGCCGTCGAAACCTTCCTGGCCGTAGTGCAAGCAAGTTGCGGCCATGTGGATGCTGATATCCGTCGAAGAAGAAACTTCAATCTGACCCCACTTGCCATTGCGGTAGTAGCAGCGGACATTGTAATCGGTATCAGTGTAACCGAAGGGGAGAGTCTTCCAATCGACATTGTTCAAATCAACTTGCATAATATTCACCTTTTTTGCAGTTTGTGCATTTTTAAAGGTATCGTTCGGTACCGCACAGAAAAATACAATTATAAATGCGTTTTTGGCATCCCTTGTTCAAAAATCTTGCAAAAAAATTGCACCCTATTACAAAGGGGGAAGTCTCCCCCTGATTGCAGCCCCGGCTCCGCCGGGTCTTCCATCACCCCTTCGAGCGGGGGCACCCCGCAACGCCCCGAACTTATTCAGAGTCCTGGACGCAACGGACAGAGAATCCATTCAGCTTGTTGTAGTCGGCCAGCTTCGCAATACCATGGACGAAGCCCAAACCCATGGTGTACGCGAAGTCGCCAGCCTCCTCCGTAGAACACCAGAAGTCCACATATTCGCCTTCATTGGTATAACTCCCATCCACGTACCTGTAGCCAACAGGCAACGCAGCAAAGGAATAAGCATCAGTGCCATTGCCGCTATCGAACCAGCCACTTGTCGATTTTAGCATCTTATCCGCAGCTGATCGACCACCGACTGCAGTGAAAAGAGCATTCCATTCTGATTTCGCAGGCAGGTGCCAGCCCTCAGGACAAATACCACGCACCGGATAAGTCGGCGAGCACTCCGATTCCCAGCCGCAACCTTTGCCGTTCGTAGACCACTCGCCCACGCTGTCCATCGCGGCAGACCAGGTGTAAAGGCGACCGTATTTGACGCAATTAAGCGAATCGTTCTTGTAGCACCAGCTATTGGAATCAGAAGAATTTTCATCATATAAATAGGGTACGCCGGTGTATGCGTAGTTCAAGTTCTCCGCCATCCAGGTTTGGGTACCTATAGTGACAGTCTTATAAGTCTGCCCATCTCGTTCATCCGTCATAGTCCCCTTAACTACCGTCAACGGGTCTACGTACCCTTCGGGGACACTGCTACTGGACGAAGACTCCACAGAACTACTGCTGGGTTTAGTACTACTACTGGACACACTTGTCTCGCTATCGCTCGACTTCGCCTTCGAACTGCTCGAATCGTCGCAGTCCTCGCAAGCAGACGAAGAATCCCCACTCGGGCGTGTCGCAAAATCGCTGCTGTCGTCGTCACCGCATGCAACCAGCACCGCCGCCACAAACACAAACAGCACGAGACTTGCAAACTTTTTCATAAACGGTTCCTCCCAAAATAAACTCTTGCAAAATATAGACAAAGTCAACCTATGGCAATTTTCCGCCATTCATCATCTCGGGCATATTCCTATACCCTAATGCAGGAGAAAAAGCAATGTTAAGGGGGTATATTTTGCAAAAATTTTCAAATTTACACCATTAAGCCACATTTTCAAAAAAAAGAGCCATGACAACGGTCGCACAAGCAAGCTTGGCGGCCGCATCGTCCCAGTCTTAATCATCCTTTACGCAACGGACTGAGAACGCTTGGCGTTTGCCGAGGTTAAACAGGTACGCAACGTCATCGTGGTAGTTCATGAGAACGTCGTACGCGCTGCCGCTATCGTCCTCAGTAGAACTCCAGAAGTCCGCATCGGAGCCCTCGAAGTCGTAGGTCTTACCGTTATCCCCGTAACCAGCAGGCAATACCGCGAAGGAATAGGCATCCGTCCCGTTACCGCTATTTTTCCAACCACTAGTGGACTTGAGCATCTTGCCTGCCGTACTGGAACCACCAACTGCGGCGAAAAGCGTATTCCATTCCGTCGTGTCTGGCAAGTGCCAGCCATCAGGGCAAATATTTATCGCCACATCCCAACTATAAAGGCGGCCATATTTCTCACAATAACTCGCACTATCCCTATAGCAGAAACTAGAAGAATCTAATTCCGCAGTAGGCTGCAAGTAGGCGTAGTTCAGATTTTCCGCCATCCACGTCTGCGTGCCGATTTTAACGGTCTTGTAAGTCTGACCATCGCGTTCGTCGGTCAATGTTCCATACTCGCAGGTATCTACATTGTCTGTCCTACAAGGCTCCACATACGCAACGGATGATGAAGGCTGCACGACACTGCTACTTGACGCATCACTTGACGACGATTTTGCAGAAGAACTGCTGGACTTCGCCTTCTCGCTTGAGCTACTGGACTTGGAGTCGCCGGATTGCTTCACGTCGCTCGCAATGACACTGGAAGAAGAATCCTCGTCGGAATCAGTCACGGAATTACTGCTACTGTCGTCGCCGCAAGCAACCAGTAATGCAACCACAAGCCCAATCATCAGAAATTTCTTCATGCCCATAAGCTCCGCTTTATTAAGCAACTACCGCACGGTCACGCGCTTGGTCCAGTTTCCGATCCGCACAAGATAACTTCCCGAATGCGGAGCCGGAATAGTGAAGTCCGTGTTCCCGACCTGGCCCGAAAGGAGAAGACGTCCTTGCAAGTCAAAAAGCGCATAGGGGCTACCGACGCGAGCCGCCATCACCTGGATATCCCTGCCGACAACAATGACGCGGAATTGCGGCATCGTGACCTCAGCAGCCAAGGCATCGCTACACTTCTTGCCGTTGCAAAGAAGTTCAACAACAATCGGCAATTCCTTCCCGCACTTGTCGCCGCTGCACGAAGAGCTCGACTTTCCATCGTTGTCGCTGGGATCGCGTTTCTTGCTGCTGCTGGACTTGGCGCCGGAAGAACTGGATTTTGCAGAACTGCTAGACCGGACTGCGGAAGAACTAGACGAGCCTTTGAAACTGCTGGAACTCGACTTTGCAGAAGAGCTGGACATGCTGCTCGAGCTGACCTTATTGAAATTCGCAATTATACTGGTATCGCTAACAAGGACAATCTGACGTTTCGGATTGGTGTTGTTTACGTCGTCACCCCAGTAGCGGAACGCATAACCCTCATTGGGGACAGCCACCACGTCGACAGTATCGCCATATCGGTAATCCTGGCTAGAATGGAGGCCAACAACCTCACCACCCCAAGAGATGTTCGGATAAATCCGGACGTAACACATGATGGGATCCCACATGGCATAGAATTCTAAATCCCCCCTGTCGGCCGAATCAATGGTCGTAACGCGAGTAGACAAAGCGGAATCGGCAAACCAACCACTGAATGTATAACCAGTCCTAGTGGAGGCATCGGGAAGCGCTCTCGGCACACCCGCTACGTACTTGTCAAAATAGTGCGCAGTGTCACCGTCAAAAGTATGGAATGTCACGTGGTTCAGTTCACCCGCAAAGTTCTGGACTTTCCCGCTGAAATTCGGCAATGAATCATGCCCAACATTCTGCCCCCAGATAGAGCCGTTTACGCCGTAGTGCAATAGAGTCGCCACAGCCCCGTTCCGGAATTGTGCGGATGTCGCATACTGGCCCAAAGAATCCTCTTCATCGGAGAACTTCAGGTAGTAGCAATTTTCTACATTCGGTTTCCTTTCATACTTCCCGATTAAGGACAAGTTCGCCTGGCGGGTCTCCGAAACCATGATTGCACCCGTATTGTAACTGTTCGTTATTTTCAAATCGTTGTAACTATCCAAGAAGCCAACCAAGCCACCCGCAACATTTGTTTGGGAAACAACCGAGCCTGTGTTATAACAGTTTTCAACAACAATCGAACTGAACCTGTCTATTTCACCCACAAGGCTTCCCACGTAGCCCTTGGCAATTACAGTCGATGTACTAAAGCAATTCGAAATTCTGATATAGGCTTTTTTACTCGAATAGCTGCCTCCAATTACCATACCGACCAAGGCGCCCAGAGTATAATTATGGGAAGCGAAATAGGAACCTTCGATACCTAAATCCTCGATGACAACAGTATCCCCTTGCGAATTTTCATCAAGCGACCCGAAAAATCCACATCCGTATTCATTGTCACAAATGCTGGTCTCTTCGACATCATTGAGATACAGACCACTAATGGTATGTCCATTGCCGTGGAACTTTCCAGCAAACTCGTTAATCGGGAACCACCGCATAAAGCCCGCCGAGTCAGCTTCGTTGACATTCCCGTTCTGGTCAATCACATTCTCATTCACCACAATATCACGGTCAAGGGAAGCGCAAACATTCTTTTCGCCGGTATTGCCGCCATTCCCGTTCACAAGAGCGGCAAACCCGTAAAGTTCCGACGCATTATTGATAGCATAGCATCCATCGCTGTTTTTCTCGGGTTCTTCAATCTTGAACCATCTTGCATAGAAAGTCTTGTCTCCGGAAGTTCCCGACTCCATTTGAAAAACTCTCTTACCATCGAAATTTTCGGACTCGTACCATCCACGGAAAACATAGCCGTCGCGTGTAACCTCGTTCGGAAGCTCGAAACCAAACCCTTCTAAATAGGATTCAACTTTATACGATTCAATTGTACCACCATTTGTTTCAAGCGTAACCTTGTACATACGGAGATTCCTGGCCCAGAATTCCTGCTTCCCCGTAGCCGTCACAGGAATCATATCGACATGCAAGCCACTAAATTCATCGTTATCATACCAGCCCCAAAATGCGTAGCCCTCACAGGATTCCTTGGGAAGCCGCAGCGCATATCCGGGCATATACTTTTGGGAAATTGTCAGAGAACCATCTCCGCATGATAAATGCAAGACCAAATCTTCGAGCGCATCCGAAGGAACATCTGTCACGACTCCGCTGAAATTCGGATAGTCGTCGTCCCCGACCTTTTGTCCCCACACGGAAGCGTCCATCCCGTCGAAAGAATAGTTGTGCAGCAGGAAAGCAAGAGAGCCGTCTTGCACCATTTCACCAGTGACGGCAGAACCAACTCCACTGGACTGATTTTGATCTAGATAGAACACATTCTCAAAAATGCTGTAATCTTTGTAATACTCACTTGCGATAATAGGAGCAACCAGCGAATTTTCATCCGACGAAAGTGCCCCTACATTATAGACGTTAACAAAGACATTGTAACCATTAGCCACTCCGGCTATTCCGCCCACATACTCTGGACCGGAAAGAACACCCACATTAAAACCATTCAGAATCCTCAACAGAGTTCGGCTTGAGCTATATCCCACAATACCGCCTACATAAGAGAAATAGGAACTGTTTCTGGGGCATGATACCGAGCCAGCATTGTAGACGTTAACTAGCAATAAGGAATCAGCGTAGACTTCACCGACAAGACCGCCTACCTCCGCCTTTCCAACAACGCTTCCCTGATTGTAGCTATTTTTTATTTGCACATACGAATCATCATCCAGATATCCAACAAGTCCGCCCAAAGAATAAGTGAGTGCTTCAACACGAGAATCACTGTAAACACTATCCATCATCAAATAGCCTTCCGAATATCCCACAACACCACCTACTTTCGAACGGCCCCTAAAGAACGAACCAACAACACCCAGGTTTTTTATTTCAGCGGACAAAGTCTCACCAAACAAGCCAACCCAATATTCCCTATCATTATTATAATAGAGTCCCGAAATCGTATGCCCCTGGCCATCGAACAATCCTCTGAACCGTGTTATCGGAGTCCATTTGACAAAGTTCGCCGTATCAGCCACATTGAGAGTTTCATGCGCAATAAAAACGTTCTCGTTGACCACGATGTCATTTGCCAACTTGGCACATATATCCAATTCCCGCCCAAAGGTATCGGAACTATTTGCTATGGCAGCAAAACCATACAACTCCGAGGCGTTCGAGATGACGTAGCAACCGTCTCCATCCAACGAAGGAGTCTTCCTCGTAAGCCACCGGGCATAGAAGATCTTGTCGCCCGTTTCTTCCGGCCCAATCGCGCGTATGCGATTTCCGCTAAAGTCTTCGGATTCATACCATCCGAGGAAAGAATAACCATTACGCGGCAATGGATCAAGAAGGACAACCGAATCACCCGGAGCGTAGAATTTGACAGCAGCAGAATCAAGAATGCCGCCATTTATTTCATACGTTATGCTATATGCACTATCATACATGCCCCAGAATTCCTGCGTTCCCGTAGCCGTCGCAGGAATGATTTCCACGGCATCGCCCCTGAATTCGGCATTGTCGTACCAGCCCAAGAATCTTTGGCCTTCACAAGACACCTTGGGAAGCCTTAAAGCATTGCCGGGCAAATACTTTTCAGGTACCGCCGAGACACTGCCCTCGCAAGAATGCAAAACCAGGTCCTCAAACGCTTCCAGGGAAACTCCTGTCACGGTTCCGCTGAAATTCGGATAAGGATCATCCCCGACATTCTGTCCCCAGACAGACGGATCAACACCATCGAAGTAATAATTGTGCAGCAGGTAGGCAACAGTACCGTCGCCCATCATCTCCTTAGTGACAGCAACACCGGGTGATTCGCTCCCTATAGCCGTCAAGTCCAAATAGAACACGTTCTCAAAGTGATATGTCAATAAATTTTTTGATGTAGTTCCAACAATTGTTCCTACAGAGGGCGCATTTTCTATCAAAGAAGTAACCGTCCCCGCATTATAGACATTTACAAAATAATCGTTTTTTTGAAGGCCACCCACGATACCACCTACGCTATATTTCCCGGAAACGTTGCCCAAATTGTAGATATTGGCAAAACGTTCCATATTCTCGGGTTCTCCAACAATCCCCCCAACATTATAGTCCCCAGAGACATTTCCCAAATTGTAGCTGTTGTCAAAACATACGGCATTAATAAGGTAGCCAACTATTCCGCCTACACTCTCTATCCCGGAAACGTCGCCCAAATTGTAGACACGACTAATATATGATGATTGCACAACAGTTCCAAGAAGGCCACCTACACTACGCATTCCGCTGACGGAACCACGATTATAGCTATTGGTTATCTGCAGGTTTCCCACCACATAGCCAGCAATTCCGCCCATGCTGGAGCAATTCGCCGAATCGTCCAAGCATGACACGGGTCCCTCATTATAGACCTCGCTTAATGAAACAATCGATCCGACAGAATAACCTGAGAGACCGCCCACATTCGTTATTCCAACTACATTTCCTGTATTGTAGCTTTTATAAATGTACAAGTCCCCGACAGCAAATCCTATAAGGCCACCCACAGCATTACGCGTCGCCTCTACACGTGAGTCACTGAAAACATTCTCAAAATTCAAGGCACCCGAACCCACCTGAGATCCCACAATGGCGCCCACATCCGTTCCGCCTCTGAAAAACGATCCAACCACGCCCAGATTTCTTATTCTCACCACGTTATAATTATTCGTATGATAACGGACCAAACCGAACAGACCGACAAAATATGCCGTATCACTGTTGAAATAAAGGCCCGATATCGTATGTCCCTGACCATCGAACGAGCCCTCAAAATGCAGAATCGGAGTCCATTTGACAAAGCTTGCCGAATCAGCCGTGTTCAGGTTCCCGGACGCAGTAAGGACGTTCTCGTTCACCACGACGTCTTTCGTGAGTTTGCCACATGCAACAGAATCGATTTCAAAACCATCGGTCCCGTTCACAATGGATGCAAAGCCGTAAAGTTCGGCAGCATCGGAAATCTGGTAGCAGCCGGACACTTTTGATGGCATTTTCGGGGTTATGGTTACCGCAGCATTCGCCATCACGGCAAAAAAGGCAAATACACAAATAAACCCAATTCTTCGGAACATCTCAACCTCCAAGTGACTATAACCGAATAATAGATAAAAAGGCCCGAAAAACAAAGTCCGGATATAAAAAAAGCCAACCGTAAGGCTGGCTTTCTGTAGTATACAATCCAATAAACTAACGGACCGTCACGACGCGAGACTGCGGACCCATCCTGACGATGTATTTTCCGGCATGGGGAACCGTCAACGCAAAGTTAGAAGCGTCAACGACTCCACTGAGCATCACCTTGCCGCGGACATCGAACAACGCATAGGGTTTGCCCACATTGGCACCGGCAATGTGGATATCGCGGGAGACCACTTCCACATCGAACAGCGGAGCCACGGCAATATTCTGGAGAGCATCCTTGCTGTTGCTGGACTTGCCCTTCTTGCTACTGGAGCTGGACTTCGCAGAGCTGCTGCTCGACTTCGCCTTGGCACTGCTGGAAGTCGGCTTGACAGAACTGCTCGACTTCGCGCTGCTGGAACTCGACGTGACGGAGCTAGACGACTTGGCGCTGCTGGAGCTGGACTTGGCCGAGCTCGAAGAATTTGGCGGATTCACAGACGAGCTGCTCGCCACGCTCGAAGAACTGATGGCCTTGAAGTTCGCAAGGATTGTCGTATCCTTCGTGACCAAAACCCGGAGGCTAGCACTGGTGAGATGCACGTCGTCTTGCCAATTGCTGAACTCATAGCCGTTATCCGGGACCGCCATGAGGGTCACTTCTGAATCATAGCTATAGATACCGGACTTGTTCAGGCCTTCCACGACGCCCCATTTGGGATTGTTCACCTTGACTGTTATCGTGAACTGCTTGGCTTCCCACTTGGCATAGAAAATCTTGTCGCCCGCATCCTTCTTGGTGATTTCGGTAACGGCATTGCCCTGGAAATTGGCAGACTTGAACCAGCCCGCAAAATTATACCCCGTGCGAGTGGGCTTGGGCAGCGTAAGTCCATCACCGTACTTGTACGTCGTAGGAGCGTTCTTGAGCGTTCCGCCGTTCAGGTTGAGCACAACCGAGAAGTGATCCTTCGTCACAAGCACCGGGTATTCGTCGCCCTGCGCCCAGACAATGCCGGTAATGCCATTTTCGATCTCATTCCCGGAACCATCCTTCTCAACGTAATCATGGAGCGAGTCAGCAACAGTGCCGTCCTTGAACTTGTCGGCTTCGACCACGGTACCAAACGGCGTCGTTGCGAGGGAATCGACCGTACCCAGCACAAAATTGTTCTCGGCAATGATGTTCGAGTTGTTGTTTGGATTCGCGAGAATGTAATCAACGGCACCACTCGGGCTTACCTTGGAAAGTTCTGCAATACTGTGGTTGTTGACAAGCTTGATATCGATATTGCTATAACGTAAGCTGGCCACCAGACCAGAAACATACGTATCCCTGCCGTCCCTTTCGCTGTGGACCCTGCCAATGTTGTAGTTATTTGCAATCACGTAGGTGTAGTCCCAACTGCCGCCCACTTCCGCAACAAGGCCCCCAACATAAGTAGAAGGACAATCGACAGATCCTTCATTATAGCTCTGCAGTAGCGTAAATCGATTACTGACCGACCCAACCAAACCTGCGCAAGAGCCGCTGTAATCGTCCAAATTGAGGTTGCTTACATCGCCGTGGTTCGAAGTGTTCATGAAGACCGCCGTTCCCGAAACGGAACCGGCAAGGCCGCCCGTCGAAGCTTTTCCGCCAACAACTTTTGCCGAATTTCTGCAGTTGGTAACGCTGACAGTTCCATTCAAGACTCCCGCTAGGCCGCCCGCATTGTTACGGGACTCAACATATCCACCCACATCGGAATCAGTTATGGTGATAGTAGCCTTATCGGGCGACTCCCCAATAAGGCCACCCACATAAGTGGCCGAATTTTTCTTGGATTGCAAGCCAACGACCATTCCGTTAAAGTGGCAGTTTTCGATGGTCAGAGCCCTATTATTAGTGTACGCTACAAAGCCTCCTACATAGTTACGGCCGGCGACATAGGCATCCTCGATAGTGAGGTTCTTGATGACAGCGGGGACAATATTCCAGGAAGCATCGTATACGGTAGTAATTTCTGCGATAAAACCAACATAGCCGCTATCGGGTTCACTCATGTAAAGTCCCGAAATCTTGTGTCCCTGGCCATCGAATGTCGCACCGAAATAACGGATGGATTCCCATGGGAGGAACGTCGACACGTTGGCACTATCGAGTGAGCCATCGGCCTTCAACACGTTCTGGTTTACCACGATATCGTTTGCAAGCTTACCGCAAGCATTCGCCTGCGCCGAATTGTAGTAAATGCGGTGCTTACCGCTCACGTATGCCGCATATCCGAAGAGTTCGGCGACATCCGTAATGACATAGCATCCGTCTGCAGAATCGAGTGCAGGCATCTTGAGCTTGAGCCAGGCCGCATAATACACCTTGTTGCCGGAATCAGCCGGAGTAATCTCGGTTACAGGCAAACCTGTCAATTTATCGTTATCATACCAGCCCGCAAACACGTTGGAATCGCGCAACACTGCCTGCGGGAGCTTGGCGCCAACGCCCTCAATGTATGAGTCAATTGCTCCCGAAGTAATCGTTCCGCCGTCCATATCGAATGAGACCGAGAACTTCCTCTGGAGCTTCGCCCAGAATTCCTTGTCGCCGCTGTCAGTCGCCTCAATCTGCGATACAACATCGCCTGCAAACTTCGCATTGTCAAACCAACCCATAAAGGCCGTATTTTCCTTCTCAACCGTGGTGGGAAGCATTTTCTTGAAACCGGCTACATACCCGTCAAAGTAGTTTGCCGTATCGCCTGCGAAGGTATGGAACGTGACCGTGTACCTTTGGGCAAGAGAATTTTGCAGTTTGCCCGAAAGATTCGGGTAGGCGTCCGTACCCACGTTCTGGCCCCATACGGAACCGTTTTTGCCATCGCGCAGTGCGGCAGCGACAGAACCGTTCTTGAACTGCTCCGCAGTTGCGGAGAGTCCCCCTTGTTCCGAATAGGCCTGAGTATCCAAATAATAGCAGTTAGAAATTTTCACCACCGAAGACCCAACGTTTACAGAAATAAAGGCCTTGCTGCTCCTGCTCATCAGGCTCTTTGATTTCCATACGCTATAACAATTCGAGATGGTAAACGTTGTATTCGAAGCCGCATGAGCCAAGACACCTGCAATTTTGTAACTGTTTTTCAGAACGAGCCCGTAGTTATAGCAATTCTCAATATCGAGGAGACTCTTGAATCCGACACTGCCTACGAGGCCAGCGGCCCCCTGCGCATCCGCGTAGGGAGAAAGGGTCGATTCGGTGTACACGCCGGAAATCTTCGCATAAAAACCGGGGTCATTATTGTCGCCCCCGAGCGGAGCGCCAATCACCTGACCGACAACCGTACCGAAGTATCCCGACTTGACCGCGAAATAGGAATCTACGAGGCCGAAGTCCTTCAACACGGCGTACTTGTCCGACGTTCCGCCAATACCCGCAAAGAAACCGAACCTTTCGTAATAAGTAGAATCGTCATAGAACAGGCCGGAAACCACATGGCCGTTTCCATTGAACACACCGGCAAAGCTATCAATCGGGTTCCACGGAATATAATTCAAGGCCGCTTCGGAATCCTTGAGCGTTCCATCACTATTCAACACGTTATTATTCACCGTAATATCTGCCGAGAGTTTCGCACAGGCATCCCTTTCTTGGGTGTAGCCGTCAGTTCCATTCACGATGGAGGCAAAACCGTAAAGTTCCGGAGCCGTCGAAATGAGGTAGCAGCCATTGGAATCCTTGGCAGGCTTCTTAATCTGGTACCACTTGGCATAGAAAGCCTTGTCGCCATTCTCCGTCTTGCCGATAACCTTCACCCTGTTGCCGGTAAGGCCGCTGTTGTCGTACCAGCCCGCAAACACATAACCGTCGCGGGAAACCTTTTTCGGGAGGATTGCCCCCACGGTTTCCGTATAGGTTTCGACCCGACCGGAATCAATTGTTCCGCCATTCAAGTTATAGGTGATATCGAAACGCTTTTCGTACCTGCCCCAGTAACTGACATCTGCCTTCAGCGTCGCAGGAGTGTGGACAACCGTATCTCCAGTCAGACTGCTGTTTGCGTGCCAGCCGAAGAAATCGTACCCGTCAACTGCAACGTTCGGAATCCTGTAGCTGTAGCCGATAACCATGTCTTTCGTCTTCAGCTTGGTACTGCCGTGGTAGAGATTCATCTTTATCGTCTGGAGGCTAGCACCCGTCAGAGAACCGCTGAAAATCGGGAGGGGGTCGGTTCCCACCTTCTGCCCCCATGCGGAGCCATCCACCCCGTCCAAATCGTAATGGCGCATCACCTGCGTAATGGCGCCGCTCTTCAGTTCATCTTCGGTAACGGGTGTTCCCACGAACTCGTTGCGACCCGGTTTAAGGTAGAACACATTCTCAATCACGTTCTTATTATCTTTTGTGTAGTTGCCAAACACGGACTTGATATAGTTCGTATTCCCGGCTTCGACAATCTCGCCCGCATTGTAGGCGTTTATTACGGCAATCCCGTTTGCCGCCTCGTAGCCAACCAGACCGCCGATACGGTTCGGGCCGGAAATGGTTCCCGTATTGTACACGTTGTAGAGTTCAATCCGAACGGTAGTGTAGTTCGTTACCGTGCCCACGATACCGCCGGCATTGTTATTCGCCACCTCAACCCTTGAGGCATTATAGCAGTTCTCGATAGCCACAGGAGCCTGCCGTGCATAGGCACTTCCCGTAATTCCGCCCGCCGAATAGCCCGCACGGAAGAACGAACCGACAACGCCGACATTCTTGACTACCGTTTTCGTAAATTGGTTTTCGCTAGAATTGATACTTTTGAAAAGGCCCGCGCCGGTTATCGTCCCGTCGGAGTAATAGAGGCCCGAGACCGTATGGTTCTGGCCGTCAAACGAGCCGTAGAAGGGGCCGATTGGCGTCCATTTTGCAAAATTTGCCGTGTCCGCCACATTGAGCGTTCCATCGGAATTGAGCACATTCTGGTTGACTACAATGTCCTTCGTGAGCTTGCCGCAGGCAGTAGCATCGTACGGAAAGTCGTCCGCGCCGTTCACGATGGCGGCAAAGCCGTAAAGTTCGGCAGCATTTGAAATCTGGTAACATCCATTCTTCAGTGTCGGCTGTACAGGGGTAATTGTTGTTGCGGCATGACAAAGCACCGCAAACGCAAAAAATATTACAGAATATGTCAATTTTACAGACATCGATATCCTCCTACAGGTAATCTTAATATAGCAAGATTGTATTTGCGAGATTCGTAAATAATCAAAAATAGAACAATTGGCAAACATCCCGAAATTTTCTATTTTTGTGCGCCGAAAAGCGCACGGTAAGCGCCAGGACAATCAAACAGGATAAGACGATGAACTACAATCCTCTCGCAGAACAGGCCAACGCGGAACTCTCCGCCAACGGCTGCAACGTTCTCTCCATGCTTTCCGAAAGGGGCAAGGCCATTTTCTTCCCGCGCAAGGGCATCCTGGGCCAGGGCGCCGAAGCCAAGGGCTCCGAAATCAACGCGACCATCGGCACCGCCCTTGAAGACGACGGGAGCCCGCTCGTGCTCGACTGCGTGCTCAAGAGCCTGAACCTCCCCAAGCAAGCCTTCCTGTACGCCCCGAGTTTTGGCAACCCCGACCTCCGCAAGGCCTGGAAGGAACAGATTGTCCGCAAGAACCCGAGCCTCGCAGGCAAGCAGTTCAGCAACCCGGTCGTGACCTGCGCTTTGACCCACGCCATCAGCTGCGCGGGCTACCTCTTCCTCGACCCGGGTGACGAAGTCATCATCCCCGACCTCTATTGGGACAACTACGAGCTCGTGTTCGTGAACAGCTGCGGCGCGAAAATCAAGACGTTCAACACATTCAAGGACGGCGGTTTCGATACCGAAGCCCTCAAGAAGGCTCTCGCCGAAAGCAAGAGCGACAAGAAGGTCGTGCTCCTGAACTTCCCGAACAACCCGACCGGCTACACCGCTACCGAGAAGGAAGCCGTCGAAATCGCTAAGATCCTCACCGAATGCGCCGCCGCCGGCAACAAGGTCGTGGCCCTGCTCGATGACGCCTACTTCGGACTCGTCTACGAAGATGGCGTGACCATGGAATCGCTCTTTGTGAAGCTCGTCGATGCCCACGAGAACCTGCTTGCCGTCAAGCTCGACGGCCCCACCAAGGAAGACTACGTCTGGGGCTTCCGCGTCGGCTTCATGAGCTTCGGTTTCAAGGGCGCCACCGCCGCCCAGCTCAAGGCCCTCGAAGACAAGGCCGCCGGTACGGTCCGCGGCAACATCTCTAACGCCCCGAGCATCAGCCAGAAGATTCTGCTTGCCGCCTACCAGAGCGAAGAATACGTCCAACAGAAGCAGGCCAAGTACGAAACGCTCAAGAAGCGCTACGACATCATCAAGCAGGTGTTCGCCGCCCACCCGGAATACGCCGAGGCCTTCGAAGCCATGCCGTTCAACAGCGGCTACTTTATGTGCATCAAGCCGAAGGGCGTGGACGCCGAAGAACTGCGCCAGAAGCTCATCAAGGACTACAGCACGGGAACAATCATGCTCTCGGGCCTCATCCGCATCGCTTTCAGCGCCGTCCCGACCGAAAAGCTCGGCAAACTTTTTGAAAATATTTATAATTGCATTAAGGAAATGAAATAGGCATGAGCTATGAGCGATGAGGACGGGCCTTCGGCCCTCTGAGTAAAAAGTTTAGTCCCCAAGGGAATAAAGAACTCAAAGCAACGAAGTTGCGCCTCAAAGCGAGCATAGCGAGCGACCTCATACCTCGAACCCCTAAGGAGAACAAATGTCCGACAAAGCGACCTTGAAATACAACGGAAAGAGTTTCGAGCTCCCCGTCGTTGAAGGCACCGAGAACGAACATGGTCTCGACGTCAGTTCCCTCCGCAAGGAAACGGGACTTGTCACGCTTGACTACGGCTACCTGAACACGGGCAGCACCAAGAGCGCCATCACCTACGTGAATGGCGAGCAGGGCATTCTCCGCTACCGAGGTTACTCCATCGAAGACTTGGCCGAAAAGGCGACCTTCCCCGAGACCGCCTGGCTCCTGATTTACGGAGAGCTCCCGACTCCGGAACAGCTCGGGCATTTCCGCACGCTCCTTACCGAGAATGCGCTGTTGCACGAGAACCTGTTGCACTTTTTCCGCGAGATGCCGCCGAGCGCGCACCCGATGGGCATTTTGAGTTCCATCGTGAACGCCGTGGGCCTGTTCACCCCGCGCTTCTACGACGACGAAAACATCGCGAGCGCTTTCGAGCTCACGACTGCGGGCCTTATTTCCAAGATCCGCACCATCGCCGCCTTCGCCTACAAGGCAAGCATCGGCGAACCGTTCGTGTACCCGGAAGCGGAACGCAGCTACTGCAGCAACTTCCTCAACATGATGTTCAGCAGCAAGGCTCGCCCGTACCATCCGGACCCTATCATGGAAAAGGCGCTCAACACGCTGCTCATCGTGCATGCCGACCACGAGCAGAACTGCTCCACGTCGACGGTGCGTATGGTGGGTAGTTCGCAGGCGAACCTTTACGCAAGTATCTGCGCCGGCATCTGCGCCCTGTGGGGCCCGCTCCACGGCGGTGCTAACCAGGCCGTGCTCGAAACACTCCTGCGCATCCAGCAGAGTGGCATGACCATCGAGCAAGTGATGGACAAGGCGAAAGACAAGAACGACCCGTTCCGTCTTTCCGGCTTTGGCCACCGCGTGTACAAGAGCTACGACCCGCGCGCCAAGGTGCTAAAGAAGCTCATGTACCAAGTGTTCGAACGCGAACACGTGCACGACCAGCTCCTGGATATCGCCATCAAGCTCGAAGAAGCCGCCCTCAAGGACGACTACTTCATCGAGCGCAAGCTCTACCCGAACGTGGACTTCTACTCGGGCATCCTCTACCGCGCCATGGGCATCCCGACGAACATGCTTACCGTGATGTTCGCCATCGGGCGTCTCCCCGGCTGGATTGCCCACTGGAAGGAAATGCACGACGATCCGCAGAGCAAGATTAACCGTCCGCGCCAGATTTACGTGGGACAGACGGCAAGGCCGTGGATCGACCGCGACAAGCGCTAAACGAATTAACGAGAAATCGCCGGCAAATTGCCGGCGATTTTCTTTTTGCACACTTTAAATGGTGCGCGCTTTAAACAGCACACACCCCGCTCTTAACGCAGCCTCCGTAAGCCCTTGGGCATCGGGACTTCCTCGCCGTCTTCCTGCAACAGGTAGATGTTGTCGAGGCTGATATAGCCCTTGCCGCTGTAACGGGCGCGGAATGCGAAATTCTTGATCTGGGTCGGGTCGAGCTGCGGAATGGTCTTGCCCCAGCCTTCCTGCGCCATGTTCTCCCAGATAAGCGTATCGCGGACCCAGTTGCCGTGCGTATTCTTGAGGCGGACCATGAACTCGTCGTAGTCCTTCACCTGCTCGCTCATAATCTGCAATTCCACATACCCCTGCGGGTTGTTGTGGGTTGTGGCATAGTCAAACACGATACCCACCGATTTTTTCACCTCAGGCGGCAGCACATAATAGGCGCCAGAGTAGTTGGGCCAACCCAAGTCAGGCGGCTGTTCGACGACGAAGTCGTGGCGGATGTACCCGCCGAGCGGAGGATTGCCGTTATACACCTTGCCATCCATCGAAGTCGCATTGTCGCCGTTGACAACAGGGAACCAATCCACCGCATCGATGCCGTTGTCGAAGTTCTGCATCACGCTCGTGGTGCGGTAGGCGCCGCGGACGCGGAACGGGACCTTGAACACGGTCACCTTCTTGCCCAGCCCTTGCAGCACAACCTGGATTTCGCGTTTCCCGGTAGAGATTCCAGCAGGCACAGGAATTTTCGCATGGAAACTCTCGATGGAAGAATTCCACTTGCCATCATCTGGATTGACATACAGCGAAAGCGTCCCGGCCTTGCCCCAGTTATCGATTTTCAAGACACCACCGGTCAACTGTCCGTCTTCTTGCCTGGCCGTCACGAACAAGTCCAGCGTATCGCTGGCGAGCACAACCTTTTTCTCCAGCGCGGCGGCAATCACCTCAGGCAAAGCAGCCTTCGCCTTCGTAGCGGCATCCAGCCCGACAACACGGGGATTGATTCGCACAATAGCCAAACCGAATCCAGGAATTTCGACATCCTTGCTCTTGCTCGGGTTCACACGGCGGCCGCTCGGGCCCATCTTGGGATACGGATAAGCATCCCTCTGGTCGCCAATCCACTTGAACTGATCCGGGCCGAAGACGTCCACTTCCGTACGCACCAGGTCCGAAGCGCCGCTTGCACGGTCCACCTGGACAACCTGCTTGGAATCGGTCATGTTGACAAGCATGACACGGCAACTGTCGTTTTTGCAGATGGCGTACGGAGTCACGCTTTCTGTAGAACTCTTCACTGGGACAACGGAGTAGCCGTCTTCGAGGAATCGCTTGAACGCCATATAGACGCCAAAGTATTCCGCCGTAAGTTCCAGACTTTGCAATTTATTCCAGGAACCTTCCTTGACAAGTGCGGTCATGCTGATAGTGCCCCACGTGTGGTCCGGGCCTTCAAAAATGTTGCCGAAAGCGTCCCACGGGAGTGCCTGGAAACGATCGCCAAAACGAACCGCGTATTGCGCAAAGATGTTTGCGATGCCGGCGGCCTGCGGGTAGTCCATCCAAATTTCGCTTCCCAGCACAGACGTACTGAATTCCGAAAGCGAGACACTACGTTCACCATCCAGATAACGCTTCATCCAAGCATCCAGCGTATCGGCATTGTGCCCGACATCCATCGACGCCTTGAGCATATCCTTCGCGCTCAGGTTATCGGGAGCCCAGTACGGGTAGGTATGCAAATCAAACACATCCAGATAGCGCTTGCCGTCCTTCTTTTCGGCCTCGCCCACGATGCGCAGGAATTCGGCGACCCAGAACTTGCCGTCCATGAAACCGGCACCCTTCTCTTGCATCTTGTGCGAACTGAACAGCGGCCCGTGCAAAATGATGGAGGGGTCCACGGCCTTCATGGCACGGGCATACTCGACAAACCGGGCGGCATACTGCCTTGCCGACAGCGGGCCGGATTCTTCCCATTCGCCATCGAGTTCGTTGCCGATTTGCCACTGTTTGATTCCGTACTTCTTCTTCACGTTTGCGTACTTCACCCATGCGGCGGCTTCTTTGGCCGTACCCGTTCCCGCATTCACGCAGATGAGCGCCTGTGCGTTCGGAATCTTGGCGATGTACGCCATGAACTCCTCGAATTGCCACTTGATGTTCGTCCAGTCAGTGCGCGGCTTGTCGCCGTTGCGAGTGGACATCGCGAAGAACTTGTACTCGTTTCCGGCAAGCAGGTCGTCGCTGCCGCTATAAAGCTTCATCTCGCGCACCTGCACGCCCTTGCTGGGCAAGTCCGGAGTCTTGAAGCGGATGGCTACATAGCGCGCCTTGATTTGCGCAAACTTGTACTTCGACTGTCCCGACGACACCTTCACCGTGCCCACGGCCTTCAGCTTGTTTTCTAGGCCCTGGTGAACGCCCGGATAAGGCGCATAATCTTCGGTCCAGTAAGAGAACTCGAAGGACTTCGGACGAAGCGTTCCCCAATCGATAATCAAGGAATCCAAGTCCTTCTTTTCCTTGAACTCCACGACAATCCAGGGCGGATCGTTCGGGTCCAGGATTTCGCCCCACCACATCGTGTTCATGTTACCGTCGGCCAGATGGCTGCGACGGACGAAGCCCCAGTTGTCCTTGGTCGTCCCGCGGTAAACCGTCTCGCCCAGGAACCCGGGAGTCCATTCCTTTTCGCTCGGAGTCCAGAGGCCCGTGCTGTCGTAGCTGCCCGAACCGTTCCAGTGGTAATCGTTCGACAAGCTCCCGTTCGGGAAGCGGAACACATTGTAGCCGCCATCCACAAGCGCATCCGTCATATCGTAATAACGGCTGGGCGGGTTCCATATGGCAAGGTCGGCAGCCATCATGTGGTCCTTGTTGATGGCAATGCCCGGATGCGTGTCGTCAACGGTCACCACGTTCTGCGCAGCGAGCGCGCTACCGGCCGTTGCACTTGCACACAAGGCTCCGGCAAACAAATATTTTTCAACAGTATTTCCAAACATATATACCTAAGGGGAATAAACCTTTTAGGAATATACAATAAAGACTGCCATTTTGCATGGCAGCCCTTATAAGAATCCTTGCAATCCAGGTTGATTGAAGACTCTAGCGTTCTACAACAAGAGTACCGGGATATATTTCGGCAACGCAGTCGTTACAATACAACATCAGATCATAAGTATTTTCCGGAAGCGCATCGACTGTAATATACCCGCGTTCCACATCCTCAAGCGAAATTTTAATGTCAGGAGTCCAAGTATAGCACTTATTAACGTTATAGCAATCCATGCTGTGAATGCTCAAATACACGCCTTTCTCCAGAGCCTTTTCCACAGGAGCATCGACAACATCCCAATCGCCATCATGCTCTTCTATGTCTCTAAAATGAATGGAATCCAAAGGCACATTGACTGAATAGGCCGGTTCCAAAGACACATTACCTACGTCAAGAATATTACGACCATCAACTTTAATCATAGAAGCTTCATCAAAGCGAAGGCTTTCATTGGTGCCAAACTTTTTGTTCTCCGAAATAACGCGAGTCGGCAAGTTATTAAATACGGGAATATGTTCCATTCTCGCCGCGCCATCTTCCGCACGCGCCGCTTTACTAGAATCCGCATAAACCGGGATGCCCTCTTCATACGTCAAGAAATTCACACTTTCCATATAAAAGTATCCGTCACCATCCGTCGTAAACCACCGGCAATCATCACTATAAGATGGACAAGATTCTTCGGTATAAACCTTGGCGTTGGCCAACGGTTTCCCACTCGGATCAACCACACGCCCCTTCACATCCGCATACAGATAGATGTCCTTATGAGCGCCACATGTTATTCGACCCCATTCTATAACCTGCGAGCCTTCCAATGTCGTGAGCGTATCCACCTTATATTCGATTTCCTCCTCGTCATCAACAGTATCTTTGGAAGTTTTTTTCGCAAGGGTTTCTATTACGCACGAATTTTTTCCATCGCTGAATTTCTTTTCAAAATCGGCCGTATCCAGACTTGCAACCGACGGATTACCCGTATTCGTCTCGCTGAGTGTTGATGCCGAACTGGCATTATCATCACTACAACCAACGAACATCCCAAGACCAAGCAAAGCAAAGGCAAGGCCCGTTTTTGTCAACTTATCAATAAACATTTTTGAGTCCTCCTAGACTTATTTTTTCAAATTTGTGAATAAATGAACATTCAACTGGTGAACGCCAGTCGCCTTCTTCTTGTCGAGCATAATAATCTTACGCACCTTGGCCTTCAGACCCTGGATTTCTTTGGCAATCGCCTTGAAAGCATCATCGGAAACGCTGAAAGTGAAAGTAGCCATATCCGACGATCTTTCGTCACTTGCAAGTAGAGCCTGCTTTGAAAGTTCAAAGCACTGCAGCTGATACTGGCGCACCAAATCGCTATTGTTATAGGCGCCGCTGCTCACCGAGTCGCGGCAACTTTTCCAGAAGCCATTCTCGTTCTTCCGCACAAAACCGAGGCGTTCCAACAATTCCAAGGAACGTTTCAGAGTACCCGCGGAAACCTTCGGGGAAATCAATTTCTGGATAGGTTCAAGGTCGTCCGAAACATCCACAACTTCCAACGCCGTAAACAGCACGCTGTTATACCAGTGACTATAATATTCGTAGGCGTCTTCGTTCAAGATGCGGTGGGAATCCGGGTGCTGCTTCAGCAGTTCCTCGAAAAAAGCGTTCCGTTCCGTCGCGGTCTTCGCCTGGTCCATGTTCACCATGGCCTCGAAATACTTGGCTTCTTTTTTATTCAGGCCAAGCACTTCAACAAACTTGGGAATCATCCGGCTAGAAAGCTTTTTCCCTTTGATAATGTCGTTATAGTAGCTGCGAGTCTTGGGGAGCCCCAACAGCGCACACGCTCCAGCCCTAGTAAAATCAGGGTCTGTCTGCACGCGGGCCGCTTGGTATTCGTCCAAGTACTTGCGGAAACTTGTGAATTGAAATATGTCAATAATTTTGTCCATGCCCTAAATGTACTCAAAATTTGACTCAAAGTCAATACTTTTTGCAAAATTTTTGAGATTTTTTTTGAGTACATTTAAAGATTATGGATTATCGACCCTTGAACTGGTCACCAAACTTGAGTTCGGTCTCTTTTGCGCCGTTCAAGTTCACCAGGCGGTCCGGGTCGAACACGAGGTCTTTCGCGATACCTTCCTTGAGGGATTGAGCACGGTCCAGCAGTTCGGCAGCGCAACTGCTCGAAAGGAGCGACTGACGCACCTGCATCGCGACATCTTCCGCACCAGGGCCTTGGCCTTCCCCTCTCTCGTCTCTCGTCCCTTCGGCAGGCTCAGGGCAGGCTTCTCGTCTCTCGTCTAAACAAAACCCCTTGCAAAGTCTTGCAGCAAGCTGCTTGAGTCTCCCCTCCGCGCCCTTGTCTGTACTGCCGTCCTCGATCTTGAACCCGTAGTACAACTTGAAAACATCAAGTGCCTCGGCAGCCGTAATCACGTGCGCGGGCTTGCCTTCCCAGGCGTCGGCGATCTGCCCGAAGATCCAGGGGTTGTGCATGGCGCCGCGGCCAATCGCGACACCGGCAACGCCGTAGTTCTCTATGCAGTCGAACGCGCGGGCGACGCTGTTCACGTCGCCGTTGCCGATAACGGGAATCTTGGCCGCGGCCGCGGCCTTGCCGATCCAGTCCCAGTCGGCAAGGCCGTTGTACCCCTGCAAGCGGGTACGGCCATGCACCGTGAGCATCTCGACACCCTCGCCTTCGGCAATCGCGAGCGTCTCCATTATATTGATGCTTTCGGAGTCCCAGCCGATGCGGCACTTGAGCGTGAGCGGCAAGTCCGTACCGCTCTCGTCCAAAGCCGTGCGGACGTCGTGCAAGATTTCGCGCAGCCGCGGGAGGTCGCGCAGCAGGCCGGAGCCGCTGCCCTTGCCCGCCACCTTCGGCGCCGGGCATCCCGCGTTCACCTCAATATAGTCAGGATGCAGGGATTCCGCTATTTTCCTGGCCGCCGCGGCCATCTTGTCTGGATACCGTCCAAAAATCTGCACCCCGAACGGACGCTCTTCCGGAAAAAACTTCAATTGCTTGTGGCCTTCCAGACAGAAGACCGCGTCACCGTCCGTCGGCACGAACTCCGACACGAGGAGCCCCATGCGGTCTCCAGAAAGCACGCGACACAGCCTGCGGAACGGCGCATCCGTCACCCCGTCCATCGGAGAGAGGATGGTATTCGGGAAAACCTCCAGCGAACGGAGCCTAAAGGAAGTCTTTTTTGGAATTTTGAAATTATTCAACATTTTAACCACATCTATTCACAAATTTTCCGCAACAAGAGCCCGAAAAAAATATTTAATTCTTATTCGCCCCATCATTTTTTTTATTTGCATACCTATATTTTATGTCGTGCCTAACATAACGAAACAAAGTCTTATTCAAGAAATTGCCAAATCCACCGGATTTGTCCGCAGCGATATCAAGACCGTCGTCGAGCAGTTCCTCGAACTTGTCGGCGAAAAGCTGGTCGACGGGAACACCATCGAAATCCGCGGATTCGGTACCTTCGCCTGCAAACCCCGCAAGGCACGCCCCGCAAGGAATCCCCGCACGGGCGAAACGGTCCTCATCGACGAGCGCCTTGTCCCCACGTTCAAGTTCAGCAACGACATCAAGGACAAGATTAACAGTCTCGATATGGTCTCCACCAGCGAATTTGCTCCCGTCGAGCAGGATGACGAAGACGAAGTCCTCATGGCCATGCCTCGCATCCTAGAAGAAGACGACGACGAATAGTCACAAAGCCTATACAGCAAAAAGGAGCCCCGACAGGCTCCCTTTTTTATTTTCTTCAAACAAAAGATCATGTTAGCTGGGAGACCTCTTCGCCAGTGAGGAAGCGCCAGCCACCCATCCCGAGCGATTCGTCCAGACATACAGGACCAATGCTGATCCGCTGGAGAGTTTCCACGTGGTTTCCGACGGCAGCAAACATACGACGTACCTGGTGGTACAGCCCTTCGCCAATGGAGATGACCACGGCATCCCCGTCGCGTTCGATTTCGCGGGCGACAACCTCACGACGTTCACCTTTGAGCATCACGCCCTTCAAGAGTTCCGCTTCTTGTTCCGCCGTGAACGGACGTGCCAGCGTCACGCGGTATTTCTTGAGGTAACCCTTCTTGGGACTTTCGACCTTGTGGATGAAATCCCCCTGGTTCGAAAGTAACAAGAGCCCAGTGGAATCAGCATCCAGGCGGCCCACAGTCTGGATACCCATGGCGGTAAAGCGGTCGGGCACAAGCTCGAATACGGAACGGTGGTCGCGTGCATTGTGGCTGCACTCCATGTCCAACGGTTTGTACAGCATTACGTACAACTTTTCTTCTGTCGTCACTTCCTCGCCGTTCACGGTAATGCTCTCAGGGCGTTTCGCAAATTCCATGAACGGGTCTTCCACGACCTGGCCATTCAACTCTACAAGACCCATGCGCACAAGCGCACGAGCTTCCTTGCGCGAACCGAAACCAATTGACGAGAGCAGACGTTCCAAAGTCAAAGCGGGCATTATTCCTCCACCATCCAGCCGACAATCTTTTTACGGACAAAACCAAGTTCCGGGAGTTCGCCCGTCTTGAGCACATGCGCACGGCGTCGCCAGAACGACAGGAACAGGATTCCGGCATAAATCAGCGTCACGAGCATCAACATAAATATGCGACACAGGTTTGTCCTCGCATGGATTTTTCCTTCCGTGCGCAATTCCTTATCACGGCACCAATCCATACGAATGTCCCAGGATTCCAAATAAGGAAACCCCTTCAGCACGGCGTTCGCCGCAGCACCATAGCCCATCGTCTTGTAGTCCGCACGAATTCCCTCGACAAAACAATTCTCGAACCGGATGTTGAACAACCTAAAAACAATGCCGAGCAAGCCCTTCACGTAACGGAACGCACGGCTATCCAGGTCCGGCGTAAGGAGTATGGTCCAGAATTCCGCATCCGTAAGACTGCGCTTTTCCTTTTTCTCGGGAGCCTGATTCGATTCTGCTGGTGCCAATTTCGCGGTTTCAGGCTTTGCAGGTTCAGGCTTTTCCGCAGCAGATGCTGCCGTAGTGGATGCCGCAGCGGACGCTGCTGTTTCGCTCTTTGCAAAATCGTTTTTTTTCTGTTCCACCTTGGCTTGCGCCTTGATCTCCGCCAGTTTGTCTTCTACGGCAGGAGGTGGAGTGGTTTCTTTTGCCGGAGCCGGTTTATTTTCCGCCACCGGAGCGGGTTTCTTCTCCACAGGCTTCTTAGGAGCCGTCGCGACGAATTCCGGCATAAAGGCTTCGTCGTCGTCCATGATGTCGCTATCTAGGTTTCTGTCATCCTCATGGGCCGTCGCATCGCGTTTCTCGCGACCCCATTTCTTTTCCCCGGACCACAGTTTCTTCTTAAAAAAGAAAAGGCGTACCTTGCCGCCGTGTTCCCCCGCCTCGAATTCTGCATGGAACCGGAACGGGAAAAAGAGCACGACCAGCGCGATAACGCCGAAAAAAACTGCTATCCAGAAAAGGATTCCACCCATCACTTCTCGGCTTCGTCAGCCTTCTTGCTGATCACGTCGATCAGTTCGTTGAAACTCTTGGTTTTGAGAATCTGGCTGAACTGGTCCTTGTAGTTGCGGGCGGTGGAAAGGTCGTCGATGACCAGATCCCAGGCCTTCCAGTTCCCGTTCACGAGGCTCATCTTGTATTCCAGCACGGATTCCTTGCCCTTGTTCCAAAGGTGAGCCGTCACGCGGGCCTCGTCAGAACCCTTCATCTTGGCGGGTTCGTAGATGGTGGAATCGGCACGGTAGAGTTCAAGGCGCTTGGCGCTCGAGTTGCGGACCATGCGCTGGAATTCCGCCACGAACTTTTCCTGCGTTGCAGCATCCTGGGCAACCCAGGCGTCCTTGGCGATGGACTTCTTCGCGAGCAAGGCAAAGTCAAAGGATTCGTTCAAAAGCGTCTTGACACGCTCCGTCTCCTTGGCTGTACGGCTCGATTTCTTGAGCAGCGTCTGGAGTTCCCCGTCCTTCTTCTTGATGACGGAAACCGGGTCGTCCGCGGCAAAGGCAACGACGGCGGCGCAGGTTAGCATAACAAACAGTTTTCTCAACATCCTAATCTCCTTTTTTGACCATATACACCATGTGATAATCCTTCAGCGACCACCCCATCTTGGCAATCAGCTGAGCGAATTCGACATTATACTTGCAAACAGCAAAATAGTAATCCTTCTTGACCGAAACATTCTGCGTATAGGCAGACACCAAATCCCCGGACTTGGACTTGTCTAGGTCATACTGCATCGCGGCACCTTTTAAGATAGCCTCTGAAGCACGCAAACTTTCCTGGAGCGCATCCATTTTTTCCTTGGCGGCGACCACTTGATAATATTGTTCCTCGGCCTTCGCGATAAGGCCATTCGCAGCGTAAGCCTCCTTCAGCTGCAGTCCGCGATATTCCGTACGCGATGCCCTGAACTTTTCCCAGTTGTTCCAGAAATTCAGACGATAGCGCAAGCCGATGCCGATGGCACCGGAGAGTCTGTTCACGGCATCCTGCGCAAAGGCGTTCTTCTGCATGACGCTACGGTTGCCCGCCCAGCTTTTCACATACTCGAACTCGCCCATGATAAAGAATTCCGGAGCAAGTTTCGCCTCGGCCAGGTCCATCTGCAAGCGACGAGCACGAAGACCCGCGGAAAGTTGACGGAGTTCGGGGTGGTGCTTCTCGGTAAGGGCTCTAACATCGTCCAGACTCGGCAGTGGCTCGGAACGCGGAAGAAGGACCGTATCCTCAGCAACAAAGACTTCGCCTTCCTGCAGACCCAGCGAAAAGCGGATGGCCAGCTGCACACGTTTCATTCCCAGGTCGGCTTCCGTTACGGCCTCCTTGACCTTATGCATATTCGCCTTGAGTTTCAGGAAATCCATCTGCGAGACGTTAGGATCATCATCGTCCAGCGCCTCCTCCATCTGGTCATAAGCCTTGTCCACCTGCTCCTTCGCTTCTGCAGCAAGGCGGGTCATCTCCAGAGCAAGCAAGTAGTTGTAATAGTACGTCTGGAATTCCACGTCCTTCTGGTGGATCTGGTTTTCTATCTCGAAGGTTTTCTGCTGGAGGTCCGCCTGCAACGCTTCCTTGCCAATATGGTACTGCCCTATATTGAGCGGCTGCACAAATCTACCCTCGACGCCCCAAAACGGCCCCATCCTGGAAAAGTCGTACTTTTCGGCCTTTTCGACACCAAGGGTATCACCATTCTCGTTGAAATAGTAGTCGTTGTATTCCTTAAGGCCGGGTGCAGGCCCCACCATCATCGAAATCGTGAACGTAGGCAGGACAGCCTCGGCCTTGAGGGCGCGTATCTTGTCCTTCTTGGACACGGTACCATAGCGCAATTCCTCAACCTGCGGGTCGTTAGAAAGCCCCGCCTCCACAAAGTGAAGACAGTCATAACGAATCTCGGTGGCAAAAGCGAGCCCCGCAAGCAACAATGGCACCAACGACCTGATCATCGATGTAAATTTACTAAAATGAAAGCCGCGCGAGCTCCCAATATTTTGAAATAACCCTGTCATAATAACGGGATGGCAGAGGCTGGCCGTTCGCAATCATCTTGTCCACGGCGGCATGACCCAAATTGTAAGCCATCAGGGCGTGCTTCAGGTTGCCATACTTTCCCAGGAGCCTAATCAGGTATGCCGACCCCACGGCGACATTTACTTCCGGGCGTAGCAGATCTTCGGTAGACTCAATAATCAGGCCAAAGCGCGCCCCCATCAGCTGCGCCGTTTCGAGCTTAATTTGCATAAGACCCATCGCGCCCGTTTCTCTGCCGGAACGTCCGCGGCCGCGTGCGTTCGGGTTTCCACGACTTTCCTGCGCCACGACAGCGAGAATCAAGAGCGGATCGATATAGTAGGATCTCGAAATCTTCCAAATCTGTTCCGCAAGCACGGTGCGCGTTCCCTGCGTCAGCTTGTTTTTCGACAGATAGTTCAGCGCACGGTCAATCTTCACGTAGTCAATGGTCCACTTACCCCAAGTGTCCAGTTGCTCCAAATCGCTTCGCAGGGCCGATTCCTGCTCGGCCAGATGCTTCATCGTGTTCACCCTCGAGAACCAGCATGCGCCAAAAACAACGAGCAGCGCAAACAAACCCGCAAGAATCAACACCATCAGCGGCGGCGATATCTGGATGCTATTTTTCACGCCTGTCGTTCTCCAGGTATTCCAGATAGGAAACCCAGTCCTGTATAGCGCCGAAAGAGCTGAGCATGGTCGTATCCTGGACGACTCCGAGCTTGCGCAGCGGACCTATCGAAGATTCCAGCTTGTCAATTTCGCGGACATAGCGGTCTTTCTGGCTCTGCAAGGCGATAATCTGCGCCTGTTTTTCCACGATATCGTGCCCCTGCGAGACAACGATAAGGAACATCGTCACAGCCCAGCCGATGATAAGCAGCGCAGTCGCAATAGCCACGGACGGACTCAAGCGGAGTCCGGTCTTCTTGCCGTAATGGATGCCGACCTGCCACATCTGCTTCGCGATACCCGAATGCCTGTAATCGTCACGGCTCGCATAAATCTCGAAAATGTTGCGGTACTTCGCGAAATACTGCTTCTGCTCGTCGTTATCGAACAAAAGAATCAATGCGGAGCCCTGCCCGCGCACGCGGTTCAGCAGGTCCAAGAAGAACACGATGTACTCGTCCGTCGCAAAGTGCGCATCCTGCAAGTTGAAAAAGAAGAAGCAGCCTGGCCCGTCGGTAAGCATCTCGATCTTTTCTCGAACTGCGGCCAGCTGGAACACGCCCAGAGAACCGGACAGCTTGATTTCGACGTCCTCGCCGCGGTCGTCCACGCTGATATCGATTAGGTCAGCCTTCATTTGAGAATCTTCCTTTGCGAGAGACGGACCATGATGCCGTAGTTCGCGGTATTCAGGCTTTCCATGGCCAGTTTCCAGAACGGGAATATGCGGATGCCCTGGAACGATTCAGGAGCCGCCGTAGAAGACGCACCGAAAATGGGGCCAAGGAACAAGTTCGTCGGCACATCGAAATCCAGACGGAACAGGCACGAAAGCACCCGGTCGTAAATCTCTACCGACCTGGCGTCCGGATAAATGAGCGGCACATCCAGTTTCCAGTGGAGGTTCTCTCCGTTGATGTAGACGGCCTGGCTCCTCGCGCTGAATGGACGCATGCCCAGTTCCATGAGTGAACCGAAGTAGCCCTTGAAATCGACGTAGGTCGTGTTCGCAACGCGGTACGATAACTGGAAAGCGGATTCCGTCGGTTTCAAGGAGTAACGTTTGTCGACCTGCACAAGCCCACGGCGATCCCCTACGGAGAACGGTTGTTCCGAAGACAACTGGATGTCGGTAGAATTCTCGTGGCGCTTAATTTGGTAGTCATAGGCGTCAGCGAGCAGGTTCTCGCGGTTCGAGAGTATCTGGTCTAGCTTGTCCGGCATGAGGGCCGTATTCGGGATCAAGCAATCCAGGAAGCCCAGCGACGGTTCGCCGTCATCGCGCCAGGCAGAAAGCAAACAGAGAGTGGACTTCTTGTAGTTCAGGGAACGCAGGACGCCACCCTGCGCATAGTCCAGCAAGAAGGAGAAATGCGGGTTTTCCACCGAAACCAGTTTGCGACCGACAAGGAGAAAATCGGAAACCTCGACACGAAGGCCGTCGAAACCCGTTGCGCGAGCAAGCCAGTTCACAACGCTAATCAGGTGCCTGTATGCACGCCAGCGAACCACGGGGGAACGCATGCCGCCCTGCTGCAAGTCGCGGAAATACTGCGGGAGCATCGCGGGCAAGAGCCTCTTGAAAAAGTCCTGCTGGTCCTTGCTGTCAAGCTGAGCAACGCCCGAACGGTAAAGGGCCAGGATCGTCTTGTGCAGCATGTTGATCTCGGGTCTGCGGATCAAGAGCTCGCGGCAGCTCTTCGCCGTGGCGGGCAGGCCCAGGTTCGTCCCGACAGACATGAGTGAACTTACGCTGCCCTCGGAACCCTGCTGCGAAACGATATATCCGACAGGCCAGGTCCGGATTTCGTTCATTTCTACAAATTCGGCAAGCCTCTCGAAGAAGGGCACAATTTCTTTGGGATCGCGAGGCAGCGTAAGCATGACCACCGCAGACTTGTTTTCACGGCAATACAGGCTGGCACAACTTTCCCAGTCCAGCTTATCCTCGGCAATCGCGCGAGAAAGGCCTTCGGCAACGGGGACGATGCGCATGAGAGCACCCTTATCTTCCGTAGTGAACCAACCCGATATCGGGGTCGTCCTGCCCAGGGCATCCTGCAAAGCAGACTCGCTGACAAGCGAATATTCAAACGACTCCCTCGAAAGGAGGTCGGTCATCTCCATCTCCCAGACCATTGACGAATTGAAGAAGCCGATAGGTTCTACATCGAACATCTTGCGTAAGAGCCTGCGATGCATCTTCAGTTGCAGCTGCTGAAGTTCAGCCGGGAATAGAGGAAGCAAGGCATCGTGGTAGCTGCCGCCCAAAAACTCAAGTTTGCCCTCACGGATACCGTGGCGGATTTTTCCAATAGAGAGCGGGCCTGCCGCATGGCTAATGGCCTCGAGCACCGTTCCATCCAAGAAGAATGAACTGCGGAACGAACTCAGGTTCAAGAGGAAATCAAAGGCACCCAGGAGATTCCTGGCGATGGCCTTGACATCGTCCTCGAACGTCAAAGGAGGCAGCTGGAACACAAAAGAAAAAGTCAGCTTCATAAAGTGAAGAATAGAAAAAAGTAGGCCGTGGCTGTTAGTGAATAAGCGGATTTGTCGTTGCGAAGGGCGAATAGCCCTGAAGCAATCTCCATCAAAGAATCTAGAGGCTAGAATCTAGGAGCCAGGGAAAAATATCACGGCTTCGCCGTCTTATATTGACGCGCGGAGCGGGCATAAAAAAAAGCCCCCTCGACGGTTTACCGTCAAGGGGGCGGGAATCCAGCGACGCCCTACTCTCCCGGACCCGGAGGCCAGGTACCATCGGCGAAGCGAGGCTTAACTGCCGTGTTCGGAATGGGAACGGGTGTGACCCTCGCTCAAGAATCGCTGAAA
>JAGCPF010000013.1 GCA_017642335.1 Fibrobacter sp.
ATCGAGGCCGCTAGGGAACGTGCCGCCGAGAGCCGGAAGAAGATGGTTTCCATTCGCATGGACTGCGACGACATCGACGGAATCAAGGCAAAGGCCGCGCGAATGGGCGTGAACTACCAGACGCTTATCAACAGCCTGGTGCACCGATACCTCAACGGAACCGTCTCGTTCTCCGAGTCGTTCTAGGCGTTGTGTGATCCGTAAAATCTATTAGATGACCGCCGATGGTGGTTCAATGCAAAAGGCTCGGGTGTTCCCGGGCCTTTGGTGTTTTATAGCGAGAGCAGTTCGCGGATGAGTGTCATGGCCTCTTCGACGGTGAGGTCCTTTTGCGAGAGCTTGATTAGGATGGCGTAGATGTAGCCAAGTGTCTCTGCGTTTTTCATGCGTTCCCTGTAAATTCCTAGTGTTTTGGTGTAAATATAATACATTTTGTCTTAATTTTTGTACTTTTTGTGTTAAAAATTCAAAATTTTTATACATTTTGTCAAAAATAGTTCTATATTGTGGATATGGTAAAAGTAAAAGAGTTTATTGCGCGAGTCGGCATCAAGAGCCTGGATGAGCTTGCCGAAAAGCTGGAACTTTCGCCAGCAACCGTCTATTCGTGGAGCCAGGGCAAACGCGCTCCTACTTACGATGTTTGTGTCAAACTCAGGCGACTGGGCATGACCAGCTACGAGCTGTTCGGAGAGGTTTTCCCGACAGACGAAGAATTTTACAAGAATCGCGTGATGCGGTCGGTGGACCGCTTCTTGACGGATATCGGAATTTATACCAAGGAGAAAGTATGACTGGTGAAGAAATGGAAGTGGCCTACTGTAAGTCCCGCAGAACGTGCATGAAGTCGTTCCTGATGTGGCTCGATGAACATGCCCAAACGGCAGAAGAAGCTCTCGAAATGGGCTTGCCTGAGGACCAGGTGCTAAAACTTACAATCGGGGCCATGAAGAAAGCCGCCGACATGATCAGAAAAGACCTCGACAAGGGTGTCGAACTTATATCCGAAATGGAAAACGACGGCCAGAATGCAAGATAGGCCCCTTTTCTGCATCGTGGCGAGCCGTGCCGAGGCTGCCAAGGCCAAGCCCGACCTGGGCAAGTATAGCCCAAAGGCGCTTGCCGCCAAGGAAGGCGTCAAGCCCAAGACCGTCTACACCTGGGTGCGCGCTGGGCTCCCGGCGCTACGCCACGGGCCCAAGGGCGACATCGAGATTTATTACCAGGATTACGTGCGCTGGATGATCGAGTGCGCCCGAAATCCGGAAAACGAGGTCAAGGGAGTGCCCGTGTGGGCCTACTGGTTTGTCCGCGCTGAAGGCTGGAAAAGCCCGGTTACTGGATAGTTGATTATCTTTACCTAAAAATGTATATTCTGGGCATGGAAGAAGAATATCTTGACATACACATATCGAACAACAGTATGGTTAGCCTTGCTGACCTTGCTGATTCGATGAACGCCATGGCGTCCGAGTTTCATGATTTCTGCAATTCGCACGAATGTAACTGCAATGCAGAGCTCAAGGTAAAGGAAATCCGCAAGGGAAGTATCGAACTGCTGTTAGTGTCTTCTGTTCCTATGCTCGTTCCGATAGCCGAAAACTTTAACACGATTGTCCAATTCGGATGCTACTTGCGTGATGTGTTTACTTCGCTTGCAACAAGGTCGAGCGAACGGGAATCTATTTCGCTTTCTACTCTGGAGAACGTGAAGCGTATTGTTGCCACTACCGCGAAGGATGCTGGCGGCAGTACAGAAATATCCGTCAAGGGTAATAACAACACTATCAACGTCTACAGGTTTGGCGATGCGGATGGAAAAAATATCAGCGAAAGTGCGCAATATGTGATTGATACGGCCCGGCTTCCGGAAAAGAACGTGTTTGTCAAGCAGATTCTGTACTTCAAGCAGATTCGCGATTCCAAGGACAATATTGGCGATAGGGCCGTCATAGAAGATTTTTCAAAATCTCCAAAGAAAGTCGTGTACGTTGATCCGGATTTCAAGAAAGCCGTAATCAGCTCTAGCGAGAACGTGTTTGATTACGCTTTTCTTGTGGATGCCGAGGTGTGCAGGGTGGCCGGTAAGGTCGTTGCCTATAGGGTTCTCAAATTCCACGAACGATTCAAGATAGACGAAGATTGATTCAATTAGATCAGGTTTGTTTTTGAACAGGTCCCCGTTTCGGCGGGGCCTTTTCTGTTTGCGGTCGGTTCGGCTGCCGATTGCCCGACCCACGCAAGAAAGAAAAAGCACCAAAAAGAAAGAAGTTTTATCAAATACTTTATTTTTCTTTATATAAATAAATATTATCCTATACTATAAGTAAATAGTAAGAGTTCGCCCCCCTTTTTCGCAGGGCGGAAATTTTAAATTTAAAGTTTTATATTGTCCGAAAATTGGCGTTTTTATGTAAAAAGTGAAAGAATTTAAATTTATTTCCGCAGGCGGAAATTTTGTAATTATCAAAAATTTGCGGTGTTGGTGTTTGCGTGTGGCATTCTGCCTGGTTCGATACCCTGTTTGCCGGGGTCTCGTTAGGCTCATGGCAAATTATAGCCTATACGCGCGTTCTGCGGCCCTCTTGCGTCTGGGCATGGTGTTAGGCGGGCAAAGTAAAAAGAGAGCGCTGCGGGCCGCGCTGGGTGGCCAAATCGGTTAAATTGCGCGGTTAACTGGTTAATCAAGTGGTCGCGCACGGTGGCGTTTTCGTGGGTTAACGGCCCAAATAACCCCTCGATTGCGGCGGTTCTAAGCCCAAAACTTAACCTTGGCTGACGGTTATCTCTCCCGATTGGTTAATCGTCTGTTTGGCCTTGTACTGAACGCCTTCGCGCTTGGTAAAAACGGCTGTCAGTAGGCGGGTCGTATAGTCTAAAGTTAAGCGGTTAATCTCAAAGTTAAGCGGTTCAGGGCACCCCACCCCGCCCGGGTAGGCCCCCCGTCAAAAAGGGTTGCTAAGCCTGGGCAAGCAAATGGGGTTTTTGGCGACCCACTTTTGTCGCAAATTTTTGAGATTTTCGGGCGGGTTAACGGGTTCCTGGGTTTCGCTCGATTTTTTTTGTGTCTTTACTTAACCTTTAATGCAGTCTTTCGGTTAATCTTGGTTTAGAGGTTAACACATGGACTACCAACGCCACCAACATTCCTACCCGGACGAAGAACTTGAAACAGGGGCCCAGTTTGCAAAGCAGATCGGTGTCTCTGGTGCGGCAGTATCGAAGGCGACCGCCAAGGGGCGTCTCGATACCTTCCGGAATTCGCGTGGCGAAAAGTGCTACCACAAGGTGGTTTCGGCGCAGCAGTGGACGCTCAAGAAGGACCGCAGCAAGGTCACTACTCCGACTCGCGGGCAAATGGCCGCCGGTTACGACAATTTGGACGCCCAGGCGACGGCCCACATTCTCGGTAACGAGAATCCGCAGGCCCCGAAGCCTGTTTCGGCTCCTGTCCAGGGAATTGATTTCGGATCCGTGATGCAGGAACGCCAGGAATTTGAAATTTCGAGAGCGGAAAAAGAGTTCCATAACGCCAGAGTTGCCAAGTTTAAGGCCGACGAGATGGAGGGCCGCCTTGTCGATAAGCAGACGGTGTTCCTGAAGGCCTACCAGATGGGTGCCATGATCCAAGAAAAGGTCATGAACATGTACGTGCAGCTTGCTCCGAAGATTGTTGGCCATATCCAGGAGCAGTTAAGCATGTCCGGAATCGAGGCTGAAAAACTCCGCGTGGCCATGAAAGACTCTAACCACGAAATTGGCGAAATCATCCGCAAGGAATCGATTACGGTGCTCAAGGACTTGAGCGAACGCACTCCGGAGAACTTTTTCGACTGATGGCTGAACAGCTGACAGAACCGACTGCCGTTGCGCAGAAATTCGAAAACACGCTACCTTATACCGGCAACGTGGATTTCTGCCTTGGCGGTCTGATTCAGGGGCTCACGCCGCCAAAAGATCAGACGATTAGCCAGTGGGCGGCAGAAAACCGACTCTTGGCGGGCGAAGCGTCCGCTTCGAAGGGTAAGTGGACCAATGACCGCACGCCTTACCTGGTAGAAATCATGGATATGCTCAGCCCGCAAAGCCCCTGCAGCGATGTGGCGTTCATGAAGGGCTCGCAGATTGGCGGCACCGAGTGCATGATCAACACGGCGCTTTACTACATGCTGCAAAGCCCGTGCCCGATTGGCCTTTATCAGACCACCGACGATGCCGCCGCCGATTTCGAGCGCCAACGATTGGCCCCGACTTTTGCGGCGATGAAGATGGACCAGTATTTCACTGGCGACACCGCCGGTTGCAAGGAATATCCGGGTGGCATCTTCTTTCTCGGTTCAGGTGGCTCCGCTTCGCAGTTGCGCTCGAAGCCCCTGCAGGTGGTGCTCTGTGACGAAATCTCGGGTTGGCCTCTCGACTGCAACGGCGAAGGTGATCCGTGCGACCTGGTGAAGCGTAGAACGACGAACTTTCCGCGCAGAAAGCGCTTCTGGAACTCGACACCGACCATCAAGGGTAAGTGCCGCATTACCAAGAAATTCGAAATTGGCGACCAGCGCTACTACAATGTTCCTTGCCCGCATTGCGGCGAGCTGCACGTGTGGGAATTCAAGAACATGGTGTGGGACAAGGATGCCGACGGTAATAATTTGCCGTACACCGTGCGCATGAAGTGCCCGCATTGCGAAGGTGAATATCAGGAATGGCGAAAGACTGAACTGATGGCGCAGGGGCAGTGGGTGCCCACGAATCCGAATGGAGCTTACCCGAGCTACCATTTGAGCGCTTTCTATAGCCCGCTCGGGTGGTATTCCTGGGAAGAGGCCGTGACGGAGTTCCTGGAAGCGAAGGGTGACCCGCAAAAGCTGAAGGTGTGGACCAACAACGTGGAAGGCCGTGCTTGGGATGAAGAAAACCAGGTCCGGCACGATTTCTCGGAATTGTTCTTGCGTCGCGAAGAATATGGATGCGAAGTTCCGGATGATGTCGTGATTTTGACTGCGGGCGTAGACACCCAGGATGACCGATTGGAAGTGGAAATAGTCGGATGGGGCCGAGGGCTCGAAAGCTGGAGCATCGACTACAGGATTATTCCGGGTGACCCTGACCGCTCGGAAGTGTGGGAAACTCTTGACGAAATCCTTATGGAATCGCACTACGAGAAAGCGGACGGTACACAACTTTACATTGCGGCCGCGCTTGTTGACTCTGGCGGACATAAGACTACATCCGTCTACAAGTATTGCGCAAAGCGTGAATGGCGGCGCATTTATGCCAGTATTGGTGCGCGTGGTCCGAATAGGCCTGTCATCAGTCGCCCGGGATCCACGAAAAAATCCTCTGCAGAAAACGCCAAGCTTATTACCGTTGGCACGGATACTGTCAAGGATTGGTTCTTCAATGTTCTTGCGTACAACAATCCTGGTCCGGGATATTGCCATTTTCCGATGAAAGATGTCTATGATCAGGAACATTTCAAGCAGCTTGCCGAATCGGAAGTGAAAAAATCACACATGAGTCGCGGTTTTCTGACCTATTCTTACGACAAGGTCAGAGATCGTAACGAGGCTCTTGACTGTAGGGTGTATTCGCGTGCGGCTCTCAATTTAGTTGGCGTCGATGTGGACAAGATGGCTGCTGCGGGTGTCAGTTATACAAGGAATCCGGCCCGAAAAGCGCCGGTTCGTAGAGGTTTTGTTGTCAACCAGGGAATGAAAATATGAGTACAATCAACTGCACTTTGGAAAATCTGGCGAAAACGCTGGAAAAAGAAATCAAAAAGGAAATAAAGCAGGTTCAGTTTGCTGCTGTCGGTGCCCTGAACAGGTGCGCTTTTGACGCTCAAAAAGCTTTGCGTGGAGCCTATTCGGGTGCATTCCATGTCCGAAACAAGAGTTTGCCGCGAAAAATCGAGGTGACGAAGGCGACAAAGGAGAACCCCGTGGCCGTTGTAGCCCTGAACGCTCCAAGTACAGAATTTATGGAAATTCACACTACTGGCGGCGTGGCAAAACCTACCAAAAGCAAGGCGATGGCTATTCCGGACAAGAGCATCCAGGAGCCTGGCAGAACATCGATGGGTCGTATGAAACAATCGCTGAAACCGTCGAACTTGCTCAAGTACGCTGATACTCACCAGTCTAAAAAGCGTGGAAAAGTTGCGACCCCGCACGCCTTCAAGATGACGACAAAAGGTGGAGAGGTTGTTGTTGCTCGCAGGAACAAGGCCGACCGCTCGGAAATGGATTGGCTGTACCGTGAAGAAAAGGAAGCCGAGATCAAGAAGAGTTGGGACTTTAAGGGAGTAGTCCAAAAAGTGGTTGACCGAAGGATGGAAAAGTATTTTGATGAAAACCTGAAAAAAGCAATGGCCACCGCAAAATAAGCAAAAAAATCTTGTGTCATTTTAGCCCTTTTGCTCTTGCAATAGGGCTATTTTATGTGCATGGCCGGTTTGTATTCTGTCGAACTCTGTGAACGGATGGTCGCTTCTGCCGAGGCGGCCCTCGCGAAGGCTATGGAAGCACAAAGCTACTCCATTGGGGGGCGTTCCTTGAGTCGCGCTTCCGTGGATGCGTGTCAGAAACAACTGGACTTATGGTTGGGTCGTCTTGCCACGGCGAAAGGTTTGCGTCGTGGCAAGGCGTTCTGCGTTGCGTCTATTCCGCATTAGGGCTTATGGCAAAGAATATTGTAGGTGCTCATGGAATCGCGTGGAAGGGAGCTTCGATTGTAACTGAAGCTCTCCGGGCGTTCTTTGCTCCGAACGGTTCTGCAGACCGCGATATTGCCGCCGACCTCGACATCTTGCGTCGCCGTAGCCGCCAACTTTTCCAGAACAACACTTTCAGCCGTGCCATGATCTCGAGTTTCGACACGAATGTCGTGGGAACCGGAATCAAGGCCCGTCCGGTTTTGATGCGGCCCGAAATGCTCGGGCTCACTAGCGAAGATGCTGAAGATTGGGCCGATAAGACCAAGGTGCTGTTCAATCTTTGGGCGACTGATAAAAAGTGCGACGCCGAAAAGACTAACAATTTCATGCAGTTGCAGGACCTTGCGCTCAAGACTTCGCTCCTGGGCGGAGACTGCTTTGCATTGTCTTGTTTCGACAAGAGTTTTGAATCTTTTGGCATGAATATCAAGCTGCTGGAAGGTGAACGCTGTCAAAATCCGATTGGCCAAATGAACTGCGATGCCATTGCCGAAGGTATCGAGGTTGACCGAAATCATGCGCCGGTGGCTTACCATTTTACCCAGAAGCCTGTCTGGAGTTTTGATGATTATACGAATTTTGTGGATTCCGTTCGGGTTCCTGCGTTCGATGCGTTTGGCAATCCGAACGTAATCCACGTTTTTACTTCCGACCGTACAGACCAGCGTCGCGGAGTTCCGCTACTTGCGCCGATTATCTGTCAGCTCAAGCAACAAGAACGTTACCAGGATGCGGAGCTCATGGCAGCTGTCATTAGCGCCTGCTTTACGGCCGTGCTCGAAAACAATGTCCCGGACGAAGCGGAAGATCTGTACGGAAATGTCCCTGAAGATGAACGAGTCGAAAAGACCGACAGTTATGGCAATGTTATTCCTGGCGGAGCGCAGCCAGCTCTTGAAATGAAGCCTGGTGCCGTTTGGTCGCTTGCCCAGGGTCAAAAAATTAGCAGCCTGAACCCGCAACGTCCGAATGTCAATTACCAGCCGTTTGTCGAGAGTATTTTTGCCGAAGCTGCTGCCGCATGTGGCGTGAGTTTTGAAGTCGTGCTCCGGAAGTTCAACAGCAGCTATAACGCCGTGCGTGCGGCGCTCCTTGAAAGCCAAAAGACTTTCAATAAGATGTGCATGAACTTTGTCGCTGATTTTTGCAATCCGATTTACGAAAAGTGGCTTGCGAATGCGGTTATCCTGGGAATAGTCGATGCACCGGGCTTTTTCGAAAATCCGATAAAGCGTAAACTGTGGAGCCAGTGCCTTTGGATTGGCGACGCTCCGTTCCTGCTTGACCCGAAGAAAGAGACGGAAGCCATCAAGATGCAGATTGACGAGCAGCTTATTTCTCGCGATATGGCGTGCGCCAAGATTAACGGTGGTGACTACAGGACCGTTGCCGAAGCTCAGGCTTCGGAATACGCTCTGCGTAAGGAACTCGGTCTTGGCGAACCTGGTTCTGTGTCCAAGTCTGAAAATTTCAGCGTGACAAGCGATAATCCCGAGGAATCGGCTTTGCAGTAGGTTTGATGATGAAAAAAGGAATGTTGAATAGAATCTTGAGTGCCCGTTTGGCTATCCGCAAGGAAGATGCCGATGTCATGGCGTCAAATACCGTTACTTTCTTTGACGAAAAAGGTCACTGGACCGGTGGAAAGAAGGAAGACGGCGAATTTGACATGGTGAACAACGTGACCCGTCGTGAAGATGGTATTGCCGTTATTCATGTTGACGGAGCGCTTTCTTATCGCAGCGACTGGCTTGCCTACTTTTTCGACGAAGATACCTACAATAGCATCGAGGCCGCCTTCGATGAATGCCTTGCCGACGAATCAGTGAAAGGAATTGTTTTTGACATCAATAGCCCTGGTGGCGAAGTGAACGGCTGTGCCGACTTGGCCGACAAGATTTTCAACGCGCGTGGCAGCAAGCCCTATGGAATCGTGGCCCGCACTGGCGGAATGATGTGTTCTGCGGCCTACTGGCTCGGCTCAAGCTGTGAAAAGGTCTATACTGCAAGCAACGGGACTCTTGGCTCTATCGGCGTGCTTTGCGCGTTTACGAATTTCAGCAAGTCCATTGTCGAGACGACGGTTGTCGTTTCTGACCTGAGTCCGAACAAGGCCCCCTCTCCGGATGACCCGAAGGGCTTGCAGTTGATTAAGGAAGAATTGAACTCCCTCGCTGAAGTATTCATTAATGCAGTGGCCCGCAATCGCGGCACCACGGCGGAAGATGTTAAGCAGAACTACGGCCAGGGAGGCGTGTTTATCGGTGACAAGGCTGTCGCCGCTAACCTTGCGGACGGCGTTATATCCCTTGATGACGTCTGCGAAGAAATGAAACGCCAAGGGATCAGTAATGGAGGTGCCGTCATGGCAACTAACGTTAAAGGAGCCGAGGGCGCAGCAAAGCCCGAAGCTGTTGATATGGAAGCCGTGAAGGCCCAGGCTGTCGCCGATTACAAGGCCCGCGTCGCTTCTATCGAAGATGTCTTTGCTGGTCTCGATATTACCGGCGAAGAAAAGGCCGGATTCGTCGATGGCGACAAGACTGTTGCCGATGCGACGACTTTTGCTCTTGCTAAAGCGAAGGAAAAAATCAAGACCCAGGCTGAAGACCTTGTGAAGGTGCGTGCCGAACTTGACGAAGCCAAGAAAAAGCCTTCCGAAGCGAGCGAGAGAGAGCGTGCAATTGATGCTCTTGAAAAGAGTAACGCTGCGCAGAACTCTGTTCAGGGTGGCTCTGATGCGTCCGCTTCCGACGAAACCAAGAAGCATTCCGAATGGGCTGCTGAAGTAAGTAACGAATTTTTCAAAAAGGGGTAAGACATGTCTGAACTCAAATTCGACAATGATATCGCTGGTGAATTCCCGATCCAGCGCGAAACTGTAAAAATCGGGAAGAACCAGAACCTCAAGCGTGGAACCATCCTTGTCGAACACATCGAGAGCGATGGCGCAAAGGCAAAGTATTCCTTCGCCCTGTCTGCTTACACTGCCGCTGCAGACAAGACCGTGACTCTCACAATCGGTGCTGTCGAATATGTTGCAAACATTGGTGCGAGCGACACGACTGTTGCAGCCGTGCTTGGCAAGGTCGTGACCGCTGCAGCCGCAGACACGAAGTTCACCGTGACTGCCGACGCTACGAACGGCAAGTTGGTTCTCGAAGCCAAGGCTGTTGGTACCGATTCCACCACCATCACGCTCGAAACGACTGCGACCCTCACCATCGGCAATAAGTCCGAAGATGTCAAGGGTGCAGACGCCGTCGAAGGTGGCTTCTTCCCGATTGCCGACGCAACCGAGGAACCTGTCGGCTACCTTCTCAAGGACATCAAGACCGCTGCTGATGAAGCGGGCTGTGCCGATATGGCACGCACTGGCTGCTTTGCCGATGCCGCCGCCATCATCGACGAAAACATCGATGCAAAAACCGTCAAGGACAAGCTTGCCGCACGTTGCCTTTTCTTCAAGGCCGTGGGCGCTGTCAAGGACTAACAACAAAAGGAGTATAAATCATGCCTGAAGCAATTACTCTCGAAGATCGCCACGAACTGACGAAGCTCCTTGGCGAAAACTTCAAACCCTCGCAGTTCTTCCGCAAGATGTGCGCGACTGACCTGCACAAGACCAAGAACCTCATCCTCCAGCAGGAAAAGCAGACGCGCCTTATCGCTCCGTATGTCTCTGACGATGACGAAGACGGCAAGGTGATTGGCCGCGACGGCTACGAACGCCTGGTCGTGACCGTGCCGACGCTGCATCCGAAACGCAATCTGACTCGCCGTGACGTCGAGGTTGCCGCCAATGCCGAACAGGTATTTACCTACGACAACGGTGGTGCGACTCCGGAAAAGATTCAGTTCCAGAAGCTGATGAAGGATGCTCTTGACCTTCGCCAGTCCATCGAACGCCGCGAAGAGCAGCAGATTATCGAAGCTATGACTACCGGCAAGGTGGAAGTTATTTTCGATGCTGGCAAGCGCACTATCAACCTGAACATCCCTGCAGGCAACTTGACCGCAGCCGCTGCCGGTGACAAGTTCGATGCCGAAAACTCCAACCCGATTACCTACCTCCTTGCGCAGAAGCGTCTTCTTGCCAAGAACGGTGGCGGCCGTGGATTCCTTTGCGTCATGGGCTCCGATGCCTATGAAGCCTTCATTCAGAACAAGGCCGTGAAGGAATACATGGATAATCGTCGCATGAACTTCGGCGAAATCGAACCGGGCGAGATGGACACCGACTACGTGACCCGCATGGCTCACATCCTCGGCATGGACATCGTCACCTATGACGATTTCTTCTACTCCGAATCGGAGAAGAAGGATATCGAGATGTATCCGAAGGACAAGATCACCCTTATCGGTGCAGGTACAGGCTTCAAGATGCACTATGGTGCCATTGCAGATGGTACCGACGGTTCGCTGAATGTCTGCCAGTCCTACGCCTACACCTGGATCAAGGACGGCAAGTCCAAGATCCTGGAAGAAGAATCCTGCCCGCTGTTTGTCCCGCAAGTCGGCGGCGGCATCATCTCCCGCAAGGTGGTGTAAGGATTGCCGATGTCTTTCAAGGACGACCTCATGCAAGACCTCAACGATTCGTTCTTTAACGAGGACGAATTCGGCGAGGTCGTGACCCTGACTCGCGGTGGCGCAAGTTGCCAGATGAAGGGCTTGTTTGATACGCCGGGGTTGTCCAATGAAAGCGTTGGTGAAGTTTCGGTGATTGCCCATACTCCGCGCCTGTTTGTGCGGTCTTCGGATCTCCCTGATTCGAAACCGCGCAAGGGTGACGTGTTTACGTTGGGTTCTACGCCTTTTCATCGTGCGATGAAACTTTCTGCTATTGATTTTGTGTTTGAAAAAGACGGGACCGTTGTTTACAGCCTAGAGGAATCTAAATGAGTGTGACGCCAAGGACATTGAATTGCATCAAGACTTTTCGCCATGCCGTTGTCGATTCCTTGAAAGCGGCGAACCTTTTCGGTATAGGTCAGAATGTTTCTGCATCTCGCGAAATGAAGGCCTATCCGGATGAGGAATCGTTTATCGTAGTCAATGTGCCGAACATCGATTTTGACGATAAAAGTACAAGTCCCCGTTTTTATTTTGCAAAATCGGAACTGCGTATCGATATTTATGCGCGTAGCTTTTTGGACGACGAAAGAAATATTGAAGGCGTTAGTTCCGTATCTGATTTGAATGATTTTCTGGACGATACCATGCATGCTGTCGCTGCGGTGATAGACCCTTGCCCGTATTGGGATGGGCCCTATCAAGGACTTGTGACGAAATGCGTCTTGCGTTCTTACGTTAATAATCTTTCGGTTCGCTCTGAAACTACAAGAGGTGCGGCGACGATTACCTTTGAAGTTTCTTTTACTGCGAAAATCGACAGATCCGCTGCCACGAAAGATTTCTTGCGTGCGAACAACTCGATTAAGACTGGTAGTCAGTCTATGGATTTTCAAACTGTGCTGAGACCTGGCGAACAGGCCGAAGCCGAAACAGCGGATAATTCCGCAGGGAACTAAGAAATGAGTATTTCTTTTGAACAAATTCCTGCCGATAATATGTATCCAATCTTCGCTACGGAATTCGGCGGATCCATGTCTGTCAAGTCCGGTGCGATGCCTTGGAAAAACCTGATTGTCGGCCAGCCGCTCCGCTCCAAGATGAACGAGAACGGTCCCCTTACCCTCATTACCAGCGACGAACAGGCTGACGCCTTGTTTGGGAGTGGCTCGCAGCTTGCCTTGATGTGCAAGGCCTTCCGCAAGAATACCAAATCGAGCGAACTTTGGGCTCTCCCTGTGGCGGACGATTCGACCGCTGATGCGGCCGAGGGTTCCTTGACTTTCGAAATCGAAGGTGTGGAAGAAGCTCCGAAACTTGCCGCTGGTGGAACAGTCCGTCTGATGATTTCCGGACAGCCTTGCCCGGTGAATGTCTCTGCAGGTGATTCTGCCGGTGTTGTTGCCAGCAAGGTTGCGACAGCTATCAATGCGAAGATAAATCTTCCGGTAATTGCAACTTCAGACCCTGGGGCAAAGGCCAAGTATTCTTTCGCTGTGAGCGCTTATACGGCGTCCGATGACAAAACGGCTACATTGACTATCGGTTCCTCGGTCTATACCGTAAATTTGTCTTCTTCGGATTCTACTATTTCAGCGGTACTTACGAAAGTTGAGACGGCTGCCGCAGGAAATGGAAAATTCAACGTTACAGCTGATACTGAGAACAATAAGCTTGTTATCGAAGCGAAAAATGTTGGCACAGATTCTACGACAATCTCGCTGGAGTCTACCGCTACTATCACAATTGGTAACAAGGCAGTTGATGTTTCTGGAGCTAATCCTGGCAACGTTGTTACCTTGACTGCCAAGAACCTCGGCGCTTGTGGCAACGGCCTCGATATTCGCTGGAACCACAACCAGGGCGAAGTCCTTCCGAGTGGTTTGGGCATCACTCTTGCTGCAATGGCAAACGGCGGTGCGGATCCGCTTTACGAAGACGCACGTGTCAAGGAAACTTGTTCCGGAAACTGGTTCAACATGGTCGTTATCGGCTCTGCAGATACCGACAACGTCAACTACATCAAGGAAATGCTTGACGAACGTTGGACGGCGATTGTCCAGCAGACTGGCGTGATGTGCTTCAGTCTCAATGGCGGTGCCGAAACTGATTACACGGACAAGGCCAACGCGCTAAATTCACAGGAAATTGTTCTTGCTGCATTGCCGAAGTCCCCAACTTCCGGTGCCGAAAAAGCTTCCGCGTTGTTCGGCTGTGTGGCCCCCAAGGCACTGAACGACCCGGCGAAGCCGTTGCACAATTACGCTGTTGCGGGCGTTGTCGCACCCCGTCGCGACGACCGCGAGGACTACTACGGCAACAACCGCCTTCTCGAGTCTGGCTGTGCCCCGATGGTCGCTGCCGAAGACGGTAGCGTGTTTACCAGCCGCATTGTGACGACTTACAAGCGTAATGCCCAGGGCGTGCAGGATAAGAGCTTCTTGCAGCTCGAAACGGTTCTGACTCTCAGCTACTTGCGTTGGGACTGGAACAACTATTTGGCTTTGAAGTATCCGCAAGCAAAACTTGCCCCGGATGGCAGTAAGTACGGCAAGGGACAGCAGGTGATGACTCCGTCTCTCGGCAAGGCGGAACTCATCAAATGCTATAAGGTCTGGGAAGAAAAAGGTCTCGTTTACGACAGTGCAGGTTTTGCCGCGAATGTCGTAGTCGAGCTTGACCCTGAAGATGAATACGCGATGAATTTCTTGATTCCGGCACACCTGATCAAGCAGTTCTTTGTTTCGAAAACCAAAATTGTTCATGACTAAGGAGGATTACGATGGACGAAATTGAAGTTGTCGGCGGAGAGTACGAATTCAAGATAAATGGTTTCATTTACAACTTGAAGGGTCATCCGAATATTGAATATGGTGGCAAGCACTATGAACCGATTATCGGTCCTGGTGGAGTTGTCAACGGTTACAAGTGCGTGGGCGAAAACCCGAGCAAGATTTCTGTCACCTTGACTGATACGAGCGATCTTGACATTGTTGAACTTCAGCAAATCAAGAACGCTACAATCACGCTCAGAAAGCCTCAGGGAAAGACGTTCGTTATGACTGGTGCAAGTTGTAGCGCTCCTATTACCGAGTCTTGCGAAGAAGGCGAAGTGACGGTTGAATTCTCCGGAAAACCGGCAGATGACCAAAAGTCGTAGTTCGATGCCTTATCTACGGCTTATATCCGCGTTACTTGGGTGACGGATTACGGCGAGCTTGATTGCTAACCGCATTCCGGCGGGGATCGAGACCCCGGCGCGGCTTACCAACTCAAACCATAAAAGGGGTAAAAATATGGTATACAAACTGATTACGCCGGTTACCAAAGCTGACGGTACTAAAATTGAAACCGTGACCGTGAAGGAGTCTTTTCTTGGTCGTGACGTCCGTGCTGTTACAAACAGTAAGGGTGAAGGAGATGCGCAAATTAAGCTTGTCGCTTGTGCAACGGGTCTTTCTGAAAGCGTTGTCGACAATATGGATGCCCGTGACGTCCGTGCTCTCGTGAAGGTAGTCAAGCCTTTTTTCGAGCCTGGCGAAAATTAGGTCTTGATGACGGTTTTGCGACGTTGGCGGGGGTTTTTCACTGGTCGTATGATCAAATAATGAACCTTAACGCCGAGGAGTTCAAATTCAGCTTGACAGCAGCTGAAAAATTCACAAAATGGATTAGTCCGAAAAAGTGACCTGTTGGCCACTTTTTTATTACAACTTGGAATAATGAAAAGTTGATTTTTGCGCATTTTTTTTTTGTTTTTGACATGATTTTTGTATATATTATAGATGTAGGGAGGCTTAAAATGAAAACGGTAAATGACATGAATGTCGACGTTGCTGGAAAGGCCGTCTTGAAACGCAAAATTTTTATGCTTTGCGCTGTCATTCCGTTCGTTCTGTTCTTGGCGGGTGTTTTGGCTCCTGTATGGACCGACAATTTTATTGTCTATGTATTCGCTTTGCTCCCGTATTATCTTTATACATTCTATGTGAGTAATGACTGGATTGACGGTAAGCGTCTTTATGACACCAAAATTGGCGAGTGTGCGTCCAGTGTGTGGGTGGTCGGTATAGCCGTTTGCGCATTTTTTAGCCTTTTCTTGGCGGTGATGTTTTGGGATCGTCCGGAATCTTTCCTTTATGGGTCTTCCTGGATGGCTTTGTTAAATTGCGGCCCTGGCTTTGCTTGGGCTTTCTGGGCAATGTTCCTTCATAAAACTCGCTATTCTCGGTGGCCAGTTTTGTTTGCACCTCCTGCAAACTGAGTTAAAAAAGTTGTTCCCAAAATAAGTTTTTTTATGGTCGTGCAATTATTTTTGTTGTATGGCCAGTTTAAGTGTATCTATAAATTTTTTGTCTAACAATACCTTTGTGAAGACATCCAACGATATCAAGCTACTTAACTCAGAGCTTGGAAAAACGGGCGGAGTATTGGATAGCCTTAAAAATAAAATAGATCTTTCGCAAAAACTAACGGGATTAGCTTCGGCGTCGACTCTTTTTACCAATTTCACTTCTGGCGTGAAACGAGTTGTGGAGGGCTTTGGAAGTCTTGTCGGTGCCGTTGAAACTTACGCGTCCGAAGGTGACAGAATAGCGAAGACGTCGCGTTTGGTTGGTTTGTCTGTTAAGGATTACCAAGCTTTTGATGATGCTGCACGACACGCTGGAATGTCTACAGAAGAAATGGATGGTGCGCTTAAACGATTCAATGTGAATCTTGGCAGAGCTCGTGCTGGAGATGCGAAGGCTTTTAAGGTTTTTGATTCAATTCTTGGGGGTCAAGATCTTTCAAAATTCAAGGATTCTACTTCTCTTTTAAAAGAAATTGCTGAAGGCTATAATAGACTTGGTTCTGCTGAAGAAAAGGCTTTTGTTTCGCAAGAATTGTTTGGCAAGTCTGGTCTTAGAATGTCGGAGTTGCTTGGTGAAGGCGGTGAAGCCTTGCAGAGAAAATTAGATTCTGCTAAAGCAGGGTATTCCGAACAAGGAGCGAAAGATGCTGAAGCTTTTGAAGACGCTTTGCAAGACGTAAATGGAACTATAAAGTCTATAAAAATTTCGTTGATGGAAGACTTGTTTCCTGTGTTTACGAATTTGTTTAAAACTGTGGAAGGATTTATAAAAGACAACGGGCCTCAAATAAAAAAACAGGTTGGTTTTGTCATTACGTCTATTTCTGATTTTATTAAAAAGGGGCTTCCTTATATTCCAAAAGTATTAGATGTCATTGTCAGTCTTGTTGATATGATTGGTCCAGGAACGTTGACGATCTTGGGTGGTGTTACGGCCATTGTTGGTGCTGTAGTTCCGTTGGTCCCTGCGTTGATTGCTGCTGCAGGAGTTATATCAGGTCCTGTTGTGTTGGGTATAGGCGCAGCAATAGTTGGAATAATAGCCTGGAAAAATGCGATTTACAGCATTATTGACAATTTAGATTTGCTTAAATCCTTTATTGTCGACGATGTGTGGGGAGCGGTCAAGGATTTTGGAAACCAGTTTGTTGCTGTAGCCGGATGGATGTGGGACGGGTTTGTGTCGATTTTTGTTGATCCGTGGCTGCAATTTTTCAAATTTTTGCCCGATGCTATTTCGAGTCTGTGGGAAGGGTTCAAGACGGGGATTTCTGAAATAGGAAACCTTCTTTATGACACTTTTATTGGCAGTGTAAAGTCGGCTGTTTCTGGAATAAAATCAATTTTAAAAGGTGTTCCAGTTTTAGGAAATCTTTTTGGTGGTGATGACCAGCCATTAATTAGTGACATTTCGTCGGCTTCTGCTGCTCCGGAAACTTCGTCCTCTAGCCTTGGGGCTTCTGTTGCCCAGACGGTTCGCGAATCCCACACGACAACTACCAGCCGCTTTGCGGTCGATTTCAAAAATATGCCGCGTGGGGTTCAGGTAACTCCGCCAGATCAGGGTGACTTTGACTGGTCCCGTGGCTACGTTCTCGGAGGTGTTTGATGGCGTGGCGCAACGAATATGCGGACTCTCTGCACAAAGTTCTTATCGATACTCCTAGCGGTACTATCGAGTGTGTCGGCGGTTCCTACGCCGGAGTTCCGTTTTTTGTGGAGGAAACTGCAAGTTCCGGTGGTCGCGAAGTCGTGACCAAGCCGTTGCCTTTTTCTGATAGTCATGTAAACGAAGATGTCGGTAAAAAGGTTCTTTCGATTTCTTGCAACATTTACTTGACTGGAGCGGATTGCGAAACCAAGCGCGAACGCCTGGAAGAGGCGTTGAACAAGGAGGGCGCTTTCGAGTTCGTTCATCCGCATTATGGCCGCATGAACGCTCGCTGCACGGCGTACAGCCTTTCTTTCAAAAAGGCTGAGCAGGAATTCATTTCAGGCGAAATCACGTTTGTTCCGGAACAGAATGTCGAGAAGCAGGCGCAAAGTGTTGCGGATCTGCGCGGGTCGGCAATAGGTAAATCTGATTCGACGTTGAGTTCTTCTAAGTCGATGTTTACCGAAGTTTTCAGTATTGCGGGCAAGGCAAAATCTGTTGTTGACTCGGTGGCGGCTTCTACCACCAAGATGCTTGACAATATTGAAAATGCGCGTGGTTCTATTCGTAGTGTTTCTGCGTTCGTCAATACGCTTTCGAGAATTCGCGAAAACATTCGGCTAATTATGATGTCTCCAGCAGACTTTGCGAATCGTATCCAAAATCTGTTGACGTTGACTAAAGAAACGGTGTCTGACGATGACGCTAATGGATACGTAAACGAAAGCCTGATCGTGATGCGATCAATAATGGCTAAGCGAAGAGGTTCCGCCTATTCTTCGGCAGATGAATTGAGTTCTGAAGTTGACCGATTGGCTCTCATGAGTGCTGCGGCAATGGCGGCCCGATCTGTGGTGGATTGCTCTTTCAAAAGTGTCGAAGAAGCCCGTGAAATGCAGGATTCGCTCAGTTCTGTTTTTGATGATGCGGCCGAACAGGCCGGTTCTGTCGAAGATTATGTGACTTTGATGGATTTGCAGGCGACAGCGCTCAAGTATCTGCGTGACGAAATGTCGAAACTTGCGGTGGTCGTAGAATTGCCGTTGAATGGGACTCGCGATATTCTTTCGGTGTGCTTTGATTGTTACGGAAGCCTGGACCGAGTTGATGAAATCCTGGAACGCAACGCGGTTGGTGATCCGCTGGTAATGATCCGCGAAAGTTTGAGGGTGCTTTCCAAATGATCGAGGTTTTCGCCAACGGCCGTAAGTTTTCGGAGTGGACGGAAGCCCGCGTGGTCCGTTCTCTTGACCATATTGCGGCGGCGTTTTCGCTCACATTGGTTGCCAGGAATTCGGACGGCGGCCGTGTACGTCTTTTCCCTGGGGATTCTGTCGAAGTGGCCGTCAACGGGACCAAGGTGATTTCCGGGTTTGTGGACCGTCTTTCGACATCGTTTTCCGCCGGTTCGCATTCTGTGAATGTTTCCGGAAGCGAATGTTCTGCAGATATTGCCGATTGCTGTATTGATAACCCCCTGGAGTGGGAAAACAAGAAAATGGACGAAATTATCCGCATTGTCTGCGCTAATTTCGGTCTTTCTTTCTCAAATCGCATGAACGTAGATGTTGGCGGCCCGTTCCAGAAGTTTTCTGTTGAGCCTGGAGCCAAGGCGCTTGACACGATTACGAAACTTTGCAAGGAACGCGGAATCCTGTGCTGTTCCGACGGCATGGGCAAAGTGTATCTGCTAAAGCCTGATTCGTGCCCGCGTGGGCCAGCCTTGAAGCAGGGTGAAAACCTGATGGCGGCAAGCGTAGATTTTTCGCTTGTTGATCGCTTTTCGACCTATACGGTTTACGGAACTGGCAAGGCGAAAAACAAAGTTGTGGCTACATCTTCGGATTCGGACTTTACTCGAAACCGCCCGCTGATTATCGTGGATTCCAATGCGGTCGAAAAAGACAAGGTGCAAGCCCGTGCGGATTGGGAGTGCCGTGTTCGCAGGGCTAAATCGATGGGGTTCAAGGCTACTGTTCATGGGTGGGAACATTCGTCTGGGCTGTGGGCTCCTGGAGTGATTTGTTCCTTTGAAGCTCCGGAGCTTTTCGTCGAGACTCCGCTTGATTTGCTGGTGTCTTCTGTAGAGTATTCCTGGGGATCTTCGGGTGAGATGACGAATTTGACGCTGGTTCCGCCAGAAGTTTTTGAGCCTCAGCCGGAATCCAAGAAAGTCAAGGCGGTAAAATCGGCTAAAAGTCCTAAAGCGGATCCGTGGAAATCTATCAAGAAAGCGGTGCAAGGGAAATGAATTTCGAGTCTTTGATTGAGCCGCTGATGGCGAAACTTCGGCTGATGGTGGGCCGTTGCGTGATATCGGCTAGCCGTTACAAAAACGGTGAACTGTTGGCCGATATTGAGCTTGTTGCAGGCGAACGACGCCGAAATGTTGAATTTTTGCAGCAGTTCGGTTTTTCGAGTCGCCCCAAAGGTGATGTGGAAGGCGTTGCGCTTTTCATTGGCGGTTCCCGCGACAACGGAGTGGTTGTATCTACTCGGGGCGAATGCCCTGACCTGAAAGAAGGTGAAGTGCGCGTTCATTCACCGTTTGGGTCCAGTATCACCTTGAAAAAAGACGGGTCTGTCGAGCTGGTGACGAACTCGAAAAAATTCCGATTCGTTGGCGATATCGAAGCGACCGGCGAAGTGAAAGCGATGTGCGATTCTACCTTCGTGACTTTGACTGGGCACATCCATCCGACTGGCGTCGGCCCGTCGTCAAAACCTACACCAGGACAATGATATGGCTCTGAACAAGACTACTTTGAAGAATGATTTGAAGGCGATTTTTGAAAGCCGCCCTGCAAGCGACGAAGCTGCTGCAGAAGCTTTGGCGGATGTGATTTATGATTTTGTCAAGAGTGCCGAAGTTACGATTACTGCGCTCCCGAACGAAGTGTCTGTGGTTGGGTCCCCGACTGCACAGGCCAATGCCGTACCGTTAACTTTGAAGGGTGGTGACGCCACCCATACCGGCGGGCTTTCGTAGCTAAAAAATCTTGTGTCAAAATCGGCCTTTACTATGTAAGGGCTGTTTATTTTTATTGCGATGAGCGACCTTGCTTTGTATCGCAGAAGTTCTGGTGATTTTGACCTTGCCTTCGATGAAGTCAAAGGTGATTTGCTGACTTCGGACAGCCTTGAAAATGCCGTCGTGATATCGATTGGAACTTACGCCCGCGAACGAAAACTTGGTAAAGTTGCGAATCTTAAGCCGAATGTCGGTGGATGGTGGGGTGATGCCCTTTCTGAAAAAGGGAATCTTGGCGGTTATCTTTACGAAGCTTTTCCTGGAAAACTGACCGAGGTGACGGCAAGGTCTGTCGAAAATCTTGTGAACGAATCTTTGACTTGGATGGTTGAAGATGGCGTTGCTAAGTCTGTCGGCTGTAAAGCTGAAATCGCCGATGAAGAAACGATGAATGTTACTATCACTATTCAGCGACCTGATGGTAGTGACGACGCTTATGCTTACGAAATAAAGTGGATGGCTACTGATGGAATTTAAGAGCTTGCAGGAACTTGTCCGTATCGTCGAAAATGCCTTGGCGATTCAGTTTTTCGGCCAGTCTACGGTGTTGCGCAAGACCGTGCTGAAGGTGCTTGCGCATGTGCTTGGCGGGGCTTTGTACATGGTGATTTTGATTGCAAAACGGATCTGGAAAAATCGCTTCGTTTCTACGTGCGATGTGTCTGCTCTCGAAGGCTTTGGTACTGAATACGGAATACCACACAAGGTGCCGTTGAAATCTTCCGGAACGGCTGCTGTTACTTTGGAAGAAGGTGTTTCTACGGTCACGATTCCGCAGGGGACTGTTTTGGTCGATGAGGAATCGGGAATTGAGTATGAAGTACCTAACGATGTTATAGTCGACTCTGAACATGTCGGCATCCCTGTTGTTGCGTTGGATGTCGGTAAAGATTCCGACCTGGGCGAAGGCGTGCCTTTGGTGTTTAGGGATGGTGCAGTTGCTGGCGTCGCCTCTGTTGTGTCCGAGTTGATATCCGGTGGCGTTGCGTATCCTGTTGAAGTTGACGGTGATATCCAGGTATGGGGCGAACTTGCCGAGGATTACCGTGCACGTCTTTTGAATCGTATCCAAAACCCTGTGCATGGTGGCGCTGTTAATGATTATTATGAATGGGCGACTCGATTCGCTTTCGTGACGGATGCTTTTGTTTTCGCAAATAAACCTGAAACGAATTCGGTAAGTATTGCCGTTGAAAATTACAACTCTGACAATGTAATATTGACGGAAAGCCAAATTGACGATGTGCGTGAGTATGTCAAATCCGATGTGCGTCGCCCAGTGACTGCTCATGTTCGTGTTTCGAATGTTACTCCGGTTGATGTTGAAGTGACGGCTGTTATAACTCCATATACGCAGGTTGTGCGTAATAGTGTTACGACCGCCGTTACGGCGTATCTCCGGCATCTTAAGCCAGGCTCGTCGTTAGACATGGATGATTTTGAAATAAATGTTCTGTCTAATTCCGGTGCGAAATCGTTTGTTGTCCAAAATGTGAAAAAGAACGGCTCTATTGTCGCGTCTCTTTCGCTTTTTTTGAGTTTTCCTGAAAACGAAGAGGATGAAGATTCTTTTGTCGCTGAAGTCGTTAAAATCGCCGATGGCGGCGTGAATCTTGTCAGTGGAGAATAGTGGTGCTGTCTGTTCAGAACATGAAACCTTCGATGGTTGCGAATGGAAATCCGGTGCATGTGTTTGGCACTGGATTCGATTCTCATTGTTCTGTGACTGTTTCTGAATATGGAAACTCAAGCTTGGCGTCTGTTTTGGATTATAACGATTCCGAGCTTGTTTTTTCAGCGCCTGAATATATCGGCGAATACACGATAATGGTGTCCCGCGATGGCGTTTTGTATGCATCTTTTTCTCTGAAAGTTGTGAAGCTTGAAAAAAGCGATGTTTGGAAACTGCCTGCTCGCGATGATAAAGATTTTAGGCATGCACTTATAGGTCTTTTACCGCGTGGATTTGCTTGGTTTACTGGACGTGGTGGCAATTGGTGGAAATTGTTCGGTGGCTTTGGAGCCGGACTGCAATCTGTATACAATCTGTTATGTGATTTGGCGAAACAAATGTCTCCTATGACAACGTCTTCGTTTGCCGAATGGGAAAATGAATTAGGATTGCCGAAAAAAGGTATAGTTCGCGATTCAAGTATCGGTGGTCGCCTTGAAGAAATTTACAGAATTTCTAGGAAAAAGGGCGGGAATACCGTGCCATATTTTAAAAGCGTAGCTTCTTTGTTTGGCCGGCACTCGGAGATCTATGAGTATTGGAAAAATCCTGAAGTTTTTGAAGGTGTTGATTTTGGCGAAGATGATCCTAATTTCTATTGGATGGTCGCGATTGAATCTCGCCATGATGACTGGCATGTTTGCACATGCAACGATACGTGCAATGATTATTTGCAGGAGTGGTGGCTCGCTCCGCTTGAAGCTATGCTCGACCTGATTAAGCCGGCTCACACGAAATTGCTGTATAAGTATATCGATGTTGAGCATGAGCTTGTCGTTGTTGATGATGAGAATAATGTGATTTCTACACCTTCGGAACGCCCGATTGCGGCTGCGGTCAGAAGCGGCTCAATTGTCAATACAGGCGAGGCTGTCCTTGAAGATGGCACGATGGTTAGAACTATTCGCGTCAAGGATTTGCCTGATGCCGGTAGCGAAAATGGCTACATGCTCCGCGATTCTGAAGAAGGTGGTACCGTGAAGGCGAAGGCAATGACAGAGCAGGAACTAGACCAGCTGTGGGAAGATACACCTGCCGAAGAGGAGGATGGCGATGGCTGACGAAGTGGAAAAGGTGCAGCCAATCGACACCGTGGCGACACGTAAGCTCATCGCCAAGGTGAAGAAGGGGTTTTCTGAACTTGAAGATAAGATTTCGGAGCGTCGCGTCTTTGATGCGGACTTCGACAACGACGAACTTGTTATAACGAAGAGGGCTTGATATGGCAAGACCGAATGACGCCACGAGGCGAATAACTATAACTATTTATGCCGCTGACGGAATTACCGTCCTTGGCACGACAACCCGCACCATCTATGCTGCGGGTCTATGGAACACTCAAACCATCGCCATTACCGGCGATGTCGTTGGTCAAGGAACGACCGACTTTGCGGACGGCGCTGGTCTTACGTTCGGCGTAACGTTGCAGGCCGATACGGTCGGCACCGGAAACCTCAAGGTTGGCTCCGTGACGCTGAACAGGATTGCTTCTAGCGCCATGACCAGCGTCGCCACAGCCGGTGACGACAAGCTGATTACTAGCGGTGGTGTTAGGACCGAAATCGACAATGCCCTCCTTAACAGGGGTATAGATTACGGCCCGAGAACTCCTGCTCAGATTAACGGTACCGCGACTGGAGATGCCGCGGCCCGCAACATCACCGGCACCATTCCTACCGGTTCTACAGTCCACGTTACGGCGGATGGCACCGTTACTGACGGTTACAAGGATGGCGAGCACGCTTCGATTACTGTTCGAGAAGGCGAAGACCTGAGGTACTATTCCGAAGGCGGTGTCCACGGGTGGTACACGCTTGATGCCGAATTCAAGCTCAAGCAGGACCCGGTAACATCTTCCGACTTTGCGGAAGACGGTGACACTTCCGACTTCAAGTTTGTGTCTTCAGTCACGCAGGACGCGAATGGAGACATTGGCGTTACCATCAAGACGATTCCGCTGGCGACGCCGAGCACCAATGGTTCCGGTGGCAAGGCTGGCCTTATGAGTGCCTCCGACAAGGAAAAGGTGAACGGTCTCGATGACGAAATCACTGCGAATGACGTGGTAACTGCGTGGAACGCCTGGACGCCATCTACATAAGGAGATTAAGATATGGCTGATTACTTGAACAAGTATGCTAACGACGGCACTGGTGCTGGAGGATACAACAATACCGATGAACAGTCGGCGCGCGCCGCGCTCGGGAATACGGTATCGCTTGTCGAATCTACTGGCGAGGTGCATTATGACGGAGTCAACGTCGAACGCCCTGCCAACAACCCGATGGAGGGTGACGTACTGTATCTTGACGCAAACGGAGGCAAGCACTTCGTTGACGAAGAGTCGCTTGTGGTGTCATCTATTCCTGCGAGCTGGAAGGCGGCTGGTGTCGTCGCTTACCGGGAAGGTAACAACGTGATGGTTATGGACCATCACGACAGCGGAACGATGACGTTTACTTCCGGATGGATGCATGCCATTCTTGGAATGCAGCTCTCCGGAACGCAGACGATTACATTCCAACAGTGGAATGGTAGCGCGAATGCTGATGTTGGAACGTTCAGCACGAGTGCGACTACATTGGATGCTTTCGTCGAGGCCCTGGATTTGTGGCTTCGAACGACGGGGAACGATCCGAACGGCTACAACTGGCATGCCGAGAAATTGGCTTTTGAGGACGGTTCTGAAATCTGTGTGGTTGTATCGGATACGATGTCGTCATATCAGCGTTCGAATTCGATTGTAAAAGAGTCTTCGCCAAGCGGTGTTACCGGAAATCTGTATCTGTGGAATCTTGTCGGTCAGACTACAAACTACCAAAATGTCCTTCGAGAAAATGGCGGAAAAGGTTATAGGCCGGGTTGCAATCTTGACAGACTTATTGAATACTACCGTACCAATAATTCTACGACAACTCCGACGTCGATGGTGTCCGTGTCCAACGGTTCAGAAATTATGAATCTCGCTACATATCGTGACAACCAGTATTGCGCCGATTTACGGGCCAAGTATGGCGAAGGCGAAACGGGATGGCTGAAGTACATGGAGTCTCTCATGATGACATGGCCGGCTCGCAACGGAGATGCCTGGAATATGTACGGCACTGGCAAGAGCCTGACAATGCGGATGGCCGCTTTTACGTACAAGAACAAATCCGGGACTAGTGTCGATACGTTCAGGGCTGCCGCATGGTCTGCGAAGACTCCGACAAGAAACAGCCTTCCCTATTCAGCAGGTCTTGCATACGGTGACTGGTACATGCCGGATATTGTCGAGATGAAGAAAATTTTTGGAAGGTGGAATACTTCCGGTACGTCTCCTGTCCAAAAGGCACTCGCCAAGGTTTCTCCTTCCGCTACGGATTTTCGCTCGTTGGCGGTTGCTCGTTGGGCTCCCGCGCGGAATTACTACTTTAACGCGTGTATATTGAGTTCCAACGGTTACTTCAACTACGGCACCTTCTCCAACAGCTACAGGGCGGTGGCGGTCGCGCTCTTGAAACTTTGACCTTTGGCGCGGCCTTGAAAGCCGCGCCTGCAACCTTGAACGGAGTAATGTAGAATGGACTTGAAGATGAAAGGATTTCAGACGAACAAGCAGTCGATATACATTGACTGCAAGCAGCTGCTGCGCCGTCTGTACAGGCTCCGGTTCAAGGTGGCTAAACGTCATCGTGATAGTCTATTTGACAAGTGTCTTTTCCCGGCGTTGTTGGGTATGATTAGACATTTTCGCAGGGCGTATCGTTTCCGTGATGAAAGGGTCAAGGAACTGGATGAATTTCTTTTTTCGTTCGAAGATTTTAATTCATGGGTAGATGTTGCTTCTGAAGAGAAGGTGATTAACGATAAGGAGTACGCTTCGTTATTCGAATATATTGTAAGGATTTATGAAAGCGTGAACGCTTACAGAAATTCCGCAAGGAAGGCTAGGTCAAGCGCCGGTTCAAACGACGACGGCGCTTCCGAAAACAAAGATGATTCAAGAGGAGGCGACGGATTCATTTAATCCAGTTCTGGCAGTGCGCCTTTTAGATCGGCTCGCTCGTTGGCGGTTGCTCGTTGGGCTCCCGCGCGGAATAACAACAATAACGCGTGGATATTGAATAACAACGGTTACTTCAACAACAACAACTTCAACAACAACAACAGGGCGGTGGCGGTCGCGAACTTGATGCTTTGTATTCTGTTGGAATGCGTTATGGTAAAGTTGGAAGACTTGGTTACGGTGTACTACAAGGCTCGCGCAAGCAAGCGCAGGTCTCGTGACTCTGTTCGCTTTGAAGTCAATTTCAAGGCTGTTCTTCTGCATTTGTGGAAGTCTATTAACGATAGAACTTTCGCGGCGCATTCCAACTACGCCTTCGTTGTCAGGACGCCGAAACCGCGTGAGATTTTCGCGACGGCGATGGAAACGCGTATTATCCATCATTACCTTGACTGGCGTCTGCGCCCTATTTACGAGAGCGTGCTTTCTGGCCGGAGTTTTAACAACCGCAAGGGCAAGGGCCTACATGCGGCAATAAGGACTTATGCGAAAGACATCCGTGAACTGTCTTGCGGCTACACGAAGGATGCCTGGTGTATCCATCTTGACCTGAAGGGATATTTCCCGAATGCGGATGTCGAGATTGCGCTTGCGCAGCAGCTAGACCTTATCGAGCGTTACTACGAAGGCGAAGACAAGGATGATCTGAAGTACATGATGACGGTTTGCATGCGAGCGGACCCGGCGCGACATTGCGATATATTCGTGTCAAAATCAAACTGGGACTGCATCGCTCCTGAAAAGTCGCTATTCAATAAGCCTGTCGGTACTGGAGGTGCTATCGGTTTTCTCTGCTGGCAGAATGCGATGGGGCTGTATATCAATGAAGTGACGAAGTGGCTTCAGTCTTTCGATTTTTTGCGGGTGGTTGTTTTTGTGGACGATATTTACATCGCGACAAACGACAAGGCGAAGACTCTTGCCTTGATGCCGGAGCTTCGTTGTCGTCTAGCCAGGTTGAATGTTTGTCTTAACGAAAGTAAGTTCTATTGCCAGCATTACAGCAAGGGAATAATGTGCCTCGGAACGATGCTGAAGTTCGACAGAATGTATGTGTCAAACAAGACGGTCAAGAATTCCGTCAAGAGATTTTCTTCCTTGAATATTGAAAAACCTTTGCGGGTTTCTTTGCCGAAGATGCTGGCGTCTATAAATTCTACGCTCGGGATTTTCGCTCATAAGACAATGCGCAAGACGGTGTATGCACTTTGCGGAATCGTCGAAAAACGTGTCGGCAGATTCCTGGAACGGAATCCGGAAAATAACAGTTTCTTGATTCGTGAACAATTCAAAATAAATAGATTGAGGAGGGCTGCGTAATGGCCTATTTCAAGAATGCGGCGATGAACCAACTCATCGACCTTGTGAGAACTGCAATATCGCAGATTAGCGGCAGCGGCACCGACCATGCGAAAGTGACTGCCGCCGCTCTCGTAGACCTGAATGCCCGGCTTGAGGCATTGGAAAATGCGGGTTCCGAAGACTTTGGCAATATCGTTGCGGATACGATTGACCTCGTGGACTTCCCGAAGGTTGCCGGTGCGCCCACGGTTGTTATCGGATCTGGAGCTCCTGAGTCCGCTCCGGATTTTGCCGGTCAGTTCTACATCGATACTACCGGTACCCTTTACATGGCGTCCGGCAACAGCTCTGTAACAGACTGGAAGGCCTGCGAGATGGTTGCGAACAAACGGATGTCTGTCCGGGGGGCATCCAGCGCAACGGATGCTGCCTACCCGTCGGAAAAGGCCGTGAGAACGGAGCTCGACAAGAAAGCTGACAAGAAAGTTCCCGCAGCTGATGGAAACCTTGCGTACCTTGACGCTGTTGGAAACTTGCAGGACAGCGGTAAGAAAGTGGGCGATTTTGTTCTTGATAGTAACCTTACGGACTGGACAGTAACCGAACTCAAAACATTGTGGGACAATACACCCAGCACGCCTGTAGTGCCGACTACTTAATGGAGGTTGATTTATGGCTCATAACGGAAAACTTACAACCAGCGCGGGCTGGAACGCGATATTCTCCTGGATCAAGGCGTTGGTGGCGACTAAGCACGACGCTACGCTCAGCGTGACGAAGGATAACTTCGTGGCCTCGGTGTCTGCCGGTAACGGCGAACAGACCGGAGACCTCAAGATAAGCGTTACGATGGGTCAGGCCGTCAAGGATGTTAGCTGATGGAGCACAGCGGAAAGACTACGAATTCTTCCGGGTGGAACGCGATATTCTCCTGGATTAAGTATGCCCTGACTGGCAAGCGCGACGAGACGAAGGCTGTGTCGCAGTCTTCCGTTTCGGCATCGTCACTGGTTGAGTTGAATGCACGTCTTGAATCTTTGGAAAAAATTATTGCTTCTGGAAAATTCGGCGATATGAAAGCTGAATCGCTGGATGCTCCTAATGTTATGATTGGAGGTGTACCTGCCAGCCCGGGCGACCACACTCACCAGGTAAAGATCAACGGCTCCACGAAAACAATCGCCAAGACCGGCGGCACGCCCGTTGACCTTGGCACTTACCTTACGCAGCATCAGGATATTAGCGGAAAGGCCGACGTTTCCACCGTCGTAGATTCGGCAATCTACAATTCTTCCAACCACACGATTGTGTTCAAGCACGGCTCTACGCAGCTTTTCACACTTGATGCGGCAGCGTTCGTCAAGGACGGGATGGTGGACTCCGTCGCCATTAGCAACGGGAACCTTGTAATCACGTTCAACACGGACGCGGGCAAGCAGCCGATAAGCATTCCTCTTACAGATATTTTCAACCCGAACAACTACTATGACAAGACACAGACAGATACATTGTTGGCGGGCAAACAGGATAATTTGCCATCGGCCGGAACGACGCCTACAGACACCTACGCCATCAACGTCAGCGGGTCAGCCAAGTCGGTAGCACCTGACGAGGCGCGATACAACACGGACAAGAACTGGCTGAAGGTTGGCACGTTTGTAAGCGAATTGCCCAACACGATGTTTAAGGGTGTAACGTTCTCTGTAGAATACAGGGCTAATGACGGCAATACGCAGAGCGGGCTGCTTTGGATTTCTGCAGGCGAACACAAGTCAAGCGGTGACTACGGAAATGACGATATTGTTGCCGAATACAGCACGATTGGAAGACGTACTAATACTTTAACTGATGACGTAAAATTTTACGTAAAGTCTCTCGGGACATCATCTACCTCCGGCGTCGAAATCTACGCCTATCTTTACAATTACTCCGAACTGTCAATTACGCCTTTAAATGTACCCGAAAGGTCGTACACTCCAGACATGACGTATGTCAGCGACGAGCCGTCGGGCAAAAAGGAAGTGACGTACAGCATGCTGTTGCGCGTACAATACGGGACTTCTAAGGGATCGCCGACTACCCCCGTTTATGTCGACGATAAAGGAAATGTGCTACCGTGCGACAACGAATTGGTGGCCAACTCCAGTTCTAGCGACGGCTACGTGGCGAAAGGCGAAAATAATGCGAACAAGGTGTGGAAGACGGATTCCAACGGCAACCCTGGTTGGCGTGATGACGCCGACACCACGTATGGAAGATTCTCGAATACTGATGACGGCCTGGTACCTCATGGTGGAGAAAATAGTACCGAAAGATACTTGACAGGTGCTGGGACATGGACTGACAACGCAAATTTCAGTTCCGTTGTGACTGAAAATTCTGATTCAGGCACATATTGCCTCTTGTTCCGTTTCAGCACGAACAAAATCAATAACCAGGCCGGGGCGGCTAGAATAAACCAGCGTTTGTATTACGACCCGCACATCAATACTGTATATTGCAATATTTCCGGGAATGCGATGCAGTGGAACGGACTCTCGCTGTCGTTCGGTTCGTTCTCGACAGCCGACAATACTGTCAGTATAGTGTAGGAGTTGTAATGGCTGATTTTAGATTGAAACAGTTCAGCAGTTCGGAGGGTCTCCTTTGGCTTACCGATAGCAGTTACAGGAAGACTTTGGGCGGCAGCATGTACGGGCTTTGCTCGAAAAAGACATGGGATGCTTATTTAGACGGAACTTACAATTCCGGAGGGTTCCGAAGAACTCCGTTCCTGAAATCGGTGTCGTTCAAGTCCGGCGGGCAGGTTGTCCGAAAGATGCCAATTACGGCGGACTTCGCCCGTGGTTACGGGAGTGACAAGGCATATTTCCATCCATTGGTTGACAAGAATTACGGGATATGCTGCTACGGGCTGAATATCCAGGGTACGTCGATAGACAAAGACGTTCTTAGCGAACTGCCTTACGCCTCTGCAACCGCAGTATATCAAGGGTGGGCGAAATCTGTTAGCGGAGCGGTTGCGTGGATGAATCCGGAAGGAACGCTCTTCAGCATGATGCCTTCAACTTTGACATCAAACAAGAAAAAAGGCCCTTTGTACGACTTGTTCGACAATACGCTGCACATCGGCAACGGTTTTGCTCCGATATACAATAACCACAACGTCATCGCCAGCGATGACGGGACGTTCCCCTTTTATTATTACACTACGGCAACAAAGACTATTGCCCATCGGGAGCAAGTATGTCTTTTCCCGTCAATGTGGGCTGTAGTACATTGCGTAAATTGTGCGCCTTATGGAATGGGTCGTGCTGTAGCATTGTCCGATTATTATGAGATGAATCAGTATTTCCCCGAAATGAACGTAAACGAGTTTGACAACGTTTATTTCAGGGTTAGAGCGGGTAAAAATGTGACTGTCTACCCTGACTACAAGGTGAATGGTTCGGAGATATACCGCACGCAGTTACTTTGGTCGTATCCGCATGATTCAAATGAGTCTGTTTGGTTCCTTTGGCGAGAGCCAACTGAAGCTCAGGGAACGTGGCCAATATCTTACGGTAACGTCGATACTGGCCCTGCATTTATTTCACCACCGATAATAGGGGTAGTCCCTGCCCCGGTCCAGGAACTTGGGCAGAAAATGGAAGTACGGATTCTCCAGTACGGAGTCGAATTTAATCTTTAACAACAGAGGTAAAATATGAAAAGAATTAGCACTCCCACAGCAACAGATGATCACAAATTTAGGGATGGCAATGGTCAAGGCTTGAAAGGGACTCAGTTTAGCGCCGAATGGTGTAATAATGTACAAGAAGAGATTTGTGCTTTGATAAAAAAATGGACTGGAATGGAGCCTAACGGTTTATCGGATCACGAACTTGCGACTGCATTCGAAAGATTGGAGTTGTTACGCCTTGTCGACGATGACGAATCTGATTACAGGACTGAATTTTTAGTCGATGTTGACGGGAATTTGAATAAAGGGTACGGTGCCAAACTTGAAATTACTAAGCGGTATGACGAAAGTACCGTCAAGAAATTGTCTATTGTTCTCGCACTTCTCGGCAGCGGACTTTCGAAGATTTCTTTTGATGGAGAAGTTGAGTCGTACGACGTAAAGACTCCAGTCGTTAAGTCTGTCGACAATGTTGACGGTGCCGAGCAAGTTACAGGATACCAGATCAGCGACAACCTTTTAATGTTGGCAAGGCTGTTCAACAACCAGGGCACGCAGGCGTACCGTAAGTTCCGTCTAAAGTGGGATAATTCGGCTGGACGGTTCAATCTCGACTACGATGGCGACATGAATGTCAACGATTTCATGTACATTCTCGATGACAAGAGAGTTGTGATTTCGCCGCTGTACAATCCTGCCACTAGAGAAACGAACATAAATGGAATTGTAATTGTATGGGACAACGTCAATAATAGATTCGATGCAAGGATCGACGGCAACGTCACAGTAAACGGAAAACTCAACGGACTCATGGACCTTGACGCGTTGATAGTAAGCCCGTCTAACGACAACTGGCAAAAGTCCTCCGGATGGACAAACGCTGGCCAATCGAAGAGGGTGCTAAACAATACTGCATCCGACATGTTTGTCACGTATTTTCCTTCTTCAAAGAATAGCAACGGGTGGCAAGTCGAAAGCACAACAAAGACCATCACGATACCGCCGCACCATTACCGTACATTCACTTGGACCGGTGCGACACGTACTGTTGAAAGCAATACTATTGCCGGATTCCTTGTGGAGTAGAAAAATGGATATTACTGGGTTAGACATTGGTGCGCTTGTGGCTGGAATTGGAGCGGTTATTAAATCGTTTCATTCAGACCGCAAGTCTGACTCTGCAAAAAAAAGTCTTGATGAACGAATGTCGGTTATCGAGAATGACATTCGTCATCATGATAAACGTCTTGATGACGGGGATTCGAATTTCAAAATTCTTGACCAGAAAATTGATCGCAATAATGAACTTTTGAACCAGCTTATTGGCGAAGTTCGCGCTGGAAGGAAGTGATATGGAAGCTTTAGTGCTAGTAGTTTTCTTCGCGCTGATTATGACGCTTGACTGGATTTTCTTTGACGAAGATGATTGGGGCAAACCGAATAACAAGTAGGAGTGAGATATGTCTGGAATAGTCCTTCGTAGCGCCGAAATCATCAAACCGATCCAGGTTGCGACCGGCAAACTGCATGGCGATTCCGTCTGTACTTTCGAGCGCGATTTTGAAATGCTGTTGCATACTAGCCGTGGCGATTATCTATGGTGGGTTGGCGAAGGGTATATTAGCAACTGCGGGTCCATCCCGTGGCTCGGCCAAAAGATTCTACGGGTGAAATCCTATGATCCGGATAATCCGTTGCAGAACGCCTTTTTCTTCTTGCATGACGACCTTTATCAAAAGAAAGGCTACAACATTTTTAGCCGTGACGATTCTGATGCGATTTGCCGTGGCGGTCTTAGAGTTTCTGGCTGCAGTCGGTTCCAGGCGTCTACAATCGACTTTTGTTTGGCGGTTGGTGCATGGGGTCATTGGGGCGACAACGCATACGGCAATTTCGAATTTTTAAGCAGTTTAGAAAAGTGTCATTAATTGACTTGGCCAGAATCCTGGAATCTGGCCATATCAGTAAATATATAGGTTCCTGTTAATTCGTTTATTTGTAATTTGTTTGCGTACGGCTTCAAAGCCGTCTTTTTTTTTGTCCAAAACTAAATTTGCACAAATTTTCCTAAAATACGATTCGAGCCGAATCTTCTTTTAGTTTTGATGTAGACCGCTGGGAAACTCCCGGCGGTTTTCATTTATCCCAAAAGGAGATATTATGGCTTACGAAAACAACGATTACACCAGCAAGGGTGTGGGAACCGCCGGTCTTACTCTCGGCGTTATCGGCACGGCGCTTGCTAGCGGCGTGCTCAACGGCAACGGCCTCGGAGGTCTTTTTGGCAACCAGAACCCGACTGCTAACCCGGTTTACCAGTTGGCCCAAAAGGACAACGAAATTGCTCAGCTCAAGTCCGAAAAGTATGCTGACGCCAAGGTTGCAGCATTGACCGAACGTGTCGCAAACCTTGAAGCTCGCGTTCTCGCCGACGAAAAGACTGACCCGCTGCGCGACCAAATCCTGGGTGACCGCATCGCCGGGCTTTCTGCAATCGTGAACCGCATCAGCGCTCCGTTCGTGCCGAACTACGCTGTCGCTCCGGGCTGGGGGCCCGCTTTCGTGTCCCCGTTTCCGCCCGTGCCGCCCGTTGCAGCAGCTGGCGGAACCGTCACTCCCGCCTCCACCTCCAACGGCACGTCGCAGGCGGCGTAAAAAAGGAGGATAGCCTATGCAGATTTCTATTGACGATGCGATGAAGGCTGTGTCCGAGTTCATGACAGAACAGGTCCAGACAATCCGCGATCCGCTTAAGTATTCCATTGGACTTTTTGTTGTCGGGGCACTCTCCGAGAATCCCGAAGGGGTTCTTGCGAAGGCTCGACCCTGGCTCGAAATGTCCGGAATTCTTTCTGACGGAATTGTTGATGTAGACGTGTTTAAGGCTGGTCTCGACAATATGTTTGCCAAGGTTCCGAAATTGTCTTACCTCGGTTTCGGCATTACGGCTGACGAAGCTGCAACGCTTGTCGCGAAGATGCAGAAGGCTGTTCCCGTTGAAACTCCGGAGGTTGCATAATGATGACCGAACGTATGAAAGCTGTTTTGGAGCGCACCGAAAAGACGCTCTGCCGTCACCTCGAAGATCTGAATGATGATGTCGATCGTGATGGTGGTCGCATCAAGGACCACATGACCATCGATGGCATTAGGGACTGTCTTGAATCCATCAAGTGCCATAATGAAATCGTGGGTAACGCCGAGGCTCTGAAGCAGCCCGCTGCTTCTACGGCCGTGGTGAAATAGTCCGTAGTGCGTTGCGAAATAGGCGACCTGCAGGAATGTGGGCCGCCTTTTTTTTACAGCTCTGGAATCGCGTCAACTGCCTTGCGACGGCCTTCGTCGAGCACTTTTGCGTAAATTTGGGTTGTTTCTACAGATTTGTGACCAAGCAATTTGCTTACGGTGTAAAGTTCAGCACCGTGTTTTAGTGCTAGTGTGGCGAAAGTGTGGCGTGACATGTGAAAATGCAAGTTCTTTTTTATTCCCGCTTCTGCGGCCCAATTCTTAAGCTTTCTGTTCAACGAATTCAATGGGTCTATTTCGAAAACAAAACCTTTATGTTTTTTTTCTTGAGGCATAAATTTTCGGGCGTTTTCTGACAGCGGTACTCTGACGATTTCGTCGGTTTTTTCCATTCTCAAAATGATGATGCCTTTTTCGATGTTTTCCCATTTTAGCCGTTTTACGTCGGAAAACCTTAATCCGGTAAAGCAGCAAAATAAAAAAGGGTTCCTAACTTCTTCAGGTGCGTCTGCTTCTTGGAGTTTTCGCAGTTCGTCAATGTCGAGAAATTCTACATCTTTAGTCAACTTTTTGGGAGTTAGACCGTATAGGTCTGGATTTTGTGGGATCATCCCGTCTATATATGCATCGTGAAGACGTGCTTTTAACAGGACTGCGTAAAGACGAGCTGTATTGACGGATCGCTTTTCGAGTAAGTAATCGACAAAGGCTTTGAAAAAATCTCGGTTAATCTCTGCCAAAGTGGCGTTACGTTTGAAATCTTTCAACGCGTTGACCATTGTTTGGTTGTTTTGACGAGAATTTTCGGTCTTTATTGAAGAAATCTTCTTTTCAAAATAATCGGCGGCCAAGACCGTTTTAATCTTCTTTGGCGTGGAAACGTTTAATTCTCCGGAATCAAGCTCTCTGATTCTCTTGTTTTTTATCTCGGTGGCCAGACGAATTGTTTCCTGATTTTTTATCTTGTCGGCATGAGTCTTGGCTGGAACCAGGTAGAGTTTCAGGAACTCTCGAATCCTTTTTCCGCCGATCCGGTAGTCCAAGTGTAACGAAAAACCGCCACCTTTTACAGGGCGCTGGTTAATGTGAACCTTCTCTTTAATCTTCATTTTGGGTGACCGAAAAGTGACCGTTTTTAGAAAATGATAGAAAAAAAAAGAAAGTGAACGAAAGCGAAATTATTGAAATTGCAATAAAAAAGCCGGTTCTTTCGAACCGGCTTTCTGCGAATTTCGCTTCTGGAATTACCTGGAGTAGTAATATTAACTTTCGTCAATGCCTTGTTATTACTGATGTCTAGCAGTTTTCCTGTTTTCCAAAGTGACCATTGAGTGACCAAATCAATAAAACTACCAATGTAAACAAAAAAGACGCTTGTTAGCGTCTTTTGGAATTGGCCACTTGGTCATTTCGTCAACTCAAATCCTACAATATTTTCTTTTGGGCGTACATAGGTAAGTGCTTTTACGATTTTTCGTCTTCTTGCGTTTAGCTTGTTAGGGTGTTTCTTGTAGTATCTCAAACTAAAACGTTGCTTGTTCTTTACAGCGTGCATCGCTTCGTAGGCTATAATTTTTTTTAGTTCTCTTTTTATATTGTTGGATTTCAATTCGTCTGTCATTAAACGCATCCTCCGCAGCATCCGAACGTTACGTTGTCGTTTACAAGCTCGGTGATTTCAGTCTTGAACGGTTTTAGTTCTTCGGGCAATTCGTAATATTCACAAATGCGCCAAGGCCCATTCGATATCGAATCTTCCCAATTCTCGTCGAATGATACAGAACCGCCGGATTCAAGCACGTGCGGTCCAAGTTCGTATTCTTTGCCGTCAACGCGGATTTTAAGGATTCCGCTGCAAAGTGAAGGAAATTCTCCGTCGTAGCTTACAAATTCGAATGTTGGACATTCTTTCATTTTGTCTGTTCCTTTTTATAAATTTACAACTTTACCAGGTGACCGTCAAGGTCAGAACCCCTGCGGCAATCCAGTAGACGATGTTTGCATCTTAGACTCCGTGAAGAATCGCTTTTGCTTCGATTTCTTCGTTGCTCGGTCTGCGTAGTCTTGCCAAGTAGCGGTTGAGATCGGATTCCCAGAACACGAGCGATTTGCCTACTTTTAGGTAAGCGAGTTCGCCGGAGCTTGTGAGCTTGTAAATAGTGCCGCGATTCTTGGCCTTGATGTGTTTGACGGCTTCGTCGATGTTCAGAGTGCGGTCCTTTGTTTTGACTTTGTCGAGAATTGCCTGGAGAATGTGGCGCTCCATTTCGGCAAGGTCCGCTTTGGTTGCGATTTCTTCGAATCCCATGATTTTCCCCTTACAAAAGTTTGAATGTTGCGATTAACAGTAAAAACGTGATATCGAGTGCGGTTGCGCAAAAAACCGCGAGCGCTCTTTCGTACTTTTCGCGAGTCCAGGCGAACGCCTGAGATGTACAGATGAACGCTACGACCAGGATTATTGCCCAATCAGGATGGTATGTCATGTCCCGGCCTCCATTTCTTTCTGGATGAATTCCATGCAGCGGAAAACGACTGCTCCGACCTGCGCAAGTTCCTTAAGCGCTTGTTTTTTGTCGCCATGCTGGTATGCGTTGAATGCTTCGGCGATTTCTTCAAACAAGATGCTGTCTGCCGTCGGTTCCATCTTGGCGTTGCGGTTCTTTGCGTATTCTTCTCTGATTTGCCAAATTATTTCGGATTTTTCTTCTGTAAAATTGTCGCAGAACTTGGGATGCTTTGTGACGGCGTTGCGGAGTTCCTTTTCAATTTTGCCAAAGAACTTTTGCGTAATCAAATATCCGTCAATGTACGCCTTGAACTCTTCTTCGTTTTCGAAGATCATGTTACCGACGGTAGGCATTTCTGCCAAGACTCGACCGTCATTCAGTTTCTGATAGGTGTATCCTTTGTGGTTGTTCATGGTCTGCTCCTTTGTGGTTTGTGATGAATCGTTTTCATTCTGTAGTTGTTTTCAAAACGTTCCAAAATTTCTTCCTTAGATGGGTTTCTTGAGGCAAAAGCGTTGATTTCGTCGATTGCGACTTTGGTTGTTGCGGCCATATCTAAGGCTTTTCTGATATCGACCATATCCATTTCGCAAATGTCCATTGATGCGCCGCCAACAAATGTTACGGTATAACCAAGTCCTTTTTTTCTGGGAACGACGGCTGCAATGGCGTCGAGATTGATGTACCTTTTTCCAAGTTTTACAAAGTTCATTTTTCCCTCTTTTAGATTTATTCGGCTGGCGGGAGTCGAACCCGCATCCTGGCACCTTCTTCCGGCGTGTTACCAACTACACTATCGTACTTACTTCGCGGTTTCGAACCGTAATTCCGGTATAGCCCCACTTGACCAATTAGCTACAGCCGATGTTTTTTTAGGTTTCGTCAAGCAGCGTCTTGATGCGCTTGGTAAGAACGTTTTTCTGTTCCTTCAGAGCGTCAATGCTCTTGTTGAGGAATTCGATATCGTCCTTGTCGTTAGATTCTTGGGCCTTTTCGAGTTCCTGTTTCTTGCGTTCGATCATATCGTAGGTGCAATCGCGTTCTTTCGCGAGCTTTACGATTTTTTCAGACGGAGTCGGTTCGCGATTAGCGAGTTTGTCAATAAGTGCGTTGAGAGACGGAAGGTCTTTCAAGTCGTTGTTTTTTTTTGCTTCACTCATTTTGATTCCTTTGCCGTTAGGCGGTTTGTTTTTGGTTGATTAGGTTTTGGACTTTTTCGGCTTCGTTAATCCAAAGCTGCTGATTATAAGCTTCGTCGTTCCAGCCGCAACATGCGTTGAATTTGTTGCAGATTTTCAAGAGGATTTTAAGTTCTTCAAGGTCCATCTGCTCCGGCGTTTTCATGCCGTCTTTACATTTCCATTTCTTAGGCGGTCGTTTCATGTCTTGTCAATCCTTTATTGAGGGTAGTCTATCCAATGTAAAGGTTGTTTGATTTCGGTTCTTTTGAGCCTTTTATTTGTTGGAATCCCTTTTTGTGAAGAATCCCAAAATTTACCGTCTTCATAAAAGCCAATGAAATGACATCTTAGTTTGACAATAAAGACAATTCTGTCGTTGTCAGGAACGTCTACTTCAGAATGCATCCATGAATCAGTCATCGTGTTTCCTTGTTTATGTCTCCAATGATTCTGCAGGTGTATTCCGATTCCTGGTCGATAGTTTCGAGTGCGGCCTTGTAATCTGTAGCGCGGGCTGCATTGTCCGTTTTGTAAACCAGCTTTTCGCCGTCGGGCGTTTTCTTGTAGACTCCAATCATTCCTTATCTCCAATGGGTTCCAGGTTTTTATCTTCACGGTATCGTGTGAGCGTCGTAATTAAAATTGAACGGGTTTCCTTGCGACATAATTCCTCTTGGCTTCGTTGATGTGGCGAATGATTCGTTTAATCTTGTTGTGGAAAAGTTGTTGGTCTCGTTGATAGAGCTCGGCGATTCTGATGCATTCCTTTTGACAGATGTCGAGCTTTCGCTTGAGAGCGTCATATTCTGCCTTGGGTACGGTTGCATAGAGCGGTGCGGGGTGGTGGTTGGGTAGAAGGTGCTGTTTATCGATTGCCATAGGTGTTCTTGAATCTCGGGAAATTGCCGTGGTCGCAGGCGTAGCAGATGAATTTTTTGCCGTCTTCCCTGCAGAACTTCGTGAGCTTGCAGGTCGAACAGGTGACGTATTCTTTGTACTCCTTATGAAACAACGCCATTTTTCTTTTTCCATTCCTTCAGGATCTTCTTGAATCTTTCCGGGACGTCTTCAGGCTTGACCTTTCCGCTGTTAAGACGTGTGCTCCAGTAAAGCCAGGAATTCATCTTGCATCCGTATTTCTTTTCGAACTTTTCCTTGTAGCGGGCGACGTAATCCTTGACCCGCTCCGGATGGTTGTGGTAGTATTGTCGGCAGCTCTTGCGGTTGTTAGCCTTTCCCTTTTCGGTGTGATAGTAACGGTTGACGGCTTCGCGATTCTTTTTTCTGGTGTTTTCGCTGGTCTTGAATTCGCCAGCTTCGTGGTCCAACTTTTTCGGCATTTGGCGCTCGACGGCATCTTCAAAGAGCGATTCCATCTTTGCGCGAAGCATTTCGTTGAAGGTCTTTTTTTTCGGTCTGCCTCTTTTAGCCATGTTGTTCTCCGTTAAAAGTTTGCCCTCCGGCGGCGGTATAGTGTGTATGTTTACGTTTTTAGAAGAAGTTTGAATTTATGAGTTGTGTTTCAGTTGATGCTCGCCATCGGGCCAAAGGGTTGCCCGCGCACGGTTGGATTATAGGGGAGTATCTACCATTGTGTTTGACATGATTTCGAATTCGGTTTTTTCTTTAGCCATGATTTATTCCTCTTCTTCGATGGATTCTTCGTCTTGGATTTCTTCGGAATCGCCGTCATCATCGTCGGCGTCTTCGTTTGCTCGCAGTTCGTCCTGGAGCTTGATTTCTGCCTGGATGTCTTCTTCGGTGACCTGGATTCTTTCGATGTTGCCGACAAGAATCGTGTAGAGCTTTTTCAGCATTTTCATGTCGTTGATGCTTTTGACGATATTGCCGATGCAAAAACGAACGGCTTCAGCTACGTCGCGGTAAGTCTTGTCGGCAGGCATATCTTCAAGGGCCTTGTTGTAGCCGTCTTCGTTTTCTCCGTCGATGCCAAGCTTCTTTAAACCTTCTTCGTCAAAAAATTGATAGTAGTTGTCTGCAGCAAAAACAAGCAAAGTTACGATGATGTCAGCTTGAGACTTGAAATCCACGCAGATGTTGGCAATGCCGTCCTGCAGGCGTTCTCGCATAAGCTTTTCATGAATGCTCTTTTTGCGGGCGTTCATGTTTTCGATTTCAAGTCGCTGTTCGCGTTCTTCTTCAGTTTCTTCGTGATAATCGGGCAGGTCGCGCTTGTCGTAATATTCGAGCGTCTTGCCGGTGGCCGCATCGACAAGGATTCGTTTCTGAATGCCTGCTTCCTTGGCCTGTTCCTGGCCCTTGGTGTCCCAGGAGCTGATATCGTACTTGTCGGCTTCGTCTTCGTAACTGATGCATTTGCCGGAGAATTTGCCGAGCCTTGCATTCCTGCCTTCTTCCTGAAGCTTCTTCACCTTGGCTTCTGCGGCCTTCTTTGCCTTGCGTGCCCAGCAGTTAGGATCCAGGCAGTAGGCCTTCGGCTCGTTCTCGAACAGGTCTGCCTGGCAGGCGCTGCACTTGGCGCACTGGAGGCAGGCATCGTGTTCGAACGGTGCGCGGCTCAGGTCCTTGTGGTAACGGTCGAGAACGCCGTCAATAAAATACTTGTCCGTGCGGTAGCAACTTTCGAGCTCGCGCTTGAATACGTTATCCGGGAGGTCTGCAATTTTTGCAGCCGCATCGAGACCGATTACGCCTTCCTTGACTTTCTTCAGCACCTTGTCACCTGCGTCGGCAAGCTTCTTGCGGACCAGCACCCAGCGGAGCGTTCTGCCAAAATGCTTGGCGATTGCGGAGGGCGTCTTCTTCTTTCCGGAAAGTGCCTTCACGGCCATGCATTCTTCGTAGGGCGTCATGTCCATGCGGGTGATGTTTTCTGTAAGCGAGATTTCCTCGACGCCTTCGCGGTCCTTGAGCATTACGTGGCAGGGAATCTTCTTGAGCCCGAGCTGTACTGCGGCCGCAAATCGGCGGAATCCTGCGATGACCTTGAAACTCTGGTTGCCCTCGTCGAGCACGGTAATCGGGTTTACGATACCGTGTTCCTGGATGGAGGCAAGCAGGTCGTCGATGTCCTTGACTTCGCGGATGTTGTCGTTAGCCTTGACGTTCTTCGTGTCGATGACGCGGAAGTTGTAGACCCGTTCTTCGGACTTTTCAGCTGCAGGCTTGTCCACCTTTTGCTTTATGGCAGCGTTTGCATCCTTGATGCTCGCTGTGACGTATTTGGGTTTGTTTTCCTTTTTCATTTCGATGCCTTTTTCCTTGTGGTTGTTTTCAATTCTTTCGATCAGGGCTTCGACTTCGTCGATTTCGCGCTTGCCAGGGAACGGAATACCGTGGCGGTTGCAAAACACCCTGCATGCCTTGATGCTTCGGCCTTGCGGGCATACCCCGCAGCGCATGATCTTCACGTCAATGTTGGTCCATGTCTTGAATGTCTTGTCGTACTTTTTCATGCGTGCGGGCCCTTCGCTCTAGTCCTTTGTCAAGCTGTAGAACGCACGGAGTCCGCGCATCTGTGCCTTGGCGTCTTCGATTGCACAATGCTTTGACACGTTGCCTTCGCTCTGCTTGATGATGGGGAACAGGTTCTTGAGCGTCCTGTAATCGCGCTGCTTGTAATACGGCCACGGGCATCCCCTGAAACCGTATGCTTCGAAAAAGCGGTTGAGGATGGGGAAATCGAAGTCGATTCCGCAACTCCATACGCTGAACTTGTCGAACTTGCCGGTTTTAAAGTTCTGCATGACCCACTGCTTGAAATCGGCGATTCCCTTGATAGGGTCGGTGTCGCCGCCGAAGGCTTCTTCGAAGGCTTCCTTGCCTTGCCTGTTCCACCAGATCATCGTATCTTCGCTGTCGAAAAGGCCCTGGGCAATCTGCGACTTGGCGTCGAATCGGCAGTAGAATTCTACCTGGTTGCCGTCCTTGTCGAAGCCGAAGGCCCCGAGGCTCAAAACCTTGCAGCCGGGCTTGCTTCCGCTCGTTTCGATGTCTACCATGAGTTCGTTAGTCATTCGTGTATCCTCTGTATTCGTTGTGTTTTGCCATTGTGATTTTGATTGCCTTGATGGTGTCGGCGACAAGCGTGGTGTGTGACTTGCTGAGCGATTCGCAGATTTCGGCGACACTTGGATGTGACTTGCCGTTAATCTCGATGCGGTCAATCCTGTCATTTTGGACAAAAACGGCTACCACGTATGACCCGCAAAAGGTTTTGCCCTTCAGGCGTGTGACTTCGTTCATTGTTCTCTCCATTCCGGTGGGTAGCTGAGCGGTTCTGCTCCAGGTGTTCCGCTCGGCAAAAGTTTCTTGCTGAAGTTCGGGTTCGGGCGTCGGTGCACGTCGTAGTTGAAGCTGAGCAGCCGCACCATCTTGCGCTTGAATTCGCTAATCTGACCGATGGTCGCGTCAGGGTCGCGCCTGCGGATATACCAGCGGAACTCCTTAGCCTTGCCGACCTTGGTGCAGAGCATTTCGAGGGCCCGCCAGAAGTTATGGCGCTTCACGGCTTCCTCTGCCTGCGCGTCCGTCAGCGGGCGCTGTTGTCTCTTCGGTTTCCGCATGGCGTGCTCCTAGACGGTTTCCATCGGAGAGAGGTTCTTGACGGGCTCGAACGAGAGCGACACGTGCTGCCCTGCGGACTGACTCCAGCTCCAGCGGAATGCGTCGCGCATGGTCATGATACCGAGGTCTTCGCCGTTTGCGCGGACAAAGAAAAGCTTTTCTTCCTTATTCATGGTTTTCTCCTTTTAGAACGGCAAGTCTTCGTCGACTGCGGTGTTAGATTCCGGATTGGTGGCGGCGGCACCTTCCTGTGCGGCCTGGTTCTTGTCGGTGGTGCGGTGGCCCGTGAGTTCGATGCCTGTGCAGTTCAGGGCCCCCGTCGTGCGCGGAATGCCGTCGTTGTCGGTCCAGTTGTTGATTTCCCAACGGCCAGTGACGCATACCTTGTCGCCCTTGCCCAGGTGGACCTTGCGGGCGTAATTTGCGGAGCCCCAAATGACGACCGGAATCCAGTCGGTGGGACGGCTGCCGTCTTCGCGCTTGTAGTTGCGGTCCACGGCGATGGAAAAACGCACGCGCTCCTTGCCGTTCGGCAGGGTGGTAATTTCGGGATTGTCGCCGAGGCGGCCGACAAAAGTGCATACATTCGTTGACATAAAACTCCTATGCGGTGATTGCGTTAGAAACTTGGTTGATGATTGCCTGGGCCTCGCTAACTACGGCGCATTCGTCGACGGGCGGCAGGATTTTCTTGCCCGCCTGGATGAGCGGTGCGTAGACTTGCGCGAGCTGCTTGAATGCGGGGAGCCTGCGCAGGTCGGCGTCTTCCTTGTACGGGAGCCACGAATGCGCGATGCGCTGTTCGCACTGAAAGCCGATGTAGCGCTGCTTCATGCAGAATTCAAGGTCTGCGATGGTTGCTGCGTGCGGCATCATGCCCTTGGCTTCGTGCATGCGGTGCGCGTCGCGGAACAGCTCTGGGAGCTTGCGCGTGCAGCACGGAATCTTGTTGATGAGCTTGACGGTCATCATCAGGTCGGCATCGTTCAGGCGTTCGCCACGGAACTTGAAGATGTCTTCCTTCACCAGGTACTCGATGACCTGTACGCGGAGCAGCTTTGCAAGACTGTTGACTTGATCCTGGATATTCATCTTACATTCCCTTCTCGAAAATCGACTTGCTGAAGAATTCGGTGCGGGCGTCAAGGTCTTGCTGCTTGAAGCTCTTGGCGGGGCGGTTCGCATTCTCGATGCGGGCCTCGACAAGCTTCTGCTTTCGGATTTCTCGCCACACCCAGTTGCCCTTGCGCAGCACTGCCGCGTGGTTCTTGTAGTGCTTCGCTTCCTTGCCGTCGTTCTCGATGTAGGCATCAAGGATCTCGATGGCGAGCTGCAAGTCGGCACCGTACACTTCGCGCAGGTGGTGGCCTTCCGCGTCGGTGAGCATCACGTGCCTGCAAGTGCCGTAAGCCTTCTTTTCTGCGGCGGGCAAAAGACTGGTCTGCCTGGCCTTCGTCATACCACCTCCTTGTCGAAAATCGACTTGCTGAAAAACTCGGTGCGGTCGTCGGCGTCCATCTGCTTGAAGCTCTTCGGGGTGCTGGTCGCCTTTTCGAGGCGGGCGTCTTCGGTCTTCGCGCGTTTGAGCGCACTGTCCACCCAGTTGTCCTTGCGCATCACGTAATAGTGGTTGCGCTTGCTGTATTCCTCGCGCCAGCACTTGTATTCACCCTTGTCGTCGCCGTCGGCCTTGCTCGGGAGCCCGAGCATGTAGTTTTCCAGAATGCCCACGGCGCGGTCGAAATCTGCGCCGTAATAGGTGCGCAATTTGTCGGCCTGGGTGTCCGTCAGGTGCACCAGGCCGTATTCGCCAAAGGAACGCACGGGAGCCTTGCCGGAATGGCTTACCGGCTTGTCGTTTTTAACCCTCTCGGGAGCGGCCCCCGTGCGCTGACTCTGCCGAGCCTCGTCTGTGCTTATCGGGGTTGTGGTGACGGGTGTGGTAGCTAAAAGTTTGCCGGATTCGGGGCACGTGTCCGGCTGCACGTTACCAGTATTACTATCCCCTTGGGTCTTAGCGGA
>JAGCPF010000014.1 GCA_017642335.1 Fibrobacter sp.
CCAACGGCGTTATCGACCGTCTCGTCGAACCGGAACGCGTGATTACCTTCCGCGTGCCTTGGCTCGATGACAAGGGTAACGTTCAGGTGAACCGTGGCTACCGCGTGCAGTTCAACTCCGCCATCGGCCCGTACAAGGGCGGTATCCGTCTCCGTAACGAAGTGACGCTTTCCATGCTGAAGTTCCTCGGCTTCGAACAGATCTTCAAGAACAGCCTCACCACGCTCCCCATGGGCGGCGGCAAGGGCGGTTCCGACTTCGACCCCAAGGGCAAGAGCGACAACGAAGTGATGCGCTTCTGCCAGTCCTTCATGACTGAACTCTGCAAGCACGTCGGTGCCGACACGGACGTTCCGGCTGGTGACCAGGGTACTGGCGCTCGCGAAATCGGTTACATGTTCGGTCAGTACAAGCGCATCCGCAACGAATTCGTGGGCGTTCTCACCGGTAAGGGCCTCTCCTACGGTGGTTCTCTCGCCCGTACCGAAGCTACTGGCTACGGCCTCTGCTACTTTACCCGCGAAATGCTCAAGGACCTCGCTAACGACTCCTTCCAGGGCAAGACTGTCGTGATTTCCGGTTCCGGTAACGTTGCCCAGTTCGCTTGCCAGAAGGCTACTCAGCTCGGTGGCAAGGTTGTGACCGTTTCCGACTCCAACGGCTACATCTACGACCCGAACGGCATCAACCTCGACGTCGTTTTGGACCTCAAGAACAACAAGCGCGCTCGTATCAGCGAATACGCCAAGCTCGTTCCGGGTTCTGAATACCACGAAGGTTCTAAGGGTGTCTGGACGGTCAAGTGCGATATCGCTCTTCCGTGCGCTACCCAGAACGAACTCGACCTCGAAGGTGCCAAGGCCCTTATCGCTAACGGCGTGAAGGCCGTTGCCGAAGGTGCAAACATGCCGTCTACTCCGGAAGCTATCGAAGCCTTCCAGAAGGCCGGCGTCCTCTTTGGACCTGCCAAGGCTGCTAACGCTGGTGGCGTGGCTACCTCCGGTCTCGAAATGTCCCAGAACTCCGAACGTCTCTCCTGGACCTTCGAAGAAGTGGACAAGAAGCTCGAAGGCATCATGAAGAGCATCTACGCCGCTGCTTCCTCTGCCGCTGTCAAGTACGGCCAGAAGGGCAACCTCGTCATGGGTGCAAACATCGCCGGCTTCCTCAAGGTTGCCGATGCCATGAAGTGGCAGGGCGCTGTGTAATAGCTTTGAGCTATGAGCAGTGAGCGCTGAGTGATCGCGCTCGCAAGGCTTAAAAGTCTCCAGTTCAAAAGAACTGGGGACTTTTTTTTCCACTTTTTTCCGTTTTCGTCTTTTTTATTGCTTAAAACTTACGCTGTGACGCCTGTCACTGCCGAATAGTTATGTTATTGTAAATTTCTATGTCCGATTGGAGCCTTGATGTGATTTATTCCACATGGTTGTTTTTTGGAAAGTCTTTGTATCTTTTTTATAAACATTGCCGGCTACAGAATTAGAAATTTGAATGTATATTTTTTTTGTCAGAGAAAACTGGAGTTTGGATGAGACTTTTTGATGAACATGTTATTTTGCGCTTTGCGTTGCTAATAACCAGTTTTCTGTTCGCTGCTCTTATCCCGGACATTCTTGAACATTCCGACAACGGTGTTGTCGTCGTTCCCTATATTTTCTGCATCCTGTTTTTGGATTATTTGGCCGTCTTTTACCGTTTCCCGTCTTCCGTTGCGCAAAAAAAGATGCGCAGCGATGTCAACGTGAACGAAGTGGTCCTGGAGCCCATCCGCAATTACGAACGGGACCTCATCGAAAAAGATCGGCTTTTCCAGATGATGATTGACGTCTCGTCCGAGGGCTTTTGGACTTTTGATGTGTCTTCCGACAAGGTCTTTTGGTCGAATAAGGTGGGTAAGATTCTTGGAATCGAAATGCTGGGGGATTCCTTTGATGTCGTGAAGAGTTGCGTCCTCGAAAGCGATTGGGAATCTTTCAGGAAATCCTTGCAGGCTTGCCTGAACGAAAAGCGGAATTTTACTATACGCATGCGCTTGCTGAACAAGAAGGCCGGCTGCGAGGAAATCGTGATTTCCGGCCGTCCGCAGTGCAACGAGGCTGGCTTGCTAATCCGCGTAATCGGTTCGCTTTCGGCCATCCAGGATTCGCATAATTTGGTTCGCGAAAATGACTTCCTTTCGACGTGCGATTCCCTGACGGGAGTCAGTAACCGCCAGGAATTCCTGAATGAACTGGCCAAGGACGTGGAAAAGGCTGCCGGGCGCCCGGATTACATTTTTGCAATAGCGCTCCTTGACATTGATAGCTTTGCCGCGATTAACGATTCCTATTCTATTGACGTGGGTGACCAGGTCTTGCGTATTGTCGCGGATCGAATCTCGGCATCGTCCCGTGCGGGGGACTGCATTGCCCGTATCGGTCCTGATGTCTTTGCTCTAATATTCAGGGATATCCAGGGCGACGTGAACGGCGAACTGATTTCTATCGTGCGCAACCTCCATTCCAAGGTCAAGATGCCGCTCAAGCTGGAAGGCAAGGAACTGTATATCAGCGTATCCATGTCTGTAGTGGTGAACAAGGACGGGGATTGCGTGGAAGACCTGCTGGCCAATGCAAATGCTGTCTTGCGCGATATGAAGAAGGGCGGCAACCATGGTGGAGTGCAGTTCTTTACGGGTGGCATCCGCGAAAAGGCGATGAACCTCTACAGGCTGGAATTCGACATTCGCAGGGCTATTCAGGCGCGTGAATTCATCTTGATGTACCAGCCCATTGTGGATATTGTCGACGGCGATCGCATTGTCGGTTTCGAGGCGCTTGTCCGCTGGAACAACAGCGAGCGTGGCATTATCTCTCCGGGCGAGTTCATTCCTATTGCCGAAGAAACGGGCCTGATTGTGCCCATGGGTGCGCAGATTTTGCGCATGGCTTGCGAGCAGACCAAGATTTGGGTCGACATGGGGTACGAAAACATCCAGGTGTCGGTCAACTTCAGTGCCAAGCAGTTCGCGCTCGACAACATGGTCGAGGATGTCCGCCGTATTTTGCAGGAAACCAGGCTGAATCCGAAGAACCTGAAGCTGGAAATTACCGAGTACACGGCCCTGTGCGAATCGGAAAAGACTATCGAGATGATGCGCGCTCTTGCAAGCATGGGCTTGCAGATCTCTATCGACGACTTTGGTACGGGTTACAGCAGCCTCTCTTATCTCAAGCGCTTCCCGGTGAACACGCTCAAGATGGACAAGTCGTTTGTCGACCATGTAACGGATGACGAAGAAGATGCGTCCTTTGCTCGTATGGTCATAGGCATTGCCAATTCGATGAATCTCGGGCTCATTGCCGAAGGTGTCGAGACGCGTGACCAGCTCGACTTCCTGAGAAGCGAGGGCTGCCGCTTTATCCAGGGATTCTACTTCAGCAAACCGCTAAATTCCGAGGCGGCTCTTGCCTACCTGCGTCGGCATTATTCGGCCGACACGAGCTCTTCGCAGGTGTCCATGGCGTTTCAGATGCCGTAACAGCGGCGCGTGTTTTCGCAACAGTACCCGTAGATAGCCTCTACGGGCTCTTTTTTTATCTGGGCGAGCGTCTGGGCGATGTAGGGAATGTAGCCGGAGTGGCAGGGCTTGCCGCGGTAGGGGATGGGGGCCATGTAGGGCGAGTCCGTTTCTAGGAGCATTTGGCTTGTAGGGACGATGGCGGCGGCATCGCGGACATTCTGTGCGTTTTTGAACGTGATGATTCCGGTAAAGCCGATGAAGATGTTTGCGCCCTTGTTTCCAAGTTCAAGCATTTGTTCGCAAAATCCGGGAGAACCCGTAAAGCAGTGCACGTGAATGTTCCTGCCTTGGATGTCGGCGTTGCGGAGGACGGCGAGAGCGTCTTCGTCGGCTTCGCGCAAGTGCAGCACGATAGGTTTACCGCTTGCGATGGCGAGTTGCAGGTGACGCTCGAAAAGCTTAACTTGTCTGTGCTTCGATTCGGCTCCGTAGTGGTAGTCAAGCCCGAACTCGCCGCAGGCGACGCACTTGGGGTGCTTGAGGAATTCCATCATGCGCTGCTCGTCTTCGGCGGTCTCGGTGTCGACATATTCAGGATGGATGCCGTAGGCCGTATAGACGTTTGGATATTTGTCGCTGATTTCGCGCGCGTAGTCGAAGTCGGCCGGGTCGCAGGCCACATGGATGAACGCTTCGGGCAATTTTACGTTTGTGTCCTTGTCGTTTGGAATGCGTGCGATTAGGGCGTCGAAGCTTTCTCCGGCATGCCGCTCGTAGGAATCAATATGGCAATGAGTATCGATGAACATAGGGGGGGTAGAAAGTAGGCGGTGGGAAGTGGTTGGTTGTTAGGGCTTGTCATTGCGAAGGGCGCAGCCCTGAAGCAATCTCTGCAAGTAACCTCGCTGCACTCTGCTCATAGCTCGTGCCTCGAACCTCGAGCCTCAATACATCACTTCCAGGATTTCGTAAGTAATCGTTCCGCGGGGGGCCTGCACCTGCACGGTTTCGCCCTTCTTCTTGCCGAGCAGAGCTTCTCCGATGGGGGACTTCATGCTGATGCGGCCCTTCAGTGGGTCGATTTCCTTTTCGCCGACGATGCTGTAGGTCTTTTCGCGCTTGGTCTTGATGTCGACCATTTTGATTGTTGCGCCGAACTTGATGGAGCCGTCTTCGGGAGCGACGTTTTCGACAATCTTTGCGCCGTCCAGGATGCGGTCCAGTTCGCGCAGGCGGCGGTCAATTTCGCGGACGCGCATGCGACCGTAGGTGTAGGCTGCATTTTCGCTGCGGTCGCCTTCGGCGGCGGCGGCCTGCACCTGGTTGATCATGGCGGGGCGTTCCTCGTACTTGAGGTGTTCCCATTCCGCCTTGAGTTTTTCGAAACCCTCTTTGGAAATCAAATGCTTCATGCCCATAATGTAGCAAATGAGCGGATTGGACCGTTTCGTCTCTGTTCCGATGGACGATATTTTTCTATCTTGGGGGCCTGTGTTGAAATAGAGTTTGGTGTATAAGGAGTTTTATTTTTCTTATGGTTGCGCGGAAAAGAAAGGAAGTTGAACCGAAGTACAAGCGGTTGAGTCGTATCTATTACAACCGTATGTTCCCGCGCCGTCACGATGCCTTAAAGGTTGCTTGGTCCGTTGCCGCGGGTGTGTTTATCGGTATTTGGCCGACGATTGGTGTGGCGATTCTTTTGACGCTTGCGTTCTGTGCCTTGTTCCGCCTGCCCAAGGTTCCCGGCGTCGTCTCTTCTTTCGTTGCCAATCCCTTTACGCAGTTCGGTTTTTTCTATCCGGCAGGTTATGCCCTCGGTTGCTGGATTTACCATCCTGGAAAAATTTCTTTTGACTTTTTGGGCGAGTTTGAACGTATCTCGTTTCGCAACTGCATCGTGATTCTCAAGAATCTTTGGGTCAATGCGGCGGACCACCTGATTGCGTTCATGATCGGCATTACCATTGTGGCGGCTATCGGTGGATTTATCTTCTTTGTTCTTGCGTACTTTATAGTGAGTTACCGCAAAAAGAAATGGATTGCCGGCAAGACGGGTTACATCCACAACCTGATTGCCGAAGACGAGGTTTTAATAAAAGAATCAAAAAAAGGAAAGAAACCTATGATGCACATTTACCCGTTCAAGGCTTTGCGCCCGGTGAATCCGGCCGAGGCTGAAACGATTTCCGCCTTGCCGTACGACGTGATGAACCGCGCCGAGGCGAAGGCGATGGCCGAAGGCCTCCCGCATTCCTACCTGCGCGTGACGCGTGCGGAACTGGAACTGCCTGATTCCGTGGATGCCTACGACCCGAAGGTCTATGCTCATGCCCGCGAGAATCTGGACAAGATGATTGCCGACGGCGTGATTGCCTACGACAAGAAGCCCTGCCTCTATGTTTACCGCCAGACGATGAATGGCCGCGAACAGTACGGCCTCGTGTGCTGCGTACCCGCTGCCGACTACTTCAACGGCATCATCAAGAAGCACGAACTTACCCGCGCCGACAAGGAAGAGGACCGTCTGCGCCACGTGCTCGCCACGAACGCCAACACGGGTCCTGTGTTCCTCACTTACCGCGACCAGGGCCAGTTCGACGTGTTCGGTGCTGTCACCAAACGCAAGCCCGTCTATGACTTTGTGAGCAAGGGCGACGGATTCGGTCACACCGTTTGGGTGATCGATGACGATGCCGAAATCGAGGCTATCCGCAAGTCCTTTGAATCTGTGCCGGTGAGCTACATTGCTGACGGCCACCACCGCAGCGCCGCAGGTGCCCGTGCCGCAAGCTACCGTGCCGAACAGAATCCGAACAACACCGGCGACGAGGAATACAACCGTTACCTCGCCATCCTCTTCCCGAGCACCCAGCTCAAGATTCTCGACTACAACCGCGTGCTCAAGGACCTGAACGGCCGCACTCCGGAACAGCTCATGGCCGAGATGGAAAAGGTGTTCGACATCGTGGAACTGGATTCCATGAAGAGCCCCGAGAAGCAGAACCAGGTGAACTTCTACATGGGCGGCAAGTGGTACGCCTGCACGTTCAAGGCCCAGTTCCTCAAGAACCTCGGCCCGGTCGACAGCCTGGATGTCGCCCTGCTGCAGAGGCTCGTCCTGAAGCCGCTCTTCGATATCGACGACCCGCGTACTTCCAAGCGCATCGACTTTGTCGGTGGCATCCGCGGTCTCGGCGAACTCGTGAAGCGCGTGGATAGCGGCGAGTGTGCCTGCGCCTTCGCCATGTATCCGACGACGCTCGACCAGCTGATGAACATCGCTGACGCCGGCGAAATCATGCCGCCGAAGAGCACTTGGTTTGAACCCAAGCTGCGCGACGGTCTCCTGGTCCATTCGCTTGACTAACTAGGAATCTTTGGATTGTTGCCCCGGATGGTTTGCGCTATCCGGGGTTATTTTTTTTGCCCTTTGGAAGGTTCGATTATGGGGTCGATTGCCTCGATGGCGTGTGGCCTTTTCATTTGCCTGACCTTTTCGGTGGCGGTGTTTGTCTCACGGGACTGTTCCGGGCGTACGCTTTCGTGGCCTTCCTTTTTGATGGCCTGGACTTCGGTCTTTATTTTTTTAGGTTCTTCCTTCGGCGTTTCTTGCGGGGCGTCCTCTGCGACAATCTTCTTCTTGATGGGGAGGAATGTCTTCTGGAATTCCTGCAACTTCTTTAGGACAAACTGCTTTGCGATGTCGGGCTGCTTGATGTAGCGCCCGAGAATCCGTTCCTTGGTAAAGAAGCCGAGCTCACGCGAGTCGACACAATGGTTCCCTTGCTCGCAGGCGAGGTAGTAGTTGTCGCTTGCAACGACGAATGTATCCATCGGTACGGAATCGCCTGCGACGAAGAACTGGCGCTTGATTTTGATGGGCGCATTGCCGGGTTCTGCTTGGCGGATTTGCATTTCGATGAGTCGTCGGTCTTGCCATGGGAGCACGTCCAGCTCTTTCAGGCTCACTAGGCGGTGCCCCAGCTTGGTCGATCCGATTCGCTCGATGGGAATCTCGCGGTTCCCTTGCCAGAGCGTGGACTTGATGGTGTAGGGGACTCCCTGTTCGTTCATCAGCCTCAGGATGTAGTCTTCTTCCACGTCGTTCAGCGAGGAAAGGATGATGGTGTCACCCTGCCGGGGAACATAAAACCTGCGCGTCTCGATAAAGGAATCTTCGCCGCGCCACATGAAGCGTTTCCGCTTTGTCTTTATGCGTCCCTTGTCCGAAATTTCGATGGTGTCGCCGGGTTTGCCGATAATCTTGCGGACGAGCGTCTCGTCGTTCGGCTGCCGTGCCCAGACGATGTCGCCGAAGGAAGCCTTGTCGATGCACTGGGGGAGTCGACAGACCCATACCAGCGAGCCTTTCTTGATGCGGGGCTGCATGGCCGTGTCGTGCAGAAGAATCGGTTCGATGGCGTAGTAGCGGATGGCGAGTGCGCCTGTGAAGGCCACGAGCATGATAAAGACGGCAAAGAAGAGGCGGGACTTGGATGTCCGCCACTGCAATCGCCTTACTTTTCTGTCCAGGTATGCCATCGCCTTCGAATATAATTAGTCGCCGTTGCTGGTGGAGTTGTCCGAAAGCGAAAGCACGGCGAGGAACGCCTTCTGCGGTACTTCGACCGAGCCGATGCTCTTCATGCGCTTCTTGCCTTCCTTCTGCTTTTCGAGGAGCTTGCGCTTGCGGGTGATGTCGCCGCCGTAGCACTTGGCGAGCACGTCCTTGCGCACGGCCTTCACGGTGGAACGGCTGATGATCTTTCCGCCGATGGCACCCTGGATGGCCACGTCGAACTGCTGGCGCGGAATCAGGTCCTTGAGCTTCACGCAGATGGCGTTCGCGTAGGTATGCGCTTTGTCGCGGTGGATAATCACCGAGAAGGCGTCCACCGGATCGCCGTTCAACAGGATGTCTAGCTTCACGAGGTTGTTGCGCCTGTATTCGCTCGGGGCGTAGTCGAGGCCCGCATAGCCGCGGCTGACCGACTTTAGGCGGTCGTAGAAGTCGAACATGATTTCGGCGAGAGGGAGGTTGTACTTGAGGATCACCTTCTCTTCGTCGAGGTATTCCATGGTCTCGAATTCACCGCGCTTCTCGTCGCAGAGCGTCATGAGCGCGCCCACGAATTCCTTGGGCGTAAAGATCTGCGCCTTCACGTAGGGCTCCTCGATGTGGTCGTAGCGGCTTGCGTCGGGGAGCTTGGAGGGGCTTTCGATTTTTACCATCGTGCCGTCGCTCATGTAAACGTGGTATTCCACGTTCGGCACCGTCGTGATGATGTCCACGTTGAATTCGCGGTCGAGTCGTTCCTGCACGATTTCCATGTGCAACAGCCCGAGGAATCCTGTGCGGAAGCCAAAGCCCAGTGCTTCGGAGGTTTCGGGTTCCCAGCTGATGGCGGAGTCGTTCAGGCGGAGCTTTTCCAGGGCCTCGCGCAAGTCCTTGTAGTCTTCCGGGTTGATGGGGTAGATGCCGGAATAGATCATCGGCAATATGTCCTTGTAGCCCGGGAGCGGCTCGGTGGCCGGATTGGCTGGGTCGGTCAAGGTGTCGCCGATTTTCACGTCGCTAATCGTCTTGACGTTCGCGAGCACGTAGCCCACCATGCCTTCGGAGAGCTCCTCGCGCGGGTCGCGGCGCATGCTGAACGTGCCGACTTCGGTCACCATGTACTCGGCGCCGGTCTTCATCATCTTGATTTTCATGCCGGCCTTGAGCGTGCCTTCGACGATGCGGATGTAGTTGATGACGCCGCGGTAGCTGTCGTATACGGAGTCGAAAATCAGCGCCTTGAGCGGCTTGCCGCTGTCGCCCTTGGGGGCGGGGATCTCGTCGACAATCTTGTCGAGCACCTGCTCCACGTTCAGTCCCGTCTTGGCCGAGATGCGCGGAATTTTATCGGGGTCGTAGCCCAGCAGGTCGCCCACGAGTTCGGCGATGTGGTCGGGTTGTGCGCCCGGCAAATCCACCTTGTTGAGGACCGGGATGATTTCGAGGTCGTTTTCGAGCGCGAGATAGAGGTTGGAAAGCGTCTGCGCCTCGATGCCCTGGCTTGCGTCCACCACGAGGATTGCGCCCTCGCAGGCGGCCAGGGAACGGCTCACTTCGTACGTGAAGTCCACGTGCCCCGGCGTGTCGATCATGTTCAGGATGTATTCCTTGCCGTCGCGTTCGTAGACCATGCGGATGGCGTGCGCCTTGATGGTGATGCCCCTTTCGCGTTCCAGGTCCATGTCGTCCAAGAGCTGGTTCGTCATCTCGTTCTTCGAGACGGTCTTGGTCAGTTCAATCATTCGGTCGGCGAGGGTGGACTTGCCGTGGTCGATGTGGGCGATAATGCTAAAATTTCTGATGTTGTCGTTTTGCGGCATAGGTGCGATAAAAATATCGTTGTGAGTCTTTTTTTTGGGGTAAATATAGAAAAATAGGCGATTGACGAGGAACACCGCGGCCCTGTCGCAATATTCGATTCGAAAAAATGTATATTTGGGATGCACATTCCGTGCGTGGTGCTGCACAACATTGAGAGTCGTGAACGTGGTAAAAAAAATCATTCTTTTCATGGCCTTTTTCGGCCTATGTTCCCTGGCGTTTGCCGAGGGGAAGGTTTTCAACAGAGATTATAGCGGAGTCAAGGAAATCCAGGCCACGATTACCACCGATGAAGGTGAAATCGTCGTCGATCTGAATTTCAAGGAAGCCCCCAACACGGTCGCCAATTTTGTGGATCTTACAGAGAAGGGTTTCTACAACGGCCTTACGTTCCACCGCGTGATTAACGGATTCATGATCCAGGGTGGCGACCCCGACGGCAACGGCACGGGCGGTCCCGGCTACACCATTGACGACGAACCGAACAAGTTGCTGCATGAATATGGCGTCATCTCCATGGCGAACCGTGGCCCGAATACGGCCGGTTCCCAGTTCTTTATCACGCAGATGCCTCAGCACCACCTGGACGGAAAGCACACCGTGTTTGGCCGCGTCATCAAGGGACACGACGTCGTGTGCCGCGTTGAACAGTTTGATAGAATTATAAACATCAAAATTCTGGAAAAGAAATAAGTATGAGCTCTAAGAAAGTGTCTTCGAAAAACTCCGCTGCAAAGAGCGCTCCGGCAAAGAAACCTGTCGCTAAGAAGGCTGCTGCCAAGCCCGCTCCGAAGGCTCCGACAAAGAAACCTGCTGCCAAGCCCGCCGCGAAGTCTGCGTCCAAGTCTGCTGCCAAGCCTGCTCCGAAGGCGGCGAAGCCCGCAGCCAAGTCGACGAAACCGTCCAAACCGGCACCGAAGGCCGCAACAAAGAAGCCTGCCGCCAAACCGGCCGCAAAGCCCGCGTCTAAGCCGGCAAAGTCCAGCTCGAAGCCCGCTCCGAAGGCTCCGGCAAAAAAGCCTGTTGCAAAGCCAGTTGCCAAGCCCGCTCCGAAGGCCCCCGCAAAGAAGCCTGCCGCAAAGCCTGCCGCGAAACCCGCAGCCAAGCCGGCCGCTAAGCCGGTGGCCAAGCCTGCTGCAAAGCCCGCAGCCAAGTCGGCCGCAAAGCCTGCCGCGAAACCTGCTGCCAAGCCGGCCGCAAAACCGGTTGCAAAGCCGGTTGCAAAACCTGAGCCGGAAGCCAAGGTCGTAAAAAAGGAAGTTCCGCCGGTAAAGGCGCCTGAAGTTGAGGCTCCTATCGAAGAGACTTCGAAAGTCGCCGAAGAGGTAAAGGCCAAGAAGGGTGGCAAGGAAAAGATTGAGATTCCTTATGCAGTCCTCCTTGAAGGCGGAAAGAAACTGAACAAGTCCATTTTCTTCTTCGAAATCGACGAGAACGAGGAACGCGCCAACAAGAAGAAGGTCTCTTCCGAAATGAAGAACCTCGACATGAAGCCGACCTCGGCCATCCGTCACAAGATTTCCCTTGCGGAAGAAACTCAGGAAGAGCTGACCGAGCGCCTGCTCAAGGAACTCGAGGAACAGAACCTTGCGTTTACCCGTGAGGCGGCAACCCAGATCTGCACCCGCTGCAACAAGAACCTCGTGTCTCCCGAATTCTGGGTGGATAAGCACCTCGGTTACTGCGAAGAATGCGCTGCAATCCTGAAACTCGGACAGTCCAAGGAAGCCCGCAAGGTCGAATACCAGCTGGGCGCCATGGGTGGTGACTCCCTGGACGAGGCTGAGGATGATAGCGAGTTTGGCGAGGGACCGGATGCGGCCGATATCAAGGACGCCGAAGAAGAGTTCGCCGATTTCGAATAGTCGACTATTCGCTCAAGTCTGAAACGAAGTCTAAAATGAAAAGGACCCTCCAGGGTCCTTTTTATGTTGTATAAAATGTGTTGGCAATTAAATGTGCTGGTAATTGCCCGTTGTGCCGTTTGGGCCTAGTTGACCCTGCGCATCACGCCGATGACGCGGCCGGCAATCGAGAAATCCTTGCGGTTGTTCACGATGATCGGGCGGTACTTCGGGTTTGCAGCCCTCAGTTCGATGTGGTCGGAACTGGGGTGGTAGTACTTGACCGTTGCCTCGTTGTCGATCTGGGCCACGACGATTTCGCCCTGTTCGGCACTCTTCTGCTGGCGTGCAAAAATCAGGTCGCCGTCGAAGATGCCCGCGTTGATCATGGAGTCACCCTTGACGCGGAGTGCAAAGACGTCGCTACGGCAGGCGAGGAAGTCGCGGTCGATGGTGACCGTTCCTTCGAGGTTCTGGACTGCAAGAATCGGCTGGCCGGCGGCGACGCGGCCTACGATAGGAATTTCGATGGTGTTGTTCGCAGCGGGTTCCTGGCTGTCGTTGCCGTTCGAGATAATCTCGAGACCGCGGCTGAGGCGCGGAGAGCGGTTGATGTAGCCCTTCTTGATGAGGGCGGCGAGGATGGAGCGAACGCCGTTCGTAGACGAAATTTCGAAATGGTTCCCGATTTCGCGCACGGTCGGCGGCATGTGGTTTTCTTTGGAGTACTTCTTAATGTACTCGTAGATTTCCGCTTGACGGTCTGTCAGTTCCTTTTTCTTTGTGTAGTCCATCTTGAGCCTCGTTTTTTGCCTTTTTTGCCGTGCCGTTGGCTGTTTTGCCTTCGCCGGATTCCTGTTTTTGGCGGAAAATCCGATTTCCGGACGCGACGTATATAAATATAGTGCACTCTTGGGCAAATGTCAATAGTTTCACTGCACATTTTTTCACTTTTTTACTTTGGAGTGAAAACGGACTTTGTTGTTGACTTCTTGTTTAACATTTTGTATATTACATTATGTATATTACACTTTGTTAAGTGAGGGCGCCAGTATGGAAAATCCTTTTGTTTTGTCCCCGTACGAAGGCAAGGAGTTCTTTTGCGACCGCGAAAAAGAAACCAGTGCCATTATTGATGACTTGCAGAACGGGGTGAATGTAACGCTGATTTCCCCGAGGCGTTATGGCAAAACGGGGCTTGTTTTCCGTGTCTTGGACGAACTTTCCCGCATGCAGCCGAAGACGGTCCTCTGCTATTGCGACATTTATTCGGCCGATGACTTGGAGGGCTTTGTCAAGCTCTTCTCGGAAGCGGTCGTTCGCAGTGTCAAGGTGGAGCCTGCCATCAAGAAATTCTTTTCCGTATTTGGCGGAATTCGCCCGTTACTGTCGTATGATCCGATTACAGGTTCGCCGCAGGTCAGCATTACATACCAGAACGAGGGGCAAAAACTCGATACGCTCAGAAGCATTTTTGACTATCTGGGGAGCCAGAAAGATAAGTTCGTCGTTGCGTTTGACGAGTTCCAGGTGATTCGCAATTTTAAGGGCGTCAATATGGAGGCTCTGCTGCGCACGTATATCCAGCCTCTCAAAAATGTCCGCTTTGTCTTCTGCGGGAGCAAGAAGCACGTGATGGCGGATATGTTTGTGAATGCAAAAAGTCCGTTCTACGAAAGCACGCATGTCGTCTATCTCGAAAAAATTGATCGGGATGTTTATGGCTCGTTCATTGGGAATCTTTTTGAGACGGGACACCGCCGGATAGAAGCCGATGCCCTGGATTTCGTACTGGAATGGACCCGCTGCCATACTTTTTATACCCAGTATCTGTGCCACCGCATTTTCCGCAATGCAAGCAAGAAGATTGATACTGCCGAAGTGAAACGGGCTTGTGCCCAGATTTTGCAAGAAAACGCCCCCGGCTTTATTGAGCGACGCAATCTGCTCACGGACAAGCAGTGGCAATTCTTGAAGGCGGTTGCCAAGGAAGGCTCCGTTGAGCAGCCTACCGCGGGCGGTTTTATAAATAAGTATAAATTGGGAACGGGTGCTGCCGTGAAGCGGATGCTGGAATCCCTTGTGGAAAAGGAACTCCTGCTGGAGACGCTTTCCTTGGAAGGAAAGTCCTATTCTGTCTATAATGTGTTTCTCAGCCGCTGGCTTGAATCTATTTGATAATTTGGGACTTGTAACATATCGCTTGATTTGTTCTAGTTAATCCCAAAAGAGAGTTTTTTCCGTGAAAAAAAATGCGCCCAATCGAGCGCATTATTTTTTGAGAGAGACTTGAGAATTAGGCTAGGGTTCTAATTCGGAAACGCAATTGTCAAAAATATATTTGACCATTTTTTCCCAATAGGGATCCCTGTAGCCAAAGGTTGTGTCTGCCGGGATTTCTTCGGTTTCGCAGAATCCTGTTTCCGGGTCACAATGGTGTTTTGCGAACTCAAATCTGCAGGTTCCTGCGGAATCAATATCGTCAGGAGCAAAAACGGCCCCGTCCTCGGTGATTTCTATCAGCCGACCTCTTGTCTTGCTTACGGCAGAAAGGAATTCTCCGTTTTCTTCGCTACATTCATCTTTAAATTGTTCCATGGAGATGGAATCATTTAGATAGTCGGATTGTCCTTTTAGGAAGGTTTTGTCTATGTAGCCATCTCCGAATCCTATAGTGTACAACAACTTTTTGTTGCCTAAGCAGACGATTAGTTTGCCTAAGGGACTGCTGCCGAAACCGATGGGACCGTGCACTATTTTTTCGCTGTCCAGCATTGCTGTAATAGCGTAACAACTGTCCGAGTTGCACGCGTCCTGATTTTCTTCCACGTTAATCCATGTGATTGAATCGTCCGCAACTATTTTTTGGTAAGCTGCTTCGAAAGAGGCTTGGGCGTTGACGGTGTCTTCGATGATTTCTCCTGCTTCCGAAACGGAAATCGTGACGGGTTCGGGACTGTTGTAGAATTTCTTTAAACTGGCCAATACGTTTTTTGTGCGGCTTGCGGATGTGGGTTCCTGGGAAGAACTCGATTGCGTTGCCATTGTGTTGGTCTGTTCGTCGGCACCTGCAACCTTGTCACTGGAACAGGCGCTTAATGCGCTGATTATTCCCAAAGTGCAAAAAGAATGCAAAATGATTTTTTTGATATTCATGGGAATCCTCCTTATATTTTTTCCGTCAGCGGGAAAAGTTGCAGGTTTAAACGGTAGACCTGGTTGGCGTTGTCGCATTCGCCTGCGATGGCGATGGCTTGTTTGCGGCAATGGTCCACCGCGTCCGAGATGCGCTTCAGCGCCTTGGCGTCGACACCCACGGTCACTCCCGAGATGTTGCGTTCCGCCGGTTTGACTTTATCGATAGCCTCGCGGGCAAGGTCAATCATCTGGCGGTTCATGGAACGCAGCGCCAGCGTGAGCGATTCGCTGGAACCGGTGATGATCTTGTCGGTCTGCTTGTAGACGTTCTTGCATTTGCTCTTGAGTATGTTGAGTTTAATCAGGAGCTTCAGCGCGTCGCGGACTTCTTGTGCAGTAAAGTCGTGCTTGATTTTCTTGGCGATGTCGCCTGGAAGCGCTCCCGGCATCAACGGAGCCAGTTCGCGGACGATGGAGTTCACCGCAGATTCGTAATAGTCGAACGCATCCGCATTGAGAACGCGTGCATGCTGTTCCTTGGCGATTTCTTCCATTTTGCGGAAGGCTTCTTTTTTCTTGTCGTCATCCTTCGCGTTCGTGAAGTCGACCATGTACTTGAAATAGTCGCATTCGTAGTCGCAAAGGCCCATGGCCGCAGCCACCAACGGCACACCTACACGGCTGAGGGAACTCTTGCCGTCACAGACGAGCTTGATGTACGACGGCGATGCAAACCCGGCCTGCTTGGAGAATTCGCGCCACGAGAACGCGGATGTCCTTTTGCGCCAGTCGAAGTAGTCCAGTATGTATTTGCGGTAATCTTGATATTCGGTTATCGGCTTCATTCAAGACCTCCATTCTGATGATTCATATATAAATTTTTTTCTCGAGAAAAACATTGTTGATGATACAAAGTCCTTGTTCTTTCTCAAATTTCGCTAAAAAATTTGGAAAGTGAAAAGAAAATAGGCTAAATGAATCACTTGGAAAGTATATGATACAGGGGAGGGAGGAACGCGTATTTTGTCGAACTGACTTCGTCGTTCTTTTTGGATATGGTGGTAAGCGGGGTAGCCAGATAGCAAAATGTCGCTTCGCTTCATTTTGCCCTTCGGGCGGCATCCCCGAGGGATGCCGCGCAAAATACGCTAATGTTCATTTCATTCACCGCGTATTTTGTCGAACTGACTTCGTCAGTTCTCACTATCTACCTGAGATACAATAAATGCACCCGCAAGGGGTGCATTTATTGTATCGGGGTAGCCAGATTCGAACTGACGACATTCTGCTCCCAAAGCAGACGCTCTACCAGGCTGAGCTACACCCCGAGGTGGCTCAAATATAGCAAATAAACGCTTGGAAAAGTGCTTTTTTGGGGAAAATCTAGCGCATCTTGGTCGATTTTTATATATTCGTTGTTAAGCTAAGAAGGGAAAATTGAAAAAATCTTATTTAACATCCGCATTTTTTGCCGTCGCTTTGGCGACGTTCTTATGTGCATGTTCCGATGTCAAGGAAATGCCTAGACTTCAGTTATCCTCCTCGTCCGAACAGATTGTTGAAACGTCCTCTTCGGAGGAAATCGAGTCTTCTTCTTCCGAAGTCATTGAATCGTCCAGCGTGGAGCTTCCCCCGAGTTCGTCTTCTGTGGCGCCGCGTCCTCCCAAGCCGGTGCCGTCTTCCTCTTCTGCGGAACCGGATCGTTGTGCCGGTGCGCCCAATGCAGCCCTTTGTGACAAGCGCGATGGCCGTATCTACCGCACGGTTCGTATTGGCGGGCAGGTTTGGATGGCGGAAAACTTGAAGTTCCAGGCGCCGGGAAGCTGGTGCTATGAGGAGAAGGCCGAAAATTGCTCGAGCTACGGCAGGCTTTACAAGTGGACCACTGCGTTGGGGCTCGATGATTCCTTTTTGAACAAGTTTGCGGCGGATTCGCTTGTTGCGGAACGTCGTGGAATTTGTCCCGAAGGCTGGCATGTGCCGACAAGCGCAGAAATGAAGACGCTTTACGCTGGCCTGCGCAAGAAACTGAAGGACCTAAAGGACTCCGTTGTAGAGGGCGTCGGGACCAGCCTCAAGAAAAAGGATGGCTGGGAAGAGAGCGACGAGGCCCCGCCGGGAACGGACCGGTTCGGCTTCGGCGCTGTGCCGGGCGGCTACCGCAATTCCAACGGCGTGTTCAACTATCTAGGCCAGGACTGCAACTTCTGGGTCGCCTCCGAGGCATCCGAAGCGGGCCGCGCTCCCTACTGGAACTTGTATTTTGCGAACGAGGATTTCCTCGGCGTGTACAACAACCTGAAATCCACGGGATATTCGTTGCGCTGCGTCAAGAACGCTGAATAGAGTCTTCGCGCTGGTACATAAATTGCGCATGACGCTTGCGCAAGCAAAAGAAAAAGGCCCTTCGAGGGGCCTTTTCTCGTAGGATAGTTTGTTCTGTGCGAACTACTTCTTCGGTTCGATGCGTTCCATGCCACCCTAACGAGCAGGCAAGGTTTCTTGCGAAACCTCGCACTCAGATTTTTCTTGACGAAAAATCTTCACACATGGTTAGGCTTTCGGTTTAATAACCTCAAGCCCACCCATGTACGGACGAAGCACTTCGGGGATCAACAGCGAGCCGTCCTTCTGCTGGTAGTTGTCGCAGATGCCCACCATCACGCGCGGGGTGGCGAGGCCGGAGCCGTTCAGCGTATGCACGAACGTGTTCTTGCCGTTAATCTTCGTCTTGATGTTGGCGCGGCGAGCCTGGTAGTCTTCGAAGTTAGAGCAGGAGCTGACTTCGAGCCACTTCTTTTCGACCGGGGCGTAGACTTCGAGGTCGTAGCACTTGGCGGCACCGAAACCGAGGTCGCCCTTGCAGAGTGCGAGGCGGTGGTAGGGGAGGCCGAGCTTTTCGAGAAGCATTTCGCCAAAACGGGTGAGCTCTTCGTGGTCTTCGTAGCTACGTTCCGGGTGGGCGAAGTAGACCATCTCGACCTTGTTGAACTGGTGCAGGCGCAGCAGCCCGCGGGTGTCCTTGCCGTAGCTGCCAGCTTCGCGGCGGAAGCAGGCTGAGTAGGCGCAGATGCGCTTCGGAAGTTCGGATTCCGGAATCACTTCGCCGGCGTAAAGGTTGGTCAGGGGCACTTCTGCGGTCGGGATGAGGAACAGGTCGTCGTCCTTGTCGCAGCGGTACATGTCTTCTTCGAACTTCGGGAGCTGGCCCGTGCCGCGCATGGTGTTGCGGGTCACGAGGTACGGCGGAGTAAATTCTTCGAAGCCGTTCTTCATGTGTTCGTCGAGGAAGAACTGGATGAGGGCGCGTTCCAGGCGGGAACCCCAGCCGCGGTAGACCGGGAAGCCGGAGCCGGAAATCTTGGCGCCGCGTTCAAAGTCAAAGATGCCGAGGCGTTCGCCGAGGGTCTTGTGGTCCACGCGGGCGAAGTCGTCGTTCTTGGTGTAGTAGTCAAACGGAATCGGGCCGTCTTTTTCGACCACGTTGTCCGAGCTGTCCTTGCCTTCCGGGGAACGCGGGGCGATGTTCGGCACGTGCATGAGCATTTCGGTCTGCTGGTAGTCGAGGTCCTTGAGCTTCTTGTCGAGTTCGTCGATCTTGTCGCCGAGTGCGCGCATGGCGGCCACGGCCTCGTCGGCGTTCTCGCCCTTCTTCTTGAGGTCGCCAATCTTCTTGGATTCGGCGTTGCGTTCGCTCTTGAGGCGTTCCACTTCGGTGAGGAGCGGGCGGCGTTCGTTATCGATGGCAAGAACGTCCTTCAGGCTCACCGTGGTGTACTTCTTTTCGGTTTCAGCAATGTAGTATTCCGGATTTTCGCGGATTTTCTTGATGTCAAGCATTTTATGCCTCGGATGATAAAAATTTTACGCGGGGAAATTTAGAAAAAGACGAGAGACGAGAGACGAGAGACGAGAGAAATATTGCTTTTAAACATGTTTGTTGAGGCTTTTTTTCTTTCGTTTTTCGTCTGTAGCGCCAAAGGCGTGTTCTTTCGTCTAGTTTTAGTGGTCGGTGGTTAGGGAAATGCGGCAAGAATTGTTTGTAAACAAAAAGAAAGTTTTTTTGCTTTTCCGTTTTTTTTTTACAGAATTTGTCTGTTGTATGTGTTTACACCGCTATTTTGGTGCGGTTTGGTGCATGGGACTTTTTTGAATATATAATATAGACTGGAGTTGTTATGGTTTGGACCATAACATAAAAACACATAAATGAGGAGTACAAAATGAGAACAGCTATACTGTTTTTCTTTGCTGCAACAATATCCTTTGCTCAATGGGGTGGCTGGAATGGCGGCGGTGCGGGTGGGGGAAAATCCCTCAACGAATATAAAAAAGTTTCAGTTTCGGGGAGAGACATTCATGTCTATGCTCCATCAAATCTTGCGCCGAAGAGTCCGTTGCTTCTTTCTCTGCACGGCATGGACCAAGATCCCAATTATCAACAATCTAATACCCACTGGGAAACCGTAGCCGATTCGGCGGGCTTTGTCGTTGTCTACCCGAGGGGTGCAACGGGGATGAGTACGTGGGATATCCAAGGCGATAAGGATACTAAGTGGATAGTGCAGATTATCGACCAGATGGTCAAGGACTATGACATCGACACCAAGCGAGTTTACCTTTCGGGATTTTCGATGGGTGGCATGTTCACCTACCATGCCATGAGCAAGATTGCCGACAAGATTGCGGCTTTCGCTCCTTGTTCTGGGCCGAATGTTTATGGTGCGTCGAAAGCTCAACGCCCTGTTCCCATTATACATATTCATGGAACTAACGACGATGTGTTGAATTACAGTATGGTTGAGAATTTCTTAAAGAATTATCGCGATCAGTTCAATTGTCCGTCAAAGGCTGAAGAACAAGGTAACTATCCCAATGACGAAAACTCGGGTGGCACGATGTACACTTGGGGCCCCTGCGATAAGGGTGTTTATATCAAGCACCTGAAGCTCCCAGGCCGTGGTCACAGCCCTTCCCATGCGGATGTCTCGGACATCTGGAATTTCGTGAAGCAGTGGACTGTGGATGGCAAGGTTGGAGAAGCCTCTACAACGGAATCCTCCGCTAGCACCCCGGCCTCCTCTGCTGATGTGGCCAAGTCCTCCAGCAGTGGTGTCACGGGACCGAAGTCTTCCGGCGACGTAGCCAAGTCTTCTTCTAGCGGTTCCCACCACCATCACGGTTCTTCTTCCAGCATCACGAACGTGACTTCTTCTGGTGCCGTTTCTTCCTCTGGCGCTGTTGGTGTACTGTCTTCTGCGGGCATCATTGCTTCGATTGCCCAACCTGCAGATCCGAGCCTGCATTTGGTCTCTGTCTACAAGTCTTCTGACAACTACATCGTGGTTGCCAATGCTCAGGGCAAGACTATCACTGTGTTCAACAGCCTCGGCCATGTTGTCAGCACGACTCGCGGTCTCGGAACCCAGCAGAAGGTTTACACCGGAGCCAAGGGTGTGTACATTGTGAAGGTTGGCAGCAGAACGTTCAAGACCTCTCTCTAGGATTTGACGAAACTCTAACGCAAAAAAGTGCTCCCGCAGGGGAGTGCTTTTTTGTATTCGCTATTTTGAGTTCTTCAATTTTTTTAAATTTGCGGTATGTTTTCTAGGTATGAATCCCGATTTCTTCTTGTTGCGATAGCCTTGCTTGCATGCCTCTTAGTTGGCTGCTACAGCTTCACGGCTTCGACTCTCCCGAGCCACATCAAGACAGTCCAGATACATGAGGTTGATGACAAGACGTTGGATCCGGTGCTCGCGAACAATATCCACACGGCTGTCGTGGACATGTTCAAGAAGAACGCGGGTGGTGTGCGCCTCGTGAACGAGGATGCCAACGCCGATTTCCAGATAACGCTTCTAGGCTATACGAACAAGCCCGAGAATTACAACAGCAATAGTGACGTGGAAACCTACCGTGTGACAATCCGCGTGAACGTGAAGTTTTTCGACAATGTCAAGGAGCGCATCATTTACGAAAGCAATTCGCTTTCGGCGGACGGTACCTACGATATTCAGAAAAACGAGACCGAGGACCGTCACGGACAAGCTCGCGCCATCGAGAAACTGCAGGACCTGATTATAGCCAATGCCTTGGCGAAATGGTAATGCGGGACCGCATCTGTTAATTGATTCTATTTGAAATATGCGAAAATTCAGAGTTGTACTTGTTGAACCGGAACATCCCCACAATGTGGGCTTTGTTGCCCGCGCCATGCACTGCTATGCCCTCGACGAACTGTATATCGTCTACCCGAGGCGTGACAAGGTCATTGAAAATTCTTACCATACGGCCCCCAATAGCCATGAGGTTCTAGACAAGGCGACCATTGTGCATAAGTTCGAGGAAGCCATCGGGGACTGTGCCTGTGCTGTAGCGTTCAGCCGCCGCATTTACGGGTCTGCCATCAAGCACACGATGATGCCTGGGCTTTCGGAACTCCTGCCTGAAAATGGAACGATTGCGCTCGTTTTTGGTCGCGAATCCTGCGGGCTTGAGACCGAAGAGGTGAACGCTTGCACGTACCAGTGTGAAATCCCGGTGCCGGGCCTCATGAGCCTCAATTTGGCGCAGGCGGTGACGGTGGGCCTCTACGAACTTTGCCGCAGCGGAGCGCTTGCGAATGGCGAAGGTCGTGCAAAGCGCGGGACCAAGGGCGCCTGCGAAACGGCTCCGGCGACGATTGACCAGATTGACAGCTTCAAGAAGTTCCTGGACCGCTATCTGACCGGGCAGTATCACGACCAGTCCTGGCGTGACAATTTTTTGAATACGCTTTTGCAACGTCTGCATCCCACGCGCAACGAACTTTCGGCACTGTTCGGGCTTATCCGCAACCTTGCGAAAAAGCCTGCCCGTTTGGAACAGGCTGCCGACAAGGCCGCCAAAGCCGCTGCTGAAACTAAATAAGTTATGGAAGTCGAATTCAACATTGCAGGACGAATCCTTTCGGCGAGTGGCACGCGCGTCATAACGCTTGCCGAAATCCTCGCATCGCCTGTTGCCGCTGGTGCTGGGACTGCTGCCGACCTGACTGAGGATTCGATTGCAGCCTACTGCAAGGCCGAATCCGAAAAATTCCAGTGCAAGGTTTATTTGTGGAAAGACCGCGAAGAGTACGGCAATGCGAATGTGTTCAACGGCGGCTCCGATTACGAGGTCGTGAACGAAATCTGCATCCTGTGCATCTACGACTGCGGAAAAGAAATAGTCCGTGAAACCACGGACCACTGGAACGAAAAGATTGACTCTGTTATTTGAAGCGGTTACCTAGCCCAGTGCTTTAATTGCGAAAGGTGCGAGTCGAAGAACTTGCGCCTTTCTGCTTCCGGCGTGTTTTCGGGGTTAGGCATGTGCGAAAGCATAAAGTCCAGTAGAGTGTCTTTGCTTGTGTAGGTGAACTTGCCGTCTACGTAGCACCACTTGCAGTAATCCTCGTTGAAGTTCCCGTCGACTTCGCGGCTGATGATCGCGTCGTCACCGAGCGGCATGCCGCAGCACTGGCAGAAGAGCTGGCGCGGGGCTCCGAGCAGCGTGTTTATGGAAACGTTGAATTCCTTCGACAGAACCTTGAGCATTTCGGTGTTCGGCTGCGTCTCGCCGGTTTCCCAACGGCTCACGGCTTGGCGCGTTACGCCGATGCGTTCGGCCATCTGGTCTTGGGGGAGGTTGTGCTTTTCGCGGATGCTCTTGAGGATTTCGTAGGTCTGCATTTAAACTCCTTTTTTGTTTACGGTTCAAATATACCTATGGCTTCGCAGAAAAACAAGAAACAGGCTGTTGCGTTGTGTAAAAAGAATGAGGCGCGAGGTTCGAGGTACGAGGCACGAGGTTCGAGGCGCGAGGCTCGGGGTACGAGGTTCTAGTTCGGGCTATGTTTTTTTATTTTTTAATATAGATTTTATAGATATGAAACGGAGTATATACTTTTCTATGTGCAAAGCAAAGTTTTCTTATACGGCTTTTATCGCAATAGCTGTTTTATGCGGTGCGGCGATGTTTACGGGGTGCGGTGACGACAGTAGCAGTTCCGCTCCGGCTGATGAACCGGGTGCTACGAGCAGCAGTTCGGTCATTTCTGTCGATTCGCAAACTTCGTCGTCCTCTGGCGTTCAGGGGGCCGAACCAGCCGGGGAGTCTTCGAGCAGTGTCGAATCGTCTAGCGTTCAATCCGCTGAATCCACCGAGGTGTCTTCGAGTAGTGCAGAATCTGCCGAACAGTGTTATAGAAATGGTATGGCGACGATTACGCTTAGGAACATCGAAAATGTCAATTACAGTTGCCCGAACGGAAATACAATGTACGATCAAGACACTTGGATATATTATACATGCGAAGGCAGCCGTGTTGTCAAAATCCAGATGCCGCCTTGTAGCAATAGTGACGCATCCGGTGGTAGCATGATTATTAATTTGTAGTAATTTTACTTTTTAAATTACATCGGTATATTTGAAATCTTTATAATTAAGTTTAGTTTTTTCGTTTAGGTCTTTACGCATCGCTAATACGATATTTCCTATGGCTTTTCGGCCTTCCTCTGGATTTGGCGCATTACCATGTGCATTTATTACTAAAGAAACCATTGCATTGATTGATTTTACAACATCATCAGAACAGTATAACCAACTTTTGTATTGCTCTTCAAAAAATTCTTTTTTTGTCTGTGAATTTGCTGTAGATCCAACAAAACCTTGAAGTTTTATAAGCAATTTGGAGTAATGTTCTTCTTTACTCTTTAGTGAGGCTTCGTTTCTTTTCACTCTTATTCCCCAAAAATATGTTAAGAAGGAACCGAGGAGCATTGTTACAATGGGTAGGAAAAATTGAATATAGTTTGACATTAGGCCCTCTTGCAAAAAAAGAAGTTTTGGTTAAGTATACAATTTTTTATGCTACGGGATTGAAAAATCAAATTTTTAACTTTGCTTTTGTTATATTAGTAAAAAAAGGTGCATTTATGGTTGTTTATTCTGAACCGTTTGACAAGAAAATATTGTTAGAATTGCAGACTCATTACTTTGGCGATATGGTCAAAGGCGTTGTTGATGTTGCTGAAAAGAAGATTGCCCTTGATGCCGAAATGCATGCAGATTTGGAAACATTACTTTTGGAATCCGGTTCTCGGCAAGAAAATCTTTGGGGGTTCAACCTTTATCCAGAAATGGATGGTGAGGATTTTTTAGAATTTGATTCCCTTATCAATATCCGTCCAAATCAAGGCAATCGGAGCCGTGGCGTCGAAGATCCTGGTATTAGAAATACTATTGCGGAGATTATTTATTCGTTATGCAAGTAGAGAATGCTCAGCATAAAAGCATGGCTGCAGGCCGATGGGCTGAGATGCCGCTTTCGCTCCAGATGTTGAATATTGGAAGCGAAATTTCGCGTGCAAACCGCTGGAAAGGGAAGGGCAACAGGGAACAGACTGAACGTGCCGTTTTTCGTGCATTGGAATTGATTGATTTGACTATTGAAGCTCAGCGGGGAAAACATTCTCTCAAGGAATTTCTTCGTATGAGGGAGATTATTTGTGATTACTATTTGGGCGATAATTTTTATCATTCAAATGGTGAAAGAATCCAGCGCGACTTTGATATGTTCATGCCGGGAACTCGGTAGGGCTCTATGACCACGAAGACAATCAAAATACAGTACCTCGACGATTCCATCCCGAAACTCACTTACGTTGGCGGCAAGTCCGACTGGATTGACCTGGCGGCGGCGGAGACCGTGACGCTCAAGGCGGGGGAGTTCCGCCTGATTCATTTGGGCGTTGCAATGAAGTTGCCCGAGGGCTACGAGGCGCATATCGCCCCGCGCAGCTCCACGTTCAAGAACTTCGGCATCTTGCAGGCGAATTCCGTGGGCGTGGTGGATTCGAGCTACTGTGGTGCAAACGACTGGTGGAAAATGCCTGTTTATGCGACCCGCGACGTGACCATCGAGAAGGGGAGCCGCATCGCGCAGTTCCGCATCATTGAGCAGCAACCCACGCTTACCTTCGAGGAAGGCCCGCTTGACGGCGCCGACCGCGGTGGCTTCGGCAGCACGGGAATCTAGACGCCTAAATCAAAAACAAAGCAATTCGTGCCAAAAATGTAGGGCTTTTATAAAAAGTCCTATGAAAAATGTAATTTTTGTTGCGAAAGTCCTATGACTTTTGTATATTAAAGGTATGGAACGCGAATTTTCGAAGGATTTGGTTGCCTGGAAAAATAGCAAGCGCCGGAAGCCCCTGCTTCTGACGGGTGTTCGCCAATGCGGCAAGACCCATACATTAAAGGAATTCGGAGCAAAATACTTCGATAACGTATGCTACATCAATTTTGAGTCTAGAGACAAGTTTGCCGCCATTTTCGATTATGACTTTGATGTAGAGAGAATCGTCAGGGAACTTGAGCTGCTTACGCAAAGTAAAATTGAGGCAGGCAAAACGCTCTTGATTTTTGATGAAATCCAGGAAGCACCGCGGGCAATCACTTCCTTGAAATATTTCTGCGAGAACAAGCGAGAACTCCATGTGGCATGCGCGGGTTCCTTGCTCGGCGTTGCTCTCCGTCGCGAAAACATTTCCTTCCCTGTCGGGAAAGTCAACCGCATGCAGATGTTCCCGATGAACTTCAGGGAATTTTTGACCGCCTGTGGTGAAGAAAGATATATTGAACTTTTTGCAGAATGGCCCACTGATCGGACAATTCCCGAAGTCTATGCAAAACCTATGGAACGCCTGCTGAAGGAATATCTTGTTGTAGGCGGAATGCCCGAAGCGGTGCAAGAATACGCAACCTCCAGGAATTTTGAAACCGTGGGAGAAATCCAGGATGAAATCCTTGCGGACTATGCGGACGATTTCTCGAAGCATGCTCCCGTAAATGAAATTGAAAAAATCCGCATGATATGGGATTCCGTGCCCAAGCAACTTGCCAAGGAAAACAACAAGTTCATGTTTTCGCATGTAAAGAACGGCAAGAGGGCGCATGAACTGGAGGCCGCGCTACAATGGCTCAAGAACGCCGGGCTTATCCATTTGGTTGAGCTTGTGCAGAAAGCGGAAGTTCCCTTGTCTTCAAATTCGGATGCGACGAATTTCAAGGTGTACCTTTCGGACATCGGTCTGCTGGGCCGCAGACTTTCGCTTGGCTACAAGGATATCTTGATGGACGATACGTCCAATACGAATAAGGGTGCCGTCACAGAAAACTATGTTCTGAACGAACTGCTCTGCATGCAAAAGAGCCCGTATTTCTGGCGCTCGGGGAACAGCGCAGAACTTGATTTCCTCTTTGAAAATGACGGGAAAGTCGTTCCAGTCGAGGTCAAGGCGGCTACGAACACGCAAGCCAAAAGCTACAAGCAGTTCTGCAAGAAATTTGCACCGGCAAAGGGGTACAAGCTTTCGCTCAAGAACCTCGCCGTGAACGATTGTGAAGGATGCTCAACGGTAAGCTTGCCGCTTTACCTGCTGTGGACGATTCGTTGACTTTGGAAGGGTGAATTCACCAATCCTTTGATGAATTCAGGGGCGAAATCGACGCCGTTCGGCCATGTAATGCCCCATAATCGCCAATATATTTCGCGTCAATCACGTGAAGCATTCTCTTGTATTCTCCGGTGTTTGAAATATATGTAGTGTTGAAGGCTATTTTGTTTCCTGTCTGCAATAAAAGACGCGCAATATAACGACGATTCCTGAATTTTTCCCATTAGATTCTTTGCCGCGATAGGCGAACAAAGTGCTACGCTGATATAGTCAAAGATTTGATCGATATCGTCCTGTGCTGCGGAAGAAAAATGGATTTCGAAATTCATACCTTGTATTTTTTCTTGACATCGGAAAGGACCATCGCGGCTGGGCGGGTGCGACCTTTCAGCATGTCATTGTAGCCTTTCTCGAGTTCCGCATCGAGACGCTCTTTAGACCATTTGGCGGAGTTTTCAATTTTTTTCATATTATTGAGCATATATAGTTATCTGCACAAATGCAATGCATTTATAAAATTTCTTATTTTTATTGGACTTGTCTTCGATCAGGTTAAACTTTAGAACAGATTCCATTATTTTTTTGCGATTGAATTGGAAACTTGATTAACAACACATCGAAGATAAGGGTATTTTGTTTTTGTTATGTGAAATGCGTAGTACTTTTTTGTAAATTCATCATCAAAACATGGAATATCAATAACAAGGATATTTCCTTTTTCTACACGATCAAAAGGAAAGAAAGTCGATTCCTTAAAGAAATGAACTGTTCGTTGTGGGACCCACGGTACACGGATTATTTTTTTGCCTGATTTGGGTATAATATCAAGCTTAGATTGTTCGTTAAACGTATTATAATTCCGAGATTCACGATCATCCGCATAAAGCAAATTTGTGGGAGGGGCTATCTTAAAATATATTGTATCCCCTGATTTTGATATATAATAAGGCCACAGGTTTTGCCTAACCAAACAAGAATTCTTCATCGAAATATCTAAAGCGATTTCCAGACCTCCATAAAAAGGAGCCGTATAAGCATCAACAATATTTCCAACACATGAGCCTATTTCAAATGACTTTTTGATGTTGTTTTGGTTTACTGATTCTGCAATAAATTTTTCCGTCTTTTTTTCCAAATGATTCACTTCAAAATCGTCAAGTTCATTTTGATGATTGAACAGCCAATAATCACCAAGTTCTCGTACAGAAACTTTTTTTACTCCCTCAAATTTTTTTATATGACAAATATTTTTAAACTCGTGCCTAATTACACCTTTTTCAGACAAAGCAACCATTCCCATTTCACGTAGACATGAATCTTTGGTATTCATGATCTTTTCAATAGCCTTTTCAGACAAACGAAAAATAGAATCAGGAATGTTTTCGAATAGATAATATTCAGTATACGATAATCCAGATTTATAATTTGCTAGGGAGTCCACAAGACAGTTTATTTTTTTTGCGTCAACACCATAAACAACATCTTCTGGATGTCCAAAGTTCGTTTCACAATTCTGCTGACTCGCACAAAGATAATTTGCGAATAAAGAATCAATACCTGTATTCCAACACGAATACGGTCGTTCCGACTGAGAACAACAGATAAATAGGCTACTGAGCATCAAAAGGAATAAATTTTTCCGTGTCAACATATATGTCACCGCATTTGTAAAAAATCTTCAATAAAATATATTTAAACAACTTTCAAAAAATAACAGCTGAATTTTTTTTGAAGGGCCGGGGCGTTGCGGGGCGGCGAGCGCCCGCTCGAAGGGGTGGCGGCCCTTCGGCAGGCTCAGGGACCTTTGTCACGGAGACTGACGATGGAAGCCAGGGGGAGGCTTCCCCCTTTTATAGACGAAAGAACGGCTCTTCGAGCCTACAGACTAAAGACGAAAGGAAAATAATGGCGGTTCGCGCAGTATTATTGCGACAATCTCTCGTCTCTCGTCTCTCGTCTCTCGTCTAATTCCTATATTTTCACTCGCAAAAATTTTAAACAAGGATATTTTTATGGCAAAGATTGCTATTCTCGGTTACGGTAACCTGGGTCGCGGTGTGGAATGCGCCGTGAAGCAGGCTCCGGATATGGAACTCGTGGCTGTTTTCACCCGTCGTGACCCCGCTACGGTCAAGATCCAGACGGCTGGCGTTCCGGTGCTGAACGTTTCTGAAATGGAAGCTTGGAAGGACAAGGTGGACCTGCTCATCATTTGCGGTGGTTCCGCTACGGACCTGCCGGTGCTCACCCCGAAGTACGCCGCCATGTTCAACGTGATCGACTCCTTCGACACGCACGCCAAGATTCCGCAGCACTTCGCCGCTGTTGACGCTGCCGCGAAGGCCGCCGGTAAAATCGCTATGATTTCTGTCGGTTGGGACCCGGGCATGTTCAGCCTGAACCGCGTGTACGCCCAGTCCATCCTCCCGGAAGGCAAGGACTACACGTTCTGGGGCAAGGGCGTTTCCCAGGGCCACAGCGACGCTGTCCGCCGCATCAAGGGCGTGAAGAATGCCAAGCAGTACACCTGCCCGGTTGAAGCGGCTCTCGAAGCCGTGCGTAGCGGTTCCATGCCGGAACTCACCACGCGCCAGAAGCACACTCGTCTCGTTTACGTGGTTGCCGAAGAAGGTGCCGACAAGGCCTA
>JAGCPF010000004.1 GCA_017642335.1 Fibrobacter sp.
AGATTGCAGCGGTCAAAGTGGTTTTACCGTGGTCAACGTGGCCGATGGTGCCAATGTTGCAGTGCGGCTTGCTTCTGTCAAAATGTTCTTTTGCCATTTTTTCCTCTTCTTCAGCAGAAGGTTTATCGCTTCAAGTTCAAGGAATCTCTTGGGATTCCCGTAATCCGGAGAGCATAGGAAGCGGTACTCTTCGAAATTGGACCACAAATTTAGTAAATGAGGATTTTTTTTCAAGCGTTTTTTCTTTGATTTTTTGCGAAAATGGCAAAAAATGGACTTATCCACATAATAAATAGCCCTTAAGCACGGCTCCGGGAAGGCAACACGCATCCCGACTGGAAATGGCGATTTTATTCGAATTTCAATGGTTAAACATTTTTCATCTCCGTGAATTTCCAATATATTTACAATCTATCAACATATGGCGAAGCTTCCCCTCAAGTACCGGACTTTCCATTTGTAAAATCTTGTTTACATATGAAATTTTACAAAACTTTACATTCGCCGTTTTCCCATTTCTGTGATCTTCAACCGCTTATGGAGCAATTCATGTAGGCTACATCACACTCGACATTGACTAATCTTCCATAAATTCACTATCTTTTCGTGCTGGATTTTGCTTTTATTTTTATAGACTTATTTTTGGGGATGGACGGAAGAGGTATACATGAAACACTTAGAGTTCAAATCTCTTTTGCTTACAGGCGTGACGCTGCTGTCGTTCGCCTGTACAAGCGACGAGTCCACGTCGGCGCCCGAACCGCTGACATGCCCCATCGCCGAGCTTTCCTGCTTCCATGACTCGTCCTCCAAATACGTCGTCTATGGCGACGCGTATCTCTATACCAGTCCTTCCGCGAATGGAATGGACCTCCTCATCTACAAGGACAGCAGGATCGTCACCGACGCCAAGGGCAACCCCGTGGGCATGCTCAACTCCTCCGGAACCGCCGTCATCGACAACGTGACCGGCGAACCCATCGTCCAGATGCTCAAACTGGGCGAGCTGGAAATTGTGACCCCCTTCATCCCGGTACCCGAAGAGGACCCCATCACCTCCGCATCCGGGGAAACCGAGACGACCTACAAGCTGCTTTACGACATCGCATGGCTACTCCATGCCGACAGGGACTACCTCATCTACGAAAACGGCGATGTTTCCGACGCGAACTGCTACAAGGTCGGCACCATCACGGACCATTTCAACGGCGACATCATCGACAACAACGGCAAAATGCTCGTGAAGGGCGTCAACGCGTCTGAACTCAAGGTCATCTCCGTAGACGACCACGAGGCCTGTCCGGCAAGGGCGAAATCCTCGTCCAGCAACGCACCGGCATCCTCGTCTTCGAAAACAGTGTCGAGCAGCTCCAAGCAGCCCGAATCCAGCAGCTCCAGCGGAGGAGGAAGCACCCCCACCACCGGATGCCCCGCCATTAAGACAAAGGGCGGCAGCGGCAGCGGCTGGGCCACGCGCTACTGGGACTGCTGCAAGCCCAGCTGTTCCTGGAACGAGAATTCCGGCGGCAAGAACTCCAAGCAGTGCACCAACAAGGGCCGCAGCGAGAACACGAACTGGGGCGACGGGAGCATCTGCAGCGGAGGCTCGCAGATGACCTGCATCAGCCAGATTCCCTTCACAGTAAGCGGCTGTAACGACATGGGATTCGCCTTCGCGGCAGTGCCCGCAAGCAACGGCGGCCAGTGCGGCAAGTGCTTCCAGCTCACCTTCACCGGCAAGGGCAAGTACAGCACCGACAACAACCACACCGCCATCAAGGGCAAGAAGCTCATCATCATGGTGACAAACGTGGGCCACGACGTGGAACAGGGCCAGTTCGACATCATGATCCCTGGCGGTGGCGTCGGCGCATTCAACGGATGCTCCTCCATGGGCTGGGGCAACCAGGGCAAGCAATACGGCGGTCTCCTCAGCGACTGCGAAGAATCGACCAATTACAGCGCCCCCAGGACGCTCGAATGCCTCAAGGAAAAGTGCAACAGCGTGTTCAGCAACGACAGCGACGCCAAGAAGGGCTGCATGTTCCTTGCCGACTTCATGCATGCCGCAGGCAACCCCATGCACGACTACGTCGAGGTGGAATGCCCGGACGTGCTCAAGAACAAGTACTAGTCCTGCACAAATTGTAAAAGTGTTCTAAATCACTATTTTGCAACGTTCAAAACGCTGAACGTTGCTTTTTCTTTACTTTTATCCCGTTTTTTATTGACCCCTTTCACACCTTACAAAATTTTACATCTTTTTCGTAAATACAAATCTATCTTTGACTTGGGTGAAATTTTGTTGAGGCTTTATGGGAGGTCTCACCGTATTTATTAGCGAGGAAAAATTTTATGAAGCATATGTTCATCAAGTCCATGGCGATCGCCGCCACATTGATGCTAGCATGGAACTGTTCAGAAGAAACATCTTCTAGTCCGGCACAGACGACAGCTGACAGTCGGCCGTTTACCGTCTCGTCCGAAGTCTGGTGGATTTTCACAGATCAATCCAGTTACCTCATCCAGCAGCCCAATGAAAACGGCGTCCAGGTCGTTACCGACGCTTGGAGCAAGCCTGTCGGCGTATTCAACGCTACAAACGGAACTATTACAGACCTCCAGAACAACGTCATCATGACGGACGTCAGCCTTTCCACGCTTCTCCGCATTACCCCCGAAAGGACTGTTATCGGACTGGACGGCTCCATCACGAGCCTTGACAGCAACACCGTTATCAAGCCGGCCGATCCCATTGAAATTCCGGTGTCTAGTTCCAGCGCTCCCACAGCAGCTGTGGAATCGTCCTCCACTCCGTCCAGCGGCGGCAACGCTCCCGTAACAACGTCTTCCAGCGAGACCGCGAAGTCCAGCTCCAGCAGCGCAAAGTCCAGTTCCAGCAGTGCAAAATCCAGCTCCAGCAGCGCGAAGTCTAGCTCCAGCAGCAAAGAAGAGTCTTCCAGCTCTAAGGGCGGCGGCAATGACCCCGAAGCCTCCAAGTACGAAAACGCGGGCAAGGGCGGCCAGCAGGGCTGGGCAACCCGTTACTGGGACTGCTGCATGGCCCACTGCGCATGGCCCGAAAACTCCGGCGGCAACCCGACCAAGACCTGCGACGCCAAGGGCAGGAACGTTGTACAGGGCGGCCAGAACATTTGCGCCGGCGGCCAGAACACTGCTTGCACGAGCCAGATTCCTTTCGTCGCGAGCGACAAGGTCGCCTATGCATTTGCAGCTGTTCCGGCTGCAGACGGCGGCAAGTGCGGCAAGTGTTTCGCCCTCACCTTTACCGGTGGCGGCAAATACGAAAGCAAGGCTAACCACCAGGCACTCGCCGGCAAGACCCTCGTCGTGATGGCAACCAACATCGGTGGCGATGTACAACATGGACAGTTCGACGTGATGATTCCAGGCGGTGGCGTCGGCATGTTCAACGGTTGTTCCAACATGGGCTGGGGCAACCAGGGCGAACAGTACGGCGGTCTCCTCTCCGACTGCGAAAAGCAGGTCGGCTACGACGGAGACCTCCTGAACAAGCGCAAGGAATGCCTCAAGAACAAGTGCAACGAAGTCTTCAAGAACGACGAACAGGCCAAGGAAGGCTGCATGTTCCTCGCCACATGGATGGAAGCTGCAGGCAACCCGAACTTCGAATTCAAGGAAGTGGAATGCCCGCAGGCACTCAAGGCCAAGTGGTAATAATTTTTCCTCGATAAAAAAAATGGACATCCCGGAATTTTTCCGGGATGTCTTTTTTATAGGCTCAGTTTACTTTATATATTTATGCCATGGAAACATGCACTTTTTCCCATACCGCCCGCATCGAAGTCCGCTACGCGGAAACCGACCAGATGGGCATTGTCCACCACTCCGTTTACGCCGTATGGTTTGAACAGGCCCGCACCGAGTTTTTCCGCACGGCTGGCGCAAGCTACGCCGACATGGAAGCCGAAGGGTTCGCCTCCCCCGTTCTCGAACTGAACGTACAGTTCAAGGCGCCCACGCACTATGGCGACTTCGTGGATATCGAGACGACGATGGTCCGCGAAGGCAAGCTGCGCATCCGATTCTTCTACAAGGCAACCGTGAACGGGAAACTTTGCACCACGGGCTCCACGCTCCACTGCATGACCAAGAACGGCAGGCCAACGCGAGAAATCCCCGCGAGCTTCAGCAAGTTCGAATTCAAGGACGAGTAACATGGACCAGCCGCTCGCCGAAAGACTCCGTCCACAGAATTTGGACGAATTCCTTGGCCAGAACAAGATTCTGGGCGAGCAGAGCCTTTTGCGCAAGAGCCTCGAGAACGACAACGTCCCGAGCATGATTTTCTGGGGTCCGCCCGGCTGCGGCAAGACAAGCCTCGCCCATGTCATCCGCCAGCACACAAAGAAGGCGTTCGTCGCGCTCTCGGCGGTGGCGAGTGGCGTGAAGGAAGTCAAGGAAGTCCTCGCCGACGCCCGCAAGATGAAGGGGATTTTCCAGGATACCATCCTTTTCATCGACGAAATCCACCGTTTCAACAAAGGACAGCAGGATGCGCTGTTGGGTGCCGTCGAGGACGGCACGGTGACGCTCATAGGCGCCACCACCGAGAACCCGGGGTTCGAGGTCAACAGCGCCTTGCTCAGCCGCTGCCAGCTTATTTTGTTCGCACCGCTAAGCAAGGACGACCTCCGCACGCTCATTTTCAGCGCGCTGCGCGACCATCCCCGCGGGCTCCAGCTGAAGGACGTCGAGGTCGAGGAAGCCGTCGTAGAAAAGCTCATCGCGCAATCCGACGGCGATGCACGATTCCTGCTGAACCAAATCGAATGGATCGGCAAGAACCTCGGCAACCGCAAAATCATCGACGAGAAACTGCTCGAGGAATTCCAGTACAAGAAGCCGCTGCGCTACGACAAGAGCGGCGAGGAGCACTACAACCTGATTTCTGCCCTGCACAAGTCCGTGCGCGGGAGCGACCCGGATGCGGCCCTCTACTGGATGCACCGCATGCTGCAGGGCGGCGAAGACCCGCGATTCATATTGCGGCGCCTCATGCGCATGAGCATGGAAGACATCGGACTTGCCGACCCGAACGCGCTACTGCTCGCGACATCCGCCCGCGAAGCCTACGATTTCATGGGAATCCCCGAAGGCCTCATCGCACTCGACGAACTTGCCGTCTACCTTTCGCTCGCCCCCAAGAGCAACAGCCTCGAACTCGCGGGCATGGCGGCCGACCGCATCGTCAAGGAAACGGGAACGCTCCCCGTCCCCCGCGCCTTCCGCAATTCCGTGACGAAGGTAGGCGAAAAGCTCGGCTACGGGACCGACTACCAGTACGACCACGACAGCCCGGGCGCCTATTCCGCGCAGGAGCACCTGCCCAAGCAGCTGGAAGGCGTCGAAATCTACAAGCCGAAGCCCTACGGAAAAGAAAAGGCCCTCGGCGAACGCCTCGCACAGCTGAAGCAAATCAAAAAAGAGCGCAAAGAAGCTGGCAACAGGAAGTAGGGAATTAGGACAAAACACCAAGTCAAGAATGACTATGTGTGGGATTCGCGGACTTTATACAATCTGAAGGGGAAAAATGGACTTTACGGCAATCAAGAAATACCCCAGTCAAATTTCGAGCGCGTTCAGGCGGTTCCCCGTCGCGACAGCGTTCGCCTTATTCACATTCATCGCGTGCATATTCAACACCGAATACATAGATCTCCTTGACAGCAATATATTCTCTCCCGAAAATACCGGAGGCTTCCTTTTCCATTTTTACGTGTGGTTTTGCGCTTACCCTCCCGCAGCACTCCTCATCTCGCTCACCACGTCGCTTGTACAGGAATCCCTGAAGAACCGCAAATGGCAACCGCAGGTAATCACTGGCGGCGCATGGTTCGCGCTCTCGGTGTTCCTGTTTTTCTTCTTCACAAGGATTTTTACTTGGGCAAACTACTACTTTATCACAACCATCATCTTCGTATACCTCATCGCAGCACTGAGCATATTCATCGCGCCGTTCTGGAAAAACAAAAACGAAAACGCTTTCTGGATTTTCCTGTTCAAGAATATCAAGGCTTTGGTTATCGGTGCCCTCGTGGCAACGCTCCTGTGCGGCTCCGTCGCGGCGCTCGTCTTCGCCTTCGGCGCGCTTTTCGAGTATGAATTCGACGAAAAATTCTTCCTATACATTTTCTACTTCTGCGCAAGCATCGTATTCCCCATCCTCTACTTTACCGGAATCCCATCCATCGAGGAATGCCATAGCGAAACACCTGCACTGAGCAAGTTTGTAACGAGCACCATCCGCTTCCTCTTCGTGCCGGTGCTCGCCCTTGCCATCCTCCTCTTCTACGCCTACATCGTCAAGTTCGTCGTGCTGTGGGACATGCCGCAGGGAATGGTATCGTACTTTGTTTCGGGATTCATGGTCTACGTGCTTGCGCTCATCACCGTCCTTTACCCCGCAAGACAAAGTACCGGCCACGCCTTCGAAAAGAAGCTCCTGAAAATCTTCCCCGCCGCATGCATCCCCCTCGTAATCACGATGACCGTCGGCCTCGTCCGCAGAATCAGCGACTACGGCATTTCAACAGGACGCATCTATGTCGTTGCCATCAACATTTTCTTCTACGCCGTCATCGCAATCCTCCTCATCGACAAAATCAAGTGCAAGTCGCGCTACATCGCCATCACCTTCTGCGCCATTTTCTTTATCTTCACAGAAGCTCCATTCAACGCACAAAGGATCACGCACCATGTATGGATGGAGAGCATCAAGAGTGCACTTGTCGAGCAGGGCTACACCGAGTACCCGCTCAGCAAGGAAGACTCCAAAGCGTTTGTCAGGGAGCTGCGGAAGAAGGGCGACGTGAACACGTTGCTGATTGTCTCCCGGATGAAGGAAATCGCTTCCGAGCCCGATCTGGAATTCAGCAAATACCTTTCGCTCGCAGCCCGCGATGACGCCTTTACCGACGATCCCATCGATTACAGCTGTTGCGGAGACGATTCGGACACAGAACCGTTCGACAAGTTCGAGACCAGCATAGAATACCCCGACAAGGCGGTGCTCCAGGTGCCCCGCAGCACGAAGGGCGCCGTCGCCATAAACCATTATTTTGACAACGACGAATTCGAATTCACGGGCGACACGCTCACCTTCCGGATTTCGTTGAAGGAAGACAGCGACAGCAGCTGCGAAAACGACTCGACCAATACCTGCAACGAAACGCCCGTGCCCGTCTACACCTTCACCGTCGACAGGCAAACGTTGAAACAGGACTCCGTAAGGCAAATCAAGGCCGACAAGGCGACGATTGCGATAAACTACCTGTATGCCGAAGAAGCGTCGAAGGATAGCAAGTCCCTACGCATCCGGGGAATATTGTTTACTGAATAGTTGACTCGCGACCCAGGTTGACGCGCTTTATGCATAAAGCTATATTTATGCATAAATAAAACCGGCGCGATTTGGGCGTAATCAATAGCCATTTTGATGATCGCAAAACCTGCGCCAAAAAGGAATAAACTATGGAATACAAAATCAAGGATATCAACCTCGCAATCGAAGGTCGCAAGGAACTCGACCTCGCCGAAACCGAAATGCCGGGCCTCATGGCTCTCCGCAAGGAATACGCCGGCAAGAAGCCGCTGGCTGGCGCCCGCATCATGGGCAGCCTCCACATGACGGTGCAGACCGCTATTTTGATTGAAACGCTTACCGACCTCGGTGCCGACGTGCGCTGGGTCTCCTGCAACATCTTCAGCACGCAGGACAACGCTGCTGCCGCTGTCGTGGTCGGCAAGAAGGGCACTGTGGAAAACCCGCAGGGCGTGCCCGTGTTCGCCTGGAAAGGTGAATCCTTGGAAGACTATTGGGAAAACACCGCTCGCGCCCTCGTGTGGCCCGACGGCAAGACCCCTGACCTCATCGTGGATGACGGCGGCGACGCTACCATGCTCGTGACCTGCGGCGCCGAATTCGAAGACGCCGGCAAGGTGCCCGAATTCAACCCCGAAAAGGACAGCGAAGAATGGGGCGTGTTCCTCGCCACCTGCCGTAAGATTTTCGAGAAGGACCCGAAGCAGTGGACCCGTGCCCGCGAAGCTCTCCGCGGCGTTTCCGAAGAAACCACTACCGGCGTGCATCGCCTGTACCAGATGGCCCAGGCCGGCCGTCTCAAGTTCCCGGCAATCAACGTGAACGATTCCGTGACCAAGTCCAAGTTCGACAACCTCTACGGCTGCCGCCACTCCCTCATCGACGGCATCAACCGCGCCACCGACGTGATGATGGCAGGCAAGATTGCAGTCGTCTGCGGCTACGGCGACGTGGGTAAGGGCTGCGCCCAGTCCCTCCGCGGCCAGGGCGCTCGCGTGATCATCACCGAAATCGACCCGATTTGCGCTCTCCAGGCCGTGATGGAAGGCTACGAAGTCAAGACCCTCGACGAAGTCGTGAGCATGGCCGACATCTTCGTGACCACCACGGGCAACACCATGATCATCTCTGCCGCCCAGATGGAAAAGATGAAGAACCGCGCCATCGTGGGTAACATCGGTCACTTCGACAACGAAATCGACATGGCCGGTTTGAAGAAGATTCCGGGCATCAAGCGTAACGAAATCAAGCCGCAGTACGACGAATGGATTTTCGCCGACGGCCACAGCATCCTCATCCTCGCCGAAGGCCGCTTGCTGAACCTCGGCTGCGCTACCGGTCACCCGAGCTTCGTGATGAGTGCAAGCTTCACGAACCAGACCATCGCTCAGATCGACCTCTGGCTCAACGCTCAGGGCAAGCAGACCGTCGCCGGCATCAAGTACGAAAGCGGCGTCGTCTATACACTCCCGAAGATCCTCGACGAAAAGGTCGCACGCCTCCACCTCGAAAAGCTCGGCGTCCACCTGACCACGCTTACCAAGGCCCAGGCCGACTACATCGGCGTGCCCGTCGAAGGCCCGTACAAGGCGGATCACTATAGGTACTAGTGGCTAGTGGTTAGGAATAACTGCCAACCGCGCGATTGTCATGCCAGCCACCCTCACTTGTCATCCCCGCCTCCGGCGGAAACAAAAACGCGCGACATTAGCATGTCATCCTGGAGGGTTCGCGAAACCCGATAGGATCTAGGAATATAAAAGGCGCTCCTCGCATTAGTGTGGGGGGCGCCTTTTTAATGTCATCCTCGCTTTTTTGTCATGCCCGCGTAGGCGGGCATCTCCTATTTTTAGAAAATATGTTATTTTAGGGTTTAGAAATTCATGGATGAATTAAAGCCCGAAGAACAAGCTCGCGTTTTGATAGATGAAATGCTCGCCGCAGCCGGCTGGGCAGTTGTTCCGCGTTCTGAGTATTTGGACGTTCCGCATGCACAGGCGGTTACCGAGGCCTTAACTAAAGGAAATAACGAAGCTGATTATCTGCTTTTCTTAGATGGAAAGGCTATTGGTGTTTTAGAAGCTAAGCGTGCTGAAAATTCTCTAGGTGGAAAAGTTGCAGAACAAACGGCGAAGTATTCCGCAGGGGCGCTTCCTTGGTATCAAACATGGACAAAACCTTTGCCATTCCTTTTCATGTGTAATGGCGACAAGTTGCTGTTCTGCGACCGAAGGGATTTCGCTGCTGGAGAGCCTCTGGAGTTCCTTGAACTTAAAAAGATGTTCACGCCGAAAGAAGTCGCAATTCGTGCAGAACTTAGTTCTGAATTTGCAAAAATGCCTGCGGTCCCCGCAGTGCAGACGAAGGCCAAAGCAGGTTTGCGCCAGTGCCAGTACGATGCAATTTGCAACTTGGAACTGAGCTTTAAGCATGACAAGAAAAAGGCTTTGATTGTCCTTGCAACGGGTGCTGGTAAAACATTTACCGCATGCACAGCGGCGTATCGTCTGCTCAATTATACCCCGGCTAAAAAAGTCTTGTTCCTGGTGGACCGCAACAACCTTGGCAAACAAGCCGAAGGCGAGTTCGGGACATACAAGCTTACGGAAACAGGGATTCCGTTTAGCGATGAGTATGTCGTTCAGCGTCTCCACAACGTGAAGGATATCGAAAAATCCCATGTGGTGATATCTACCATTCAGCGTCTTTATGCTGTTTTGACCGGGCAAACCTTTGTTGATACCGACGATGACGAATCAGAACTTGATGGCGACTCAACAAACGATCAGTCCTCCGTAAGCATTGAACTTCCGCAAGATTTGAAGGTTGCAAGAGATACCTTCGATTTGATTATTGTGGATGAATGCCACCGTTCCATTTATGGCAAATGGAAACAGGTGCTCGATTATTTCAATACGGCCCGTGTCGTTGGATTGACTGCGACTCCGACCAAAGAGGCTTACGCGTTCTTCAACAAGAATACGGTGGTAGAATACACCCTCGAAGATTCTATCCGCGATGGCGTGAACGTACCCCCGCGCGTATTCCGCATCAAGACTTTAGTCAGTTCGCAGGGCGGGACAATCGGTCAGGGCGAACACGTAGAGCGCATTACGCTCTTGGATGGTTCTAAGCAAAAGAAAATTCAGAAAGAGGACCAAAAGTACGAAAGTACCGAATTAGACCGCAGTGTCGTGAACCCGGCACAGATTAGGCTTGTCGTTGACTCCTTTAAGCAAGCCATTTATTCGTCGCTTTACCCGGAACGTTTGAGCGATGACCCTGTCCGCAATTGGAAATATATTCCCAAGACGCTTTTCTTTGCAAAGACCGACAGCCACGCCGACAACATCGTTGATGCCATCAAGCAGTCCTTTGCCGTTGAATTTGAAAAGGTGGGGCTCAAGCTCCCCGAAAAGTTCGTGCAGAAGATTACTTGTAAAGCAGGGAATTCCAATCAGCTGATTTCCGATTTCAGGAACGAGAAGGAATTTCGCATTGCGGTGACGGTGACGCTTGTGGCGACCGGTACGGATGTGAAACCTTTGGAAGTCCTAGTGTTCATGCGCGATATCAATTCCGCCGTACTTTACACGCAGATGAAGGGTCGCGGTTGCCGAACGATGGATGACGACAAATTCCAGCTTGTGACACCGAACGGAACGAGCAAGGACTGTTTTTACTTAGTCGATGCTGTTGGCGTTACCGAACACGAAATGAAACTTCCGGGTGCGACAGGTGATGCGGAATACCACAAGACCTTGGGGCTCGAAAGGCTGATGGAACGCTTGGCCCATGGTGAGCTTCCTGATGAGCATTTGAATCTATTTGCGGGTTATCTCTCGAAAATAAACAACAAGGCCGAGCAGGAAGATTTGAGCGAAGTCAACAAGTTGCTCGCTCCGACATCCCTGTATTTCTTTGTAAGCCGAATTTATGATGCCCTCACAGGCAAGAACGAATTCTCGACAACCCCGTTGCCGGAATACAAAGACATCAATGACGCTAACATTGAACGCAGGGAGTTGATTTCTGCGGTCATCAACAATGTCAAGGTTCGCAAGGTTCTCCTTGAAATCAATCGTGGCTTTATCAAGATTCAGCATGAAGGCACTGATAGTCTAGTTTACTCCGGTTTCAGCATTGATGAATCTAAAAAGTATGCGGAAATCTTTAAGGATTTTATTGAGCAGAATCGTGATGAAGTGGAAGCTCTGCGCATTATCTACAACAGCGAAGATGTTGCCATTACCTACGAAATGCTCTCGGATTTGAAGCGCAAACTCGAAAAGTTCAATCCGATGCTGAACGAAAAGAATCTTTGGACTTGCTACAAGACATTGTCCGTGAATAAAGTGGGGAAGGCCGGAAAAGTAAAGGACCTGGAAAAGGACGAAGTTGGCCTTTTGACGAACCTTATACAGTTAGTGCGTTACGCTTTGGGGCAAAAGGGGTCGCTTTATTCATTGCAAAGCACTTCTGCCAGCCTTTTTGAATTATATTGCGGTCAAAATCAGCGCGTGTTAAACGAAGATCAAAAGCAAGTGCTTAAGAGGATTGCTCAATATGTTGTGCAGAATGGTTGTGTCTCGGCGCCAATCCTGATGCAGTATGAAAAACCTCTATTCTTGCAGGCGGCAAAACTCTTCGGCCCGCAAAATATTAATACCGAAATCCAGAACCTGACAAAGTTCATGTTCCAGTAAAGAAAAATGAAAAAACAGATTGAAGTAAAATCCGAAACAACATTGACAAAAAAGGTCTGGAATATGGCCGATGTGCTGGCGGCTGCCGGCGTGGGCTTTACCGACTACATTATTCAGCTGACTTATTTGCTGTTCCTGAAGATGGATGCCGAAAAGGAATCCTACGGATTAGGGAGCGCTATTCCTAAGGGTAATCGTTGGAAGGATTTACTTTCATTTGATGGCCCTGATTTGAAGACAAAGTACGAAAGAATTCTTGAATCGCTCAAATCCAAAGACGGCCTGATTGGCGCAATCTTTACCGAAGCGCAAAACAAGATTCAAAATCCTGCCCAGCTTAAAAAGCTCATCAACATGATTGATGAAGAAAACTGGTTCAGCATGGAAGGCGATATCAAGGGCGCTATTTACGAAAGCATTCTTGAAAAGAACGGACAAGATAAAAAGAGCGGTGCAGGGCAGTATTTTACTCCGCGTCCGCTTATTAACGCCATGGTCGATGTCGTGGCTCCGAAAATTACGGAAACCGTTGCAGACCCCGCTTGTGGAACGGGTGGCTTTTTGCTTGCCGCATACGATTACATGAAGCGCCAGAGCAGCGATATCGAAAAGTTGAAGTTCTTGCAGACAAAGGCTCTTAGCGGTAATGACATCACGCCTTTAGTAGTGACCTTGGCGAGCATGAACCTTTATTTGCACGATGTTAGCCCGGATACGACTCCTGTCAAGTGCGTTGATTCCTTGGAACACGAACCTGAACATTTGGTGGATGTTATTTTGGCGAATCCGCCTTTCGGAACGCGTCCGGCAGGTAGCGTAGATATTACCACCATGCGCACCGACTTGATTGTCACGACGACCAACAACCAGCTGAACTTTTTGCAGCACATGATGTTGATGCTCAAGGATGGTGGCCGTGCGGGCGTGGTGTTGCCGGATAACGTTCTCTTTGCGGATGGTGCGGGTGAAACGCTCCGCAAAAAACTTTTGACCGAGTTCAACCTCCACACAATTCTCAGGCTCCCCACGGGAATTTTCTACGCGAACGGCGTTAAGGCAAATGTGCTATTCTTTGTCAAGGGAAGCCCCACCAAGGAAACTTGGTTCTATGATTACCGTACAGGCGTCAAACACACGCTTGCGACAAGACCCCTGAAACGCAGTGATCTTGACGATTTTGTGAGCTGCTACAATGCAAAGAACATCGCCAAGCGCAAGGAAACTTGGAGCGAAGAAAACCCGACCGGGCGTTGGCGCAAGTATGATGTCAAGGAACTTTTGGCCCGCGACAAGACGAGCCTCGACATAACTTGGATTAAGGACAAGGATGATATCGAAGACGTAACGCTTGCCGACCTTTTGGCAAACATCAAGGACGAAGCGAAGGAAATTGCCGCCCACTCCGAAAAACTCGCCAAGATGCTCAAGGGAATCGACGGATGAACACGAAACTCCTGAAGCAAAAAATCCTTGACCTCGCCATTCGCGGAAAACTCTCGCAACAATTCAAAAGCGACGGCACCGCTGCTGATTTGTTGAAAGAAATATGCGATAGGACTCAAGAAAAAACGTCATTGCGAGCGAAGCGCGGCAATCCATCGCCCCAAACAATCATCCCCCTCGACAAAAACGAAGCCCCTTTCGAAGTTCCTGCAAATTGGGAATGGGTGAGGATTGGTGATATTTTTAATTTGCAAGCTGGAAAGAATATTGCCGCGGGATTGATTAGCAGTACATGTGAAGATGGTTATTATCCTTGTTTTGGAGGAAATGGATTAAGAGGTTTTGTATCGTGTTTCAATAGAGAAGGTGATTATCCTTTAATTGGAAGACAGGGTGCTCTTTGTGGAAACATTAATAGAGCCACAGGAAAATTTTATGCGACAGAACATGCTGTAGTTGTAGAAACGAATTCAATGATGAATGTTTCGTTGGCTTGTTTTTTTCTAACGCAACTAAATTTGAATCAGTATGCCTCATCTACGGCACAACCAGGTCTTTCTGTTGCAAAAATTAATGAAGTTCCTATCCCGCTTCCGCCCTTAGCGGAACAACAACGGATTGTCGCGAAAATTGAAGAAGCCTTCGCCGAAATTGATGCCATCGAAAAGAACAAGGACCTTCTCAAAACCCATATCAAGCAAACCCGCCAAAAAATCCTTGACCTCGCCATCCACGGCAAACTCGTTCCCCAAAACAAATCCGACGAACCCGCCAGCATTTTGTTAGAACGAATAACACGTGATAACCCCCATTATGAGAAGTTGACCGATATTCCCTTTGAAATCCCGGAATCGTGGGAATGGGTAAACGCCGAGGATTTATTTAATATTCGCTCCGCAATACGAATTCATCAAACAGATTGGCAAAAAGAAGGTATTCCCTTCTTTAGGGGAAGAGAACTAGTTCAATTGTGTAAAACGGGAAATGTTGATTTTGAAATTTATATTTCAGAAAAATTGTATGAGGAAAACAAACGGAAAGGAGGCGTGCCACAAAAAAATGATATTTTGGTTTCTGCTGTTGGCACATTAGGTTTTGCTTATGTAGTTAAGGGGAATAAACCCTTTTATTACAAAGACGCTTATATTCTCTGTTTTGAAAATCGGCATAATCTCAATCCATTTTATTTTCAACACTTAATTCACTCAAAATTCATCAATAAGATTATTTACGGTGGCTCAAAGGGAACTACCGTTGATCAGCTGACGATTGAGAATGCAAAAAAATTGCCCATGCCACTCCCGCCGTTGGCGGAGCAAAAAAGAATCGTGAACAAAATAGAAGAAATCTTTGCGTCGTTAGACGAGATTTCCCTCCATTTGGTCTAGCGTAGAAAACAGTTCCTCTATCTTTGCAACAATTCGAGATTGCTCAGCAAGCGGAGGAAGAGGTATTTGCATTTTGCCTAATGTTTTTCCATTACAATTTGGTTGTGCTGTTGCTATGCAGCCGTCTCTTAATTGCTCCCAATATAAGTTGCTTTCCATGAAGTACTTCATATATTGAGCATTTACATTTTTTCCATATCTTGTTCGTATTAAATAGCCTGCATAAACGGCATCTTCAGGTAAATTGCTGACAATAAATGATTTTCCAACTGTTCCACCGGTTCTGGCAAATAAAATATCGTTTTTCTTTAACAGATATGTTTGAATTTCTTTATCGTCAATATCGCAATAAGGGACAGAATCCCATTCCACTTCATTTTCATGGATATCGCTAATACGGACCATTTTTATACGTCCAGAATCCTTTGCGGGAGCATTATAGCCATACTGTATTGATTCGGACAAATTTCCTAGCTTACACCACATCCAATTTTCGGGTATTTCGAAAGGTTCGTCCTCTATCTTCTCATAATGGGGGTTATGCCTTACAATTTTTTTCAAAAAAAATCCAAACCTCTTGACATAACTTTCAAAATAGTGTATATTTGTACAGTAGTCCGTTTTTTATAGCATGTAAACGGAGTGAGGTAGTATATGAGCAAGCAGAATGTGTCGACTTTTACCGCATCAAAATCAGCCGGCAAACTCTATTTTTCCCTAATTTCTAGTATCAAAATGCCGCAAATTTGCTCAATTTGCGAAAAAAAGTGCTTATTACATGGCGGAAAGTGGGGTAAAAGGTACACTTTCCGCCGTGCATTCGGGCATTTTTGGCGAAATTCGCTCAATTATCGGGCGTCATGAGGAGAAAAAAGTCCTCCAAAAGTGTGTGGAGAGCGAAAGAGCGGAGTTTGTCGCGATATATGGTCGAAGGAGAATAGGCAAGACTTTTCTAGTAAAGCAATTCTTTGAAAACTCGTTTGATTTCTATACAACTGGGGTCTATCAAGTGTCCCGTTCGGAACAATTGAGAAACTGGCAAAAGCAATTACTAAAATACAGTAAGCAGAAAAGGAACACCCCTAAAGATTGGTTTGAGGCTTTTGATCAGCTTCAAGAGTATCTGCAATCCTTAAAAAAGGAACGGATTGTCGTTTTTATTGACGAGTTGCCTTGGCTTGATACGCATAGGTCGAATTTTTTGAAGGCTCTTGAAATGTTTTGGAACTGCTGGGCTTCTGATTGCAATCGGCTCAAGTTGATTGTTTGTGGTAGCGCCACAACCTGGATGATCAATAAATTGTTAGGTGATAAGGGCGGTTTGCATAATCGTGTGACAAGACCAATTTGCCTTTCTCCGTTCACCTTGCGCGAAACGAGTCTGTATTTGGCTTATATGGGCTTTGATTGGGCCGATGTGGAAATTATTGAAACCTATATGGTGTTGGGTGGAGTTCCTTATTATTTGTCTTTGTTGAATCCCTCTTTAAGTTTGCGGCAAAATATAGATAACCTGTTTTTTAAGCATAACGCGGTGTTAAAAACGGAATACGACTTTCTTTTCAACTCGTTATTTAGCGAGGCTCAAACATACAAGAAAGTTGTGGAACTGCTATCTACAAAGATGGTTGGTATGACACGCAACGATGTAATGTCGAATCTCAAAATTACAGATAATGGGAATTTCTCGGTACTCCTTGAAAATTTGGAAAAATGCGATTTTATTCGGCATTATCAATCTTTCGGAAAAAGAAGAAACGAAGCGTTATACCAGCTGACAGACATGTTCACACTGTTCTTTGTGCGGTTTGTCAAGAACTATAACGGCATGGATGAATATGCCTGGAGTCATTTGCCCGATGGCAAACGCAATGCTTGGCAAGGTTACGCTTATGAACAGGTTTGCATACACCATATAAACCAAATAAAAAAAGCTTTGGGCATATCAGGGATTGCAAGTGATGTTTGCTCATGGACTAAAAAAGGGGAGAACGGCGCACAGATAGATTTGGTTATTGATCGGAGCGATAGGGTGATTGACTTATGCGAAATCAAGTATTGCGATCGACCGTTTGAAATCAAAAAAGATTATGCAGATTGGCTTAAAGAACGACGTGATATTTTTAGAGAGAATGTGCGAACGAACAAGACTTTGCACCTGACCATGATTACCCCCTTTGGATTGGCTAAAGGGAAATATGAATCCTGTGTTCAAGGATGTGTGACGGCAGCAGACCTTTTTCAATAAGGAGAGGAGATACTTGCGATGGATTGTTTCGTTTTCTACCTTGCAGAAAGACCTTCGTTTTACCAGTATCTGGAAGGGCAGAACCTTGCTGTCAATACGATGGATTCGTATTGCTGGACAGCGGACTTCTTCAAGTCGCATTTCGGACGGTTCGGTCGTAAGTCGCTGGCTGATTATAAGAGTTTTCTTTTAGAAAATTACAAACCC
>JAGCPF010000015.1 GCA_017642335.1 Fibrobacter sp.
CATGTCGATGCGGCCAGTTTCCTTATCGACTTCGTACTGCACGAAGTTGTAGAGCATACCGGAGAAGTTCACCGGATGGCCGTGAGAAAGGTGTCCACCGTGGTCGAGCTTGAGGCCGAGGACCTTGTCGCCCGGTTTGAGTACGGCGAAGTAAACAGCAGCGTTGGCCGGAGAACCGGAAAGCGGCTGGATGTTCACGTGGTCGCAGCCAAAGAGCTTCTTGCAACGTTCAATGGCCAAAGCTTCCATCTTGTCGATGACTTCGTTACCACCGTAGTAGCGCTTGCCCACGTAACCTTCACTGTACTTGTTGGTCAGCACAGAGCCCATGGCTTCCATGACAGCCTTGGAGGTGTAGTTTTCAGAAGCGATGAGTTCGATGCCATATTCCTGGCGTTCGGCTTCTTCCTGAATGATGTTATAGATTTCCGGATCGGTCTGTTGCAGTGTAGATTTGAGCATTTAGCTACTCCTTGATATTGTACGGCGCAAATATAGCTATTTCAGACGAGAGACGAGAGACGAAAGACGAGAGATTTTGGCAAAAATTACCGAGGGCCGGCATCATTCTTTATACGAACGGCCATTTCTGCACCAACTTCATCAATGGAGACTTTGTAATCGGGCTTGTAGCCGTGTGCATCGCCCTTCAGGGCCTCGCCACCCGCCGTGAACCAGTTCCCCCGCATTGCGACAAAACCGACAGTCGTATCGACCGGATTTCCCTTCGAGTCGAAGGCACTGTAATCCGAAACGGGCATCTCGTCACTGAAAACGTTGTTTTCAACATAGCACTTCGCCGAATCCCCGCACTCGATGGAAGATTCTCCCAGATCCACGAAGAAGTTGTTGTAGGCGTGGAGTTCGCCGCCATGGGCGCGAATGCCGTCTTCGGAAAGCCCGGCAAAGTAGTTGTGGTGCATGGAGAGTTCCTGGTCCGGCTCCTTGACGATGTCGGCAGGCAAACCGAACAGGATTCCCGTCTGTGCGTTCTCGAAGCGCGACCAGGAAACGGTCACGTTGTGCGAGCCGCGCTTCACGTCAAGCTGTACCAGCGGGTACTCCTCGAAGGTGCAGTGGTCCACCCACACGTGGTGCGACCTGTTATGGATGGAAAGTGCACGCCTGGAACTCGTGTCCAACGCGGTAATCGCGGGAGCGGTAAAGGTCAGGTTCTCGAAAATCAGGTTGCTCGACACATCGGTCAGCACACCCATACCGGTAATACGGATATCGCGGCCGCGGCCGTCAATTGTCTTGTCTTTCTTGAGGCGGAGCGGGGCCTGGAGGTTATAGGTTCCGCTCTTCTTGAAAATCACCCACGTCGGGCCATCGCGGTAGGCGCAATCACGCAACGAGCCCGGAGCAATGACGGCCGTCGTCTCAAAGGCACCCGTCGAATCCACGCTTGTCGTGTCCTCCACGATAATATAGTCGTCCGTCGTGGTCACCTCGCAGATTTCGCCCTCGGCCTTCGCAATTTCGCCCGTACTATCAGTGAGCCCTGCAGCCCCGAGCGTCCCGACAGCATAACCATCTATCTGCGCAAGCAAGGCATCGTGTTCGCTCCAGTCGCCCTTGGGATACTTGGTCGCCGCATTTTCTTCCGGCTTGACGACCTCGGCACTCGAATCGGAACAGACCACGTATAACGTGTCCCCCGCCGTCGACTGGACCCTGGCGGAGCGGGTCTCCGACGGGTCGCCCAGCTGGATATCAAAACTGCCCGACGGGAGCGAGTCAATGATAAAATGCCCCGTACTGTCGGGAACCACGAAACGGTCAAGCCCGGCAACACGAACCACGAGGGAAGAATCCCCTAGCAGCACAAAACCTTCAATAGAGGAAAGCTCGCCCAGCTTGACCGTATCTACCCTGGAAGCGTTCTCGTCGAGAGTGAAACTGTGGACAGCGCCCGACGCCTCCGAGCGTGTCACGTTGCGAGCCTCGACCGTGTAAACGCCAGGTTCGGCGGGGATTTTCACGAAGCCCTCGCCATCCGTTTCGGTCCATTCCGTGACACGCTCGCCATCGGAAAGGAACGTTTCCGGTAACGCGCGGACGCGCGTAAAGGCGGCGGGCGTTCCGTTGGCAAGCTGAACCCGCAAGGCAATCGTCGATTCCGCCTCAGTTCCGCCGGCAACATCCTTGTTATTCGAACAACCCGACAGGCCGGCAAGAGCCGTCAGCGTCAAGAGAATCCAATACAGCGATTTACGCATCGGAACCTCCCCCAGCGCCATCCTCGCCGCAGGCGTCCTCTCCGGAAGCCTTGGCAACATCGTTCTGTTCCATCCCACGGATGCGGCGCTTGCGGCCACGACGCTGCGGAGGCGGATACGGGTCAGAAAGCGGGAATAGCTGCATCCCCAACTGGAATACTCGATTGGGCTTTTCGCACTGCGAGACCTTGGCCAGCACCTCGCGACGGAAGCGGCGTACCATTTCCACCAGTTCTGCATACGTTGTCTTGTCACAGGCAAACGCAAGCGTCGAAAGGTTGCGCTCCGTCTTGTCGAAACGGTCCAAGGCCGTCTGCGCCACGTCCAGGTTCTGCTGGATATACGAATTGACCGCCGTGCTGTAAGATTCCGAACCGCTGGAAATCAGTCCCTGCGTCTGCACGTAGGCACCGGTCGTCTCGTCCTTCCGGATCATGGAAAGTCGTTCAAGAAGCGCAATGGAACTCTTCACCTGGCTTGCCGTAATCGGCGGGCGTACCATCAACCCCAAAGCGGCATCGTCGCCCACATAGGGGTAAAAAGTCACCAGTTCACGGACAACCGCATGGTACCAGTGGTCAAAATACTCGAACTGGTCCTTCGCTAGATCCTCGACCTTGCATTCCTTCGTCGCGACAAGCTTTTCCAGATACTGGCGGCTCTCGGAATGGGTCTTGGCCTGATTGAACGCCACCATGTTCGCAAAATACGACTTCTCGCGAACATCATTGCAAAAAATATCGGCAAAAACCTTGACCATGCGCTCGGTGAGATTACGCTTCCCCTGCAAAATCTTATTGAACATGGAGGAATCGAATCCGGCGCGCTCGGCAATGTAACGATGGCTAAAGCGCCAGTCTCCCGAATGGCGTTCCTCGTAGGCGTCGCGCAAAAAATCGCGATAGTTCAAATATCCGAAAAGGTCAATCATCAGGCAAAATCAATGGAAAAAAACACGTCTTGTCGGTTGGCGGCGATGAGTCGTCTCCGAAGGAAGTTCGCGCCCGAGCGCATTGAATGTTCTTGTTCTGGCAGGTTGCACGGCAATCCCGCGATTAGGCGCCAAGCGGATCGGAGTTGTGTCCTGCTGGTCGTTTTCCACCTTTGCGGGCTTGCATCCGGTGCGGTACACACCCTTGATGTCGAAAGCGATCATGTCGATATTCGGACCGCCGTCATTTGTGGTGGAGGCAATCGCCATCTGGAAATCTAGGGCATCCACCCAGACATCCTCTATATAGACCGTATCCCACTTGTCCCAGGAGCCCGTCGGGGGGAAGGCGACATCGTAAGTGCCCTTGTCAATCGTGATTTTCATGTCGCGGTTGGACGTTCCGGCAAAGGCATAGCGCACCATGACGCGGGCATTGGAAGCCGACTGGTCAGAAGTCAAATTGTAAACGGCCTTGCTCGTCGCGCTGTTCGAAATATTGTAGAATCCCTGGCCCGTATACCCCTCGTGGTCCTTATCGGTCGAACCATCGCTCACCTCGGGGGTAGACATGTCTATCGGGGAACGCCAAGCCGTGTCGGCCACACCCGTAAAGCAAAGTGCCGTATCAATAGAGGCGGAAGAACCCGGTTCTCCGGAGCTTGAAGAAGTCGGGTCCACCCCACTCGAACCTTCCTCGCCGTGATTGACCTTCTGGCATTCGGAACCGCCCTTGAACATCGCCGTGTACGTAATGTCGCGGGCCTTCGTCTTGAAGCCGTAATAAATTTGCTTGGTCGAAAGTTCGTTGCAGTCATCGTCGACCCACTTCTCGAACGTCTGGCCGTTGGGCGTCACGCGGAGCGTCATCGGAGCGCCCGCCGGAAAATACTGCGTCTGCGTAATGAGACCTTTATAATTCGAAAGGTTCGTCTGCACTTTGATGGTGTAGCGCGGCTTGATGGCGGAGACAAGCGTCGTGAGGGCAGCCTTCGCCTCGTCGGAGAGGTTCGTATTGTTCTTGAGGTTATCCTCGAGTTCTTCGCAAATCAGCTGGGCATGCCCCATGGAGCCCATTTCCTGAAAGTGCGTCGTACCGTCGTTCACACCGTCCGGGTAATTCGGGTATTCGCCCTTCTCCAACTTTTTGTACAGGTAACGCGTCACGTAATCTGGGATATTCTTGTACGTCGTATTGTACAGGTTATACGCCTTCATGTTCAAATCGACAAAAGGAATCTTGCTGTTCGTCGCAATCTTTTGCATCATGCCACGGGCATCGTAGTTATTGGCCCCCGTCGAAAAAACATTGCGGCTTCCGTTCAGGTTCATAGGAGAAACCAGGATGACATTCACACCCTTTTTCTTACCCTCATCGACAAACTTCTGGATGTAGCCGGGAAAATCCTCAGGAGGCACATAACGGGCTTCCTTGCTGTAATCACGGTCGTTATGGCCGAACTGCACCAAAAGGTAGTCCCCCTTCTGCGCAGCTTTGAGGATTCCGTCCAAGCGGCCTTCTTCGATGAAGTTCTTGGAACTGCGCCCACCGAGAGCCGCATTGTTTACCTTGACGCGAGCACCATCAAAGAAATACCCGAGGACCTGCCCCCAACCCGTCTGCGGGTAGGCGGAGTCCTTGTATGTCTGGACCGTCGAATCGCCAGCCACGTGAATAGTGAAACTCGTGGAATCACTCACCGCGACCCCAGCGAAAAAAGCAGAAAGAAGGAGGAATTTCAATACAGACTTCATAAAGAACCGAGCCTACTTCACCTTTGCATACATTCCATTAAACTTCACGTTTCCCTGTTTCACGACAACACGGTAGAGACCGGCCGCGCCGACGGTGGAAGCCAAATCCAGCGTTCCCGACCCGACCATCTTGCGGGCGACAATGCGACCATGCATGTCGAAGATGCTTACCTGTGCTGGCCCATTGCCAGCCAAAATCAAGTCGTTCCCGCGAAGGCGAACTGCAGGCTGCTTAGCCCCGCCCTGTACGGCAATATTCGTTCTATCGCTAGTATCGGCGCAGCCCTCGCTCACGCGACACACGCTTTCCATGCTGAAACCGAACATGTCGATATTCGGTCCGCCGTCGTCCGTGAGCGACATGAACTTGAGTTCGGCCTCGCCTTGCGGCGCATCCAGAACCACGTAAGCGGTATCCCATGTCGTCCAGCTGCCCGTCGGCGGCGCAGAGATTAGGTAGTCATGGTCCAAGTAGGCATTGATGGTACGGTCAGTGGTACCGCCGTTCGCGTAAATCACGGCAAGCGTCGTATAGCCAGCACCAGGGAACTTCACCTTATACGAGGCAAAGGAGTTCTTCTCGTTCGCAAAATTCCAGAAGCCTTCGCCATGGAACCCGGCGTTATTGTTTTCGGAAAATCCATTGCCGGTATCGGGCGTAAAGGCGTCAAAGAATTTCTTGACGTCCTTGTCGATCGGCACTGAAGTCTCTTCACTCCCTTCGGGAGGAGTATAGGGGACAAAGGTCACATCGTCCAAATTCTTGGGAGTCGTCGTCGGGAATGCCGTCAGTGCGGCACCGTCACCCGTGTACTTCTCGGCAGTACCGCCCTCGTAAACAGCCGTGTACTGCGTCGAAGCATTCCCCATCTTGAACGTATAGATGTACGGAGACTTCACGGTCGATACCGCCTGGCCGCTGACCTTGTTCCCGTTGCCGTCGTACCAGCCCAGGAACTTTTTACCATTTTTCGGGATCGTCTTGAGCAAAACAGTCATGCCCTGCGGATAATACGCACTGATAGATGTCGCCTCGGCAGAACCTTCCGGAGAGACCTTCACATCCACCTGGTACATGGGAGCCATGTACTCGCCGAGCTTTTTCACGACCGTATCCGAGTGGGCGCGCATCTGCTCGGTTATGATTCGTCCGTAAGCGTTCGCACCGTTCATCTGCAAATGCACCTGATCGGACTGGTCAGCCCCCAAATTCGAATATTCCGCCTTTGTGGAGAAATTGTAAACAAACTGCTGGGCATATTTTTCGCCCACAGAAATCATGTAGTTCGCAACCATCTCGCTCATGTCGATGAAAGGGACATTCAAGTCTTTGGCTAGTTGCTGGTTAAGCGCCGGGTAGCCACGATAACTGTTATGGATTTGCGTCGGGGAATCGAAGATACAACGGCGAATCGGGCTCATGATGATGGGGTACGCCCCCTTGGCACGAACATCATCGACCATCTTTTTCATGTTGGACTTGTAAAAATCCTCGGTACTGTAATTGATGTCGTTAATCCCGAACTGGATAACCACGTAATCGCCGGGTTGCAGCTTTTCGGCAATGCAGTTACCGTTGGAACAGCCCTTCTTGAAGAACATGTCGTAGTAGCCGACAGCAATGCCACCGTTCTTGTCTTTGCCGCCGCCCCCCAGCGACATACCACCCTGGCCACGATTTACGACCTTCGCCTTGTCAAACCAGAAATGGAAATCCTGGCCCTGCCCCTGCTTGGGGTAGTAGCCCTCGTTCCAATCCTGCATGGTGGAATCGCCACACATATATATAGTCACCTCCGCCCAGACAATCGAAGACACGACTATCGAGGCGAGGACGGCAGTTTGACATATTTTGTTCAAGATGGTCATAAATCTGCGGCTTGTGGTTAGTGGTTAGAATTAACGAACAGGCTCCTCTGCATCATCTTCCCGTCAAGTTTGACCTTCACCACGTACATTCCCCCCGGGAGTACGCCACGGTCGAGCGCAAGCACGGACTCGCCCGACGAAACGTTAGCCGAGATGGCGCCGCGAACAGTACCGGAAACGTCGTAGAAAAGGATTTCAACATAGCCAGGAACCGAAGTGAAGAGAGAACCCGTTGTCGGAGTGTAGAAGAAACCTCTATCAAAACGTACGACAGGAAGGGCGTCGGTCTTTTTGTCCGAATAAGCTTCTACGCCCGCAATATCAAACAAGAACGCATCCACATCTGCGCCACTGGTCTTTGACATCGACTTGAGCGTAATGGTATTCTTGCCTTTTTTCAACTTGATGTCTATATCGTACGTATTCCACATAGACCAGCCGCCCGTCGGGCCCATCTCGACCGTCCCGACTTCTTTGCCGTTCACAACAAGTTTCATTTCACGGGAGGTACTATCACCATTAGCGTAGCGCACCGACATCGTCGTCGCGGATTCGCTAGCAGACTTGACCAACCATGTTCCATAACTCGACTTCGAATTCTTGAAGTCAAAGTAGCCATTTCCAATATAGCCCTTGGACTCTTTTCCCGTCGAGCCTTCGCCTTCATCCGGAATGGCCGCATCCACAATGGAAGATGCGTTCACGACCACCTTGGAAGAATCCTTCTTGTCCGGATTCGTTTTTGTGGAATCCGTCTTCGACGTATCCGGCTTGGGGGCCTCCTTCACGACAATTTCGCCCTTGACCGTTGCATTTGCAGCCTTGCTGCCCTCGGTCTTTATCGTGAACTTGAACGTACCCGTCTTTTTCGGCGTACCGGAAATCCAAACAGTCTGCTTCGCCGAATCGACCTTGGCAGAAACTCCCGACGGGAGACCATCCACCTTGACCCCAGTGCAGAACAGGAACTCGTAACCGATAGCCTTTATCGAATCGCCCAAAGTAACGGTCTGCTTTTCTTTCGCACCTTCCATCTTGGAAAGGATTGCATCAGGATACACGGTAAATGCGCTGTCGCCCACGGTATACACGCTAGGTTGCATCAACTTCTTGACCATGTCGGGCAGATAGTAGCTCGTATGCGGGGGCTGGTTGTAGCCCGTATTCTGCCATGCAACAGCAGTCCTATAAACGGCATCGTGCATCAGCGTGTAAAGGCGGTACGGAGTCGTCACCGGAGTAGAGATGATATAGATTTTGGACGGATCGTTCTCGGTGCGAAGGATCAGTTCTTCGCGCCAGTCTCCAAAGAGATCCGCAACGAGGAGCGGTGTATTCTTGGTGCCGTTGCATCCAGAAAGCCCAAGCGCCGCAGTTCCATCAAAATAGTGCGGCATTGACTGATTTGGCACATCCGGTTTATACACGATGGCTCCGTCAAGCAATTCATCCTGCAAGTCTCCATCGAAGTATATGCGGAAGTTAATTGGATAGCCTAAAGTGTCTTCATTTTCATAGAGATAATGAGTGAAATACAAAGTAGTGTCCGTTAGCTTAACCGTGTCATATACGACACCAACGGTATCACGGGTATAATATATGGGATCGTCAATATAATTTCCTTTCGCCGAACGAATCGCTCGGCCTTTCGAAGACCACATCTCAAGTCCACGGTACGTAGAATCAATATCGGCAGCCAAACCACGACCATTATCTATACCCCCCTGCAAGGTCCCCCAAAGGACCTTACCATTGGCATCACGCAGTTCATCCATATATGGGGTCTGATACCAATACTCATGAACACCCCAGAATTCAAGCCCTGGATGGTCCGGATCAATATCGGCAAGATGTCCGGCATCCCCGTGACCAAAGCCGGTAGAGTAACGAACCGTTCCGTCATGATTCAAAGCCGCAGCACCATAAACAATTTCGTCAAAGCCATCGCCATCCAGGTCGCCCACAAAAATATTGTGGTTGCCCTGAGCGTAAAGGCCTTCGCCCGGAGTTTCGGACTTATGGAACCAGCGTTGCTTCAGGTCCTTGCCGTCAAAATCATAGGCAACGACGTAAGCCGCCGTATAATAGCCACGGGCAATGATGGCACTCGGATGGATGCCATCCAGGTATGCCGTTGCCGCAAGGAAGCGGTCACAACGGTTTCCATAATTGTCGCCCCACGTAGTCCCCCCAACGGAATCCGCCGGGCCAAACTTCCTGGCATCGCGCGACGGGAGATACTCAATCGTCGTGATTTCTGCGCCATCAATTCCACGAAACACCGTCAAGTATTCCGGGCCAGAGACGATTCGACCCGCAGAGTCGAGATAATTCTTGCTAGAATCACCTATAACCTTCCCCTTTCCATCAATCGTGCCGTCCGCGGTCTTGACAATCATTTCCGCCTTGCCGTCACCATCATAGTCGTAGACCTGGAACTGCGTATAATGCGGACCCGACCGTATATTCCAGCCCATATTGATACGCCACAGTTTGGTACCATCGAGTTTGTAGGCGTCAATCAAGGTCGGGCTGGTAAAGCCATCCATCACAGGGTCTTTGAAATTCGACGGCTCCCATTCCAGAACCAGTTCATATTGGCCGTCGCCGTCCAAGTCGGCGGCACTCATGTCGCTGGCCCAATAAGTACAGGTGTCTCCAGCCTTGGATTTAGGACAAGCCGGAGCATCCACCTTCAGCACCTTGTACGGGAAAGACTGCCCCCCAAAAGAAACGGTCGAATCCATGACGAAAGACACAGCCTTCTTTTCGCCTTCTGAACTGTCCACGACAGCCGAGACCGTGTACTTGGACGTAATCTTCCCATCCTTGTCCAAGTAGTTGGTCCCGTCCGTCTTGCCGATCGTGGCAATTTTGGTGCCGTCACGGTAAAGGTTGAATTCCGTATCAGATTTTTCAGTGCCTAGGAGCCTCCACGAAACGAGCATCCCGGACTTTCCAGCGTTCGCGACAACGAGCCCTCGGTCTAGGGCCTCCATCTGGCGAGGCAGAGCGAAAGACTGGAGCGGAATAGCGAAACCAAGCGCCACAACCGCAAGAAAGCCTAGACAAGAATGTTTTGCCATATTATCTCCTGACTTTTTGGTTGGTTTCCAAACATCCTTATCATTATACAAAATCCGACTTAACGTACCTCGTTCCAGAACTTCGATACGGCGGCATTTTTGCCGTCAATCCGGACCTTCACGACAAACATGCCCCTCGGGAGCATATTGCGGTCCAGTTCAATCGTGTTGGCCCCGGTCTTCACGCTTCCGGAGACGCCCATACGCATCGCACCGGACATGTCATAGAAATAGACCTCGGCAAATCCAGCACGCGGCGTATACAGCATGCCGGTCCGCGGGTTGAACGAAACCCCACCCCTAGGCGACACCACCGGCATAGGCGTTGTCGCATCAGGAATTTGCTGGCTCCCGTCGTAAATTTCCACGCCGTCGATTCCAAACGTGAACATATCGAAATTCGGGCCACCGTCGCTTGTGACCGAGGTAAACTTCAGCGTGTTCACGCCGGCAACCAGCGACACGTCCACCTTCGCCTCGGAATAAGTCGTCCAAGATTCGCTTGTCGAGGGGAAGTTGACCGTCTCGGAAGCTCCCCCGTTCACGCTCAACGACATGCTGCGGGCATCCTTGCCGCCATTGGTATAGCGGATCGTAAGCGTCGTTTTGGCCGCCGTCGGGGAGAAGATTTCCCAGGTGCCGTAACTCGAAGCCGAATTGGTAAAGTTGTAGTAGCCGTTCTTGAGGAAGCCCTCGTTACTCTTCTCTGTGACCCCATCGCCTTCCTTCGGGGTCGAGGCGTCGAGTTCGGACTTCCCGTCGCTCACCACGGGAGTCGAGTCCGTGGGAGTCGGCGTAGGATTAGACGTAGTATCAGGTGCAGGGGCGGGGACCTCGCCCACCACGTACATGTCCGGCTGCTTGAGCGACTTTACCGCATCCGGCAAGTAGTAGCCCAAGTGAGGCGGCTGGTTGTAGGCCACATTCTGCCAGGCAATCGAGACGCGGTAATGCGAATCGTGCATCAGCGTGTAAACGCGATAGGGAGACGTAAACGGAGTCGTGAAGACAATGACCTTCGAAGGGTCGGAAGCGGAACGCACGATGAATTCCTCGCGCCAGTCGCCAAAGAGGTCGGCCACGATGCATGGGTTCGCCTTGGTCCAGTTGTTGAGCGAAGCTCCTTCCACATTGTAGAAACTGAAGAGGCGGTCCAAAGTCTTCTTGCTGGAATTGTACTTTTCGATTTTTCCGCCAGTGGCGCCACCGTTTTCCACTGTCGGGCTACCGGTGCCGTCCATCAGTTCGTCTTGCAGGTCACCGTCGAAATAGATGCGGAAATTCTGCGAAAGGCCCGTCGTGGTGACGACTTGCCCCTTGACGGAGCGGGCGCCCTTGCTGGTGCCGGACCACATCTCGAAACCGCGATTCGTGGAATCGATATCGGCCGCCATGCCGCGACCGTTGTCCACGTTCCCGGCCTCGGTCTGGGTCGTTCCCCAGAGAACCTTGCCGTCCTTGTCACGGTACTCCTCGCTATACTTGTTCTGCTTGTCCTCGTGCACGTCGTAGAGTTCCAGACCCGGATTGTCCGGGTCCATGTCGGAGAGGTGCATGGCATCGCCGTGACCGAAGCCCGTGCGGTAACGGAGCGTCCCGTCGGAATTGAGCGCCGCAGCTCCAAAGACAATCTCGTCCTTGCCGTCGCCATCGAGGTCGCCCACGGAAAGGTTGTGGTTGCCTTCGCCAAAAAGCCCTTGACCCGACTTGTCAGACGTATGCTTCCAGCGTTCCTTGAGGTTCTTGCCGTCAAAATCGTAAGCGACAAGGTAGGCCATCGTGTAATAGCCGCGGTTCATGATGACACTCGGATGCACGCCATCGAGGTAGGCCACTGCCGCAAGCATGCGTTCGCTGCGGTTGCCGTAGGTATCGCCCCAGGAATTCGTAATATTGCGCTTGGGCCAATAGTCAATCGTGGTCACTTCTTCACCCGTGCGCCCGTTGAACACCGTCAAGAATTCGTTGCCGCTCATGATGCGGCCGCCAGACGTCCTGTAGTCCTTGCTTGCGTCGCCAATCACCTTGCCCTTGCCGTCGACAGTGCCGTCGGAAGTCTTCATCACGATTTCGGCGATTCCGTCGCCATTGAGGTCGTAGACCATGAACTGCGTGTAGTGCGCACCGGCACGGATGTTCTTGCCGAGGTCGATTCTCCAAAGACGGGTGCCGTCCAACTTCATGCCGTCGACAAAGACCGAGCCCGTATAGCCGTCCTTCGAGTTGTCCTGCGCGTTGCTCGGATCCCACTTGAGGACCAGATCTAGCTGGCCGTCGCCATCGAGGTCACCCACGCTCATGTCGTTCGGGGTGTAAGTGCAGGTGGAGCCGTCCGGCATCTTTTGCGACGCCGGGACGTCGAGTTTGAGTACCTTGTAAGGGAAATTGACGCTGCCTTCCTTTTTCGCATCGGTAAAGACAATTTCGGCAGCAGACTTTTCGCCTTCCTTGCCGCCCGACACGGCAGAAACCGCGTACTTGGACGTAGCTTTCCCATCCTTGTCCAGGTAGTTGGTCCCTGCCGTCTTGCCGATGGAGGCAATCTTGGTTCCGTCGCGGTAAAGGTTGAACTCGACATCAGGAGCATCTGTGCCCAATAAACGCCAACTGACAAGCACGCCGGAACCCACATTCGCTACAGTAAGACCGCGAGTCAGGTTTTCCATCTGACGCTTTTCGGCAAACGACGGCACGGAAAGGGCGAGCGCCAAAACAGAACACGCCGCCACCGTTCCAAGACTTTTTTTTCTATTCATTGCAACTCCAGACATGAAATTTCCCATTGGTCCATACACCTTTCCATGAAAATAACTTTTTTTATAAAAAAAGTCCACACTTATAATTGTTTTTTTTGTTTCAAAACGGGTTGCGATATAAGCAAGCACGAAGAATAGTCCACACATTTGTGTTTTTCCTCCGCAGCCGGAAGATTTCGGAATTTTTACATTATCTGTCCAAAAACTGCCCAAAAGAATGTTTTTTTGCGATATAGCTCACGTGTTCCCGACATTCTTCGACGATTTACTATCTTTGTGCCTAATGGCGAAGTGGATAAAAAACTTTTCCTGGGAAAACCTATTTGACGGGATTGCGGCAAGATCACCAGATTTTGTTAAAATCGTTGTGGTCGCCGGAAAGTCGTTTCTCTACTACCACGGCCTTACCCGCGCAGCGGCGCTGACCTACACGACCATCCTCGCCGTCATCCCGTTGCTCATCCTCCTGACATCGATTACGCTCGCCGTCGGGTTCGGAAACTTCATCTCGGACTACCTGCCCCACTTGCTGGACATGTTCAGCCTGGACTGGCCCACCGAGCCCATCGTGGCGCTCATCGAAAATGCGGAACATGTCCCCATCGGCAAACTCGGGATAATCGGCGCAGCGGGCCTTTTTGTCACGTTCATCCTCGCCTTCGGTAGCCTGGAATCGAATTTCAACGTCGTTTGGGAGAACAAGACCTCCCGAACACTCTGGAAGCAGACCTGCATCTACACTCCTTTCCTCCTCATTTTGGCAAGCTTCATCGGCCTCTACGCCGGTTTCGTGAACCACGTGCAAGAAATCCTTTCCACCATCATCATCGACGGTTTCCACTTCTCGCATTCCTTCCTGAACTTGCTCATCAACGCCTTCTGGTACGTATCCTTCCACATCATCCTGCTGTTTTTCATCTTCATGATGCTCTACGCGCTCCCGTCCCGTCCCGACAAGAAGGGCGTCTACACGAAGCGCAAGCTTTACTGGACGTCGGTGCTGGCGACTTTCCTCGCCTGGCTTTCCATATTCCTCTACGTGAAGATCCTGATGCTCATCCAGACGGCCATGGTGAACAGAATGTCCATCTTTTACGGTTCATTGGCGTTCATTCCCCTGGTTCTCTTCTTGCTTTTTGGCATCTGGGTGATTATTTTATGTGGGAACAGCCTGGTCTGGACCATTTGCCACTGGCCCGAGGCAGGTAAAAAAACATGGAACTGGCAAGGAGGCTCGAAAGACCTATGAGATTTGCAAAGATTATTTCTGTTGTCGCATTTACGCTAGCATTTGCCGTTAGCGCCCAAGCCGAACTTGCCGGCATGACCGACCAGCCCGCGCCCGTCGACAGTTCGAGCAAGAGCCGCTCCTGGTCCGGCCTCATCGGCATCAGCGGAGGTAACTCCATGATAGCCCGCGACGGAACCATTTTCATGAGCGTACGCATCGGTATACAGTGGAACGACATCATCGCAAACGGTGCTTGGACGACCTTCCTCATGGACGACGTTCAAAACCCCAACGTCAAAGGACGTGAACTGGTCAACTACAACGCCTTTGGACTCTTTGCCGAATTCTTCCCGTACCGCAACGGCGCATTCGCCATTTCCGTCCCGCTATCGGTCGGTGGCGGTGTCGTCAACGTTATCGAAAAGGGCGACGAAGCATTCTCTCCCGAAGACAAGTTCTTCACGGGTGAACTTTCGCTCCACTTCAACTACCGCATTACCCGCATGCTCGAAGTCTCCATCGGCGGCGGCTACCGCATGTTCGCTGGCATTTCCGAGAATAACCTCGACGACATGGACTTCTGCACCCCGTTCGGGGAACTCAGGTTCACGTTTAAGGAATAGCGCCTACGGCGCGGTGTGGAATGTGAAGTGTGAGATGTGAAGTTATCCATTTCACATTACACATTCCACACTACACATTACCAACTGGGTAACTAGTGGCCGGTTTAAGTTTCATATCAATACGCGGGTGCAGGCTGCACAACCTGAAAAACGTCGACGCCCAGTTCCCGCTGGGCAAGATTACGGTTGTTTGCGGGCCTTCCGGCTGCGGGAAATCGACGCTCGTGCTCGACACGCTGCACGGAGAATCCAAGCGCCGCTACCTGGAAACACTCTCCCCCTTTGCCGCCGAACTCCTGGGCGGGCGAAGGATCATCCCCATCGACAGTGCCGAGGGGCTGCCCGCAAGCCTGGCCGTCGGTCCAAGCCATGGCGAAGCCCCCGCGAAGGCGTACGCCCTGAGCCTTTCGGAATGCGACAGCACGTTGCGCGGGTTGTTTGCAAGGTTCGCAAAGCCCGCCTGTCCCGTGTGCGGAAAGCCGATGGAAAGCCAGAGCCGCGAAGAGATTATCAAGGAAATCGCCGGACTGCCGCAAGGGAGCAAACTCCAATTCTTGGCGCGAATTGATACTAGCAGGCAAGCAAAGGAGATCCCCGCCCAAGCCGGAGATGCCAAGAAGACCGCAAAAGTTCCAAAAGGCACGACCCTCGACAAGCTGGCGGCTGTATTCTTGGCGCAGGGATTCACCCGCGCCATGGCAGACGGCGTCAGTTATTCACTGGCCGACCTCACCGAAAACGAAAAGGGAATCGTTCCCGAAGAATTCTTCATCGTCGTGGACCGCGTGATTGTCCGCGAGAACACGCGCACCCGCATTGCCGAAGCCGTGGACGGGGTCCTGAAACTCACCCACGGCGAACTCGTCCTCGACATCAACGGCAGCCGGAAGCTCTACAGCACGGCCCCGCGCTGCCCCGACCACGGAGCACAGCAGTCCCGGCCGCTCCAGCCGGAAGACCTGTCCCCCTACTCGCGCACGAGCGCCTGCCCCACCTGCGACGGCACGGGAATCATCGAAAAAGACGACACCGCCGAGGACTGCCCCGACTGCAAAGGACTCCGGCTCAGGCAGAATCTGCTCCAATCGGTCATAGACGGCTCCACCTGGAAGGACTTGCTCGAAACGCCATTCGCCAAGCTCGGGCCGAAACTGCACCAGCTGTTCGACAGCCGTTTGAACGCGAACCAGAAGCCCGCCTTCAACGCGCTCCTCGACCGCATCGAGGCGATTAACGAACTCGGCATCGGCTACCTGACCGGCGGCCGTAGCGCAACCACGCTTTCGGGCGGCGAGATCCAGCGTTTACGCCTTTCAAGCCTCAGTACCGGGCACCTGAACAACCTTCTCATCGTCCTCGACGAACCCGCCAGCGGGCTCCACCAATGCGACGTGGAGTCGCTCTGGAAAGTCCTCAAGAAAGTCCAGTCCCGAGGGAACACGCTCGTGCTCATCGAGCACAATCCGGGCATCATCAAGCGAGCCGACTGGATCATTGAAATGGGACCGGGAGCCGGCGAAAAAGGCGGCGAAATTTTGTTCCAAGGGACAGCAAAGGAAGTGCTGGAGAATCCGCAGTCGCCAACGGGTACGTGGATTAAGAGTTTAGACGAGAGACGAGAGACGAGAGACGGAAGGAAAGACGAGAGACGAGAGACGGAAGGAAAGACGAGAGACGAGAGAGGTGGGTTTGTCATTGCGAAGGGCGTAGCAGAGCCTGCCACGAGCAAAGCGAAGTGGAAGCAATCTAAGAACGCCGCATCCATCGACATCAAGAACTTCGCGATGTTCGACATGAAGCCGGTGTCGGCGAAATTCCCGGTGCAAATGTTCAGCGTCATCACGGGCGCAAGTGGCAGCGGCAAGTCCACACTCCTGTTCAAGAACCTCGCCCCCCGCGCCAGCCAGGGCGAGTTCGAAGACCTCGGCATCCAAGCGCTCTCCGTCCTTTCGACTGGCGACTTCCACGGGAACCGCCGCAGCACGGTCGCCTCGGCCATCAGCCTGAACACGATGCTGCGCGATTTGTTCGCAAAACTCCCCGAAAGCAAGGTACGCGGCTACACGGCCTCCAAGTTCGCGACGCACGCCCCCGGCGGCCGCTGCGAGAACTGCAAGGGCGAAGGCGTACTCTACGACCCCGCCGGCTACGAGGAGACCGAATGCCCCGTCTGCCTCGGCAAGCGCTTCAAGGACGAAATCCTCGAAATCCGCTTCAAGTCGCTATCCATCGCCGACATCCTCGATTTGGAAATCGGCGAAGCCTACAAGCTCTTTATCAACCTCAAGCCATTCGCAGACAAACTAAAACCATTGGTCGATACGGGTCTTGACTACCTGAAACTCGGGCAAACCACGGCCCACCTTTCCGGCGGCGAACGCGCCAGGCTACGCCTTTCCATCGCGCTTGCCCGTGCCAAGGCACCCAACACGCTGTTCCTTTTCGACGAACCCGCCCGCGGGCTCCACCAGAAGGACATCCAGCATTTGCTCGACCTTATCCGCGACCTCACCGAAGCGGGACATACCGTCATCGCTATCGAGCATGCGCAGGATTTCGTGAACGCGGCCGATTACGTCGTGGAACTGAGCCGGTAACGGAAATTAATTACCTTCTAGGGACAGCACAGCTATCGACAAACGCATAATACGACCTAACGCTGTAGTCGTTTTGCAAACTGTAGGGATATTTTTGTCGCGGTTCAGGAACAGCGATTGAATCACCCGCAGCATTACGGAAATGGCATACCGGTTTCGAAGCCGTATTCGGCTCGGGCAATTCGTATTCGCGAAGAGCCACTCCATTTTCAGCATATTCTTTAAATTCCATTAAGAACGATACACGATTTGGCTCCCATTCGGACTCTCTTGTCTGAACAACCTTATTCATCCATATTTTGCCATCGGGATAATAATCAGTCTCGACACTTTCGCTATCGCCAACAAATTTCGAATAATAAAGTATACCCGTCGAATCGTACTCTTTGCTCAGTTTCCCTTTAGACGAACGGATTTTCTCGGAAACCAAAATGCTGTCCGAAGTATATCTCGCCCAATAAGAAGAATCTCCATCAAGCGAGCGCTTACTCACAGAAAAACGACCATCCTGGTCGACTTGATAATTAACCCGCCAATTTTGCGCCACCGTATCGGCTTTAAGCAGGCGACCATTTTCGTCAAAGGTTCTTTCGCCCTGCGAATCTTTGAGGAACATCAAATTCCCTTTTTCGTCAAAGATTCTTATGCCAGCCGAGTCATTGATTGACTTTAAATTGCCATTTTCAAAGAAAGTTTTTTGATAAGCAGGCTGCGCAGACATCGATTCATAAAACAGTTCCGACTTGATTTTTCCATTCGGATAATATTCAATAACACGTTCCCAAGGCACAGCATAAAAGGCATTCCGCATTTGCGTGAGCATCCCGCTAGAATCCCTGCACGTCATAATGCCACCATGATCCTTCATAATAGTGACAGACCTGCACACCGAACCATCTGCATGTTTACTCATGCGAATTTTCACATCATTCTCGTCTACGGTCCATTTTTCCTTCGCATTTCCGGAGCAACCGACAAGCAACACAGTCAAGGCCATAAAAAGCAGCAAAAACAAGAGGTTAGAGTTCTTCATTTTCCGCCCCCTGCAATTGTTCTTCCTGACAGTCGACCAATTTACCCTTATCTACCCTGCAACTCTTTCGTTTGATTGTCCGCACACGAGAATTTTCACCACAAGATTCTTCCTCCTTATAGCGAATGAATTTACCATCATTATCGCAATAAAAATATTTTCCAACATCACAATCATTTTTTTCAACAAACGCAACCGAATCCTTTAAAATTCCATTCTCAGTATAATTCATGTTAATTCGATGGCGATCATTGCCTTGATAGAACGTATAACTAGAATCTCGCAAAAAGCCGTTCATGTAATAGCTAGCCGAATAACCATCACCATATCTTCCATCTTCCTTAATGAAATGTTTTTCTTCAAAAGCACGAACATACTTTCCTTTTTCGTCACAGCGGAAATATTGGCGAAAAATAAAATCCTTTTTGATTTTGTTTATGGTCGAGTCCCTTAAAGAGCCATCCCGATTATAAGACTTACAAGCACGTTCTTCGTCATGCAAACCGTTCCATACGATAGCGCACTCGGACATCAATTTTTCTTCGAGATATCTTTTTTCATAAATAGTGTCGCCCTTTAAAGTTTGCAACAAGGACAAAGACCGGCCCTTCCCATACTTCTTACAAACATCACGATATTCACCTCCCCGACGCAGAAGAAAGCAGGAATCCCTCACGGAACCATCTTCGAAATATCTCGTATAGGCAAGCTTCCCTACCGTCCCATAAACATCCGATGATTCCAATTTTCCGTCATCATAAAAAGTTTGTTTCAACAAGGATCCTTCTTTCTCAACATAAAGCTCGCGAGGGATGCCTTCATGACTAAAATAATTACACACATTACCACCAAAAGATTTCTTATAGCTAGAATCAACATTAAAACAAGAATCCCTAACCAGCCCGTTTTTGTAATAGGAAACTTGCGAAAATTGCTTATACGAACGTCCATCTTCGTAGACGACATATTTGTACAATGTTCCCGACGGATAATACTCTTTCTTTTCTACAGGTCCTTTTTCACCGAAGAATTCATGTTCTTTTAGCATTCCCGACAAATAATATTTTTTCTTTTCTACCAGTTTTGCGTTCCGGTAAACAGGTTCCTCACTGAGATTTCCATTCTCATAAAATTTCTTGCAAACTCGGACTATTCCCCGTCCAGATTTTCCATCCCAGTCGAGCGGTTTATCCATGTAGCAGGAGTCCTGAATCTTTCCATTCGCATAGTATGAAATATTCTCCGACCAATTACAGCGTCCCACACAACCCTTAATACGAACGCCATTATATCTCGTAAGTTCTTTCGGGGTTCCGGTCTCATAATATTCGCGTTCTTCAACTAAAGTATCGCCACGATAGACAAAATCCCGTTTAACTTTTCCGTTTTCGTAATAATCCGTATAATGTCCATCGTCATCAGTCACCGTCTTCGGCTTGCCCGACTTATAAAATGTCTGGCATATCTCTCGACGCTCGGGGCTCCTCACAATCTTGCACGCAGACGCAATCGATCCATTGTTGTGATAATCATCGCGATGGTAGCACACGCCATCCTTGTACTTGAGTATAGATTTCGGTTTTCCATTGGAATAGTAAATCTTCTCTTCGCCGATTTTCTTGCCTTCTTTCTCGGTGAATTCCATCGCGAGAGTCCCATTTTCAAAGTACTGGCGGTAGTTCCCGGCAGAATCGACCTCGGTATGCAACTTGCCCGATGGATAAAAATGCCTTATGCTAGTGCGCACACCGTTCTTGTACACGACTTCGATTTCCAGCGTACTGTCTGGATAATAGTTCCTGGCGGCACCATTCCGCTCAAGCACCGCCTTGTCCTGCCCCGCACAACCGACCAGAGCCAGGAAAAGCAGCAGAAAGAACACATTTCTGAGAATAAAAAACACCTAAAATTCCAACCTTTTCCTCTAAACTATAAAAATTTCTCATTTTTTATATAGATTTAAAAAGAAAACAGAGAAAAAAGGGAGGGACACCATGTATAAAATCGCCTATTTCGCAACCGTGACGGTTTCGGCGTTATGCCTTTTCGCTTGTTCGCAAACCATCAAAGCGCCTCCCCAAGACGATGAAGACGAAACCGCCTACTCCTCGTCTTCCTCAAAGAAGAACCAGGACGATTCTTCAAAAGACAACAAAACTAAGAAATCTTCGAGTTCGAAATCTTCCGATTGGGATGATGATTCCGATGATATCGGCGGCTTTGTCATCGACACAGCACAAATCACGCGGTCCGCCATCGAGTTCATCGGAGAAAAAAGAGATTGCAATTTTTCTGCAGACGATTCCATATGGACCATCGAGCAAGCAGGTTCTAATTCCTCATCCATTTCATACATCACTTTCAACGAAAAAGCGATGGAAATAAAAATGGATGTTGAAGCAAAAAACGATCCCGACAAAACCTGCGACGAATCGATTGCAATATGGACATTCACAATAATTATTCTCGGAGGCAAAGACACTGACGGCCAATGTACCGATGACGGCTTTGCTGCAACGGGAACCCTTGTAGACACGACCCGGACAATCCAAGACAAGAAGAATGTCTACAAGGAAATCTGCAAGTAGGCCAGCCTAAAGCGTGGCATGCGCCGCGATGGTGTAAATCGCGGACACATCCTTCGCCTTCAGAGGCACAAATCCCCAGCCGTCGCCCGGGTTGAGTTTCCTGACGAGAATCGGGATGTCTTCTTCCTTCGCGCCGAGTTCGGCGAAATTGATGGGCATGCCGATAGAATGCAAGAAGCGGCGGAAAGCGCGGATGCCTTCGAGAGCGGTCGCCTTCGGGTTCTCGAAATTCATCTGACAGCCGAACACGCGGGTAGCCATCTGGGCGAAGCGCATCACGTTGTGGTCAACCACGTATTCCATCCAGGCGGGCATAATGACCGCGAGGCCCGCGCCATGGGCGCAGTCATAGAGCCCGGAGAGCTCGTGCTCGATGGCGTGACTGTTCCAGTCCTGACTGCGCCCACAGCCCACAATGTCATTGTGGGCTACCGTCCCCGCCCACATGATGTTCGCACGAACCTGGTAGTTGGCGGGGTCGGCGATGGCGCGCGGCCCTTCCTTGAGCATCGCCAGAAGCAGGCCTTCGCACAGGCGGTCGGTCGTCTCGACTTCTTCGGTATTCGTAAAGTAGCGTTCAAAAATGTGCGCCATGATGTCGGTGATGCCGCAGGCCGTCTGGTAAGCGGGCAACGTGCAAAGCAAAGCCGGGTTCTGCACGGCAAATTTCGGGCGGATAATATCGGAGCCAATATCGCGCTTGAGCATTCCCTCTTCCTTGGTGACCACAGAAGCGCCACTGCCTTCGGACCCCGCAGCGGCAATCGTCTGCACCACGCCAATCGGCAGCGCCTTCGTGACAGGAAGCTTATGCGCATAGAAGTCCCAGAAATCGCCTTCGTAGAGGGATCCCACAGCAATGCCTTTGGAACTATCGATAGTGGAACCGCCGCCAACAGCCAGGATAAAGTCCACGCCGTTCTTCCGAACCATATCGATGCCCTTGTAAATGAGCGTATCGCGCGGATTCGGCTTCACGCCGCCGAGTTCCATGAAGGCAACGCCTGCCGCATGGAGCGAAGCCTTCACGCGGTCAATCAAGCCAGAACGCACGGCGGAGCCGCCGCCATAATGGATGAGCACCTTGGTACCGCCGTTTTTTTTGACAAGTTCACCGCATTCATTCTCGCGATCTTTACCGAATACAAATTCCGTGGGGCTATAAAAATTGAAATTATCCATGTTTCATCCTTTTTTTCTTAAAAATACAAGAATTTATGCATAAAGAACGACATTTACCCGAACTTTTCTGTGTACAGGAGGAAACAGCTTTCAAGTAGAATGCCGGCGGGCACGAATTTCCAGGGAAATTCTACTTTATCCTGTCGCCGCAAAATTCCTGGCGGCCACATTTTGGGCAGTGCGAGCCCATCCAAAGCGTATCAAACTGTTCAATGGCGGACTCAACAATTGCCGGATCATTCGTGAGGATACCCGCCTCGAAGTTACGCCGCAAGGAACTCTTCATGCCGATACCCGCACCCGTGAGGTTTGCCGACCCGATATATGCCGTTTCCAAGTCGAAAATCATCATCTTGAAATGCACCCGCGGGCACATCACCCGTTCCAAATCCGTCGCGAGAATCTTGTACCGGTCAAAATCCTCGCGGAAGTTCGGTCCCGGCTCCTTCGCATGAATCAAGCGTACAGCCACGCCGCGCTTCAGGAGTCCAGCGATTTGCCCCAACAGAGGAATCGCATCGCCATCCTGCTTCACATAGACATCCTTGATATCAGCGGTACCAATCCACAGCGTATTGCGGACCTTCGCAATTCGGGAAATGACTTCGGAGTAATGCTCCTCGTTCTGGATGTATTTTGTAAATGTGGGCATGGAGGGAAATATAGAATAAGCGCACAGCAACTAATGTTGCGGGGCCAACTTTTCCCACAACCAGGCAAAACTACGCCACGATATCCATCAGGTCGTAGTACATAAGGCGCGTATGCGGGTCGTTATCCTCGGCGTTCATGAAGCGGAAACCATTCTTTTCGTAGAATGCCACCGCATTCAAGTAGGCATCCACAGTCAGAAGCAATCTCAATCCAAATTCAAAATTCATTCTCAAACAAGTCATTCCATTTGGGATTTTGCGACTCAATAAGTTCTATCTTCTTCTTTCGATTACCAGCCTTTATCTGCTTTTCTCGCAATATAGCATCCCTTATATCTTGAAAATACTCACATTGCCCTAATTTCGTCACATTGTACTTGGCAGTAAATCCGTGAAGTCTTTGCTTATGTTCAACCATTCTTCTATACAAATCATTGGTAACACCTGTATAAAGAACACCACGAGGCCTATTAAATAATATATATACCGTCGGCTTCATAACATGCATGACGGAGATTGCTTCGGCCCCTAAAGGGCCTCGCAATGACAAACAAAAATTTTACCGATTATTTCTATACGGTTCTGAAGCACGGGTCGATACCTCCGTTGGCTTCTTCACGGTCAAACATCTACCAGAAATGGATGCCTATGCCCAAAAGGAACTTGTTGCACCACTCTTTCTCTTCGGACGTTCCCTTTTCAAAATCCTCTTCGCTTGCAGTTACCGTCTTTGCGGTATGGTATATTCCCATATACCGGAATTTAAGAGAAAGGTATGCAGCATCATGGAATTCACTTCCCACAGTTTTGGACATCCAGAAGCGGAATTCCGCTTGTAAGCCAGTCGTGTAGAATTTGATTCCGCCGACAAAAGGCTGGAATTTAAGCCATTTGTTTTCGTAAACATCAAAACCTACAGTAACAAAAAAGCCATCCAAGCCTTCATCCGATATCATGGAACCATCGTCTAATCTATAGGAAGAGGATGATTTTCCACCTATATATGACGGAGTGATTATAAGCCAGGAAAACTGTATAGGTACGCCAATTACATAAGTCCATGAATTACCGATAAAAGCTTCAAATCCCAAGCCACCGGTGTAAAATTTGTCTATATAATAATTTCTAAACCGCTTGTATGCCTCTTGACTAGATTCGATGTCCCCGAGTTTCTCGCCCAACCAGGCGGAATACTCCGACTCCGGATAGTTTGCGCAAAACGCCCGCATTCTTTCAAGCATCGGTTTGGCGGCAACCGTATCCATTTCTTGATGGAAATCCACCCAGCTCTCTACCCGATTTGCAACAATATTTGCCATGCTATCCATGCCGAGAGTTCTTTTAGACGGGCCTCCGAGATTTATCCAAAACTCTTTATCAAAAAAATGGTAATAGGGATTCAAATCCACAAGGATCGAAGCAAGATCCCTATATTCCTGTTTCATGTTCGCTTGCGCCGCATCGGTCAAGTACTTTTTCAGCTTTAAAAGACGTTCCCTTTGGTCAAGGTCCCCGGGGCGGTCGTTGTATTCAGCAGCAAACCGGGTTTCGTTTCTGAGGTATTCAAACAGTGAATCGTTGGCAAAGGAGAATCGGACTTTTTGCCCCGCCTTCATAAAGATGTTTGCAAGTTGCGGGACAGCCAGGTCATAACGACCCCGTATCAGGTTCACCTGAAGGATTTCCAAACTGTCAATCGCCGATTCCGGAATCTTTTCATTTGACAAGACAAGAAGGGCGCTGTCGACCTTGGCCATGTCGCCCGTCTTTAAGGCCTGCAATAGGTCAGCGCGCGTCTGCAACTCGCCCTGCATTTCGGCAGGATTAACCTTATCCTGGGCAAACACAAATGCGCAAACGCAAAGAACGGCAAAAAGAATATTCCTTATTTGAATACAGAACATTATGTTCCTAGCACTCCGTACTGCTTATTTTTTAGGAAATTCCTCGAACGCCTTGCTGTTCGCCTGCAAGTCGTTGCCTTTCCAGTCAAAGAGCGCGGGGCCCCAGGCACCGCTGAGCGTCGGTTCCCAGAAGAACGTGCCTATCCAGCGGTCCATTCCCTTTATCATCTCGTTCGTGCGCTTGCGCGAGCCGTCGTAATTGTAGTGGTTGTCCTTGTCGCCGCCGTTGTATTCCACGACCATGAATTCAAGGTCTGGGTAGCTCGAGGTGACGGTCTGGAAAAGCGATTTCCAGTTGTCGGGAGCGCCGTCACCGTATGCCGTGTAGGCCGAGAATCCCATTATGTCGGCGGGGACTTTCTGGTTCTTGAAGATTTCCGTCATCCACCAGGTGACCGTATTGGCCTGACGGATGCGTTCGATGTGCAGCACGGTCTTTGTCGAAGGAGAGACTTCCTTGACCGCCTTGATACCCGCCTTGAAGTACTTCGCCGCGTTCGCCTTGCCGCTCGCGGTACCCATGTCGCCGTTAATCGCGGTAGAAGCCTTGTCCACGCCGTTACCCCAGCAGTCCGTGCTGTTGTTCGGCACATGGACTAGGATTCCCGGGGTCGTCTCGTTGCCAATCTGCACCATCTCGGGTATTGCGCCCACCCGCTTGAGGGCTTTCATCAAATCGAGAGTGTAGGCATAGACAGAATCGGCGAGCGCGTCGGAACTGCCAACCTTGCGCCAGCGCTCGGGAATAATCTGCTTGCCGGGATCGGCCCAGTTATCGCTATAGTGGATGTCGAGCAAGAAGGCCATGCCGGCGGCCTTGATCTTTTGCGCGTAAGCGACAATGTGGTCCTTGTCGGCGTAGGCTTCGGCCTCATGACCGCAACCCGACGCGGCATAACCGTACTTCGCCTTGGGATCCACGAAGGTCTTCAGGCGGATGGCGTTGAAGCCGTGGTTCTTGAGCACCGTAAAAATGTCCGACGCCGTTCCGTCCACGTCGTAGACCTTGGTCTTGTTGCGCTCGTATTCCTGCACGGTCGAGATGTCGGCCCCCATGTAGAAGTCGAAATTGAAGAACTGCTCGGAAGCGGTGGACGCCGGAGGCTCCGAACCCGAGGACTGCGGAGGAAGCGAACCGGAAGATGCGTGAACGGACGACGAAGCCGGAGTCGCCGACGAGGACGGGCCGGCAGACGATTCAGCCGGGCCTTCGCCTGAAGAAAGCACAGCCCCCGAAGATACGGCTTTTTCTCCCGACGATGCGGGATTATCCGCCGAAGATGCCGATTCACCAGAAATAGACGAGCCAGCCGATTCCGGCTGGGAGCCCGAACTGCCCGAAGCAGCCGACAAACCATCCTCCACCGAGGACGATGACTGCAAAGCCGAGCCATCCCCTACCGCTTCGCTACCGGGGCCTGCCGAATTATCATCGGAATCGCCGGAGCACCCCGACAAGGCAATCGCGGCACATGCAAAAAAAACTGAGAGAGAAAAACTCCTAATACCCATGCCCCTAATATATATCCAAAAACCGCCTACGTGACGGCCCTTTCCATAGATTTCGACCGTTTATCGGCAACAAGCTGCTTTTCGGCCCTGGATATATAATTGGGAATCGAGTCGTTGCTCCTGTTCCACAGCGTATAGCCAATACTCAAGCGCAAGGGGAACTTCAAATGTTCACTGTTCTTGGTCAAAATCATGAGGATGTTGCGGCGCAAATAGAGCGCATCGGAAAAATCGTCCAGCTCGGCGACCACCGCGAAATCGTCGGCACCATAGCGCGCAATAAAGTGCCCAAGATGCCCGCAAACACTCTTCAGGGCGGATGCGACTATCTGCAAGACGATATCCCCCTGCAGGCGTCCGAAATTCTCGTTAATATCCTTGAACTTGTCGATATCAATCATGAAGAGGAAAAGCTTCCTATCCTTGCGAATATTATGGATTTTCGTATCCAAAAAACGACCCAGGTGATGCCGGTTGTTGAGCCCCGTAAGGGGATCGATTGATATAAGCTGCGACTGGATATTGACATAAATAATCAGCACGGAAATCGTAAGGCCGATAGAAATGGTGGGCGTTCCGACAAGCAAATACATCTGCAGAATAATCATGATAAGGGGGAAAACCCCGATAATCGAAAAAGCCATGTTCAGGCTGCGATCGGGATAATACCTTTTCATGAAGGACTTGGTAAGGGCGATGGTGCACGGAACAAAGAGATAGAATCCGCAAACAGCCATCTGGACGAAGAAATAAGGACCTCTGCAATATTGGCCATCCTCGTCGAGCCCGAAAAGCCACCCCGTCCAGAAGGAGCAGACAATCAGTCCCAGGGTTACAAGCAGCGGGATGGAGGACAGCGACCTCACCAGTTTCTTTTTCCACAAATTCTTGCAAAGGACGCTCATTGCGAAGCGGTACCAGGAATACGCTAGGAGCAGACCCGTAACAAAATAGGCCGAATTCAGGAAAAGGTTCAAGATGGGATAGTCGGACTCGTAGAAAATGAAGCAGAAGCAATCAATCAGGTTCAGGACGGCGGCATGCCCAACAATGCTCGCAAGCATCGCCGCATTGGGATTGTAATCCACCCCCGATTTAATTTTGACAAGCAAAATTACGCAGATGATCAAACAAAAGACGAGCAATTCAACAAATAATGGTTCAATCATGCGATACCCACTAATATCCAACCTTCAAAAAAAATAATATAAAAACGGGAAAAACGAGTCCCAACGCAAAAAAAACACCGACAAGCACACATTATCAAGCGCAAAAACAGCCCAAAAAATTATTTTTACCACATGACCGACCAGAAAGAAATTGATTTCGCCCGCTATTTCGAACTAAAGAAGCAACTGGAAGAAGCAAGCCGCCTGTATTACAAGGACGGATTCTCGCCGATGAGCGACCAGGATTTCGATTTCGGGCTCAAGGAACTGGAAAAACTCGAGAAAACATACCCCGAACTAGCGAGCAAGGCCAGCCTCACCAAAAACGTGGGCAGCGACCTGACAAACGATTTTGCAAAAGTCGCACACGCAGTACCAATGCTCAGCATCGCGAACGTGTACAGCGCCGAAGAAATGGCAGAGTTTGTACGAGCTGCGGAGGAAGGGATTGCGAGCTTAGACGAGAGAGATACTTCCCAGTCGTCAAAAAAATGGATTTGCGAAAGGAAGATTGACGGCGTTTCGCTTTCTGTCATCTACGAGAACGGGCGCTTGAAGCAGGCGGCCACCCGCGGCGACGGCGTACAGGGTGACGATGTTACTTTGAACGCGCTCACGATTGCAGACATTCCCGAAACGTTAGATGCAAAGAAACTAAAAATCGACCCGAGCGAAATTCCGCAGGGCACTTTCGAAGTGCGCGGCGAAGTCTATATGGAACGCGAGGCATTCGAACGCCTGAACGAGCAATTTATTCTCGAGGGCAAGAAAATTTTCCAGAACCCGCGCAATACGGTCTCGGGTTCGCTCAAGCTCAAGAGCGTGGCCGAATGCAAGACGCGCCCGATGCGTTTCTTTGCCTACCACATTCCGCAGAGCGACAACAAGACGCACGAAGAGAACCTGCAACAGCTCAAGAAGCTCGGGTTCCACACGAACGACTACTGGACCGCGGAAAACACCGACGAAATCATGAAGATTTCGGAGCAGATTGGCGCAAGCCGCGACAACCTCCCCTTCGACATTGACGGCATGGTCGTCAAGCTGAACGATTTGCAGATGCAGCGCGAGCTCGGTTCCACGAGCAAGAGCCCTCGCTGGGCCATCGCCTACAAGTTCAAGGCAGAGCGAGCCTATACCCCGCTCCTCTCCGTAGAATTCCAGGTCGGCCGCACCGGTGCGGTCACGCCGGTGGCGAACCTCGCACCCGTGCGCCTCGCGGGCACCACGGTCAAGCGCGCCACCCTCCACAACTTCGACGAAGTCGCCCGACTGGACCTCCACTTCGGCGACACCGTCGGCGTCGAGAAGGGCGGCGAAATCATCCCGAAAATCACCGACGTCAAGAAAGAACTCCGTCCGGCCGGGGCACTCCCCGTGACCGCCCCCGACAAATGCCCTGTCTGCGGGGAACCGCTCACACATGTGGACGGCGAAGTGATTCTCCGCTGCGAAAACATGCACTGTGCGGCGCAGGTGCAATGCTTGTTCGAACATTTCGTGAGCCGCGAGGCCATGAACATCGAGAACCTCGGCCCCGCCCTCATCGCAAGCCTTATTGCCACGGGCAAAATCAAGCGCATTCCGGACCTTTACCGTCTCACGATCGAGGATCTCGAATCGCAGGAACGCATGGCCAAGAAGAGCGCGAAGAACGTCTTCGACGCCATCGCCGCATCGAAGGAAAAGAGCCTCGAGAACCTGCTACACGGCCTCGGCATCCGCTTCGTGGGCCGCACCAGCGCCAGAAACCTCGCAAAGCACTTCCGCACGCTCGAGGCCATCCGTACAGCCACCGTCGAAGATCTGCAGAACGTAAACGACGTGGGCGAACGCATCGGGAAATCCGTATACGAATTCTTCCACACGCCGCTCTACACGAACGAAATCGACGAACTCGTGGCCCTCGGCCTCCCCACCGAATTTAAGGGCGTCGTGAAGACGCTATTCCAAGGGCAGACCGCCGTCATCACTGGAACGCTCCCGAGCATGGACCGCGACGAAGCGCGCAAGCTCATCGAAGAGAACGGCGGCAAAGTCGCAGGTTCTGTCAGCAAGAAGACGAGCTGGGTGCTCGCCGGCGAAGCGGCTGGAAGCAAGCTCACGAAGGCGAACGAGCTCGGTATCCCCGTACACGACGAAGCCTGGCTCCTAGAGCAAATCAACAATACAAATACAGAAAGGCCCGCCGCAAGCGGCGAGCCCGAGCAAACTAGCCTGTTCTAGGCTATTCCGTTACCGGGTCCGTTGCCGGAGCCGGATCTGTTGCCGACGTAGAATCTGTCGCAGGTGCAGGATCTGTTACTGACGTCGAATCTGTGGCCGGAGCGGGATCCGTTGCCGGAGCCGGATTAACTATAGACGGATTCTCAAAGTCAGCATCGCTCATGCCGTAGAAGCGGATGTCATCCAGCCAGATTTCAAGTTCCTCGTCAACGACCTGACCGTAAGAAGAGCCGTTGCTGAACTGGAGATTGCGGACATCGTCGTTATGTTCGAGCCACTCGGCACCGATACTTTCCAGTTCGGACCACGGGCTGGGTGTCCACTGGTCAAACCAGATTGTGTACTGCTTCCACTCCGATGTCAACGTGATTTCGGTGCTGAACGTGCCCCAGTTGTTATGCTTGCAGCACGTGTCGGCAAAGTCGGTCACCCAGGAAACCTTGAACTCGCCCGTACCCTTGGCCCAGAAGGTCAGGGCCTTGAGATTTGCAAAGTTGGCACGCTTTTCACTGGTATAGAACCCGGCGCCAAAGCCAGCCCACGGATAGGAATCGCCCAAGAGGTGCAGCTTGAAGTACAGACCGCGACCTTCGTGACCTTCGCTCGTAATCAGCTTCTCGAAGTTCGTCGCCGTGTAATTGTTAGACGTATCGTCAACCATGATCGAGGTAACAAGCGTGTCGCCGCCGGCCATAGTGACAGTACTCGTGAAGTCGCAATAGGCGTACCAACGGCCAGCGGCGCTGTCCACCGGGTTCCCTTCAGCGAGAGTCAGCTTGGCAGAAAGCGCAGTGACGTTAATGTTCGCACCCTCGTTCTGGTCGAAATCGTCCAGAAGCACATACTTGAGCGTGTCAAGGCTCGGGTATTCCGTATCCTCGAACGTCATCGCGGGATGGAGCAAGGCACGCATCAGAGGAGCGTTCCACTTTCCAGAAATCTCGTCATACACGCCGAAACCACTGCAGAATTCCCAGTAGGCCCAGCCGAATCCCATTTTTTTGGCAAGATCCACCATAAAGGTCGTCCAGGTTTCGCGGGAAACGCTGTCCGCAGCTTCGTAGGCACCAAATTCTCCGAGATAGACAGGCAGATCCTTCGCATCAGCCCAGTCCTTGAGAGCGGAGAACACCTTCTTGACGGCACGCATTTCACCGAACGTAGCCTTCCATTCCTTGCCCGTGGGATACCGCGGAGTCACGAATGTCGCGCCCTGATGGGTAAACGAGAACGGTTCATAATAGTGGAAGGTGACAATCAGGTTGCTAGCATCCTTCGGCAGCTTGAGTTGCGATGCAGCCGCAGCATTGTTGTAATTGTGCGTACCCACCATCACCACACGCTGGGGGTCAACGGACCTCACGATTGTCACGATGGAATCCACGAGATCGTTCCACTTGGCCGATGTCAGCTTGCCGCGGGGTTCGTTAAGCGTTTCCACAATCAAGGAATCGTGGGAATACTTCACGACTTCCGTCATCATCTGGCGGTAGACATCCAGCAAGCAGGGTATTTCCGAATCGGGGTTCTGGTCATAGATAGCGTTCCAGTGATGCGCGTTCAGAACGACGACCATCTTGTTCTTTATGGCAAGATCGACAGCCCAGAACACCTGCTTCATCCAGGGTTCGTCCACGACGCACTTGCCAGCATTTTCCTCGACATGCTCTTCCCAACTCACGGGGATGCGCATATTCCTGAATCCGGAATCACCCAAGGCCTTGAAATCCTCGGGGACGATGGTTTCGCCCCAGCTGCTACTGAACTGGGTTTCGTCGAACTTGGTAAAGCCAGCATTCTCTGCCTCGAAAACGTTGCCCAGATTGATACCGGGGCCCATATTCGCAACCAGGCGCTTGGCAAGTCCCGGGTCAACGTTGACATTCACAGGTGTTCCGCTGGAACTGGACCCGCCTTCAACGGGATCCTGCATATCCGAAGAAGACTCGCCAAGCAAAGTCCCCGGATCCACAGGTTCCGGCTTTGTGGACGAATCGTCCGAACAAGCCAGCAAGACCAAAACAGCTCCGGAAAGGAGCGACATTCCCATTTTTTTCAGATAATTCATATTACCTCACCTTTTTATTTCCAGCATATAGTATAGAAACATAAACGGCCAAACGCTCCATTTTTTGGACATTTTTTGGTTACATCGGGAAACAACGCCCCATAAAGAACAAAAAATCCGCCACAGCCATGCACCATAGCGGAATTCTAAAGTTTATGAACTAAAAGTAGGCAAAAAAGCCGGAATTATTCCCCGCCTTATTCGCCCGTGCGGTAGTTCGGGGCTTCCTTCGTAATCGTCACGTCGTGCGGGTGCGATTCGCGGAGGCCTGCGCCCGTGATGCGGACGAACGTCGCCTTCTTGTAGAGTTCTTCGAGGTTAGCAGCACCGGCATAACCCATAGCAGAATGGATACCGCCAATCAGCTGGTAAACGGTGTCGCGGAGCGGTCCCTTGTACGGAACGCGGCCTTCGATGCCTTCCGGAACGAACTTGCGCGGTTCCTGGACGCCACCCTGGAAGTAACGGTCGGCAGAACCGGCCTTCATCGCACCGAGGGAGCCCATGCCGCGGTAGCTCTTGTAGCTACGGCCATCGGCGAGGATGACTTCGCCCGGAGCTTCTTCGGTACCGGCAAAGAGCGATCCCACCATCACGGCGTGACCACCAGCGGCCAAGGCCTTCACAATGTCACCAGAGAACTTGAGGCCACCGTCGGCGATAATCTTCACGCCGACCTTGCGAGCCATCTTGCCGCATTCAACGACAGCAGAGAACTGCGGGTAACCCACACCGGCCACAATACGCGTGGTGCAGATGGAACCCGGACCGATACCCACCTTGACGATGTTGGCACCGCACTTGGCGAGTTCTTCCACGGCTTCCGGAGTGCAGACGTTACCGGCGCAAATCGTGAGCTTCGGATATTTCTTGCGAACGGTCTTCACCATGTTGCGCACACCGATGTGGTGGCCGTGAGCCGTATCGATAATCAACAGGTCGACACCGGCGTCCACGAGGGCAGCCACGCGTTCGAGAGTATTGGCAGAGGTACTGACAGCGGCACCCACGAGCAACTGGCCGTTCTTGTCAAGGCTAGCGTTCGGGTTGTTTTCACGCTTCAAGATGTCAGTCATCGTGATGAGGCCCTTCAAGGCACCGGAAGCGTCCACGAGCGGGAGCTTTTCGATACGCTTTTCGGCGAGGATTTCCTTCGCCTTGGCGAGGCTCACCTTCGGGCTGGCCGTCACCGGATTCTTGGTCATCACGGAACGGATTTTCACGTTCATGTCGCTCACCGTGCGGAGGTCGCGGCTCGTGAGCATACCGACGAGTTTGCCCTTGGAAAGAATCGGGAAACCGCTCACCTTGTTGCGGGCGCGGAGTTCAAAAGCTGCAGAGACCGGCTGGTCTGCATCGAGCGTCACCGGATTGGTAACGATACCGGACTGCCACCGCTTGACCTTGCGGACTTCTTCGGCCTGGTCTTCGACGCTCATGTTCTTGTGGATGATGCCGATACCGCCCTGCAAAGCGAGGGAAATGGCCAAGGGAGCCGTGGTCACGGTATCCATGGCGGCACTGATTATAGGAATATTGAGTTTGATATTCGGGGCGAGCTGGGTGCTCACGTCGGTCTGGGCCGGCAAGACAGAAGATTCAGCGGGAACTAGGAGGACGTCGTCAAACGTCAAAGCTTCTGGCAAAAGTTTCATAATGTACCTCTTTTGCGTATAGAATATAGAAAATTTAGACGAGAGACGTGGGACGAAAAGCGAAAGATTTTTATCAAAAAGAGGAAAAAAGTTAAAGAAAGGCGTCACTCCTTCACGCAGCGGATATAGGCGGGCCTATTTTTACTGAACTCCACCGTACCAGACGTGAATCTTTGAGCCTGTACTGGATCCATCGCATAAAAACCTACAGAACCAACATAGGTAAGGCTGTCATTTACCTCTGTTGAAGACCAATAAAACCAACTCGTATGGAAGGGATTAAATTTCATCATTCTTGCATTGTCTTGCCACCCGCCCAATTGCCGGAACAGACTGTCCCATTCCGCCTTAGTAGGCAGCCGCCACCCATCGGGGCATTCGTCCATCTCGGCCCACGTGAACGTGGTGTCGTGCAAGTTGTCAATCATCCAGTAAAGTCGCGACACCCTGATGTAAGCATAGCTTTTCCCGTCACGGGCATCTACGAACGAATCAGTAAAGATATTCCAGGTTTTAGACTTGCAAGTATAACCGAATTTGTCTGTTTCCCGGAATTCTCCGTTCAATTCACTTGTACATAGCCCGATTTCTCTTTCGATATCCAACGTTTGTCGCCACTTTCCAGATTCGCACACATAAGGAATACTATCCGGATTCTCGGACGAAATAAAAAAGTCCGTCTTGGAACATTCAATTCCATAAGTATCGCTTTCCTTCTTTGTTGCCTCCATCCACCGCGTGGTAGAGTTGCAATAATACATATAACCTATATAGCCTTCTTCTTGAGCATTGGGATAACGGCAATCAGGACTCTTACACTTGTAGACTTCATTGTACCAAGTTTTCTTGAGTTCGTTCAAATTTTCCTGGTTGCAAGTGCCGAGTCCAAATTCTTTCTCCCAAAAAACAGTGAATACGGCATCTATATCCGATACAACACTGGGACTGACAAAAGCAGAACTCGTGGAATCGAATTTTTTTCTCCATGATTCAATATCGTAACCAACTTTACTACTTGGATAAATCACATCACCGGACATAGTGGAAAGATTGTTGGTAAAAGCGGATTTTGCAATGCGGTACATTGCGGAGTCGTTGTTCCACTTGCCTTCCATCGCAAAATCTTCCAAAAGGCTTTCGAAAAGAGGATCAGAAAGACTACCCGGTACCCAACTCAGCAAGATTGACCCAGCCATCAAGAAGATATCGTCTATTGTATTGCCGAAAAAACTCCACGTTTCAGGAGAACGAGCATCCCTTTCATTTCCATTTTCATCCAAGAATTTAACATGGAACAACTCCAATATCTCTTGCCGAGATTGCTTCTTGGCCTCGTCAAAAGAGAGATGCTGGTTACGGACCAGTTCCCGCACGCGTTCAGTTTCCAGATGCGTAAACAGGTTCACGTTGATTGTATCTTGCAAACCGATATCCACAATCGCATTCATGATAATATCGTTCGTCGCAAGTACGGCTCTGATTTCCGAATATTTATCCATCGTCGTTTCCCCGGCAACCGAAATCTGCACGAGTTTAGATTCAACGGAATCCACTTGGACCGAATATTCGCCAAAGTCGCCCTCGAACTTGCCCATATAAGCCTTCCCTATGCGGTCTAGAGTCGACTCATCCAGGAAAACCACCCTAACTTCGGCCTGATCCACTGGATTTCCCTTCTGCGCAAAGCCATGAATTATCTTGGACTTGCCGATTCCCCCATAGCTACTGCTAGAAACTTTGCTGCTGCTAGAAACACTGCTACTCGAAGCATCGCTGCTGCTGGATACATCGCTACTGGACGATGCAAGACAATCGTCATCACATTCATCAGGAGTCGCACTGCTCACGGACTCCACATCGTCGGATTCAAGATTGATGATTTTTCCATCATCATCGCCACCGCAACCAGATAAGAAGGCAAAGGAAAGGAGCAAGAAAAACAGGTTCCAACATTTCATAAAAATTACTCCTTCACGCAGCGGACACGGGCGACTTCGTCCTTTCCAACACTGTTCAAATCGTATCCAATTCTCACTCTGCTCATAGGCCAAGGCAGGTCGGCAGTTGTAGACCAAGGAACAAGGGATGCGCTTACGGCATGGCCTTCATCTTGCTCCGTCGAGCTCCACCATGGGCCGGAATCTTCGGTAATATTCAATGGCGAAGCATTTTCGAGGAACGTGTAAAACTGTTCAAAAAGCCGTCCCCATTCCGCTGAAGTCGGGAGCCGCCAACCTTCGGGACATTGGTCAGCCTCGTCCCACGTAAACACGGTATCGCGCAAATCACCGAGAATCCAAAAAAGACCGGCAGCCTTACGGAATGCGTAACGTGTCCCGTCGCGAACATCTTCCAGCGTATCGGTAATGACTACCCATTCCTTTCTTTCGCATATATAACCATATTTGTCCGATTCCTGGAAAGTGCGCTCCATCTCTTCGTCACACACGCCGACTTTTTCCTCGATATCCAGAGCCTCGCGCCACGAGCGGAACTTGCACAAGTACGAAATACTGTCCGGATTATCAGCCGTCACAAACAAGTCGTTTATCTCGCATTTTATTCCATACGTATTTCTGTCCTTTCTTCTTGCCGGCATCCACCGGGTACGGGGGCCCACGTAGCCATCAAACACATCTATCCTCACGCCTTCTCCCGACATCATAATACCGCTAAAACCGCAAGTAAAATAATCGCCATAGCGCGATTTCTTTACAGTGTCATAGTTAAGCGAACATTCGCCAAGATCAAGTTCTTTTTCCCAGAAAACGTTAAATATGGAATTGATTTTCTTTTCAACAACACCGGAAAGATAAATTTCCGTGGAATCGCGCTTTTTTCTCCACGGATCGATATCGGAACCAGCCATAGAACGGTCGATGACGCCGCCGTTTACCATCGTATCGAGTTCATTATAGAAACACGATTTTGCCATTTGGTATACCGCGGAATCGTTTAGGCATTTACCTTCCTTCGCAAAATCTTCCAGGAGTTTTTTGAAAACAGGGCCCGCAAGGCCTTCCGGAATCCACCCCAAAAGGTAAGACCCCGCCATCAAAAAAATGTCATCGGCCTCATTCGTATAAAAGCCCCATGTTTCAGGGGGAGTACCATCACTCGGCTTGCCACCCTTCGTCGTAAACGAAATATGAAACATATCGGCAATTTCTTTCCTGGACCGAACCTTGGCCTCGTCAAAAGAGAGATGCTGGTTGCGAACCAGTTCCCGCACGCGTCCGGTTTCCAGACGCGTAAACAAGTTCAAATTAATCGAATCAAGGGTCCCGATATCCGCAATGGCATTCAAATCGATATCGTTCGCAACGGCAATCACAGAAATTTTCGACGAACTTTTCCCAGAAATCGTAACTTGCACGTACCTCGATTCAACGGAATCAATCTGGACAGAATATTCGCCGTAGTCCCCATCAATCTTGCCATAATAGGCCTTCCCCATCGAATCCAAAGTAGACTCGTCCAAGAAAACCACCTTGACCTGGGCCTTATCCACCAGCGGTCCCTTCTGCGCAAAGCCATGAATCGTCTTAGGCTTGCCTATACCCCCATAGCTGCTGCTAGAAACACTGCTACTCGATGCATCGCTGCTGCTGGATACATCGCTACTGGAAAAAGAGCTGCTAGAAAAATCCTCTTCTGCGGATAAATCAAGGGGGGCATCGACCTGATTACTATCGCACCCCGCAAATACGGCAAGAAGCGAAAGGAAGAATACGAGATAAAGCCGGTTCATGATTTCCCCTATTGAGTTTTTTATAAAGTATATAAATTAGCGCCACAGCGCAATACAAACTCAAGGTTTCATGAAAAAACCAGCTTCCGCGTATCATATTCCGCGGGGTATGCGGCTATTTCCCGTTGTAGCGTTCCATGCACTTTTCGATGCCGAACTTGAAGTAGCATTCCACGAGAGCAGGGACCTTGGCGATGGCCTCGTCAAAGACGGGGCGGTCTTCGGGCGGGAACTTGGCCAGCACCCAGTTGCTCAGGTCGAATTTCGGAGGGCACTTGCCCACACCAAAACGGATGCGCGGGAACTTGTCGCCCACGTGCTCGATGATGTTGCGGAGGCCGTTCTGCCCGCCGTGGCTGCCGTCCTTGCGGCAACGGATGCGGCCTACGTCCAAATTAACGTCGTCGCTGAAGACGAGCAAGTGGTCGGTCTTCACCTTGTACCACGTCATCAGGGCCTGTACGGCCTCGCCCGAGAGGTTCATGTAAGTCTGCGGTTTTGCAAGCAGGCATTCCTCCCCTGCGATGTTCACCTTCATGGTGAGCGCCTTGTGTTCGCTTTTCCAGTCCTTGTTCGGGTCGGCGAGTTTTTCGACCGCCATGAAGCCCGCGTTGTGGTGGGTGTTGGAATATTGAGTACCAGGATTTCCGAGACCGACGATGATGTACATAACAGATATGAGGTCGCGCCATAGGCGCATTGAAGTGTGAGGTAAGCGGTAATATAGAAAAAAGAAAAGAACCTGCCTGCGCTGGGCAGACAGGTCCAATTTCGATTGCTTAAAGCAATTACTTGGCTTCGGCGGCCGGAGCAGCGGCTGCAGCAGGAGCAGCAGCGGCGTCAGCAGCATCGTCCTTCTTCTTGGACTTGGACGTAATCGTGAAGATCACGGTACGCGGACCAGAAGCGAGTTCCACACCTTCCGGGAGCTTGAAGTCCTTGGCGTAGAAGGTGACGTTGGTGCCAAATTCGGAGATGTCCATTTCGAGGATGGTCGGAATGCAAGCCGGCTTGGCAGCGAGCATGAGGTAGCGAGCTTCCTGAGAGAAGAGACCGCCCTGAGCCTTCACACCAATCGGAAGACCGGACAGCTTGACCGGAACGCGAACCTTGACCATGGAATCCTCAGCAATCTTGAGGAAGTCGATGTGGATGATCTTCTGAGAGATGGCATCCTTCTGGTAGTTGTAGATGACGGCCGGGTTACCAGCCTTGCCATCGATTTCGAGGTCAAGAAGCGTGTAACGCTTGCCCGGAGCGAGAACCTTGCGCAAGTCGATATCGCTTACGGTGATGTTCAGCGCTTCCATACCCTTACCATAATAGACGGCCGGAATCTGACCAGCCTTGCGCAAACGGGCGTTATCGCGGTTTGCAACTAGCACTCTCGAGGTAGCTTTGAGCGTTGTGAGTTCCATTTTATTTATCTCCATTTGGATTAAGAAAAAATTTCATTGGGGTAGCTGGATTCGAACCAACGAATAACGGAATCAAAATCCGTTGTCTTACCACTTGACGATACCCCAATGGTGGGGGCAAATATAGCAAAATTTGGGATTTTTTAAAGGGGAGAGGAATCTTTTGAGGGATTAAACAGCTTTCCTTGTTATAAAATTTATGCGGGAGGGGCCCCAGCTCAGAGTTGCGAAGGCCGCACGGGCCCCTCCCTGCACCCTCCCCATCCTTGGCCGACGCTCCTTTTAACAACCCGTTTTCCTTCTTTCTCAATGACTAAACGAATATCTCGCATTTACTAAGGGAATGTCCTTTTACAGGCATCTCTGTGAGTTTATGCCTTTTGTATTCAGATTTTTAATACAGACTACTTATGCCAGAATTTGGTGAGGGCGAGGTAGCGGGTGTCGGGTTTGAGGGCGGTGGCGGCGGCTTCGGCCGTTGCCTTGTCCGTAAAAATTCCAAATACGGACGCGCCGGACCCGCTCATGAGGGCGACCCGCGCCCCGAGGTCGAGGATTTTCTCCTTCATCGCGGCGACAAGCGGGTGCTTCGGGAACACGGACACCTCGAATGCGTTGAAGAAAGAACCCGAGTCAAGCAGATGGCAACCGAAGGCCTTTTCCGCATCGGTCCCACCAGCCCAGGCGGCCTTGTAAGCCTCCCAGCGGTCCGGTCCGGACTTGGGGACGCCCGCATAGGCATCCTTGGTCGGGACTGCATCGTGCGGGGTCGCAATCAGCAGGACCTCCCCTGCCGGAAGGTCAAGCGGAGGAATAAAGCACAAACGTTCGCCGATGCCCTCGGCGAAAGCCGAGCCGCCTCTGACGAGGAAGGGCACATCGGCACCGAGCTTCGCCCCGATTTCTTCCAAAACCGAGTCCTCGAAATTCAAGTTCCAGAGGCGATTCAGCAACCGGAGGGTTGCTGCGGCATCGGCACTCCCCCCGCCCAAACCGGCACCGAGAGGCATGACCTTCTCCAAGAACAAATCGGCACCCAGCTTCGCCACGCGGGCCTTTTCGCTTTCCGCAACACCGGAACCGGACGCAGCCACCTCGGCGTAGTCCTTCAAGGCAAGCGCCGCCCTGTATACGAGGTCGGATTCCTTCGGGTAATCCTGCGGCACGCTATACTTGAGCGTCACTATGCCATCGTCACGGACTTCCGCCGAAACCGTGTCGCCGACATCCACCGTCTGGAAAAGCGTACCCAGATCGTGATAGCCGTCCTCGCGCTTGCGAATGACATCAAGGAAAAGATTGATTTTTGCGGGAGCAAATTCTTTCGTAGCCATTATCTAAACGCTCCGGATCGTTCAAGTTGCATGAGTTGGTCCATGTCGATGAGCATCGCGCGGGGTTTTGAGTTGCCCGTACTGCGCGCACAAAGCCCCATACCGAACAGCTGGTCCACAATCTTGCCTGCGCGGCTATAGCCCACGCTAAAGTGGCGCTGCACTGCCGAGGTCGAAAGGCCGTTGCCGCATTCGATGGCCCACTTGGCAACTTCGAAAAGCAGCTTGTCCTTCTTCTCGTTCATGGCGGCATTGCCGTCTTCTTCGTCTCCGGCACCTTCGTCCACTACGTCAAAGCTTTCGAGTTGCGGATAGCAGACGTTCTGGTTACTGCAGGCGTCGGCAAGCTTTTCGGCTTCCTCGTCGCTGAGGAAAGCGCCGTGCAGGCGAATCGGGTCCGGTGCGTTCACGGCCTTGTACAGCATATCGCCACGGCCCAACAGCTTTTCGGCACCGGCATGGTCCATCACCGTGCGGGCGTCCACCTGCGAAGCCACCTTGAAACTGATACGCGTCGGCAGGTTCGCCTTGATGTTACCGGTAATCACCTTCACCGACGGACGCTGCGTCGCCAGCACCAAGTGGATACCCACGGCACGGGCCTTTGCTGCAAGACGGCTCACGTTCTTCTCGATTTCCTTGCCTGCGACCATCATCAAATCGGCCATTTCGTCGATAATCACGACGATGAACGCCATGCGGTGGCTGCGGTCCTCTTCGGGAACGTCGTCCGGCAACTCGCCGGCATCGAATTTTTCGTTGAAACCATTGAGGTTGCGCACCTTCGCCTTCGCGAGCACCTCGGTACGGCGGTCCATCTCGTAACAGAGCCACTGCAGCGCCTGGATTGCGACTTCCGGCTTGGTAATCACGGGAGCCAAAAGGTGCGGGATGTTCTCGTACATCTTGAGTTCCACCGCCTTCGGGTCCACAAGTATCATGCGGAGTTCGTCGGGAGTCTTGCTGAGCAACATGCTCGCCATGAGTGCGTTGATGCAGACCGACTTACCGGAACCTGTCTGGCCCGCAATCATCAAGTGCGGAGCCTTCGCCAAATCCATCGCGAACGGCTCGCCCGAAATATCCTTGCCGAGCGCCATCACGATCTTGTCGGGGCTCGGCTTGAACGCGGCACTTTCGAAGATGTCGCGACCGTAAATCGTCTGCGTCTTCCTGTTCGGGATTTCAATACCCACGGCACCCTTACCCGGAATCGGCGTCAAAATGCGGATGGATGTCGCCTTCAGGGCCATCGCAAGGTCGTCTTGCAGCGAACTGAACTGGTTCACCTTCACCCCCGGGCCCGGTTCCACTTCGAAGCGCGTAATCACGGGGCCAGTCTCGCAACCGACCACCTTGCCCTTTACCTTGAAGTTCTCGAGTTTTTCCTCGAGCATGCGGCCAATCTCGTTCAGTTCCTCTTCGGTATAGTCGGCAGGCTGCGGGTCGTGCGTATCCAGAATCTCGTCGACCGTAGGAATCTTGTATTCGTCGTAATGCTGCGTCGGGTCGGGCTGCGGAATTCCCGTCGACTCGGCCGTTCCGATCCTGTTCGGCGGCACGTAAGTCGGGTCGCGGCCCACCTCATCGGCACTCACGACCTCCGGGTAGAACGTCTCGTCATCGTCAGCAGCGGGTTCATCAAAGCGGGTTCCATCGCTACCCATCAAATCTTCGCCGAGCAACGTCGGAGCTACAGTCGGGTCGTTCTCGAAATCGGGTTTGCCAGCGACAACCGTCTGCGCTTCGGTAACATGCGGCGGCATCGGCGGCACCTCCACGGTTTCCACCTCACGGGTATTCGAGCCACCGCGCACGGCCCCCTTCACCACCAAACGGCTCGGGTGAGCCTTCTCCCAGTTGATCAGGTCGCGGGCGCGGCGTAGCGCGGCGATCCGGTCCTTGATTTCCATGATTTCGAGCGCATTCATGCGCCCCTCGTTGCGGCGGAGTTCTTCCTCGAGGCGTGCGATTTCCGGATCGCCCTGCTGCGGATCGTATTCCGCAGCATCCGCGACCGGCGGCGTATTCAACGTATTATCGTCCGGCGGCACCTGACGTGCATCCTGGACCGGAGCACATTCAGCCTGAGTCGGCGCAGTAAAGTCAGCCTCGCCCTCGAGCCAGTTGTTGCGCCCACTGAAGGGCTTGATCTTGTTCTTGCGCAAAATCTTGTAGTCGTTGATGTTCCCGAGAAGCGTCTCGTCGCTCATCATGGAAACGCCACGACGGTTCGCCACCGTATCCTCGTCGTCTTCCACATCTTCTTCCGGCTTGTCGGGCTGCGGCTGACGCCCCATGTGTCCCGTAAACCAGCGGAACGTCTGCACTACGAAATTGAAATGCCTCGGACGAAGGCCGAACGAAAGCACAAGGATAAGGGCCAAGCACGTCAACAACAGAATCAACGGCGCCAAAAAAGATGTCGTTCCGAAAAACGAGTAAAGTACATACTGGTTGAAGAAATCGCCTATGGCCCCGCCGGTCATCGATAGAGACTCATCGGAAGGGTTCTTATCCCCGTAGTTTTTTAGGGCAAGCAAAAAACTCAAATCAAACGTCAGGAGCGAGCAACCGATGGCAAAACGCAGGAGCCCCTGCCGGAAATTCTTGATGGCAATGCAAAGTCCCCAAAGCACGAAAGCGACAGAAAGCACAAGTACGCCAACGCGACCAAACATGTAGGTGGAAAATTCCGGAAGAGCCTGGCCGAGATAGGGGCCGAGCCAGTTTTCCTTCCCGCCACTACACACGGAGCTCAGGCACCCGATAAAGATAAGGAACCCTAGGACAGCGACAGTCCATCCGGCAAGGATGGCGATGAAAGGCAAATCGTTGCCTTCTTTTCCCGCAGCATCTAATTTGGATCCACCCGACTTTTTCTTTCTCTTCTGTGTAGCCAATCGGCACTCCTTTTTATCTCGGATTATAATATAACTATTAATACTTGTCACGTTGTGACACCTCTGTACTTTTTTTATAAATTGAAACAAGTCGAAAAGCAGGGGAAACATGCGCACAAAGCTTTCAAAGGGAACCAAGAAACTCATAGCGGGAATCATCAGCGCGACAGTCGTCACTATCGCCATATTCTTGTTCGCCAGTTCGCAAAGCAGCATGTTCAACTTCACGCACAGCGGCGTAGACACTATGGAAAATACCATCTACGACCTGTTCTTCAAGGCTGTGACTCGCATCGACGAAGAAGAAAACTACACCAACGAAAAAGTTTCCGTTTCCAAGGGTTACGACCCCAACATTCTCATCGTCGACATCGACGAACCCTCGCTCGCCAAGCTCGGCAACTACAACGAATGGGACCGATCCATCCACGCGAACGTGGTACGCCACTTGACCGAAGGCGGTGCTGCAGCCATCGGCTTCGACATTCTCTTCAAGAATGCGGACTTCGGACAGCAAAAAGCGAACCAGATGCTGAGCGTCCTCAAGCGCCTCTATCCTAAAAGTTCATGGGACACACTCTATTCCACCATCAAGGAGAGCTTTGACTACGATTCGATGCTGGTCAATGCCGTCAAGGAAAGCGGGAATTCCATATCGTGCCTCATGTTCGATGACAGCAAGTCGTACAAGCACGAGACCCAATGGAGGCCCATCAGCACGAGTGAACGAGCGGACGAGCTTGGCTACACGTCCACCTTCCGCCTAGACCAGGCGGACTCCGCCAACAACATCGAGCCCAAAGACCTGCTCGACAACATCTTCCCGGAACTGGCCAAGGCCTCCGCACAGATCGGTTCCATCAACGCCTACCCCGACGAAGACGGCGTGGTGCGCCGTGTCTCGCTCCTCTACAGGTTCCCCAACCCCGAACTCTATCCCGAAGCCACGCCGCACATATACTCGACCATGTCTCTCATGACGGTTCTGCATCTATTCCACCAAAAAGCAGAAAACGTCATCATCAAGATGGGCAAGTACATCGAAATCGGCAAGCCGTTCGGCATCTACAGGGACGCCCAGGGCAGCTACCACACAACATACCCGGGATTCAGCTACCCGATGTTCCGCGCCCTGCACAACAAACTGAAAAGCATCGAAAGCGACAGTGACGAGGAAGCCAAGTTCATCGACATTTCCTCAAAGATCATTGTCACTAGGCACGCAAACGACGAGTTCACCTTCGAAATCTTCGAGGGGCAAATTCTCACGCCAAAACTATCGAATACGCTCATGAGCCTCAACATCGAGACTCTGAAAAGCCTCGGTGAAGACGAAGTCCGCGATCTCGGAGCAAACATCACGCTCAAGCACGACGACGAAATCGACGGCAGGTTCATCCTCCACGACGACGAAGAAGACGAGGATGCGATCATTTCTCCGTACATCCTGAGCACGGTCCATTTCTTCCGCGATTCCATCGAGCGCATACCGCTGGAACGCCCGACACACCTTTCCATGGACCTGGACATCCGCTACGACAGGACCACCAAGAAATGGTTTTCGAACAACATCATCCTCTCGGACAAGGTCATCCGCGACATTCAGGCTACACCCGACTCGACAATCAACAAGCTCAAAGCCGGCGAGGAATTGCGTTTCGGCAACGTGAAACGCATCCCCATCGACCGTTCCGGCAAGTTCCTAGTCAACTACCAGGGGCGCTACAACACGGCGGAATTCAACCGAGCTTTCCAGCACCTCTCCTACTACGACGTCACCAAGAACCGCCTCGACCCCGGTTTTTACCAAGGCAAGATATTCATTCTCGGATCCGCCGCCCCGGCCCTTTTCGACTTCGTGCCAGGCCCGCACGAAGAAAACAACCCCGCCGTGCTCATCCACGCTACCATCATCAAGAACATCCTGAACGACAGCTACATAGTCGTGCTCGACGACCGCTACCAAAAAATCGTCATCGCACTGCTCGCCATCCTCTGCATGCTGCTCGGACTTTACCTCAAGAGCTACCTGTCCATCGGCGTATCCATCCTTATCGCCATCATCTACACCCTCGTAGCCTACCTCTACTTCGAAGACGGTCTCTATATCGGCGTGCTCAGGCAGCTCATCGCAATACTTGCCACGAACGTCATGGCGCTCATCGTGCAATTCTATTACGAATCCCGCGAAAAGAGGTTCCTGGACAACGCTTTCAAGCAGTATATCTCCCCTGAACTGATCGACGAAATGGTGAACAACGAAATTATGCCGACACTCGGCGGCGAGAAATCGAACATCACCGCCTACTTCACCGACATCGCGAGGTTCTCCACCTTCTCAGAGAAAATCGGCGACCCGAGCCGACTCGTGGAACTGCTCAACGAATACCTGACCGCTATGACCGACACGCTGCTCGACAACAAGGGAACGCTCGACAAGTATGAAGGCGACGCCATCATCGCATTCTTCGGTGCACCCATGCCGCTGGAGAACCACGCACAGAGTGCCTGCGAAACCGCAGTGGACATGCAGCAAAAGCTGGGAGAGCTCCGCCTAAAATGGAAAAACGAGGGGGACAAGTGGCCCACGGTCGTCCACAACATGCACATGCGCATCGGTATCAACTCGGGCGACATCGTGACCGGCAACATGGGATCCACCATGCGCAAAAACTACACCATGATGGGCGACGCTGTGAACCTCGCAGCACGTCTGGAAAGTGCAGCCAAGCAGTACGGAGCCTACATCCAGATCAGCGAGGACACCCAGAAACAGCTCAAGCCAGGATTTTTCATATACCGCTCCCTCGACACCATCCGCGTCATCGGCAAGAGCCTGCCCGTCAAGACATACGAACTGCTCGGCAAGGTTGGCGACAGCGACGAGCAGGAACTAACAAAACTTGTCGAAACCTGGGAAAAGGCCCGAGAACTCTACCTCGCAATGCAGTGGGACGAAGCCATCAAGATGTTCACGCTCTGCCTCGACCTCGAGCCGCACCATCCTGACCGTGACCCGGGCAGCAATCTAACGCCATCACACGTTTACATCAAGCGCTGCGAGCAGTACAAGGTCACCCCGCCCGTCGCCGAAGGCGAAATCTGGGACGGCGTGTTCACAGCGACCGAGAAATAAAAATCAAATAAACAAAAAACCCGGTTTATGTACCGGGCTTTTAGAATTCCCCGGATTGAATTCCGGGGACAATTATTAATGAATTCAATTAAAGGAATTCACCTTTATATTCTTCTTCATTATCGTCCTCACCCCCATACGCGTACAGAATCATAAAAAAACGACCTTGCGGGCGGCAATCTTGAACGTCCTCGCCCATTATTTCGGTTTCTTGAGATAAACACCCTTGGCCTTGATCATCAAAAAAAAGCCTCACAGACTTTTTGTCTGCAAGGCTTTTTCGATAGCTTTATCGAAGATTAGGATTTTTTCTTTCTCTTCTTCTTCTTGGGCTGGTCGGCGTTTTCGTCGTCCTTGTCCTTGGCCGGTTCTTCAGCCTTCGGAGCTTCCTTCTTCTTTTCGCCGCCACGGAGGTCCTTCATCTTGAAGCTGACATTGATTTCGGCAGTTTCAATCTTGGAGAACGCACCACCCGGGTCACGAACCTTGAAGGTGAATTCGTCGAGGCCGCTGAAGCCCTTGTTCGGGATGTAGGAGAAGGAACCATCGCGTTCATTCAGCGTAATCTTACCGTTGCGCGGCTTCTGGACAATGGCAGCAGCCACCGGCTTTTCGCCATCCGGGTCATTGACACCGGACATCAGACCTTCGGAGGCCGGAACAGTGAGTTCTTCGCCTTCCTGGGTCATGTAGGTGTGCGGCACAGCGACCGGCGGGTCGTTCACGGCAATCACGGTGAAGAGAGCAGCCCTGCTAGCCTTGGCGCCTTCCGGGTCGGTCACGGTGAACGTGATGCGTTCCGGCTTGCCATTCCAGTTCTCGTGCGGCTGAGAAATGGTCACGGTCTTCTTGAACTTTTCGTAGTTCACCTGCAGGTACTTGTTACCAGTGAAGGTCCACTTGAGTTCTTCGAAGCGGTTGTCCTTGTCGCGGGCATACTGGTCGAGCTTAATGACAGCGATAACACCCTGACGGTCGTCTTCCTTGATGGTGAAGTCAGGAATATCGCGCATAACCGGTGCGGAGTTCACGTGCTTGACGACGAACTTGGCAACAGTCTTGTCGGTACCACCGGCCGGGTCGGTAGCGGTGAACACGAGAGTTTCCTCGCCGAACCAATCCTGCTTCTTGGGCCTAATCACGGCTTCGCGGCCGCCAGAAATCATCACATCGAGGTTCTTGGCACCAGAAACCTTCCAACGAATTTCGTGGGCCTTGTTATCCGGGTCAGAGACAAACTCGTCGAGCTTGATGGGCTTGAAGCCCTTGCCTTCGAGCGTTTCCTGGCCAGGAATTTCCTTGACCGTCGGAGGATCGTTCACGGGCTTCACAACGAACTTGACATCGATGGAAGCCTTGGCGCCGGCCGGGTCGAACACGTTGACCGTGACGATTTCGGTACCGTTCCAGTACTTGTTCGGGATTTCGGCGGTGAGGACACCCTTTTCGTCGATGTTGAAATTGATTTCATGCTTGACGGAGGAACGGCCCATCTTCATGACGATGCCCTTCTTGGTCTTGATAGGCATCGGCCTTGCATCGTCAAGAGACCACGACAGTTCTTCAGGAGCGTTATCCGGATCCTTGACCAACTTGGAGAAGTCCACAGGAGCGAACGTCTTCTTTTCTTCGATCATGAACGGCTGGATCGGCTTGAGAATCGGAGGATCGTTCACGGCGACCACTTCGAACGTGGCGTTGGTCGATGCGCCGGCACCAGACGGATCCTTCACCGTGAAGGTCAGGGTTTCCTTGCCATACCAGTTCGGAGTCGGAGTGAGCACCATGGCACGAGTACCCCTGATATCCACCTTGAGGTCCTTGTTGCCCGTAACGCTCCACTTGAGTTCGTTCGGCTTGTTATCCGGGTCGACAGCGGCCTTGGAGAGGTCGATCGGCTCGAACTTTTCCTTTTCCTTGACTCTCTGGCCAGCGATAGACTTCACGACCGGCGGGTCGTTGACCGGCAGGACTTCGAAGAGAATCTGCTGGGTAGCCTTGGCACCTTCCGGGTCACGGACGGTGAGAGTAATCTTTTCGGAACCACTCCAGAACTTATCCGGAGTAGAAACCCACAACTGGTTCAGCTTGTCGATAGAAGCCTTGAGCTGACGGGTTGCATTCACTTCGAACTTGAGGCTCTTGACCGGGTGATCCGGGTCGCTGGCAATGCCGTTCAGGTCAATCGGCTTGAACTTTTCCTTCTCGTTGATGGTCTGAGTCTTGATGACCTTCATTTCCGGAGCATCGTTCACAGATTCCACGAGGAAGTTCACAGTCTTGCTTGCCTTGGCACCTTCCGGGTCTTCGACCGTGAAGATGACGTTGCGTTCGCCGTTCCAGAACTTGGACGGGAGCTTCACGTGAGCAAAATTCCTGCTGTCGATTTCGACTTCGAGGTCGTCATGCTTCGGTTCCGGAGCAGCTTCCTTCTCATCAGCCTTTTCGTCAGCCTTGGCACCCTTCTTGGCAGCCTTCTTCGGAGCGGGCTTCTTGGGAGGAGCCGGCTTCTTCTCGGGAGCGCCAACCTTGGTCACCTTCACGCTCCACTTGAGTTCGTGATTCTGGTGATCCGGGTCGTGCACAAACTTGTTCAGGTCAATGTCCTTGAATTCACCCTTTTCACGAATCTTCTGGTTCGGAATATCCTTGAGCACCGGAGCGTCATTCACAGAGGTGATTTCGAAGGTAATCGTAGCGGAGGTCGTAGCGCCTTCCGGGTCGGTAGCTTCGATCACGACCATTTCAGGAGCGCACCAGAAGTGCGGATCCGGAGCAGAAACCGTAAGCACGCGGCTGGGAGAAATATCAGCCTTGAGCTTCTGGTTGCCAGAAACCTTCCACTTGAGTTCGTTCGGCTTGTTATCCGGGTCCTTCACGAAATCGTCGAGCTGGATAGGCTTGAACTTGTCGCCTTCCTTGATCTTCTGGTCAGGAATTCTCTTGACGAAGCTCGGCGGGTCGTTCACGCGAGTGACTTCGAAGGTCATCTTGTGGTTGGCAGAAGCGCCTTCCGGGTCGGTCACGGTGAAGGTAATCATTTCCTTGCCGTTCCACTGCGGGTTGGGCAGAGCAACTTCAACCGTATTGTCCTTACGGTGGTTGACCTTCAGGAACTTGTTGCCGGTAAACGTCCACTTGAGGCTGGCAGCCGGATGATCCGGGTCAGTAGCGAGGTTAGAGAGGTCGATTGTCGTGAAGCGGCCGTTTTCACGGATAGTTTCACCCTTCGGAGCCTTATCGGAGATCTTCGGAGGATCGTTGATGGAGCGGACTTCGAAGCGAGCCGTCTTGGAAACAGCAGCACCTTCCGGGTCCTTGGCGGTAAACGTAATGTCGGCAGCGCCATTCCAGAACTTGTTCGGGATGACGATGGTAGCAACATGCTGGGCGTCAACCTTGACGGAGAGAGAATTGTTCGCAGCCGGAGCCGGAGCAGCTTCTTCCTTATCCTTCTTGCCCTTCTTGGCCGGAGCAGCAGCCGGAACAGCCCTGACCGGCTTCACGTCGAAGTACCACTTGAGTTCGTTCTTGGCGTGGTCCGGGTCGTTGATGAGGTCGTCCAGCTTGATGGTCATGAACTGCTTCTTTTCGTCGATAGACTGGCCCTTGAGTTCGCGGACGAACACAGGAGCGTCGTTCACGGATTCGACAGTGAAGGCAACCGTCTTGCTATCAGAAGCGCCTTCCGGGTCGGTCACGGTGAACTTGATCTTTTCGGAGCCGTGCCAGTTCTGGTTCGGCTGGGTCACGGTCACCTTGTGGGTTGCGTCCATAGAAACCTTGAGTTCCTTGGCACCTTCAATCTTCCACTTGAGCTTGTTCTTCGGATGGTCGAGGTCGTCAACAAAGTTGTCGAGTTCGATCGGCTTGAACTGGCCCTTTTCCTTGATAGTCTGGTTGGCGATTTCCTTCATGATCGGAGGATCGTTGATAGACTTCACGGAGAACGTTGCGAAGGCAGAAGCCTTGGCGCCTTCCGGGTCGGTCACGGTGAACGTGAGCTTTTCAGAACCGTTCCACATCTTGCTCGGGGTCTTGATGGTGACCTCGCCTTCCTTGGCGATATTCACCTTGAGGTCCTTGTTGCCAGTCACTTCAATCTTCAACTGGCCGAAGCTGTGGTCCGGATCCTTGATGATGTTGGCGAGATTGAAGGAAGCAAATTCCTGCTTTTCTTCGACAGCCTGGTCATTAATCTTGCCGATGGTCGGGGCGTCGTTCACGGAGGTCACGGTAAAGACTGCAACGCAGCTGGCCTTGCCGCCATCCGGGTCAACGACGGTGAACGTAATCTGTTCAGAGCCGTTCCAGTACTTGTCCGGAATGACGATGCGAGCCATGCGCTTGTCGTCCACCTTGACGGAGAGCTTCGGAGTGTAACCCTTCGGGGCACCCTTGGCACCATCCACATTGAAGGTCCAGGAGAGCTGTTCCGGCTTGTGGTCCGGGTCAGTCACGATGTCGCCCAGGTTGATGATAGCGAATTCACGCTTTTCCTGGATGGTCTGGTCCTTGATGGGCTTGGTGAAGACCGGGAGGTCGTTCACAGATTCAGCAGTGAAGGTGACAGAACGGCTGTCGGTAGCGCCTTCCGGGTCAGTCACGGTGAACTTCACCGTTTCGGTGCCGTGCCAGAACTTGTTCGGAGTGGCAATCGTCACGACATGCTTGGGATCCATGGAAATCTTCAGATCCTTCTGGCCACTGAACGACCACTTGAGCTGAGACTTGTCGTGGTCGAGGTCGCTAACAAAGTCGTCCAAGGAAATGGTCTTGAACTGTTCCTTTTCCTTGATCTTCTGGCTCGGAATGTCCTTCATGACCGGCGGGTCGTTGATGGACTTCACGGTGAACACGGCGTCGGACTTGGCGGAAGCGCCTTCCGGGTCGGTCACGACGAACGAAATCTTTTCGGAACCGTTCCACATGTTGCTCGGGATCTTGACACTGGCAACACCGTCCTTATTAATATCAACCTTCAGGTCCTTGTTGCCGGAAATCGTCCACTTCAACTGGGCAAAACTGTGGTCCGGGTCAGAGACAAGTTCGGCAAGCTTGATATCACTGAACTGCATCTTTTCGCTGATCATCTGGTCAGGAATCTTCTTGAGAACCGGCACATCGTTCACGGAGGTCACGGTGAACACGGCCTTGGAGGTGGCCTTTGCACCTTCCGGGTCGGTCACGGTGAACGAAATTTCGTTGGCGCCGTTCCAGAGCTTGTTCGGAATGGTGATCTTGGCGACATGGTTTGCATCAATTTCAACAGCGAGGTCGCCGCCCTTGTTCTTCACGCCCGGAGCCGGCTGCACGCTGACGGCGAAGTTGAGGTCGCTCATCTTGTTATCAGCGTCCTTGACCATTTCGCCAAGCTTGATAACCTGGAACTGTTCCTTTTCCTTGATGGTCTGCGGAGCAACCTGCTTCACGAATTCAGGAACGTCGTTCACAGATTCAACAGTGTAAGCCACAGAGCGTTCGTCCGTTGCGCCATCCGGGTCCGTCACCTTGATAACAAGCGTTTCGGAGCCGTTCCACTGCGGGCTCGGCGGAGTAACCTTCAAAATGCGGTTTGCATCGACAGAAACCTTAAGTTCGCGCTGACCGGTGATGGTCCACTTGAGCTTGTCCTTACCGTGGTCGAGGTCTTCGACATGCTTGTCGAGTTCAACAGGCTTGAACTGGCCCTTTTCCTTGATGGACTGTTCGGCGATGTCCTTCATGACCGGCGGGTCGTTGATGGACTTCACGGAGAGCTTGAATGCGGAAGAGGCCTTGCCACCTTCCGGGTCGGTAGCGGAAATCGTCACCGTTTCGGAACCGTTCCAAAGTTCGCTCGGGGTCTTGAAGGAGACTTCACGAGTCTTCTGGTTCACATTGACCTTGATATCCTTATTGCCGGAAACATCGAACTTCAACTTGGAGAGGTCGTGGTCGGCATCGTTCACGTATTCGTCAAGAATAATAGAAGAGAACTCGCTCTTTTCTTCGATAGCCTGGTCAGGAATCTTCTTGAAGACCGGAATATCGTTGATGGACTTCACCGTGAAGGTGACATCCTGCTTCACAGAAGCGCCATCCGGGTCGGTGCAGGTGAAGGTCACCACGGCAGCACCGTTCCAGTAGGTGTCAGGGATTTCAATAGAAGCGACGCGGTTTTCGTCGATGTTCACATTGAGCGAACCCGTTTCCGGCATCTTGCCCTGGTGCTTCACATCGGCATCCCAAGAAAGTTCGGAATGCTTGTGGTCGGCGTCCTTCACGTATTCGTCAAGCTTGATCTTGGCAAACTGTTTCTTTTCGTCAATGTTCTGGTTCGGGATGGCCTTCACGAATTCCGGCTTGTCATTCACGGAGTTCACAGTGAACGGAGCTTCGGATTCGGCACAGGCGCCAGCCGGGTCGCAAGCCTTGAATTTAAGCGTCTCGGAGCCGTTCCAGAGTTTGCTCGGAACACCGATAGTGGCCGTCTTGCCATTCAGGGCAACCTTGAGGTCTTTATTGCCAGAAATTGTCCATTTAAGTTGTTCGAAAGCATGGTCGGGATCCTTAACCAGCTGGTCCAGTTGGACCGGTTTGAATTCCTGCTTTTCGTCGATTGTCTGGTCGGGGACGTCCTTGATGAACTCGGGAGCATCGTTCACGGACTTGACCGTAAAGGTCGCCGTCGTCTTGGCGGACGCACCGGCCGGATCGGTCACGGTGAACGTAATCTGTTCGGAACCGTTCCAGAATTCGTTCGGAATCTTGATGTTCGCGGTACCGTACTTGTCGATGTCGAACTTGAGGTCCTTGTTGCCGCTGATAGACCACTTGAGTTTGGAGACGTCGTCGTCTACGTCGCTAACGAAATCGGACAGGGAGATGGATTCGAATTCGTTTTTCTCTTCAATAGTCTGGCTCGGGATCTTCTGCAAAACAGGCGGGTCGTTGATCGGCTTGACCGTAAACGTGGCCGTTTTGGAGTCGCTTGCGTATTCGCCGTCGGTCGCGGTAAACTTGATCTTGGCCGTACCATACCAGTGCGGGTCGGGAATCACGATCGTGGCAACGCGCTTCGGGTCGATTTCAACGTTGAGGTCGCCGTCGGCTTGATCCTTGCCCACCGGTTGGATGTCAAATTCCCAAAGAATCTGGTCCTTCGGGTGGTCGGGGTCGGTAACAAAATTATCGAGATTAATCTTAGAGAACTGCTTTCCTTCCTCGATGGACTGGTCGGCAATCGCCGAAACTACCGGCGGGTTATTCACGGACTCGACACTGAAGTTCACCGTTTCGGAGCCGACCGCACCCTTGGTGTCGGTTGCAGCAAAAGTGATGTCTTCGGAGCCGTTCCAATATTTGTCCGGAGTTTCAATCGTCACTACGCGATCTTTGATGGAAACTTTGAGTTTCTTGTTTCCGGATACGGACCACTTGATCTGCTCAGGCTTGTCCATATCGTCAGATACATAGCTATCCAACTTGATCGTAGCAAACTTTCCGCCCTCCTGAATGGATTCGCCAGGAATGCCGTTCACGGAAGGAGCATTATTTTCAACTGCAGCAGCGCCACCTTTTCCATCTTGAGCAATAACAAAAGATGCCAAGACGCCAGCGGAGGCAAGCAACGCGGCCATAGACTTCATTCGATTCATTTACGTTCTCCCATTAAAACACATAATTTCAATTGGTTCATCATTTTACGCTATCGACCCGATAGGAATTCTCAAACGAACCGCTCGACACGTTACGTGATAACAATCACCAAATATAATGTATTTGGAAAGGAAATTGTAAAATATGTTTCGTTTTTAGCAAAAAAAAGACACCTTTTGTAAAAAAAGCATCTTTGCAGAATACGTAAGTTGTTGAGTATCAACGACTTACAGGCAAAATTCATTTCAAGTGCAAGAACTCCCGCCCGTGTACGACGGTTCATGAAGATACGCGATCACGATTTTTTTGTAAAAAAAATGTAAAAACGTTACTTTTTCGGTCAAAGCGGGGCTTCGGCACGTCCCAAAATGCTGACAAACGCTCCAGAAAGATTTATTTTGCACTCATACATTCAAAAAACAAGGACACACAATGAAATTCGTTTTTCTGTGCGACGCCAATTATCTCAAGGGCGACCTCGTCAACTTCGTAAACAATTTCCCCACCAACCACGAACTGGTCACCATGACCTCCGATGAACTGCTCCAGTCCAGGACAATTTTCGAAGGCACGTTCGCTATCCTCGCCGAACGCCAGACATGGCAGAAGAATTTCAGCCTGTTCCGCTATTTCGGCCTGCTCCCGCTGCTCGAAGTGCTCCCACTGGGCGTCGTTTCTCGCCCGCGCCGCCAGGAACCGCTCAAGGGCCGCAGCATGAACCGCAACCAGGAAATCTATTTCAACCCGACCGCCTCCCCCGAAGATCTCTACATGCAGGTGGACAACTTCGTGAAGGCACCCCCTTCTGGCGTGACTTATCCCAAGGGCTCCGCAAAAGCCTAATTTATGCAAAGGAAAGTCCTCGACTACCTGTATAACCAAGGCGGATTGACTCTAGTTGCCTTCCCGGGCGAAACGGAGATTGATTTCGAAGCCTTGCAAAAATTCGCGCTAGCGCTGAACGCTGGCGCGCGTTTTGTTGTTATCGACCTTTCGAGCAGGTATCACGGGACTGCCCCAATCTCGACAGACGACCTTTTCTTGAAGCCCCTCGGCGAAAAGCTAATCGATGAATTGACGCAGTTAGACGATGGCTGCGGCTACATCACGCCCAAGATTGGCCACGTCCCCGAAGACGAGAACTCTTTCAGGAATTTCTTCCACAATATCGAACAAATTAAGAAGAAAATTCCGCACGTCATTGCCGTCCTCCCCACAGACGAAATCAACGGCGGATGCGACAGGATTCTTACCATCAGCCGTTTGCTTATTTTATCTGCAAATAACGCAACCACGGCAGCAGGCTACCTCGCCGATGCGAAGAACGTCGGGAAATGCGCCATTCTTTGGGATGTGCCCGAAAAGCCGGACAAGAAAAAACATCCGAGCGTTTCGAAAGCCGTAAAGAAAAGCCCGTTCAAGCTCAAGGCATTCAAGGGAAAGCGCTTCAAGGAACATCCGGAAGACTTCGCCCATGTCGTCGGCAACCTGCACAAGATGAGCATTCTGAAAAAGAACCCCATCGACGGAATTCCCAAGATTTTCCTTGTGCTGTTCCCGTTGTTCCTCGTACTCGCATTCATGCTTCCGTTCGCGAAGGTCACCAAGGTAACGGCAACCATATCGAACGAACGCAACAGGATCCAGGAACGCAACAGCCTCTCGGTCGCACCGTCATTCGAATTCACGTTCGACGGCAAAGAGACCATGCAGCGCATCGGACGATACGCCATAGGCCGCTTCAATGCGATCATCACGACGGACAAGATGGTCCAGCAGTACGTGGAGACGACGCTCGAGGAGAACAACTACCCCACCAACTCGTGGCGCGTCGAGAACTTCAACATCCCGCCGGAAGGGACCGTCATCAGGTTCTCCAGGCCCGACAACCTTGGCCAGGAAGCGGCCGACTCCATCGGAGCCGCCTGGAAGTATTGGACCTCCATCGTCTCCGACAGCATCGCCTACCTGACAGAGTTTTATTACAGGGAAGCCACCGCGAAACACAGGCTCCACCACGGCATCGACCTTGCCAGCAAGAAGGGCGCACGCATTCTCGCCCCGTTCTCGGCCAGGGCATGGACCAGCCGCGACAAGAACGGCGGAACCATCATCGGACTTGTACGCGAAAAAGATGTCATCCTCTTCATGCACTGCGACCAGCTGCTTTACCTGGACGGGCAGGAAGTCATGCCTGGCGACCCCATCGCAACCATAGGTGTCACGGGGCGCACCACGGGGCCTCACGCCCACATCGTCACAGGCCTAATTTCGAAGAACGGAGACAAGACCATCGGCGGAATCAAGTACAAAGTAATTGACCCCATGAAATGGTTCTACATGTTCAAACCGACCCCTCCGTGATAGCCGTCACACCCCTTGAAAGACTCACTCCGTGAGCCTAGTCACAGAAACGCCAAATAACAGAAAATAATCACAATTTCGGGCCGTTTATTGCGTTTATTTTACAATTCTACTATCGTTTTTTCCCTGTACTTTAAATAACTTTGATTGTGGGATTGATAGAAAGGTTAAAAAGTCAAAAAGGTATTGAAAATGAAGTTAAGCATCCTGGCAACGCTTGCCATCTCCGCAACAATCATCATGGGTTGCGCCTCCGTCAAAAAGCCCTCCGTCGAAATCGCCAACCATGACTCCGACCACAACATTCCCGCCATCGATCAGATGATTGTCGAGATGAAGCAGGCTTACATCGAAAAGTGCTACCTGCCGGTCGCTCACCGCAAGCCGCCCGAGAATGCCTGCCAGTCCGAACTCTTCCAGACTCTCGAACGCCGCTACCACCTGGACTTCAACCAGAACCATGTCGCCATGGCGAGCAACGACCTCTTCTTCAAGGATATCGATACCGAACTCCGCAAGATGCTGCGCTCCGACCCCGAAATCCGTCAGGCCGCCCGCAACGGAGGCTTCAAGAATGTCGGCGAAATGCTTGCCTACTACAAAGACAAATACAAGTTCGACACTCAGTTGGAACAGTACTAATAATCAAACGATTTTACGAGAGAGAAAAACCCGCAACCAATCGGCTGCGGGTTATTTCTTTTTATGGAAGAATTAAGCTAATCCTTATCCTTTATACAGCGAACATTAAATCCATGGTCTTTGTACGAGTTGCTTATAATCATGTTGTGTTCGGTCGGCAGAATCACATAGAACGAATGAGACCAGATGACCTCTACCGATGTCCAGAAGTAGGCCCTATCTCCATACCTACCCCATCCACCTTCGATAGACCTATAATCCAAAGGCAGTGCAGAGAATGAATAATCGTCTGTTCCACGACCAGTCCTCCAATCATCGGTATTCGATTTGAGCGGCGTACTTGCGTGGTTGGAATCATTCCATACTCCATTTATGCTTGGATCTACGTTAATTGCAAGTGTTTTCCAATCTGTCACGCTCGGAACATGCCAACCAGCGGGACAAATGCCCCGAACGTAGAAATCTTCATCCCGGTAATCATCTTTAAAGCAGTAACCGTTAGCTTCAGCACCACACTCCTCTCTAGTCTTTCCAACCGCTGCAGCCCACGTATAATGGCGACCATATTTGTCGCAATTTTCAGTTTTCTGATCACCATCGGTAGCCTCATAGCACCAACTATTATCTTTAAGGGTCGGGTCTAACGGATCATAGTAGTTCAAATTTTGCGTCATCCATACTTGAGCTTTTTCACCACTGCCGATAGTCACAAATCCATAGACCTTAAGATTGCGTTTATCGCACATCTGGTTTTCCGGATCATACCCAACGTCACCACATCTGTCCATAATTTTGTTGTTTACGCAAATTTTTTCATTGGGATTATATGGCGAAAGCTTATCCCCGCACTTAGGATAGACGCCATTCCCCTGATAGCAGAATTCTAAAGTTGTATATGTTTTTCCGGCACAAAACGGCATTGCCTGACCAACCGCTTCGTCATAGCAGAAATGTGTTTCTGGGTCGAATCCCGTTTTGTCGTCTTTGCCGCACTTGGTCAGCAATTTTCCCGATTCGTTATCACAAATTTTCATCTCGGGATCGTAAGATTCTGCTCCGCACATCGCTTTGTAGAGTTTGGTCGTCTTGGCATCATCGCCTGTGCCGCACTGCAAGGTAACTACGCCATCGTCATCATCAATAATCGTGCAGCTTGTACCAGGTTCACCCTTCAGCGAAGCAATCCATTCCTCCTCGGTGCCTTCGAAACCGGAAAGCTCGAAAGCGGACTTGCCGTCCACGCCGTTCTTGATGGTTGCGACCTCATCGCCACCGCACGAAATCGTGACGGAGCCATCCTCGTTTTCCTTACCCTCGCAAGAAGCCCCGTCTTCGCCCTTCAGACCATTCGTTCCGTTCGAAATGGTTCCGATGACCTTGCCTCCGCAGGAGAGTTCAAAACCGGACTTGTCCTTGAGAGCCTTTGCCGTACACGACGTTCCGTTCTCACCATCCTTGCCGTCTTTTCCGTTAGCACCATTCTTGCCATCTTTTCCGTCAGCGACATCGCTGCCTTCGGAAGCGTTCGTTGCCAAGGGGCTCAACACATTCCACACGCTATCTGCGCAGAGAAATACCGCTGCGGAATCCTTCACGTACACGAGTTCACCATCGTTCTTGGCAGTACACTCGCCCAAATCCTTGAACTTGGCGACCGAAGTAACGCCCGTGGTCGTGACTTCAGTGACCTCATCACCGCAAGCCGTCAAACACGCAGCGGTTGCTAACGCAACCGATGAAACCCACAATATTCTATTCATAAGATTATCCTTATAGAGAAGTTTGAGAAAAGCCGGCCATGCAATTACTCATCATGGGATGGAAATCCATTTTCGCGACATTTCTGTAAGTTTTTCGTAAGTACAGCCCAAATATAAGAAATCGACACGGACAATCAATAAGCCGCACGCAATTGATGGCCCAATAATTCAATTATATCCAGAAACCGCTCTTTAGTTTCCTGTGTAAAATTCTATATTTGTGCCGCAAACAAACGGCTCCGTTCGGACATTTGCGTAAATGCCCGGACGAGCGCAAAAAAGAGACAAAATCATGGGAAAATCACTCTATCAGAAGATTTTTGAAAGCCACACGGTAGCAAAGCTCCCGAGCGGCCAGTGCCAGCTCTTTATCGGGCTCCACCTCTGCCACGAAGTCACGAGCCCGCAGGCTTTTGCGCAGCTCCGCGAAGAA
>JAGCPF010000016.1 GCA_017642335.1 Fibrobacter sp.
GGCATATATTCAACAACAATTAGAGGAAGACAAACTGGGCGAACAACAAACCATGTTTGACAAGTAGTGCCCGTTTACGGGCGGCCTAGTAAGGACCCTTGCAGGTGGCAGATTGACGTGCGTGCCCTTGCACGCCGCTAGTATTGTAGGGCTACGCCCGTATATGAAGAACCGCCGGCTTCGCCGGCGGGTCCCTTTTTTAATGGTTCCTGTTGACTGGCGGAGATTGCTTCGGGGTTATTCACCCCTCGCATTGACATTCCTGTCTACTGCCTACCTCAAAGGCGCGAAGCGCTGACCTCGCACCTCGAAGCTCTTACAGCTTGATGCTGCACGGCTTGGCGTTCCAGATTTCTTCGGCGTACTGCTTGATGGTACGGTCGGAACTGAACTTGCCCATGCGAGCCACGTTGAGGATGGCCTTCTCTGCCCAGGTCTTCTTGTTCTGGTATTCCTTCGCGACCTTGGCCTGCATATCCACGTAGCTGCGGAAGTCTGCGCAGAGCATGTACGGGTCGTGAGTGAGAAGTTTGTCTGCAATGTGCTTGAACAGGTCCGGACGGTCGGGGCTGAAGAAGCCGGAACCGATGAGGTCGATGACGCGACGCAGATCGTCGTCCTTCTCGTAGAAGTCACGCGGACGGTAGCCCTTGGCGAGCAGGTCGGTGACTTCTTCGACGGTGAGGCCGAAGATGAAGATGTTCTCGTCGCCGACTTCTTCCTTCATTTCCACGTTGGCGCCGTCAAGCGTACCGATGGTGAGCGCGCCGTTCAGGGCGAACTTCATGTTGCCGGTACCCGAGGCTTCGGTGCCCGCGGTAGAAATCTGTTCGGAGAGGTCTGCCGCCGGGATGATCTTCTCGGCGAAGGACACGCGGTAGTTCTCGAGGAACACCATCTTGAGCTTGCCCTTGCAAACCGGGTCGGCGTCGATGATGGCGGCGACGGCGTTTGCGAGGCGGATGATCTGCTTGGCCATCCAGTAACCCGGAGCGGCCTTACCGCCAATCATGATGGTACGCGGCAGGATTTCCTTGCCGTCCTTGAGCTGGATGTACAGGTGGATGGCATGCAAGATGTTCAGGAGCTGGCGCTTGTATTCGTGGATACGCTTGACCTGCACGTCGAAGAACGTGTTGGTGTCGACTTCCACGCCCTGCGTTTCCTTGAGGTACTTGGCGAGGCGTTCCTTGTTCTGCTTCTTGACGGCCATGAATGCCTTCTGGAATTCGGCATCCTTTGCGAACGGTTCGAGTTTCCTGAGGTCGTCCAGATCCTTGACCCAGCTGTCGCCAATCTTCGAAGAGATGAGTTCGGACATGGCGGGGTTCGCCTTGCGGACCCAACGGCGCGGAGTCACGCCGTTTGTCTTGTTGTTGAACTTTTCGGGCCACAGTTCGTAGAAGTCCTTGAAGAGCGTCGTCTTCAGGAGGTCGGAGTGGAGGGCTGCCACGCCGTTCACGGCGAACGAACCCACGATGGAGAGGTAGGCCATGCGGATCATCTTGCAGTTGCCTTCTTCGATGAGGCTCATGCGGGCGAGGCGGGCGTTGTCGCCGGGCCACTTCATGGAGACCATGCGCAAGAAGCGGGCGTTGATTTCGTAGATAATCTGCAGGTGACGCGGCAGGAGCTTTTCGAAGAGGCTGACGGGCCACTTTTCAAGAGCTTCGGGCATCAAGGTGTGGTTCGTGTAGGCGAACGTCTTGGTCACGATTTCCCAGGCTTCGTCCCATTCCAGGTTCTCGATGTCGAGGAGGATGCGCATCATTTCGGCGATGGAGATGGCCGGGTGCGTATCGTTGAGCTGGATGGCGACCTTTTCGGGGAATACCTTCCAATCGTTGTTGTGCAGCTTCTTGAAGCGGCGGATGATATCCTGCAGCGAAGCGGAGCACAGGAAGTATTGCTGTTTGAGACGCAGTTCCTTGCCGTTCATGGAGGAATCGTTCGGGTAAAGCACCTTCGAAATCGTTTCGGAAAGTTCCATGTCCTGCACGGCGGCGATGTAGTCACCGTTGTTGAAGTAGCTGAGGCCGAAGTCGTCAGTGGACTTCGCGCTCCAGAGGCGCAGGTTGTTCACGGTATTGTTCTTGTAGCCCGGAATCGGGGTGTCGTAGGGCAATGCCAGCACGAAATCCTTGGTTTCCCAGCGGTTGTGGAGCTTGCCGTTGTCGTCGATCCAGCTGACCACGTAGCCGCCGAACGGGACCTTGATGGCGTTTGCCGGGCGGGCGATTTCCCAGGGGTTCGGGAGGCGCAGCCAGTTATCCGGCTGTTCTTCTTGTTCACCGTTCACAATCTTTTGGCTGAACATGCCGTATTCGTAGCGGATGCCCATACCGGTGGCCGGGAGTTCGAGCGTTGCCATGGAGTCGAGGAAACAGGCGGCCAAGCGGCCCAAGCCGCCGTTGCCGAGGCCCGCGTCCACTTCCTGTTCGCGGAGTTCTTCAAGTGTCATGCCGATTTCGTCGAGGGCTTCGACGACGGCCTTTTCGACGTCAAGGTTCAGCACGGAGTTGCCGAGCGTGCGGCCGATGAGGAATTCGAGGGAGAGGTAATAGACGCGCTTCACGTCCTTTTCATAGTACGTGTTCTGCGTCTTGATCCAGCGGTCGACGAGTCGGTCGCGTACAGCGTAGGCGACGGCGAGGAACTTTTCGTGGTCGGTCACCGTGAAATTGCTACGTGCAAGGGTGTGGTGGATGTGGTCGGTAAAAGCCTGGCGGAATGCGTCGGCATCTGTACCGAGAACCGGAATGTCTTTTGCTTTATTCGCTTTGGCCATGATACACCTATTGGTTAAATGTTTATCCCGCCCTCAAGTTTAGAAATATTTACGCACTGATGGGGGAAAATTTGGCCTGTTTCACCTATTTATGTGATTAAATATACTTTTACGCTTGTTTTTCAGGGCAAAAAACTAAATTGTGAATATGCGTACCTTAAAAAGTCTTAAAGTTTTTTCTCATTGTTGCGCTTTTGGCCTTGCCTTGGCGTTTGTTTTTGTCGGTTGCGGCGATGATTCCTCTAGTACGTCCGCTCCGCCTCCTGTCCCAGCCAGCTCCGCTATTCAGCAAGACCCGACGAGCTCTTCGGGGGCGCTCCCGGATGCTGGCACGAACCCGGTGAGTTCACCGGATGCTGTTGACCCGACGAGTTCTGCCATCGCTCCGCCAGCAAATGGCACTTTTACTTTTGCAACGACTCCGGGGACGCTTGCGCTTACCGCTGACGAAGATGGCTTCTACGATATGGGCGATGTCTATAAGGCTGTTCCCCAGACGAGCAAGATTGCCTTCGTGATTCGCCATTCCAAACGCGAAAAGAAAAATACGGGTACGGAATCCAAGTTGACTCCGATCGGAATTCAGATGGCCCAGACTCTCGGAACAAAGCTTGCGAGCGAAGAGGCGTTCTACTATTCGTCGACGGACTTCTTACGCACTCGCGAAACCTGCAAGAATATTGCGATTGGTCGTGGTGAAGGCGAAGTGGAGGTCGTGACGTGGGACGGCATTGACGGTGGCTATTTCTTGACGGTGCCTAGCGACACCTTGGACGCTCTTGTATCCACTAGAGGCGGTAATCCAAGATACATCGCCCAGTATGCCTACGGTGTTCCCTATACGAACGAGACTGTTGCGGCTATCATTCCGAGCTATTTTTATGATCTGTTCGAACGCGGAAACCAGTTCGTGAACGAAGTCATTGTCGCAAACATGCCCAATTGGAAACGTGTGAGCGTTCTCGTGAGCCACGACATGTTGGTTATGCCGCTTATCGTCTTTGTCTCGAATAGAACCATCAATTTGAGAATTTACGAAGCGCCGAACCATTGGGTGAACTACTTGTCGGGAATCGCCGTGATTGTCGATGAGGCCGGTGCCGTGACCGTGCTTCCGGTCCGTGGTGACGAAGTGGGCTGGATGATTCCCAGAGACGAAGTAGACGAAACAGTTCAATGATTTTTTGCCCTCAGGCATGAAAGTCCTTCTTTTTGGTTCGACAGGCCTGGTAGGCCGTAATGTGCTCAAGCTGCTGGTTCGCTTGCCCCAGGTAGAGCGAGTGTACAGCCCCGTGCGCAGTGTACCGGCGTTCTCGGAGCTCGGAATATTAGAGGGAGCCTCAAAGGTTGACTTCGACGAAGTTGATTTTGAACAAATTATAAGCAAGTCGCCTGATGCCGACAATGCCGAATTGTGCAAGTTGCGCAAGAACTTCGCTGGTGCCGAAGCCGCATTCTGTTGCCTGGGAACGACACGAAAACAGGCGGGAAGCAAATCTGCGCAGGAGAGAATCGATGTGAGGCTTCCGCTTTCGCTAGCGGCCATCGCAAAAAAGGCTGGCGTGAAGCATTTTTTGTGTGTGAGCGCGCAGGGGGCTAATACCGAATCTCCGTTCTTCTACAACCGCCTCAAGGGAATGCTCGAAGAGGGCTTGACCATGATGAACTTTGATGCGCTTACGCTGGTCCGCCCGTCGCTATTGCTGGGCAAGCACAAGGATCGAAGGTTTGGTGAAGAACTGATGCAAAAAATTTTTGGCAAGCATCCAGAGTGGATTCCTGAAAGGCTCCGTCCCGTGTATGCCGAAAACGTTGCGGCGCATTTGGCCGCCTCCTTCCTTAAGCCGCCGACGCAGCACGTGTGCGCAACGGACGGCGTAAAAGGGAAGAGGATAATATATAATCGAGTGCTCGCGCAAACGAAAGTGGAAGAATTGTTTTGAGGGACAATGAGGTCGGTCGCCGAAGGCTCCCTTTGAGCAATGAGGTCGCGACCTTCGGTCGCTTTGAGGTATGAGGTTTTAACCTCACCGCTCATAGCTCACTGCTCGCGCCTCGAGCCTATTTAAACTTCCAAAACTTATACAGATACTTCGCGCTTTGTATGGGAGTCTTGAGGAAGGCTCTCTTCTTGTATCCGCCCAGGGCGAATCCCTGCAGAACCTTGTAGAGTCCAATCTGGTCGTCGCGATTCAGTGCGAGCAGGAACCTGCGGAACTTGAGCTCGAAGTCGTGCATCTTGCCGAAGTAGCCGTAGCAGCGTTTTTCGTACTGCTTCAAGAATTCCTTAGAAAGAACGCCGCGGCCAAGGCCGTCATTGACGTATTGGGCGCAGAAGCGGCCCGCCCGCATCGCGGAAGCGATGCCACCACCCGTGAGCGGGTTGGTGTGGTGGGCGGCATCGCCCACCAGGGCGAAGCGGTCCAATGTGTAGTCCTTGAGTACGCTTGAGACGGGGATAAATCCGCCGACCGTATAGTTTATCTTGGCTCCGGGGAACAGCTTTTCCAGCCATTCCATCGTGATTTCGAGGATGTTCCCGGCGTGTTTCCCGTTCGCGAGGAAGCCCGCACCGAAATTGGTGACGTTCGATTTTTGCTTCGGGAAACTCCAGATATAGCCGTCGTTGATGAAGTCGTGGCCCTGCCAGAAGGTAAGGTAATCCGGTTTTGTCAGGATTCCCTGCACCTGGATGTCGACGCCGGTGCATGTTTTGCCCGGATACTGTAGGCAGTCCAGCCCGACCATGCGGCCGATGCGGCTCTCTACGCCGTCCGCCGCAATGACCATTTTCGCAAAAACTTCTTGGGTGGCCGTCTCGGTGACGGAGCCGTCCCCGTTGCCTTTGCCGAGTACGATGCGCACCATGCGCTCGCCGCCTTCGACATCGCCGACAAAGTCGGCTCGGGCGCAGGTCTCCACCTGTGCGCCGTCATCGGCCGCGAGCTTCGCGAGCCACGGGTCAAAAATTTCACGGTTCAGCATGATGCCCGTACCCGGTTTCGGGACTTCGATATTCACGCCGTTCGGCCCGTAAATATACAGGCCATTGATAATGCTTTCGATGCAGCTGTCGTCGATGGGACCATAGGTCTGTAGGTCGGCAAGCGTTGTGCTCGCCTCGCCGCAGCGGACAGGGTAGCCGATACGTTCGCGTTTTTCGATGAGCAGAACCTTGTGACCTTCGCGGGCGAGGTTGCGTGCTGCAACGGAGCCTGCCGGCCCCGCACCAATGACGATGACGTCGTAACGGGAATCAAGCATTGTCCGCCTCCGTAATCTTCAGTGCTCCAGCGGGACATGCGTTGGTACAAATACCGCAGCGGATGCACTTTTCGTGGTCGATTTGCAATTCCAGGCCGTACATGTCGAGCGCCATCTTGGGGCATATGCCGACACATCCTGCACAGGCGAGGCAAACTTTTCTGTCGTGGACGAGCTTCTTCATTTTATTTAATATAGTAAAGAGATAATGGTCGCGCCTTTAATGTTCGTAGTGTATACGTTTTTTTTCAAAATGATGTATTATTATGGGAAAGGAGTTGAATATGAATTTGAAAAAAGTGATTACGTTGACTTTTGTCGCTTCTGTTTTTGCTTTTGCCCAGCAAGAAGTTCCGGTGGAAGCGCAAGAGGCACCTGCTACAGATCAGGCCGTCGCTCCGGCGGAGCCTGCTACGGAAGCTGTCCCTGTTGAATATGTCTTGCCGAGTTCGCAGCCGGAAGGATATTCCCTGCCGGAACACGAACCCGTTCCCGCTCCTCCTGCTCCAGAGCCCGAACCCGTTCCTGTGCAGGAACAGGCCGCGGTGCAGCCCGTAGCTGCCGAACCTGCTGTGGCCGAATCACCAAAACCTGCTGAACCGGCACCCGAAAAACAGGTGACCGTTGCCACCCCCGCACAGCCAAAGTCTAATTCCGCTCAAGCTCCGGCACAGGCTGCTCCGTCGCAAGCAGTTGCGGCGCAGGCTACTCCGGCACCGGCTGCTTCGGCACAGGCGGCTCCGCAACCGGCGTCTCAACCGGTTAGGAAGGGACCGCCTCCCAAAACGCCTTTCACGATTGTTCATGGTAATGCCTACAATATGGTGGAAAACGAGGCTGCTGGTGACAACGTCGACCTCTTGCTAAAAAATCGTCTTGTCAAGTTTGCCGGGCAGAAGTTCGTCTATTTGGAACCTGCCGGAAAACAGGGCGTGTTTGACTTGGGCGGTTTCTTTGGCGGCATGGACTTGTCGGGCGATCTCGGTCGGGCTACCTTAGGTTTCGCAACTTACGGCTTTGCGGCCGAATTGCGTTTGAGCCTGGGCCAGCTTTCCTTGAAAGATGATAGCGGAAATAAGAACGGCACTTACGCTGGTAGTGATTGGGGACTTACTTTGTCCAAAGTTCTTGGCGGCCTTGTGATTACGGCCGGTGCAGACTGGGTCACATATGCCGACGAAATGAATGTTGATCCCAGTGAGGAGGGCGGTACTGTCGTCGAAGAGCGCTATCGCGATATAAAGGGCTCTCTCATGGTGTCTGACGGTCCCATGGCTAGGACGCATTTCTGGTCTACTGGTGTTGCGTTTGTTCGTCACCAAAACGAGAAAGAAGTTAATGAACGTGTCGTGAATGAAGACGTAGATTCCCGCATGACCTTCGTACCCATGTTCAACTACGGTATTCCTGCTTTACGCTCGGAAAGAGCCAACCTGTACATGGGCCTGAACGCCTTGTGGCCCATAACTATTTTTGATGCAACGGAATCTTTCAATGCTGAGAAGAACATGAATATTAAAACGTCGGAGTACGTATTGTCTATGACTCTTGTGCCGAACATCGTGAGTGAGGTGCTCTTGAACAAGTACGTGATGTTCTTCGGCGAAGCGAATTACGAATGGAATGTAGTCAACTACATCTGGGGCAAGAAGCCGACTGGAGAGAACTACACCATCGAGGAAACCGTGTCGGATAAGGTCAACGCGTCCATCGGTGTGCGGTTGCAGTACGATAACTTGGTCGCCTGTGAATTTGCCTTCGGCGATTCCTTCTTCACCGACACAAAGTCTTTTTATGACGGTGAAGGGGTGTTCATTAAGTTTGGTGGATTCGTCTATTTCTAACTAGATGAACCAGAAACTTGCACCGAGCTTGATGGTGCGGAGCTTTGTTCCCACCATGATCTTGCATTTGTCGGGATCGACCTTGTTGCTGCCTTCGCCTTCGTAGAGTATGACGCTTGTTGCATCCGGATAGAGGTCCGTGAGGCCGATATGGATGCGGGCGTTGATGCTTAAACGGTCGGGAATGATGTAGAAACCAAGACCCATAGCGACGCCGAATGCGAAGGTCGCCTGTTCGATGTTGTCGTCGAAGTCCTTGGGCTTGTCCACGACGATGTCGGGGGCGCCGGGCACGTGGATTTCGCTGCGGTCTGCATCGTATTCAAAGTCGTTGCTGAGATTGAGGCTGAGCTGCGGACCGACTTCGAAATAGACTCGCGGGTGGAGAACAGCTCTGATCATTAAGGGGAGTACAAGGTTGCTTTGTTTCAGGTCGACGTTGATTTCGTCATAATCCTGGGCCAACTTGAGGTATTCAAAGTGCAGTTCCGGAGTGAACCAAAGTACGTCAATAATCTCGAATCTTGCTGTGATACCGAAGTTGAAACCCCAGCCGCTCGCTTCTCCGTCGGCTCCGTTCAGTTCTTCGGTTCCCCAGTAGTTGGCGAAGTTGAAATCGCCGCGGATACCGATGCCGGCTGTGGCATTACGAACTTTTTTGGCTGGCGGTTCGGCTGTGGTCTTGTCGATTTCAGAGATTGAGTCCTGTTTGATTGTTGTCTGTTGGACGGTGGTCTGCTGTATTGTTGTTTGTTGAACAGTCGTCTGTTGGATTGTTGTCTGTTGAACGGTGGTGTTCTGTTGCTGGGCGAAAACGCAGGTGGCTGCAAGAAGGATTGCTGATGCAATTGCATTGGCTCTTTTCATAGTTTCTCCATAAAATCCTAGAAACACTTTGGTAGTATACGTTTTTAAAGATAGAATGTTTTTGCTTGCAGGCTAGGTGAAGTTGCCGAAAAGGGCAGGAATTCCCCCAAAACGGCTATTTTTATACTATTTTTATAGGGAAATGATGGAGAACGCAAATGAACTACTTGATTGTGCCTGGTTTGAATAATTCCGGTCCCGCTCATTGGCAGAGCTTTTGGGCAAAGAGTTTGCCGAATGCAACACGCGTGGTGCAGCGTTGCTGGGACAAGCCCGAAAAAGAAGAATGGATCAAAACGCTTGACGATGCCGTCGGGAAAATGCTTCCAGATACCATCATTGTCGCCCACAGTCTGGGGGTTGCTACGACGGTCATGTGGCTGGCGAAAAAGGTCGAGCAGGGGAGTGTTCCGGCGCAGATCAAGGGTGTGTTCCTTGTATCCCCGAGTGACGTGGACAACATCGAGGTGATTCACTCCTTCGCGCCGATGCCGCTGGGCAAGTTGCCTGTGCCCGCTTGCGTGGTGGCCAGCGACAACGACCAGTTTGTCACGATGGAACGGGCCCGTTTTTTTGCTGACGCGTGGGGTGCCGGGCTGTTCGAGGCCGGTGCTCTCGGCCATATCAATGCCGAATCGAACCTGGGCGAATGGGAACAGGGGCGTAAATTCCTCGCGGAATTCGAGCAATCGCTTTAAAATTCAAAAAAAGAATAAAAAAATTTAGGGGGCCTTGACAGGTTCCCTAAAATAATCTATATATGAATATATGAATAGTTGTTCATGTGTTAAAAATAAAAATGGCGATATTTCGATGGATGTCCTGTTCGAACTGTCGGAGTTCTTCAAGTTCTTCGGCGATACGACGCGCATCCGCATCATCCACCTCATGCTTTCGGGCGAAATTTCGGTGAACGAGATTGCCGAAAAGCTGAATTTGGAACAGTCGGTGGTGAGCCACCAGCTCCGAATCCTCAGAACGGCGAACCTTGTGAAGCCGCGCCGCGACGGTCGCAAGATGTTCTATTCGCTCGATGATGAACACATCGGCCTTATCTTCAATACGGGCCTCACGCATATTTTGCACAAGAAGGGTAAATAATATGTCCGCTGTTGTCGACATCCTTGAAAAATTTGTTTGGCAGTTCGTTACTCTGTTTTCCGAAATGGCTCCGTTTTTGCTGCTCGGCTTTTTGCTGGCGGGCATTTTGCATGTATGGGTGCCGAACCACCTGTATGTCCCGAAGATTGCGAAGCCGAATTTCAAGTCGGTGCTGTGGGCGGCGTTATTTGGCGTGCCGCTCCCGATTTGCAGTTGTGGCGTAATTCCGACCTCCATTGCGCTACGTAGGGAAGGGGCGAGCAAGGGCGCGAGCGTAAGCTTCCTCATCTCTACACCCGCGACGGGCGTGGACTCGATTCTTGCGACGTATTCATTGTTGGGCGGGCCCTTTGCAATTTTAAGGCCGGTGGCCGCGTTCGTGACGGCGATGCTTGGCGGTGTATTTACGAATTTCGCAACCCGTAACGAAAAAGACGGCTCGGTCGCTGAGGCTGCCGGGACGCACGAACATCACCATGAACATCATCACGAACACGAACATTGCGATGATGACCACTGCGGTTGTTCTGACGAACATTGCGAATGCTGCGGCTGTGAGGGAGAAGATGATCATGGGAAACGTTCGTTTGCCCAGAAGATTGGCGAGACTTTCCGTTACGGGCTTGTCAATATGGTGGGTGACGTGAGCAAGTGGCTTACCATTGGACTTTTGCTCGGTGCGTTGATTGCAGCCTTCGTGCCGGACGATTTCTTCCTGTTCCTGCACGAATACTCGTTGCTGTGCATGCTGGTGGTGCTGCTGCTCGCCATGCCGATGTACACCTGTGCGACCGGTTCCATCCCGCTGGCGCTCGCGCTTGTGGAAAAGGGAATTACGCCGGGGGCGGCTCTGGTACTGTTGATGGCGGGTCCTGCGACAAGTATTGCTAGCATGCTCGTGGTAGGGAAGGCTTTTGGCAAGCGGACTCTCGTGGCGTACCTAGTGTCGATTGCGCTTGGGGCGATGGCTTTCGGCTTTGTCGTCGATACGTTCCTGATGGATACGTTCCTCGCGTCGATGCTCCCGCATGTTTCGGATGAATGCCATGGGCACGGGGCGCTGGGCATATTCGATTACGCCTGCGCTGTGCTGCTGGCCTCCTTGATGATTTATGCGAAGTTTGCGCATAAGGGTTGCGGCGGTCACTGCGGTTGTGGCGATCACGGTTGCTGCTGTTGCGAAGACCATGACGACGATGAATGCGGTTGTCACGAACATGAGCATGAACACGGCGAATCTTGCCATTGCCATGAGCATGAACACGGGCATTGTGACCATGACGAGCCTGTGTCGGTGACTTACCGCGTGAACGGCATGAACTGTAGCCACTGCAAAGCCTGCGTGGAAAAGGCGGTGCGCATGCTAGACGGAGTGGTGTTTGCCGAGGCCGATGTCGCGAGCAAGGAATTGCGCGTGAAATGGCACGACGAAGACGATGTAAATGAAGATGCGCTCAAGACGGCTGTGGATGAAGCCGGCTTTGAGTTCGGCGGAAAAATTTAATCGAGCTTAATAGGGATTGTCATTGCGAGGCCGTGTACGGTAAAGATTGTCATTGCGAGGCCCTGTACGGTAAAGATTGTCATTGCGAGGCCCTGTAAGGGCCGCGGCAATCTTCTGCAATAGTTGTTGCTATTTTGCCCTGTTCGCGAAAACCTCGAAGTCTTCGGGAGTCGTGAGCTTGTCGTTTGCGGTATTGCCCTTCACGATATAGACGCTCTCGCCGAAGTATTCCAGGATGCTCGCCTCGTCGGTGGGCGTAAAGTTCAAAGGCTCTGCGGCAATGCGCCCGTAGAGCTTTTTCAGTAATGCGATGGAGGCGGCCTGCGGCGTCTGTGCCATCCAGACGGTGTTGCGGTCGATGGTCGTTTCAACGCGGCCGTCTTTTGCAATCTTGATGGTGTCGACGGCGGGTTTTGCTACGAGGCAACTGCCTTTGTTGATGAGTGTCTCGCAGACGTCTCGGATGATTTCCTTGCTCACGAACGGGCGCGCCACATCGTGGACCAGTACGTATTCGGCATTGCTTGTAAGTGCGTTCACGCCGTTCTCTACGGATTGCCAACGTTCTTCGCCACCCACGACGATTTTGAGTTTGTCTTTGTGAATGTCGCTGAGCTGGTTTGCCGAATCGCCGAAAATTTCGTTCTCGAAGAAATGCTTCCAGTCGGCGGGTACGGCCATCACGATTTCGGCGATTTCTTCCATCTCGAGGAATGTCTCAAGGCTGTAGCGGTACACGGGCTTGTCGCCCAGGAGCATCAATTGCTTGGGAATGTTTCCGCCCATGCGTTTGCCGAGTCCCCCGGCGGGGAGCACTGCCGCGAATCTGCCTTTCAAGTTCTGCATGGTGGTAAAGATATAAAAAGGAGACCCCCGCCTACGCGGGGGTGACATCACAGAAGACATCTGTGGCGCAGAATCACCAAGGAGACCCTGCCTACGCGGGGGTGACAACGAAAGTGGGGAAGACGGCGGTGTACCAAGTGATGGGCTTCGCTCCTCGAGCCTCGGGCCTCTACACTTCACCAATGCGCCGTAGCTTCAACAGCGGGACACCTGCTTCGCGGCATTCGTCCAGGTTCAGCTCGAAATCGATACTCCAGTCGTTGAAATCTTCTTCGTCCTGGAGCATTTGCTGTACGTGCATCGTGTTGCCTTCATAGGTGACGATGGTGTGGGCGAGGGCGCGGCCTTCCACGTCCATGCGGAACTTGTGGTGTTCGGCGGTGTAGGCGGCCATGATTTCGAGCAGGCGCTTTTCGGTCCACGGCGTGCCATTTTCGTCGGCGAGCATTTCGCCTTCGGCCAAATCTTCGGCGAGGCTGTCGAGTACGTCCGCAAAATCTTGCTTGGCAAGGCTTCCCATAATCTGGAAAATGCGTTGGCGGACCATGTTGAGGAAGCGCTTCTTGTCGTAGGTGATGTCGGCGGCGGCCTTGTCGGCACCGAAGGCCTTCTCCGCTTCGTCTTCGGCGGTGCCTGCTTCCAGACGCTTCTGGTAGTCTTCGGGATGGGCCATTTTTTCCCATTCTTCCAACAGGCTCGAGTCTACACGACGGATCATGTCACCCAAGTAGTCCTGCATCTCGAGGAGTTCCTCGTTCTTGTAGCCGTCGGGCACCGTCTGGCTCAAAACTTTATAGACGTAGTTCAGGTGGCGCAGCAGAATCGCTTCCATACGTTGCAGGTTGTACTGCTTCACGTAGCCACTGAATGTGCTGAAGTTCTCGAACATCTCGCGCACGATGCTCTTGGGTTCCACGTTCACATCGACCCACGGGTGGACTTCGGCAAACGCGTTGTACGTGTCGTAAATGAAGTCTCGAAGCGGCTTGGGGTACTCGACTTTCTCGAGTTCTTCCATGCGTTGGTTGTATTCCATGCCCTGCGCCTTGAGTTCGTTCAGGCGGGCGTCGCGGGCCTTGTTCTGCTGGATACGCAAAATGGCGTCGGGATTCTCGACGATGCTTTCGCATAGAGTAATCACGTCGAGTGCATACTCTGGCGAATCCTTGTCGAGCTTCGGGAGTGTGTCGAGCAGGTACAGCGAGAGCGGCTGGTTCATCGCGAAGTCGTCCTGCAAATCCATGTTCACGCGCAGGTGGCTGTATCCCGGAGCCACGGGCTTCACGAATTCGATAATCTTCTTTTCTACAAGGCTACGGAACAGCATGAAGGCGCGGTGCTGCAACTGCTTCTTGCTGGCGGCGCTCTCGTGGCAGTCCTTCAACAGGTTTCGCATGGCGCGGCAGCCGTCGGTCTCGCGGCTCAATATGTTCAGGAGCATCCCGTGGTCCACGTGGAAACTCGAAGTGAGCGGTTCAGGTTGGGCGTCGATCAGGCGCTTGAATGTGCTCTCGTCGAAGGGGACGTAGCCGTGTTCGGGCGGCTTGCGCTTTTGGAACTTCTTGCCGGTCTGGCGGCTCTTCGCCTCGAGTTTCATGTTTTCGATTACGTGCTCGGGAGCCTGTGCCACCACGTAGCCTACGTCGTCAAAGCCCTTGCGGCCGGCGCGGCCTGCAATCTGGTGGAAGTCTCGTGCCGTGAGAATCGCTGTCTTGTCGCCGCTGTACTTGCAGAGCTGCGTGAAGAGCACCGTGCGGATAGGGACGTTCACGCCCACGCCGAGCGTGTCGGTGCCGCAGATAACTTTCAGCAAGCCTTTTTGGGCGAGCTTTTCGCAGAGGATGCGGTACTTGGGCAAGAGCCCTGCATGGTGCAGGCCGATTCCCTGTTTGAGCCAACGTTTGACATCGGGGCCATAAGGGCTGGAGAATCGTACTTCCTTGATGGCCTCGTTTATCTTGACTTTTTCCTCTTTGGTGCAGAGGTCCAGGCTCATGAAGTTCTGCGCGTTGCTAGCTGCTGCGGCCTGCGTAAAGTGGACCACATACACGGGCGCCTTGCCTTCGTTCACCAACTTTTGTACTTCGGTTGAAATTTCGGAGGTGCTGTAGCTGAAGTCGAGCGGCACCGGCCTCTGCGTGGAACGCACGGTTACGGTTTCGCGCCCGGTATGCTTCGTGAGATCACGTTCAAAAAATTCGGTCGCACCGACGGTTGCGCTCATCAATAGGAATCTTGATTGCGGGAGTGTCAGGAGCGGCACCTGCCAGGCGACACCGCGTTCGCGGTCGGAATAGTAGTGGAACTCGTCCATCACCACGTCCATGATGTCGAGCTTTTCGCCTTCGTTGAGCGCCATGTTGGCAAGAATTTCCGCCGTGCAGCACAGGATGGGCGCGTCGTGGTTCACGGTCGCATCGCCGGTCGAAAGGCCTACGTTCTCGGCACCAAATTCCTTGCAGAGAGCCATCCACTTCTCGTTCACTAGAGCCTTGATGGGGCAGGTGTACACGCTCTTGCGCCCATGCACGATGCTGTCGAAGTGGAGCGCCAGGGCGACCATCGACTTGCCCGAACCGGTGGGCGTGTTCAGGATGACGTTCTTGCCGTCCAATAGTTCGAGGATAGCTTCCTCTTGCGCGGGGTACAACGTTGTTCCGCGAGATTCCGCCCACTCCATGAAGGCTTCCAAAATGTCTTCGGAATTGGTCTTAGAAACGTCTCCGCCGCTTTTCTCGGTGAGGCTTGCGATAAAATCTTTGAGAATGAGCCTGTTTTGCTCTGCCATAGGGCGTAAAGATAATTATTTTTATTTTTATGAAAGGAATTGTACTTGCTGGTGGATCCGGCACACGCCTTTACCCGCTGACTATGGTCACGAGTAAGCAACTGTTGCCTGTCTATGACAAGCCTATGATATATTACCCGCTATCGACATTGATGCTTGCGGGGATTCGCGACATTCTCATCATTTCGACGCCGACGGACTTGCCGAATTTCGAGCGCTTGCTCGGCGATGGTTCTGCGATGGGCCTCAACCTGAGCTACAAGGTGCAGCCAAGTCCCGACGGACTTGCGCAGGCATTTATTCTGGGCGAGGAATTTATCGGCGACGACTGCTGCGCGATGGTCTTGGGTGACAACATCTTCTACGGGAATGGTTTCAGCCCGCTCTTGAAGGCCGCGGTGAAGAATGCCGAAGAAAATGGCCGTGCAAGCGTGTTCGGGTATTATGTGGAAGACCCCGAACGGTTTGGCGTTGTAGAATTCGACAGTGAGGGCAAGGTGATTTCGGTGGAAGAAAAGCCGAAGGAACCCAAGAGCAATTACGCCATCACCGGCCTCTATTTCTATGACAACCGCGTTGCAAAATTTGCGAAGGCCCAGAAGCCCAGCGCTCGTGGCGAACTTGAAATTACCGACCTTAACAAGACATACCTCGACATGGGCGAACTTGACGTAAAATTGCTCGGCCGTGGATTCGCATGGCTCGATACCGGCACGATGGACAGCCTCATCGAGGCGGGCGAGTTCGTGAAAATGGTGGAATGCCGCCAGGGAATCCAGATTAGCGCCGTAGAAGAAATCGCCTACAGGAACGGTTGGATTAGCAAGGATAAGCTTCTGGAATCTGCCGCCAAGTACGGCAAGTCTCCCTATGGACAGCACCTGCGAAAAGTCGCCGAAGGAAAGATAAGGTATTAATCTATGAAACGTTCTATTGTGATTACCGGCGGTGCGGGCTTTATCGGGAGCCAAGTGGTCCGCTTGTTCGTGAATAAGTATCCCGAATACAAGATTATCAACCTCGACAAACTGACCTACGCGGGCAACCTTGCGAACCTCAAGGATATCGAAGGCAAGCCGAACTACAAGTTCGTGAAGATGGACATCTGCGACTTCGACGCGTTCTACAAGCTCATGCAGGACGAGCAGATTGACGGCATCATCCACCTTGCGGCCGAAAGCCACGTGGACCGCTCCATCAAGGATCCGTTCACCTTCGCGAAGACGAACGTGATGGGCACTTTGAGCCTGCTCCAGGCTGCGAAGCTCTACTGGGAATCTCTCCCTGAAAAGTACGAGGGCAAGCGTTTCTACCACATCTCCACCGACGAAGTTTACGGTGCGCTCAAGATGAACCACCCGGAAGGCATCACGCCTCCGTTCACCACGACCGCCTCCAGCTCGGAACATCACCTGGCCTATGGCGACGACTTCTTCTACGAGACGACGAAGTACACTCCGCATTCTCCGTATTCCGCTTCCAAGGCCGGTTCCGACCATTTTGTACGCGCGTTCCACGACACCTACGGCATGCCGACCATCGTGACGAACTGCTCCAATAACTACGGTCCGTACCAGTTCCCCGAAAAGCTCATCCCGCTCTTCATCAACAACATCCGCCATAAGAAGCCGCTCCCGGTTTACGGCAAGGGCGAGAACGTGCGCGACTGGCTCTTTGTGGAAGACCATGCCCGCGCTATCGACGTGATTTTCCATAACGGAAAGATTGCCGAGACGTACAACATCGGCGGCTTCAACGAATGGAAGAACATCGACATCATCAAGGTCGTGATCAAAACAGTCGACAGGCTGCTTGGCCGTGCCGAAGGCGAGGACATGAACCTCATCACTTACGTGACCGACCGTCTGGGGCATGATGCCCGCTACGCCATCGACTCCACCAAGCTCCAGAAGGAGTTGGGTTGGGAACCTTCGCTGCAGTTCGAGGAAGGTATCGAGAAGACGGTGCGCTGGTACCTCGACAACCAGGAATGGCTTGATAATATTACCAGTGGTGATTACGAAAAGTATTACGAAAAAATGTACGGAAATAGATAATGGGAAAGTTTAATTTCATCAAAACATCCATAGAAGGCGTTGTGGTCGTGGAACCGACGGTGTTTGGTGACGCCCGTGGCTACTTCATGGAAACCTATAACAAAGCGGAGTTCGATGCTGCTGGCCTGAAGGTGAATTTTGTACAGGATAATGAATCCCGTAGCAAGAAGGGGGTGCTCCGAGGCCTTCACTTCCAGAAGAAAAATCCGCAGGGTAAACTTGTTCGTGTTATCGAGGGCGAAGTGTTCGACGTGGCTGTGGACCTCCGTAAGAACAGCCCCACATTCGGCAAGTGGGAGGGCATTGTGCTTTCCGCCGAAAAGAAAAACCAGCTCTACATTCCGGAAGGTTTTGCACACGGGTTTGTGGTGCTCAGTGAGATGGCGTCTTTTGTCTATAAGTGCACCCGACTCTACGACCCGAAGGATGAAGGTGGCCTGATGTGGAACGACCCCGCTATTGGTATCGAGTGGCCTGTCGGGGATGGATTTGATCCCATTCTTTCTGAAAAAGACACAAAAAATCCGCTGCTCAAGGACCTAGGTTTCGCATTTGAATTGTAAAATAGCCGCGAGTCATGAATTTTGAGCTGTGAGAAAGAAATTTTTTACTTTAAAATCTCATTACTCAAGCCTCTTTGCTCATGGCTCTCTGCTCAATGCTCATAGCTTTTTTCTATTTTATTGACGTATGAAACATATACTCGTTGTTTGTACTGGGAACGTGTGCCGCAGTCCTACAGGTGAATATCTCCTTAAAAAGGAACTTGGCCCGGATTTTGATGTAAAAAGTGCTGGCCTTGGTGCATTGGTTGATCAACCGGCTAACGAAATCGCCCAGAAGATTGCACTTGAACATGGTGTGGATATGAGCCCCCATCGTGCACGGCAGATTAACATGGATATTTTGAAGTGGGCCGATTTGGTTCTGGTCATGGAGGCCGGACAAAAAAGCGAACTTATCCACAGGTATCCGTGGTTGGAAGGCAAGGTTTTCCGTTATGGAAAATCCATGCGTGTCGATGTTCCTGACCCGTACCGTCGTCCGGAAAGCGCCTTTGTACTTGCTTGGAACTATTTATCCAAACTGACACCTTATTGGGTAGATCTTATCAAAAAGGGAAAAATGCCGGAGTAAATCGGCAAGGTGAAGCGTATGAGACTTAAGCTACTTCTTGGTTGTGCTATGGCGGTGTTCTTCTGCAGCTGCGCTGCGGGCCCCCATATGCGCATGGATGTCCCGGAGGATTCCGCGGATTATAATGGAATGAAGGTCTTTTTGCACGACATGAACACGGGTGACTTCGGCCAGAGTGTAGCGACCGATACTACCGCTGCTGCCGCCGAGGCTGCGGTGTTTGGCAATGTGAAGGACTTGATCACAGATTCCATGCCGAACTTGGAATACCGAATTGGACCTTTGGACATGGTTCAGGTCGTGGTTTGGGAACATCCGGAGTTGACGTCTCCCATGGGACAGTACCAGCCGGCCGGTCAGAAGGTGACGACCGATGGCAAGCTGTTTTACCCTTATGCCGGGGAATTGCAGGCCGCTGGCCTGACGGCCCAGGAACTGCGTACCGAAATCACGAAGCGCCTTTCCGATAAGATCTTGAACGATCCTCAAGTCGATGTCCGTGTGACTGGGTACAACAGCCTCAAGCTTTTCGTGTCGGGCGAAGTCCGCAAGCCTGGATACATATCGTTTGACGAAAAACCGATGACTCTCCCGGTTGCCCTGGCCGAGGCAGGTGGCTTTACCGATGATGCTGACCTCTCGATGATCCAGATCCGTCGTGACGGGAAAATCTACAACCTGGATTACTCGACCATTTTCGCTTCGGACCTCCCGGTCGACAAGATTCTTTTGAAACCCAACGATAAACTCTATGTATCTTCCAAGAAGGAAACACAGCTGAACAACCGTGTCTATGTCCTTGGCGAAGTGCAGAGGACCGGCGTTATCGAGATGTATGAACGTAAGCTGACCTTGATGGACGCCCTTGCCACGTCGGGTGGTTTGCAGGCGGTGAACGCCTCCTCTCGATCCATCTATGTCATTCGTAACACCTCCGATGAGCGCATCGATGTGTTCCACTTGAATGCCAAAAATGCGATGGCTCTTGCTATGGCGAACAAGTTTAACCTCACCTCGCACGATCTTGTTTATGTCGATGCTTCCGATCTCGTTACATGGAACCGTATCATGGGCTTGATCTTGCCGACATCTGCGTTCATTGCTAACGGAGCTTCCGCTCTGCGTAACATAGAACAAGTTGAACTTCAAGGGTGGTAATAGACTATGATTAACTTGATTCTTTGTGGTGGTAACGGAACTCGCCTTTGGCCCATAAGCCGTTCGCTTATGCCCAAGCAGTTTGCCCGTTTGTTTGATGGAACGTCCTTGTTCCAGCGCACGGTGATGACGAATGCTCGCGTTTGCGATGAACAGTATGTTATCAGCAATGCGGAACAGTACTTCTTGGCCAAAGACCAGCTAGAAGAAGTCCGCTCCAAGAAATCCCGCTTTATGCTTGAACCGGTGGGTCGCAATACGGCACCCGCAATTGCGCTTGCTTGCCTCAGCCTCCAGCCGGATACTGTTGTGCTCGTGTCTCCTTCGGACCACGTGATTCGCAAGACTGATGCCTACGAAGAATGCCTCCACAAGGCAGAAGCGCTTGCCAAGAAGGGCTTCTTGGTGACTTTTGGCATCACGCCGACCGGCCCGGAAACCGGTTACGGATATATCGAAGCCGATGGCGAAGATGTGAAGCGCTTTGTCGAAAAGCCCGATTTGGAAACGGCGAAGAAATATGTGGAATCCGGACGCTTCTTCTGGAACAGCGGTATTTTCTGTTTCAAGGCGTCGGTGTTCCTCAACGAACTTAACCGTTATTCTCCCGAAATTTATACTGCGGCAAAGCGTGCCTACGCTTCGGCCAAGAAGGAAAACCGCGACTCGCTGATTCGCGTGGACATGGACGACATGCTGGCCATCCCGTCCAACTCGATCGACTACGCTGTGATGGAAAAGTCCGACAAGGTGAAGGTCGTCCCGAGTGACATCGGCTGGTCGGACCTTGGTGCTTTTGATTCCCTTGCTGGCGAATTCGAGCACGACGAGAATGGCAACAACAAGAATGTGAAACATCTCGGCATTGGTACCAAGAATTCTTTGATCATGGGTAACCAGCGCCAGATTGCGACGATTGACCTTGACCACATGCTGATTGTGGATACGCCGGATGCCCTGCTGGTGGCTCCGCTTTCGAGTAGCCAGAAGGTGAAGGCCGTGGTGGATGAACTCAAGCTTCGCGGGTCGGATCTCCCGCGTGTCCCGCAGACCGTGAGCCGCCCGTGGGGAACGTACTCCGTTCTTGAATCGTCGGACAACTACAAGATGAAGCGCATTGTGGTGAAGCCGGGCGAACGCCTCAGCCTGCAAAAGCACCTGCACCGTTCCGAACACTGGGTCGTTGTGAGCGGCACCGCCACGTGTACCGTCGGCGACAAGGTGTTCTACGTGCGCCCGAACGAATCGACGTACATTCCGGTGGGCGAGGTTCACCGCTTGCAGAACGAGGGCCGTCTCCCGCTAGTCATCGTTGAAGTCCAGGTGGGCGAGTACACCGGCGAAGACGACATCATCCGCGTCGAAGACGATTACCACCGTTGCAAGTAACAACCCACTGTCATCCCCGGCTTGACCAGGGATCTCCTTTTTATACAAGAAAAGCGGACCGCCAGGTCCGTTTTCTTTTGCGCCGTCGGCGCCATTATTTACTCTAGCCCCTAGATCCAAGCCTCTAGTCTCTTAGAACTGGCTCAGGAATCTCTGGTCGTTGCTCGTCAGCAAACCGATTTCCGGAATCGCGTGGCGCAGCATGGCGATACGGTCGAGACCGAAGCCGAATGCAAAGCCCGTGTACTTCTCGGAATCGATGCCGCAGTTCTTGAACACGTTCGGGTCCACCGAACCGCAACCGCCGATTTCCATCCAGCCGGTTCCCTTGCAGCGACGGCAACCCTTGCCACCGCAGAACACGCAGCTCACGTCCATTTCGGCAGACGGCTCCGTGAACGGGAAGAAGCTCGGGCGGAAACGCGTCTTGACGCCTTCGCCGAACAGCTTGTTCATGAACACCTGAAGCACACCCTTGAGGTCTGCAAAGCTGATGTTCTCGTCGACCACGAGGCCTTCGCACTGCTGGAACATCGGGGCATGGGTCGCATCGTTGTCGACGCGGAACACGTGGCCCGGAGCAATCATGCGGAACGGCGGCTTGTGCGTTTCCATGTAGTGGATCTGCGTGCCGGAGGTGTGCGTACGCAACATCACCTTGTCGTCCACGTAGAACGTGTCCTGCATGTCGCGGCTCGGGTGGTCAGGAGGCGTATTGAGCGCCTCGAAGTTGTACCAGTCCGTCTCGATGTCGCGACCGAAGTCCACCTCGAAACCCATCTGGCTGAAGAAGTCGATGATCTCTTCGCGCACGTCGTAAAGCGGATGCGTGCTGCCCGCCGGGATGCCTGCGCCCGGGAGCGTCGTATCTACAAAGCCGCTTTCCAGCTTCTTCTGGAGGGCAGCCTGGTTCGCGGTCTCGATTGCCTTGTCGATTGCCTCGGAGACGGCGACCTTAAGTTCGTTCACGAGTTTGCCGTAAGCCGGACGTTCCTCGGCGCTGAGCGTGCCCATCTGCTTCATGAGGTCGGTCACGGCACCCTTCTTGCCCAGGTACTTCACGCGGAGGTTGTTAACGGCTTCTTGGTTCGTAAGGTCGGTTTGCGCAAGTTCTGCGTCAAACGCCTGCTTCACATTGTTAATAGCTTCACTCATAGTGGCCACAAATTTAGCAATTTTTCTCTTTTATCTTTCGTCTGTAGGACCGAAGGTCCGTTCTTTCGTCTAAAAAAAGGGGAGGTCTCCCCCCTCGCTTTAGCCTTGCCCTATGCCATCCTGTGGAAACTGCAGACTGTCACCCTGGAGGAACGTCGTGACGATAGGGTCCAGGGCAAGTCTGCCGCTACCCCCTCTACGGGCGCTCAGGCGCCGCGCCCGTAACGCCCCGGCTTATTCAGCGTCTTTTAGGCAACGGACAGAAAAACCATAATCCTTGGAGTCATTACCTAGGTACGCACCCTCGTTATTATAATTCAATTCCATAAGGTAACTGAATGTGTGAAATGTGTCGTCGGTTTTCTCGGTAGCACTCCAGAAGACAGCATCTTGACCCGCTTTTTTGAACAAGGCAAAATCACGCTCGCCGACAGGTAGTGCGGAGAAGGAATAGTCATCCGAGCCATTACCCTCTTCCCAACCAGTCGCGGACTTGAGCATTTTCCCTGCCGTAGATTGGCCACCCACTGCCGTGAAGAGCTTGTGCCATTCGGTCGTATCAGGCAAATGCCAACCCTCGGGGCAAATCCCCTGCACCTTTCCTTCCAGACTGCAAGCCTTGTCGTAACCACAGTCCAGCGGATTTTCTGCAGCCGACGCCAGCTTCACCGAATCGATAGCCGCAGCCCAGGTGTAAAGACGCCCACCGGTGGTGCACTTTGCTGTATCATTGTCAAAGCACCAGCTTTTCCCCTTCAAACTCGGCGTTTCACTGCTGTCTGCGTAATTGAGGTTTTCCGCCATCCAAATTTGATCACCGATAGTCGTTGTCTTGTAAACCTGACCATCGCGATTGTCCGTCAGGGTCTTTTTATCGGCATCGTACACGCTACCTGCCAGAGAAGAACTTGATTCCGCTTCGGAACTGGAACTA
>JAGCPF010000017.1 GCA_017642335.1 Fibrobacter sp.
CTCAAGTCGGCCCCGTACAAGTTGGCCGCGCTCAAGTCGGCCCCGTACAAGTTGGCCGCGCTCAAGTTGGCCCCGCGCAAGTCGGCCCCGTACAAGTTGGCCCCGCGCAAGTTGGCCCCGCGCAAGTTGGCCTCGTACAAGTTGGCCCCGCGCAAGTCGGCCCCGTACAAGTTGGCCGCGCTCAAGTCGGCCCCGTACAAGTTGGCCCCGCGCAAGTCGGCCCCGCGCAAGTCGGCCTTCATATCTTCCCAACCTTCGCAGTCCTCTTTGAGCCAGTGCTGGTGCTGTTCAACGATTTTGTCAAGTTCTTCCTGTGTCATTATACCCATTCTCCTTTCGGTGTTTCTCGGTCGTAGTCGAATTTTGGTTTCCCTTCCTGGGCCCTCTTGGCGTTCTCGATTTTTCTGTAAGCCTGGCGGACGCCTATACCGCTGTCAATCAGTTTCTGTACTTCCGTGTTGATCATTTTTCCTCCACGTACTGCCAACTCTGGGGAGGGCGTACAAGTCTGAAAGATGCAAGTGTTTTCGGAGTGTCGAACTTTTCCCTGTAGCGCATGGTCCAGCCGAATATGCGTTCGGATTTTCCCTGGTATTTACGGAGGTCATCTTCCGTGACGCAGCCGTTCCTGATCATTATCTGTTCAAGCCATCCAGGTTTTTCGTTCATGTCAACCATAACAGGATTGTCAAGGACGAAATAACCTGTGACGAGGCTTACCGGGGATGTCTCGTAAAGGTAGACCGTCATTCCCCAGAAGAGTTCGTTGGGAATATTTTTCCTCCATTCGACGGTTTTCTCGCCGCTGTAAATCTTCTTGGCCCACTTCGGGTGAATGCTTAAAAGAATCGCCTTACTCATTACAAGCGTCCTCCGTTTCTTCAAGCGCCCATTCCATGAATGCCTCACCACAGTCAGTCCAGAAGTCATGACCACATTTACCATTGGCAGGACAATTACTGCAATTGTCGGCAATCCCGACTACATGGCGACATTCATCTTCGTCTATGTTCTCGCCTTTATCAATAATCAAATCTTCCGGCTTGAGGTTCTGCTTCCATTTCTCGAAATTCGTCATGCGGCCTCCTTCACCTTCCGGATTCTAGGCTTGAAAGTCCTGATCCACTTGTTGAGGGCGTCTTCGGCGTCCTTGCCCGGCTTCATGTTGGCTCCGCGTTCGTCGGCGTAGAACTGTACCAGCTCTCCGTATCTGTCAAGTTCGGCGGTGGCCATCGGACGACCGTCAAGGACGAGGAACACCAGCAGGCATTTCCGGTCGATGACCTTGCCGATGTAGTCGGCCGTTACCAGGCACTGGTGGAGTACGCTCGCCTGGAGCGAAATTTCTTCAACCGATTCGGGAACGAACACCCTGATGGGGCCGTCCTCAACCGTCTTGCCGATGAACTTTTTCACGGCCGCGGTGTATTTTTCCTGGCGCTTCTTGAGCGTGGCCGCCTTGATGTTGGCCGCCTCGCGCATCACCTTGTCGTGGGCCTCGCGGAGGTCGGAGGGGTACTTCCAGTAGTCTTGTTTTTTGTCATGACCGTTCGAGGCCACCATTTCGATGTAGTCCTCGTACACGCCGTACAGGGCTTCCAGCGAGTAGTCCTCCTTGAACACGGTGCCCTTGCGCAGCTGTGCGTGCAGGTACTTCAGCAGGTCCGCGCCGATGTGGTAGCGCTTGGTCATGTAATAGTCGTCCTGCGACATTCCGGATTTCATGATCGTTAAGATTTCTCCGAATCCGGGGTCCCTGATTTCGGGGTGCTGCTTCAGGTACTGCATGATTTCGCACTGCTTGCGGTAACTGGCCACGGCGAACGATTCCGAGAGGCACAGCCTGAAGTATTCACCGTTGTAGAGGCGTTCGCATTCGGGCCAGCGGACCCATGCGCGGATGTACTCGATGACCTCGGCCACCTGCACGCCGGGGCGTTTAGCGAGAATCTTGTCCAGCATCCAGCGGAATCCCGGATGCCGGTCTACGATCTGGGCGTATTCCGTGGCGCCGAGGTTCGTGAATACCATGTAGGAGTTGACGTGCGGCTCGCGGAGCGCCTTGCAGTCTATCCACGGCTTTCCCCAGCTGTCCGGTTTCGTGTCGTAGAGGAAGTAGCCGCCCATTGAAGAGACGGCGAGATTCCGGACTTCCTCGCGGCCGTCGTCGTATTGACGGTACACGTCCATGTTGCCGGCCTTGATTCCCGAGCGCTTGTTGCCGCTCCAGGAGGCGTTCACGATTCGGACGACGTTGTGACCGATTCGACCGATACGGTCTTCTAAAATGGCGCGGATCATACGGCCTCCGCGAACATGTCGATGGGCTGCGCCATGCCGATGCCTAATTCCTTGTTTTTCTCGGCGATCTGGGCGCGAATCTTGTCGTTAATCTTCTTTTCTTCGGCCTTTTTCAGGGCTTCGGCCTCTCGGGCGGCTTCGGCCTGCATCTTCTCGAGCTCGACCTTCTTGGCTTCTTCATCGGCCTTGCACGTCTTTTCCGGTTCGGCCGGCTTGCAGCCGTGCTTTTCCTTGAGCTTCTCGATGCGCTGATTTTCCTTGTCGAGCGATTCCTTCTCTACCTGCGAAGCGGTCTTCTTCACCGGCTTCTTGGCCTTCTTCTCGGAGCGGATCTTGTCGAGCTTTTCCTTGTCGGCCTTGCGCTTGGCTTCCTTCGCGGCCTTGGCCTCGTCCTCCTTCGCCCAGATTTCGTCGTTGAAGTAGTCGCGGCAGATACGGTAGCAGGTGTCGTCGTCCACTTCGCCGTTTTTCCCGTTCAGGATTTCCCTGGCGCATTCGGTGAGGTATTCCATGCAGTCTTCGAGGCGGTCCTCGTGTCCGGCGAACTTGTCGCAGGTCGCCCTGAGGTTCGCCTCGATCTTCGCCTTCATGGAGTCCGGCGAGGCGGCCGCCATGGCCTTGTAGGCTTCGAGTTGTTCGTTGGTGGGTTTCATTTTTGTTTCTCCAGGATTAAAATCTGTCCGGTAGGCGCGACCACTTCTTTGCCGGCATGGCTAATCCATCGTTTTTATGCCGCTGAAGAGGCTCGGCGGTAGAGTATGGAGTACCTATGAGCCGCCAGCCTACCGGATGCTGCCGAATCGTTTGGTCATCGACAGCGGTTTTCAAAAGTTTTGCACTCCGGCGGCGGTTTTGTGTAATTTATTGCAACGACCAGACCTTAGAAGAAAGTTTGAAAGTTTGTTTGTTCGTTGTTTGTTCATGCCGCCATCGTGCAAAATTGTGCCCTCCGGGTGCGGAATACAGGGGTGTTGTTTACGGTAAAATGTGTACACCCATCGGGCCTTAGTGCTCGCCCCCGGATTCGAACCGGGAACCTGCGGGTTATGAGTCCGTAGCTCTGACCGTTGAGCTAGGCGAGCTGTGTTTCAAATGTTGCCCCCGCGGCCCGAAACAAAAAAACACGACCGCGGGGGTGCCGGAGATACGGCAATATCCCTAGAAGGGCAGGTCGTCGTCACCGTCGGGCGGCTGCCAGTTCATTTCACTGGCGGGCGCCTGCTGCCGGGAGGCTCCCTGCGAGTAGTCATGCGGAGCGGACTGCGGCACGTACTGGCCCTGCTGCTGACGGGGGCCGATCAGCTGGAATGTGAACGCCACCACCTCGGTGGAGTAGCGTTTCTGACCTGTGGTCTGGTCGGTCCAGGTGCTGTAGGTGAGCTCGCCCTCGACGAGCATCTGCGTGCCCTTCATGACGCCGAGCTGCTGGAGGGTGTCTGCGGAGCGGCCGAGCACCTTGACCGTGTGCCACTGCGTCTGCTCCTTCTGCTCCCCGTTCTGGTCGCGGTAGCGCTTGGATGTGGCCAGCGAGAACGTGGCACACTTGCTCCCGCTCTGGAAGGTGCGGATTTCCGGGTCCTTGCCGAGGTTGCCCATGAGAAAGACTTTGTTGAGGTATGCCATTAGATTTCCTTGAGTTGAAGTTTCTGTTGCCGTTTCCTGTCGGCCTTTGTCGGTACTATGTGCGGGCGGTGTCCCTCGTACCCGTGCCTCGCCGCCCACTGCTCCAGCGCATAGACCAGGCGGTAGGCGTGTGAGTCTCGACCGCACGCGTGGCCCACTAACGACGAGGTTGGATACTTGAGAGCGCGCGTCATTTGATGGAGAGCGTCCTTTCCTTCGGCTTGATTACGATGCCGTCGTGGAAAAGCTCGAGCATCTTGTCTGTGGTGATGCCTGCCGCCTTCTGCATGGCGGTCACGGTCACGGCGTCGAAGAGCTGCTCCTTGGTGGTGAGGCCAGAGTCAATGAGGCTCTGCGCAATAACGCGCGCCTGGCCTTCCTCGAAGGCGTAGGTGTAGGACTGCTTGGACCACTTGACGTTGGAGGGGAGGTCTTCCTCTGTGCCGACGTTGTAGGTGTGCTTGAGCGCCTCCTTGATGCTGGCGGCGGTCTTTTCCATCCACTTGCCGATCTCGGCGAGTTCGCGGAAACCTTCGGTCTTGAGGTTGCGGCGCACGACGAAGTCGGCGGCGGTTTCCTCGTCCATCTCGATCCCGGCGTTGGCGAGTGCGAACCTGTAGGCGTCCATCGCCTTTTCGGACGGGACGAGGTTCTTCATGTCTTCGGGGGTAACGATCATCACTTCTTTTGTAGCCATGGTTAAATCCTTTGAGTGTTGAGAATGAGGTTAGATACGATTTCGACGGGGGTGAGGATGGAGCCTTTCTCGCGGGCCTCGATTATTTTTTTTTGCACGAGGAAGTAGGCCGCGTCGTTTACGCGGATGTTGTGGAGCCTTCCGAGTTGCGGGATCTTAGCCATTTTCGGCCTCCTTTTCGGCAAAATCGATGGTCGCCTTGATGTCGGTGTAGAGTTTATGCCTGTCCTTGCTGCCCTTGATCTCGGCGAGGTCGGGCACGTTGTGCTGCTTCATGTAGTTGTCGAAGATTTCCGGGTTGCGCTCGCGAAGCTCGTCGCACATGGCGAGCCAGTTGGCGTCCTTCTCGTCCTGAGTCTTCGCGGCCGTCTTCGGCTGTTCCTTGGGCGGTTCGGGCTGTTCGTCCACGGTTACTTCTACGTGGCCTTGAGCATTGAGCTTGTCGGCTCCGGTCATATTGTCGGGAAGCTCGTCGTTCGTGTACGGCATGCCGCCAAAGTCGAACGGGAACGCCTTGCGGAACGCGCTGACGATGGCGACCTTCTTGAGCATGGTGCGCGGCTTGCTCTGCCACATGGAATTGCCTTGGTCGTATTCGTCGAAGAACACTTCCTCGCGGGTGGGGTGGGCGCGGTCCTTGCGGTAGACGGTGCAGACGCAACTCACGGTTCCATCAGGCACGAGCGCGTCAACCTGCCACGGGCCGTTTTTTCCCTGCTTGGTAATCTTGCCGCGCTTGAATCCGCCTTTGAATTCGATGTCGAAGCCGTCATAGTTGGGGTTGAGTTCGGCGCGCTTGATGTAGGTCTCGTAACCGGTCACGATAGACATGTCGGTGGAGCCGTCCTTGTTCTTGTAGGTCACGGCGTAGACCTCGCGCTTCCACGGGTTGAGGCCGAAAGTTCCGGCGACTGCGAGGAACTGCTTGGTCTGCTGTTCCGTGAGTCCCTTGTTCATGGTCTTGAGGTAGTCGAGCAGGAGCTCCTGCGTTACGCGGGTTTCTTCGGTGACGGTTGCCACGGCGGTGTTGCTGTTCTGTTGTTCCATTTTTGTTTCTCCGATTAGTGTTGATAAGTTGTGTCAGTTGTTGACAAGTTCCCTGTTCACCTTGCGCAGCCCAGCGAAGTTGCCGTGCTCGCAGCTGTAGCAGACGAAGTAGCGGTTGACCAGCCTGCAGTACTTGTGCAGCCCGCATACCGTGCACGTGGCGTACTCGTTGTACTCGGGATGCGGTCGGCTCATTACAGACCCACCTCGATGTAGCCGAGGATCAGGAAGGCCACAAGCGTCCCGACGACGATGCCGAACGGGGCCAGGTTCTCGATGATGGCGCGGCGTGCGCGGCGCTTGAGCCAGTACGCGGGATCCTTGTATTCGTTGAACTCGATGTTGTCGTGGATGCCGTCGGGTGCGGCGTTGCGTGTGAATTCGTTCTGTGCCATTCTAGGCCTCCTTCTTGAAATGCTCGTTGAAATACTTGCGCATGGGGTGCGCGGGGTTGTTCGGGTTGTAGCCCCACCAGCTTCCGCAGCACTGTACGATCAGCGGTTCGTGCTGCGCGGCGGTGGAGTCGTGGAGCTGCGGGCTCACCCAGGAGCCGTCCTTGTTGCGTGCGTAGGAGCGGATGAAGTCCGAGTAACGCCCGATGGCCACGAAGTAGAGCTTGATGGTCTCGCGGATGTTGATGGCGCGTTTCAGTTCTTCGAAGGTCATTCCTTGATCTCCGTTTCCAGGATTATCATTGCCGATGCGACGCTCATCCAGAAGAGTGCCTCGAGGATTTCACCGTTCCAGTACTTGGCGATGGCGCCTGCGATGACGACTATCGACGCTGCCATCCCGATTTTCTTCAGGTGCTTCATTCGTCCCCCTTCGCCGCCTTGGGCTTGCGGCCGCGTCTCTTGGGCTGGGCTTCGGGCATCGGGAAACCGTTGTGCATGGCCATCTTTTCCTTGAGCATCTGTTCGTGCGTCTTGCCATTGCTGGTCCATGCGCTCAGGTCGGGCTCCGGCCTTGCGGGGGCTTTGTCTTCACGTTCCGTGTTGTCCTTGACGATGCCCGGGCAGAGCTCGTCGAGGAGAGCCCTGAGCAGCTTCCTGTCCTTTGCGTCGTCCGTGTCGAAACTGAGGTTGATTTTCATGCGGTTCTCCTGTTGTTGGCCCGTGTGCGGCACCACTGCCGCGCGAAGGCCTTCATGTTCTTGACGGTGTTGCCGTCGGCGTCCTTTCCGTGGCGTTCCTCGGTGGCCTCCCAGCATTCATTTGCGTCTACCGGGTCGAGGCCGTCGTCGATGGCCCACCGGATGAAGTCTTCCTTGTTGCGGAACGAGGCCCGTGAACGCACGGACGGCTGTGCTACTTTCGCCATCCCTCTTACGGATGAGCCGCCCGTGCGCCGGCTTACCAGAGCCTGGCCTTGCCGAGCCTCTTGGTCGTAAGCTTTCCCGGATTGCGCAGCCGCCTCCGGGGAGCGGGACATAGTACCCTGCGCGGTACGTCCACCGCTGAATCCGTGCGCTGGGGCTTCGTTCTGCGGCACCCGCCGCATATTCCTGGAGACGGTGGTGCTTTCGTCCGCGCCCTCGCGGGTAGCGGCGTCTCCGTAAATGTTGGCAGACGGTCCGAGGGCGTCATGAGCCCGGGTCTCGTTTCTGGTAATCGCCGACCCGTCGGGTTTCGCCTGGGAGTCCTCGCGGATGTCCCCGTCTGCCGTTAATTGGTCGCAGGATGTTGGCGATTTCGAGGCGGCACCGTTGTGGGCGTCCGACATATCCACCCCGGCGTTACCGTTCGGGGCATCCTGCGGTGAATTTTCCTGTCCGTACATCTCGAGCCACTTCTCGTCCAGCTGCTCCTGCGTCGGGTTCGTGACCCCTTCCTTCGCCAGCTGCTCGCGCACCCAACGCATCTGCTGGTTGCGCTTCTTCTGGTCGTTGAAGCTCCTGGCCTCCGCGAGGATGGCGAGCGCGTACTGGTCCGGGTCCTGCTCCAGGTCCTGGAACTCCAGCGTGTCGCGGAACTGCCTGAGCCACTTCTGCGACTCTTCGGCGCTCCTGACGACATCGCGGGTCTGCCAAAGGAAGTGGCGGATGATTAGCCGCACCTTCGTTATTTCGGTATCGCTAGCCATTACTTGCCCGAGACTTTCTTCCTGTGGTATTCCTTGACCGCGTCGATGACGATTGCCGTGTTGGTCGTCGGCTCGATGTTTGCCGCGCGCACTTCCCTGATTTCGTCGAAGAGCGGCGTCATTTCGGGCGGCAGAATTACTTGCACTCTTTCAGCCATTATCTTGTCCTTTATAGTAATTCGTTAAAATTATTAACGGTTTACTATAATTTAATATAGTAAATCTATAAAGTCAATAGTTTTTTTATATTTTTTCTATAATTTTTTTAGGATGTGGCGATTTTATTGTATTTTTACAATGTGGAAAACGAATTTTTACACAAAGTGAACCTGGATTCCCTCCAAAAAGAAACCGGACTTTCTTTGCAAGGTATCGCCGATCTTGCTGAAGTCAGTGTCCAAACCGTCTATAGATGGGCGTGGGACAAGGCTAGACAGGGGAACCGACCTTCTTACAACGCCTTCGTTCGGCTGTTTGAAAAGGGCGCCTCCGTTAAGTCTTTGTTCGGCGTGGAACGCAAGGAACAATCCGTCCCTGCGGAAGTGGCTGGCAACCCGGAATTCTTGGCTGGCGTGGAACATGCCCTTTCGGACATGAAGGCCCGCGGGATTATCCGGGAAGAGGTCGAGCAGGCCATAGCCGAAATGAAGGCGAAGGGCCAGCTCTAGCCGTGGATCCGCCGGACTGCCTGGCTCTTTTATTCAAGTTTATACAACCGTATTACAGCGGTAATTCAGTAGTAATTCGGTGGTAATACAAAACGATACACATATCATATCACCTCATTTCATTCCACTTCATATCATTTCATTCCATACCATATCATTGAGTCAATAACCATTTATCTCCCTTTAACCATCATCGTATATATGTAAATAACCCTCTACTCAACTCTACGCGCGCCCGCGCGAGCGAGCCGAGGGGATTGGATATACCGATTTTTACGGGACAGGACGGAATTACGCGTTTTTGGGGGTCCTGGCGAACTTTTTTTGAAAAAAATTTGACATTTTCACCAGGTATTTTGATATATTTTGGGTAGGAACATGTTTGCAAGAGGTTTTATATGTTGGACTCATTAAAGAGCGTGTTGCTTTCTCCGGGATGCTTCGGCGACTTGATGCCGAAGCACGATACCCGCTTCAACTCCGACGTCAAGTCGCACCTCGAAAACGTGGCCCGAACTGGATCCGTCGGAAAGCATTTCCAGAACGCCTTCGGATACATAATTCGTGGAATGGAGAAGGTGAATGAGTGCCGCTGACGTTCATGAAGCGAATAACACGACAAACCTTCCTAAAACGGACGTGAAAGAAGAAGGCGGTATCGCACCCGAAATCCGGAAGCTCGAAAAAGGTAAAGGCGCCACGAATGTCATGAAAAGCGTCGCCTATTCTGGACCGCTGCCGACTCCGCAGATGATGCAGCAGTACGAATCCGTTATGAAGGGGAGCTCCGACCGGATCTTCAAGATGGCCGAGGAGGATTCCAGGCGTGACACGATGATTGTCGAGATCGAAAAGAACCGGATCGAGAAGTCCCTGTCAATAGAGGACACGGCACAGAAGTTGCTTTTCGTGCTGCTGTTGCTGCTCGTGGCTGCTTCGGTCTTTTTCTTCTATAACGGTAACAATACCGCGGGATTCGCTTTCCTCGCATTCCCGGTAATCAAGGAAGCCAGGGCGCTGTTCTCGAGGGGACCTGGCGGGGACGCCAAGAAGGACTGACGGCAAACGGCTTGCCTGTATTTCGGCTTCGCTGTAATGGCGGGGCTTTTTTTTCTATGTTGTCCACAATTAGCCACTAATTGCCAACAAAATAATATTTGTTTTCGGTACCTATTGCGTCGGACGCTTTTTGTTGGTAAACTTGTGGCATGGACAATGCGAAGAACGACAAGAAAGACAACAAGGTGAAGAAGGGCGAGGAACTGCTCGCCGTCCTCAAGGAAGGCCTCTCCGATCACGCGAAGATACTGGAGAACCAGGCCGAGATTTCCAAGAAACTTGACGACATGGCCGAGATGCTGCGCCGTGCTCTCCCGCCCTCTCCGGGTCGCTTCACGAGGATATAGCCATGGCCCGGCTGGTTCTCAACGGAGCGCTCAACAGGGCCGCAGGCGCCGCCACCGGAACGAACCCGGTCGCTCCCGCTACGGGGCCGCGCTATGCGTTCATCGCGCATCCTGCCTGCTGCGCTAAGTGCAGCATGATGGATTCCCGACGCACGGGGCGCCTCTACACCATCGGAGACACCTGGAGAATCTCCCACATCAACTGCCTCTGTTCCACGGTGGAAGTGCCTGCCGGTGTCGGGCTCGACCCTCAGAGCGTCATCGGCTTCGCCATGAACCCCGTCGGCGGCATCCTCCGTCGCGGATTCAACTTCGGCCAGAGCCTCGCTCCCGTGAAGCTCACGGCGAACAACTGGGAAAACGTGCTCGGCAAGGCCGCGAGGATGGCGGAACCTACCAATTCCGGACGCCGCAAGGTGCTCGCCCGCGCCAAAATCACCGCGCAGAGGAAGGGCGCGTACAGGAAGGCGTTCAACAAGGCCGGGGACTCCTGGAACGACGTATTGGCCCCGCAACCCGAACCGAAGAAGGCGAGGCGAACTGCGGGTGCCGTACGCGTCAGGAAGGCACGTGCCGAGTCTCCCGTGTTCACGCCTACCGGAAGGGTCTCGAAGTCCTCGAAGGTGGACGTGAAGGCCCTGAAGAGGAAAGCCGCGAACGTGAAGGCCAGGCGCAACGCTTCCAGGGATACGAAGTCGCTGGCACGTCTTTTCGGTGCCACGATAAGGTAAATATTTCAACACATTTACAGGCGAATCACAGGCGTATGGCTGGCAAGGGTGCAGATAGGGCCACCATGGCCCGCATAGGCAAGAAGACGCGGCTCAAGAAGAACGACCCGCGGTCTAAGGCCATATCCAGAAAGGGTGTCGCCGTACGCAAGGCCCAGGCGGAGCTCCGTTCTTCCGACGCCATACTCGAGGCCGACAGGAACGGGACGCTCGCGAATCTATTCAGCAAGATGGTGGAAGCGGCAAACGGCCTGTTCGAGCAGGGCAAGTACGACAGCTTCCTGAAGCATGGCGCCGGCATACTCGAGATGGTAAACGGCAAGCAGATCAACATCAAGGCCGACGCAAACGTGAAGAGGGACATCATCATCAACTTCCGGAGGGCGACGCCGGAAGATGCCAAGTAGCGGACAGGTACAGTGGCGATGGTACGACCCCGAATGGGAACCGGAGGAGAACGACAGCCCGGAGTATTTCGGTGTCGATGCCCCGATGTCCGGATTCCAGCTCGACTTCATCCAGCGCAACGAAGAACCGCTGCTCATCCTGCAGACTGGCGTGGGCGCCGGAAAGACCCGTGTCGCGGCGTGGGCCATAGTGCTCAAGATGCTCGACGGGTGGCGTGTCCTCGCCATCGCGCAGAACTCCAAGGCGCTCAAGAACGTCCTTTACAGGGACATCCTCAAGATCCTCATGACGATAATGCCGGACTACCGTCCGGACAGGTACTACAACAAGACCGACGGACACATAGGCATGCCGCCGGAATTCGGCGACGCGTGCTGCGACGGCGGTACCGACGAGAACCCCTCCGGCATCCTCGGGTACACGGAATACGACGGCGTGGTCTTCGACGAGGCCAGCCGAATCTGCCTCGAGATGCGCAACAACGCGGAAGACCGTAACAGAGGCAAGGGCATCGTCCCCTGGGTCCGCTACCTCTCCTCCCCGAACATGGAACAGCCCGAGATGTGGTTCGCCGACGAGTGCCAGAAGCACCCGGACTGCGTCATACACGCCACGAGCCTGGACAACGAGTTCACGACCGAGGAATACAAGGCGCGACTGAAGGAACGCTACGTGGAGGGCTCCGACCTGTACAACCAGCAGGTGCTCGGGCTCATCGTCGAGGGTGACGGCACCGACGCCGTCTTCCTCCGGGCCGTGCTCCAGAATTCCATGAACATCCCGTTCAACGACCGGTTCGCGGCTACGATGTACTGCGCCGTCGGCGTGGACTGCGCCCGATTCGGCGACGACAACACCGTCATCTGCATCCGTTTCGGCTACTGGTGCGGCGACGCGCTGAAGGTGCTGCACGGCCGCGACTCCTACGAGATATCCGACGCTATCGACGACTTCTACATGCTCGCCCGTGCCAGGCGCGTTGTCGTGAGGCGCGAGAACGTGGACATGGCCTACGGTTCAGGCGTCGTGGACGTTCGCCGCGAGAAGGGCCACAAGAACGTGAACGAGGTCGGCTTCGGCGACGGTCCGGCCGACAAGGAGCATTTCCTGAACGTGCGTGCCGAGCTCTATTTCCGTGCGAAGGCATGGTTCAACGGCGGGGGAATCATCCGTGAAGAGAAGCTCGCCGAGGAACTGCGGGCGCAGCGCTACCAGATCGTGAAGGAGAACAAGTTCAAGCTCGTGGACAAGGAAATCATCAAGGATTTCCTGGGACGCTCCCCGGACCGTTCGGACGCGTTCGCGCTCACGTTCTACGGCGGTGGTCCGAAGGCCGACCTGGTGAACGTGTCCGTCGACGAGATAGTGTCCGAACGGACAGGAAACCGGGGAAACGCACCACGCAAGCGCGTGGGGAAGAAATTTGCAACACGCTAGGGTAAACTATGGGAGAAAGAATATGGAACAGCTGCCGACTATAAACGGAAGGGTAGACGAGGCGTGGCTCGACGGGGTGCTCCGGGAGAACGCGCTGAGGTCGTCGAGGCATGCCGAGCTCACTCCTGAGTTCGGCGCCGTCTGCATCCGTTTCACGGACGCCGTGCTCAACGACGGGAACATGGACTTCTGCAAGCTGGACAAGCTGACGAAGGCCGAGGTATGCAGCATCGTCTACCTGCACGTGTGCAGGCAGGCCGCGAAATACGACCCGAAGTCGTGTTCGAAGCCCTCCAACTGGGTCTACACGCTGGTCAAGAACCGGATGATCAACGCCGTGAACGAGGTGCTGAACAGCGACGAGGTCTCAAAGGCGGTGGCCGCTGTGGTCGGACGCGATGCTCTCGACAGGATGGACGGCATCGCTCGTAACGCCCCGGCGAACAGGGTGCTGTCCGAGAGGAACGACGCGCTACGGGAATTCTGCCTCAACCGTGGCGTCAAGGAGACGCTTTTCACGCAGGCGTGGCGCGACAGCTGGTTCCGAAGGGACGGGAAGACCGTGCTCCAGAGGGCGAAACACCACAGGCGTCTGCAGGCTGTCAAGGTTTCCGGACAGGTGTCGCTGTCCGATTCCGACCGGGAAGAACTGAAAAAACTCATAGAGGAACGAAGAAATGGACGAACAGGAAGAACTTGAAAACGTGGATGCGGCTGTCGCCGAGATGAGCGACGCGGAGCTCCAGGAGTACAACGACGACCTCGTCGCCGAGGTCAAGGACTTCATCGAGAAGAATTCCGAACGGAACCGGGACCAGGTGAAGCGCATCAAGGCCGACCGCGAGTTCGCCGCCGGCCAGCAGTGGGACAAGATAGACCGCACGAATCGCGGCGAGAACCGCCTCGAGGAGGAAATCCCGGTAATCGAGAACCCCATCTCGGCGGTGGTGAACCCCATCAGCGCTAAGCCGTTCCGTTCCATGGCCGAGCCCAAGCCGAAGTTCAAGGACGTCTACGGCGATGCGATCGCTGTCCTTAACGAGAAGCTCTCGGAACTGCAGGACACCTTCGAGATGCAGGAGGCTCACGACTCGGCCACGTACGACGAGGTATGTGCCGGGCTAGGTTTCTGCTACGCGACGACCGAGGAAAAGGACGGCGAGGTGGAGGTGGCATACCACGCCATCGACGACGTGACGAAGGTCGTGTGGGATGCCGACGCCAAGTCCACGACAATGGCCGACGCGAAGCAGGCGGTCGTCATCGAGCTCATCAAGGAATCCGAAGCCGAGGAACGCTACGGCACCGACATCTGGGGCGGAAAACTTCCGGAAAAGACCACGCTCGTGGACCTGGGAGACGATTTCGCCATTCCGGAAGGACTAGTGCCGCTCCTCACCTACTTCCGCGTCGAAGGACACAACTGCGAGTTCCACCGTCTGATAGGAGAGCAGGTCGTGGAATCCGACCTCCTGGAAGGCGTCGACCGCATCCCGATTGTCGCCTTTATCGGCGAGAAGAAGTGGTTCGGCGACGAACACGGTTTCGCGGGCCTAGTGCACAGGCTTCGCCCGATGCAGCGCCGTGCCAACTACGCCAACAGCCAGATGATGGAACGCCTGGACCTCGTTCCGAAGGTCGGATTCATGGGCCCTGCCGAAGCGATCGACGAATACGAGGACGAATGGGCCGAGGCAAACTACAGCACCGACGCCTACCTGCATTACCGCACGCACGACAAGGAAGGCCGTGAACTCAAGGAGCCGAAACCGATACAGATGACCGCCCAGGTCGAGGACGTGCAGGGTGTCATCAATTCCTCCATTCAGCTGATGCAGTTCGCCTCCGGAATTTCCCCGACTGGTATCGTGGACCAGACCATCCACGACCAGGTGACGGCCACCGAGTTCATGATCCGTACCGAGTCTAGCCAGTCCAACGTGTCGCACTACCTGAAGCACACGCGGGAATCCGTCAAGGCTTCCGGAAAGGTGCTCGCGCAGATGATTATCATGGTGTACGGTCTCGACATTCCCGAAGGGGCCTACGAGATCAAGGTGGACGGCGGCTGCATCGAGCTCACCGAGATGGAAAGGGAGCGCAAGTTCCTCCTCGCAGTGATGCAGTTCGTCCCGGAGGAAATGAAGGGCGTACTCGCCATAGGCCTGATGAATACCCTCGAATTCAAGCAGGCGCCCATACTCGCGCAGATGATGGTGAAGCTCCTGCCCCCCGCAGTGCAGGAAGCCTTCCTCGGCGGCGACCCGAAGGCGGCCCTCGCGGCGGCACAGCAGCAGATGGCTCAGATGCAGCAGCAGATGCAGCAGCTCCAGCAGCAGAACCAGGAACTCACGGTCCAGGCGCAGGAACTCCAGCTCCGCACCAAGAGCGACCTCGCCATCAAGCAGATCGACGCCCAGGTGCAGCTGCAGAAGCAGAAGATGGCGAACGACAACGCGATTCTGCTCAAGCAGATGGACCTTCAGGCGAACGCGCAGAAGGAGCAGTTCAACGCCAAGGCGGACGCAGCGGCGCAGGACAAGGAAATCGTTGCGAAGGCGCAGGCCGACGCGGCGAAGGCCGAGCAGGACCTGAAGGCGGAAGTGACGAAGGCCACGGTGAACGCGAAGCTCGACATCGAGAAGAAGCAGGCCGAGAAGGCCTCGGAAGCGTTGACTGCACCCGCTGTGGCAGCTCCCTCTGCCACTCCCGTGATGTAATTTCCCGACAAGGAACGATGCCTGATCCGTCCCCGTAAGGAGGGGACGGATTTTTTTTCGTGGAAAGTTCCGTTTTTTGCAACGCCCGTCTGTACCCTACACGTTGAGGGCGATGTTGCCCTGATACTTGGCGAAGGCAAACGCGAAAGGAACACATGAGCGAAGAAAATCTTTTTGAAACTGCGGGCAATTCCGGCGCAGGAAAAACGACTCCGGATTTCTCGGTAACTGTCGAAGACCCCAAGGGCGACGGCGGAAAGGCTGCAAACGGGAGCGGCAACGAAGACAAGGACAAGCCTGGCCATGAAACGCACGACCGGTCCAACATCGAATACACCAGCGAATTCAAGAAGCGCGTGGACCGTATCCGCCGCAACGAGAAGGCAAGGTTCGATGCGGAACTGAAGAAGCGCGACGAGGCCTGGGAGAAACGGTTCAAGGAACTCGAGTCCCGTTTCGGCGGAAACCAGCCCAAGGTCCTGAAGCGCGAGGATTTCAAGACGGACGAGGAATTCACTGCAGCGAAGCGTGAAGCCGCCATCGACGAGATCATGAAGCGCATCGACGAACGCAACGGCGCGAAGTCGAAGCAGGCCGAAGATGACCGCCTGAAGCAGGAAGCGGACGACGAGGTGCAGCGCAAGTTCGCGCTGAAGTTCCAGGAAGGGATGCAGCGCACCCTGTCCCAGGAACAGCAGAAAGAGGTGATCGGTATCGCCAACGACGCCGACGGCGCCGTCAATACGTTCCTCCAGGGGCCCGCGGGCTCGACCTTGCAGAAATGGCTCTTCGAAGACTGTACCATCCCGGCAGACGTGATCCTTTACCTGGAACACAACGCGGAAAAGATGGAAATCCTCGGGACGCTTTCCCCGAGAAAGCAGATGGAACAGCTCGACATCCTCGAACGGCATCTGGCCAAGGCTGCGGCAGATGCTGCGAAAAAGAAGGGTCAGGACGGGAATCCGGCAAATCCGGAAGACGATCCGGACGACTCGGGCAGGAAGAAACCCCCGGTCATCGGTCAGTTCGGTGGCTCCAGCCGCGCGATTTCGGACTTCTCGAAGCTCTCCGACCAGGAAAGGGTCTCGAGACTCATCAAGGCAATGCGCAGCCGATAAGACTTTAACAAAGGACCAAGACAATGGCTAACAAACTTACCGTACAGTCCCTGAACGACAAGTTCACCGCTGCCGTCCTCGACAGCTCCAACTTCATCAAGGAATCCAAGAACTGGGCGAAGGACCTCTTCAAGAAGGGTACCCGCTCCGGCACCCGCGCCACCCTCTACTTCGACGGCATGGGCGAAACCGCCACCGCTGACGACATCGAAGGCAATGACGAAAACGGCAACGCCGCGATGAGCATTGCCAACATGAGCGGCGACGTCAAGCAGTACGCCGTCCCGCTCGTTGTGGGCAACTCCAAGGGCAAGGTAGGCTGGACCGAAGTGGAAGAACGCTTCAAGATGGGTACCCTCGACGAAGACCTCGTCAAGCCGACCGCCAACTCCATGGCTGAAAAGCTCGTGCGCAAGGTTATCGACAACTCCTACCTGCGTTCCACCGGCGTAGTCGTGGCCGCAAAGGATGCCACTACCGGTCAGTCCGGCAGCTTCCTCGCGCTCGCTTCCGCTCTCGCATCCCTGCGCAAGATGCGCACCGGCATGACCCTCGTGGGCCATCTCGATTCCGACACCATGGGTTACCTTGCCTCCCTGCCCGTAACCGCAGGCGTGGGTCACTTCGACGCCACCTCCGAAAAGCTCAAGGAACTCTACGGCGACGCTGCCATCGGCACGTTCCACCGTTGCCCCTTCATCGACGAACCGTTCATGCCGATCATTGAAACCGGCGTCGCTCCTGGTTCCAGCTGCAAGGTCAACGGCGAAGTCGACCAGGACGACGTTGTCGATGGTTCCGACACTCTGGATATTGCCATCGATGGTATCGCAGACGGCGTTTCCTCCATCAAGAAGGGCTCCGTGTTCACCATCGCGGGCGTGAACCGCTGCACCGGTGCAGGCACCCCGCTGCTCAACTCCCCGTACGCTTTCGTCGTGCAGGCCGACGCTACCGTCACCTCCAACGCCGCCACCCTCAAGGTACTCCCGGTATACTTCAACAACGCGGGCTACATCCCGACCGTCTCCGTGGACAAGATTGCCGACAATGCCGACATCACCTGGCTCACCGGCGCAAACAAGAAGTACGCCGTCGGCATCATCCGCGCACGCGAGGCCCTCAACTGGACCCCGATCGAAATGCCGGACATCCGCGGCTGCGAAAACGGCTCGACCACCGTGCCGACGATGTCGTTCCACACCGCCTTCGACGGCAAGATCGACGACGCCTCCAACGTGGGCCGTCTCGACGCCATCTACTGCGGCAAGATCGTGGACCCGCGTCTCGTGCGCACCGTGTACTGGGAAATCTAATCACGGATTTGTCTCTTCGCAGACATGTTCCGGGCTGGTTGGCTTTGGCCAGCCGGCCCTTTTATTTAAGGAGACGAAATGTCCAAATCCATCCGCAAGATTATCGGGGAAGCCTACAAGTTCATCGGGCTCGCGCCTAACGGCATACTGCACGACGGCCAGGTGAGCGAGGGCGTGGACTTCGCGAACGAGGTCATCGGCAAGTACAACGAGTCCAGCCTTTTCCCCTTCACCTACTCTACCCTCGAGGCCGTGGTCTCGGGAGGTTCAATTACGATTTCCTCGCAGGCCGGGGAAGGCGTGGTCGAGGGTGTCGTGCCCGTAGGCATGGCAGCCCTATACTGGAAGCACTCCGATACCGACATGGTGAAGCTGCGCGACCTCGACTTCAAGGACATCTTCGGGCTGCGCAACGCTTCGGCGTCCCCGGCATGGTACTCGCTCGTCGTCGAGGATGACGACCGGGCTACTGTGCACTTCGATGCGCTCGGCACGTTCCGCGTGCTGATGGTGTACCCGAAGAAGCTGCCGCGCCTCGAGATCGACGACATGTTCGTGGCGCCTGAAATCTACGAGCAGGTCGTGAAGTACGGCGTTGTGGTCCGTGCGGCGACCAAGGCCACGTTCGAGGAATCGGTCATCGCCGACTACCAGAAGCTCCTGGACGACGCCGTCCGTGCCATCACGAACAGCAACGCGGGCAAGCGCCCCGTGAAGCGCAAGCTCGACGGCTTCTACAACCACCACGACGAATTCAAGAGCCCTAGAGTCTGGAGGTAAACGATGCCGTCAGTAATTTCAGTACCCGGATTCCTCGGAGGATCCTCGAAGTCCGACGTCATGATGGACTCGCCCGAGGAACTGCTGAACATGTTCGTGGAGAAGAAGGAATCTTCGGAACCGCGAGGCTACACGCAGAAGACGCTCCGCTCCGTTGAGGGCGAACGCTCCGTCCTGGAGTTCCCTTTCGACACCCGCATAGGCTGCCGAGGACTCTTCACCGCATCCGACGGGACTATGTTCGCAGCCTTCGACGCTTCCGTCTACAGGATAAGGCGCAAGGACGACGGCTCGCTCGAAAAGATCCTGGTGGCGGACCTCATGAGCAGGCCCACGCAGGTGGTTTTCTCCGAGACGGGCGGAATCAATTCCCACGTCGTGTGGGTTGACGGCTCCCCGTTCCTTTTCGCCTACTCGCTGAAGGACGGAACCTTCAGACAATTTGCCACGCCTCTCAGGACATACAAGTCGGTGGACGGCAACGACAGCCCGTCCGTCGGGGATACCCACGCCACCCCGACACACGTGGTGTGCATCTCGGGCGTCATATGCATCAACGACAGCGAGAACGACACGTGGTACTACACCGACCCCTACGTTCTTGGCGGAGCTACGGAAGAACGCAAGGTATACAGGCTCGTCAATGGCCAGGTTCAGTACGGCCCGGACGGTGTCACGGTGTTGACAGATACGGTGAACATCGCGAGCGAGGCCGACAACAACGTGTGCTACCTGTGGCTCGACCGATACAGCCTCCCGAAATTCCAGACGGCGGAATACGTGGCCGACCGCATCACGGCCATGGTTCTCTGCAACGACCGCATTTACTGCTTCGGCACGAAGTCCCTGCAGGTGTACACGCCGACCATGACGGAGGACGCCTACGGGAATTCCTATTCCGTGTTCAGTTCCACGGGAAACAATACCCGCGACAACGGCGCTGAAATCGGCTCCACGGTGGCATCCCTCGGTGGCAAGGTGTTCTGGCTCGGCTCAAGCACCATAGGCGACCATTCCGTGTGGGTGAGCGACGGCGGGGCACCTGTCAGGATTTCGTCGAACAACATCGAACGCGAACTCCGAGGTTTCGGCAACATCTCGGACGCCTATGGCTTCGCCTACGCCTACAACGGACACCAGTTCTACGTACTGACCGTGCCGGGCTCCGACAAGACGTACTGCTACGACGTGACGACGCAGGAATGGTTCAACCGTTCTACAAGGGACCCGCAGACAGGCAGGGACCGCTACTGGGCCCCGAGCTTCGCCACGGCGGCTTACGGCGAGATTTTCCTCGGGAGCTATTCCGCGGAATTCCTCATGCAGGTGGACCCCGACAAGTTCACCGACTTCCGGGACAACCCGATAATCAAGCGGCGCACGTCCCCCGTGTTCGTGAAGGACTTCGCACCGTTCAGGCTGGACGCCTTCTGGATGGAATGGAACACCGGCACGACCACGCAGAGCTACCCGGTCGAGAACGGCGGCTACGTGTCGGCATTCAATCCTGTAGCCATGCTCGAATGCTCCAACGACGGCGGCAATACCTGGGGCATGGAACGCTGGGCGCACGGCGGCAAGATAGGCCAGTATTTCTGGCGGACAGAATGGCGAGGAGGCTTCCCGTGCGGCGGCTACCAGCTGCCCAGGATGTACGTACTCCGCCTAACCATCAGCGACCCCGTGAAGGTAGTCATCACGGCCGCGAAGATGCAGATCACGCAGACGAGGAGGCCTTGATGCTTACCAGGATAAACCCGAAGAAGGTCTTCGACGATACCGGGAAGGCCGTGACCGAAATCCAGTCCGCCATAGAGGGGGACTGGGGCAGGGAATCGCAGAAAGGGCTCCGCGTAGTGTACCTTGGCAAGTGTACGCTCATGTCGGGCCTTTTCGGAGCCGACGCCACGGCCGTAGAGGTTCCCACCACGCAGGAACGCTATCCGGCCTACTTCCACGACACGAATGGGCACTCCCGGATGGCGGTCGTGGAACCTGGTTCCAGGTTCGTGAAGAAACCGGAAGGAATTTCAGGCGGATTCGCGTTTTTTGCAATGGTGTAGTGTAAACTACAATAGAACGAATATAAAAGCGAGGAACTATGAATAACGGAGCTTTAAGCGGCGCAGGTACCGGGGCGGCCATCGGTTCGATGTTCGGCCCGTGGGGAACCGTCATCGGAGGCGCGGGCGGACTACTCGTCGGCGGGCTCATGGACGGCCAGGCCGACTCGCAGAAGCACAAGGCTATCAACAACGCACTGGAATCGCTCGAGGACGCCCAGGGCTATATCGACTCGGCACGCCAGCAGAACACGGCCCTTGCGAACCAGGGGCTCGGTCTTGCGGGCAGCCTTTGGGACCCGAACGGAGACCTCTCGCAAAAATACAGCCAGGCACTCGCGGGAATCGAGAACCTGCAGGGCTACAATGCCGACAACCTGTTCAGCTACGACAAGACGATCCAGGATTTCTACGACCCTGCATTCCAGCTTTCTGTAGACATGGCCAACGACGCCATCAACAACTCCCAGGCGTTCGGCGGCAACATGTTCTCGAGCGACACTGCGAACAAGCTGGCCGCCAAGAACAACGTGCTCGCCACGCAGATGTACGACGAGGCCCGTGACGCCATGCAGGCGGACAAGTCGCTCGAGCAGTCCATCTGGGCGGGCAACGAGTCGGCGAAGCAGGCCGCGGCGGACTCGCAGTCGAACCTTGCAAATATGCGCCTGAACGCATACGGCACGGGAATGAGCAACCTCTCGGACGCACAGCAGGGCTACATCGCGAACATGATGGGCATCAACAGCGACTATGCCGGCGACATGACGGACTACCTCGGTTCCGTCGCGAACCTCAAGGCACAGGATCCGGGAACCAGGAGCATGTTCTCCCGCGTGCTCGACCCTCTCGGACTCTTCGGATAAGGAGATATTATCATGGCAAGGACATTCAATGCAGGCATCTGGGGCGGTATCGGCGACGCAGTGGCGCGTGACGACATTCTCCGCAGGGAACGCAACCAAAAGACTCTCGGAGGACTCCTTGACGCGGCCAAGTTCATCGAGAAGACGAACGCGAACCGCAACCTCCGCAAGGATTGGCAGGACTATTTCGCAAACCGTAAGGCGGCGCAGGATGCCGCGGCTGAAGATGCTGCAGCGCAGGATATGGCGGACGCCTTCGGTGTGGAGGATTCCCTCACTATGGAAGGCTTGCCGGCCGTAGCGAGCATCTTCGGCGATGACGTGCAGGCCCCGGACGAAATGGAATCGTCCATCTGGGACCCGTCCATGATCGCGAACGGTTACGAGCCGACGTTCGCGCCGGAGGATTACGAGTTCATCCGGAACTTCAACCCTAAAACCGCGACTCCGGAAGAAATCCTGATGGCACAGCGCATCGTTGGAACTGACGATGACGGTAAATGGGGCCCGAACTCCAGGGCCGCATACAAGAATTTCATGAAGGGGAGGGTATAATGGCTGCTCTTGACGATCTTATCGACGAATACCTCGGCGTGGCTGTTTCTCCGGCCGAGATGCGCGACCTCGCCCTCATGCAGGTCAAGGACGCATCCGTGCAGGACGATGCCGTGCAGAACGCCGTACGCAACCACCAGGGAATCGAGCAGGCGCAACGCTCGGCGCTCGAGGAATACCTCCGCATGGCCGACGAACAGGCCGCTGCAGAATCCCAGAGGGCGCTCGAGATGGCACAGCAGAGACTCAACGCGCTCGACCAGAACGCGTCCCTGCTCGCGTCTACCGTCGGACTCGGCAAGGAAGGCAAGCAGAAGCTCGCAAGCATCGAGGCGGAACGCCAGGCCATCCTGCAGGCGTTCCCGCAGCTCGGACGTGCGGCCGGCGGTGAAGGCGGCGTGGAACAGCCTGCCGCGTTCGACATCAAGAAGATGCTCTCCGACAAGGACTACTCCCCGGAAACCATCGCGAAGCTGTTCGAGGAAAACGACTGGGACGTCTGGGACCAGGCGCTCCGTACCGGCGACCTCGACCTGTACCAGGCGATGCTCGACGGCAAGCTCGGGGCCCTTCCGGAAGGGATGGCCGACAAGATGCGCTTTGTCATAGCCGGCCGTCCGGATACGTCCAAGGACTTGAAACTGAACGACAAGTACGCCCGCCTTCGCGGAGTAATCGGCGAGACGCAGGGCGACCTGAAGAAAAAGGCCCGCGACGAAGCCGCTGCGACCGCAAACGCAATGGAAAAGGCTGCCGAAGATGAACTTCTCAAACAGTATGAAGAAGACATGAATGCGTTCGGAATCTTGGGTGACAGAAAAGCAAGAAAGCGCTATGCCGAAGCACATCCCGAATTCAAGGAAAAAATGAGAGCTTTGAAAAAGGCTCACAAACTTTCTGCAGAGATGGAATCCAAGGTTCGCCAGGTTTTTGGAGACTTGTAAAATGGCTGAAGAAAAGAAGAAAAATGCACAGGATTTATATAAGGCTGTCGTAGATTTTTACAACAATAGTGACAGGACCGACGAGGAATTCGCTGAAGACTATCCTGGAATCTACTCGCTGTTGAATTCTCCGATGGATTCGCTCCAGCGGCAAAAGCTGTTTGGCGATTCGTTGAAGAAGTCTTCTTTTCTTGGCGAGCTTCGCGATATTGACAAAATCAACGAAGGCTTTGATTTTTCGGATTACGAAAAGGATGCAGACGATACGGCCGTGTCGTCTCCTGTAAAGATTGGCTCTCGTGATGATGACGGCAAGAGTATCTGGGACAAGGAGTCGATGGATGGAGTGAATCTTTGGTACAATAAGGCCAAGGAGGTACTTGATCCTGGCCATAAGCTGAAGAACACAGAACTGTATGAGATTTTCAGTGATGACAAACTACAGCGCCTTCAGGACATGCAGGAAGGTGAACGAGACTATTGGTTCACCGAACTGCTCAACGGTATGGGATACACGGATGACGACAAGGGTATAGAAGCTCTTTCGCGAGATCTCGAAACCGTCTTGACAAGAAAGAAAAATGCCGATTTTGCCGACAAGTACGGCAAGGGTAAGGCGCCTTTAAAGTTCTTGTTTGGCAACGTATTTGAAACTATGGAAGATGGAAGAAAACCGACAGGAGGTGATTTTGTAACAGACGTTGCGTCTAATGTTGCATGGGCTATTCCAGGATCAACTGTTCTAGGTGCTTTCGGTAAAGCTCAAAAATTGGGAAAGGTTGGCGAAATATTGAACAGTGTTGAAAACGCTAAAACTATTCCCGGCAAGATCGGAAGAAATTTGATAAGAGCATCTTTGGCTCCTGCTGCAAACGAATCTGTTGATTATGTGTTTGGTACTGATACATCCGAAGAAAAAGCGGATGGAATTGCAGGAAGATTAAAAAATATTGCAATAAATACAGCAATAAATTGGGCTACACCTTTTCTAGTAAAGGGAGCGTATAATAAAATTTCGTCTTTACTTGGTAATTTTGGACTAACTCCTGGAGAAACGGCCTTGCTTAACGAGGCAGTGTCTAATCTTATCGATTACGGAAGCAAACAAAATACCGCTACGCAGAAGTTAAAGTTGATCCAAGAAGGAAAAGACGCTGCCGAAGAAACAGTTCAATATTTTTCAAAAAGACTTGGAAAAAAAGACAATAATCTTGATGAAGCGACTCTTGCAGAGGTTACTTCTGAATTGCCAAAGCGTCTGTGGAAAAACGGCACTGCTTTATCAAGAATGATTCTTGAAAATGAAGGAGACTTGCCTTTAGGTGCAGGTCAATTTGTCGGCTCTTTTGACGATTTGTTAGAATCGGAACTCCTAAAAAATATTGCAAAATCTTCCAAGAGTATGCTTGATGAAACTCTTCCGTTTGTGTCAAATTATACAGTGAACAGACTCGGAACTAGCGGTATAGGCGGTTTCCTAATGAATCGTTTCGATAGAACGACAAGACCTTGGGATTACGAAGAAAGAAAATAAAAAAAGCCTCGAAAGAGGCTTTCATTATTTCCAGTTTTTTACAACATCTTCTATAAATAGTGAAAATAGGAAAATACCCCATAACGTAACTAGACCAAATCCAATAGTCTTTAAAATATCACCAAATCCCATTGTTGAACAAATTACCGCTTCTACAAGGCACAATTTAAAGAACGTTCTCTTGCTCATTATGCCGTCAAGATCATAATACAAGAAAGGGATTAGAGGCAAACCAATAAGAAATACAGCAAGAGAAACGAAACGCCATCCGTCAGACATAAAGAAATTAGTCAATGATTCTGTCATGATTTTACCCTCCGCTCCAATATTCCTTCATCAATAAATATACACAAATATTCCCGAAAGTGCAACACTTTTCGGTAACCTTTTGGTGTATGCAGACGTTTTTCAACCCGACAACACCGTTTTTCGATGCCGAGGGACACCCAATGGTAGGCGCCAGGGTGTCGTTCCTTGACCTTTCGACCAGCGCGAGCCTCATCGAGCTCACCGACAACGAGGGGACTCCGCTCCCGAATCCGCTCTTTACTGGAAGCGACGGACGCCTGAGGCTCGAAAACGGCAACGGTGCGCCCGCTGTCCCCTGTATCGCCGACGGACTCTCCTACAAGGTCGTGGTGGCAAGGAAGACTGGAGTCGAGCCTATCTTCATGGGCGGAATCCTCCAGAATCCGGAGGAACTCTACGAGACCCCATTCATCGCGTTTGTCGTGACTGCAATGGGCGGTTCGGGCGCCGGATCCAACACTTCCGTCATAGGAAGCGTCGCAGATGTGCGCCTGGCAAACAAGACGCTCGGCTCCGTGGTCTGTTCCGGCTACTACGAGGCTGGCGACTGTCCCGCACGCGTTTTTACATGGGTGGAATCGCAGGAACCGCCCCAGGACAACGGAATCAACGTACTGCGCAATCCGGAAGACAACACCGGATACTGGAAGATGTCGGACCCTCCGGCGGGCACGTGGGATGTCCGCATGGCGGGCCTCACGCTTTACACTACCGACGCCTCGCAGAACTCGGTCCGTCTCCAGGCCCTGCTCAACGCCGTCGGCGAGCTTCTCGATGTCGAGACGGCTGCCACACGGATCTACTTTCCGAAGGGTGTGTGGCACCTCAGTGCCGGGTTCACTTCCTATTCCGAGGTCGTGTTCGGCTACGGTTCCATGCTCCGTTTTACAGGAAGTTCCAGCAAGGCCGTGAACTTCTTTGGCGGCGTAGAATCATACGGCGCGGAAAACATATCGGACTTGAAACTTTTTGACTGTGTCGATGGCGGTTACGTCGCCATACACGCTCCCGAGGCCCACACGTGCTGGGTGCGTCCAAATTCCCATGCTGTGGCGTCCGATACGCTCGTGGTGGATTGGGATTCGGCGATAAGCACATTCTGGTTCGGCTCCCCGAGGAAGTGCATCGTCAAGGTCGACAGCACGAATGTGATTGCTTTCAACGGCTGCGAAATCGAATGCGACGGGAAACTGTCCAAGACCGTTGGCTACAGCTTCACGAACTGCCGGTTCACCGACAGGTACTTCAAGGACAACACGTTCAGCGATGACGTCACGCTCTCGGGCTGTACACTCGACATCGACGACTTCGCCTCTGTCGAGAACTGGGCGAAGGCCATGCTGATGAACGGAGCGACCGTACTTGATTTCGACGGAAAAAGGTGCGATTCGTTCACGCTCCAGGCTACGGCCGCGAACAGGTCCTACAGGGTCCTCAATGGAAATTTCGGGAGATTTACGTTCAGAGCGCCTGATTCCGTGACTGACGGAAACCAGTCTAATTCGCTGCAGCTCGAACATTGCAGGGTGGAGGAACTCGACGGAGACTGGTTCTGGAAGGATCTCTACGTTATCGACAGCTATGTCGCCGTAGGCTACAGCGTGTACACCCATACCGATCCCGTAATGGCGACCGACGGGTTGCTCGTAAAGGGGGCCTTACTCGTACGCAATAGCGATGTTGCTGGAATAAATGACAGCGGAATTGCCGTCGGTTCCGGGGACAGCGCATACTTGCCTTCGACTGTCACGTTGATGGATTCCAGGATTGTCGGAAATGTCAACGGACTCGCCGTAGACGCTACAAGGACTTCTTTCTCCGGAGCGGTGAAGCAATGGGCAGGGGATTCAACCGTATTCTCTGTTAAGGGTTGCTTGTTCTCAGGAACGGCCCATGCCGAAACTCTCGGCACTTCCGCCATTATCGTGGACAACCGGTTCTTGCGTAGCGGGATTCCGGAAGACGCTGTAGTCGGTCCTAACTTGACTTCGTGCACGTACGAAGTCAACAGCGGAAACTGCCTGCAGAAAAAACTGAAAATCAATGCGCAGAACCGGCTCCGTGTTACGGCAACCTCCCAATCCAACATAGATCTCCGTCTTGAATTGAACGTAAGTGAAATCCCTCTGCATCTTTTCGGATGCGTACAGTCGAACATACGAGTCAGATTCGTCGTCGATGTGAGAGAAGCAACTGGATCGCAGGACGCGTCAAACACGCAGAACCTGTATTCTACGATAACAGGTAGCGTCATCTATGTGGCTGCAGACCCGAGGACGTTCCAGCTTCCGCATTCCGAATCCCCGACTATGCCGGCAATTACGGACGGCGCGTCTCTCCCTCACTCCGTGAATTTGAAAGTTCCGGACGGAATTGACCCTACCAACCAGTACGCTGCCATAACCGGCGCTTACATAGAGGCGGAAATAATCGATTAAGGAGTTTACCATGCAGGCGCACCTGTCCCCCAGTCCAAAGCTCAGATTTTACGGTACAGACGGAAAACCTCTTTCCGGCGGATACCTGATTACTTACGACTACACTACATCCCGCACGTGTTCCACGTGGGCGGATGCCGGCATGACGACCAGGAATCCCGTGCAGATAAGTCTCGATGCCAACGGAGAACCGTCCCAAAACGGGAATCCTGTCTACGTTTTCCTGGAAGAAGGTCGACGGTACAAGTTCCGCTGGTTCGACAGCGAGATGAACCTGGTCGGAAGTATCCAGCCTGTGCAGACTGCATCGGTCAATTATGGCGACAACAACGTGTTCAACTACTACGCGAGTGTTGACGGCACGGAACACGAAATTACCGTGACATCGTCCATTGACCCCGAAACGGGTGTGCAGACCTTCTTTATAGGCCTTGATGACGATTTCAAGGAACGGGTGAGCGACATCGAGGACGAGCTCGACGGCAAGAAGAATAGGCAGAATGAACTCACGTTCAACGGCTCCGCGACAAAGACTGTAAAAAAGATTGTTCAGGACGAAAATGGTGAAATGTCCGTTGAATACGAAGATATCGATTTTCCTGAACAGGCTCCGAACGTAAACATCACGAGCCCGAACGGAACGATTTCTGTCAGATCCCGTGATGTCGACAATACCAAGACATTTGAAATAGATGTTAATGCTGACGGTGCAGAATGGTTCACTGGTACAGATGTTGATGAACATTTCGTTGGCAATAATACTACTGTATATGGATTCGCAAAGATTGACGGTAACATTGACTTGGCAGGTTACTACGGACACACATTGCCTTTGAAAGATAGTGTACCATATCTCGTTATAGAAGAAGTTGATTTGACTACCGTTGGTACATTCAATGAATACAGAGATGTGAAAGTGACCATGTTCAACATGGGTATATCGCACACATCAGAAGTGTCTGCTACTGTCCGTCTTGATAACACTAATAATTACACACAGACTGTAACACTTGCAGGTATTCTATTCGGTGGTCCTACTGGCTACCCTGAAGACTATTATCACGAAGCATATGCGGCAGTTGCCAATAAGTTCGTCGGCAGCGACATTCCAGCCAATCGTTCTGTTAAATTCAAAGTTAACAGAATTGCAGTCTATAAGCTGGCAGGCTTGTTAGCAGGGCAGGGTAGCGGTGCTACTTATACTGCTGGTGAAGGTGTCAAAATTGAAAACGATGAAATAAATGTTGATTATGGCGAAGGACTTGAAGTTGATCCGCAGACGAACAAGCTGAAAGTCAAGATTGGAAACGGCTTGAAGTTCAATGAGGAATCTCTTGAAGTTGAAATTGATTCCGATGTTGAAGATGTTGTTGAAGCGGTTGAAAAACTTACTGACGATTTGGACAAGAAGATTACTACAACTTATCCATTCGCACAGATTACGATGCAGGGCGATTTTGCTGTATTCGGTGTTACCAATACATCAAGAATGATTGGTCAGCTTTTCGCTGTTCCTATTGCATCTGAAATCAGAAAGAACGAAACTATGATATGCATTAACGCCTTGCAGAGTTTCAACGGCAAAGTTTCGTTCGGTATATTTGAGTATGATTTTGAAGGCAACAATGGTTCGGGTTCTACCTATTGGATTGCAGACACGGGCGTTGTAGAAGTCAACGCAGGTGAAAATGAATACCCTTTGAAGTATGTAGACCAAGATGTTCACGAATTGCAGTCCTCAAAGCTTTACTACGCTGTTGTAGCTATTGCGGGTGACGCACCTACATCGGGGCTTTTCCTTGCTGCTGCGCCTAACTACGCTGCCACGTACAACGCTAACCCGAAGTACACATTGCTTGTAAGCAATATGAATCAGTACATTGATTGGTCTACAGGTACTCTCCAAGGTGCTTGGTTCCAAGGCTACAATGAAGATAACACGATTCCTAGATTGTTTATGATGTTGCGCAATGGTGATGCCGTTCCACCAATTCCCGTAACAGAACCATTTACAGATATTGGTGCGTACACTCTTGAACACATAAATCGTGTAAGCAATGTTTTCTCGCTCACTCCCGATGCTAATGGCGGTATTTTCCGAAAGGTTATTCCGCAACAGGATGTTGACATTGTTTCGTTCAGATATGTAGACTATCACGGGTCTGTCAACCAAGACCCTTCTACGCCTGTTATCCTAGACGAAACTTACACTCCATTAAAGCAGGTTACTGATGGTTCTTGGACTTTGGGCGATTCAGACCAAACGAAGATTGACGGAACCCATTACGTCCACGAATTTACACTTTCTACACCGATTCACCTTACCGCCAATACTCCTTATTGGTTCCTAGTCGGTGGTAACCTGTCCAACCAAGGTAATGATTGGATAATCAACTACCAATCGCCTTCCGTGTACAACGATTTGCTTTTGGCAAAGAATCTCTACAACGTGAATCCGTATATTGTCGGAAACGGCTATGGCGAATACCAAAGCAACGTTCGTGGTATGTACTTACGATTGAGCGATGGTACAAAGACTTGGGTGATTTAAGGAGTTTTCTATGGCTAAACAGAATAAGGTATGCGTTAATCTTGACCAAAGTAATGAACAGAACGGCGGTTTTTCCGATGCAGAAAAGCTGCGAGCTCGCAACAATATTGGTGCGGGTGACGGAAAAATCCCTTGGGTGACTATGGGTGGGCAAACACCTGTAGTTGTTAGGAGTGGTTTAAGCGTAGTGAAGTATCAATCGGGTTATTGCTTACAGAATGACGATGCTTCAATTAAGCTATGGCTTGCTCCCGACTTTGTAGCAGGTGATGCGGGAAAGATTCTAGGTATTGGTGCGGGTGGTGTTATTGGTTGGCGAAACGCTCCAAGGGAATTACCTTCTGCAACGCAGCAAGATGCCAACAAAGCTCTTATTGTTGATGCTGACGGAAATCCGATTTGGGGCGAAGTTAAGCCGTCAATCAAGCAGGCAAGCAGGATTGCGGATGTACAGGTAAATTGGACTTATTCGGGTACATCGTCTAATTTCAGCAAGGCTGCAATTGTCATTGAAAACCTTACGCCGAACAAGATGCACCGAATCAACTTGAGTGTTGCGTACAGGCAGAATTTTTCAGCGGGTTTTGTTTTTGCGGCAAGTCAAGAAAGTAACTTAGGCGTTCCCATGGGTTATGGTAGAATTGCTGTAAATACGGGAGTTTACGATGCAGAGTACGATTCATACATTCTTAATACTACTTGGGATTTACTTTCTAGCAATGAAGGAAAATTATTCATTAACATGGTAGGCGATGCCGACCCGTCTAATACCAGGAATAAAGTATTCATTGAAACATGTCACTATCAGGTTGTCCAAACCGAATTGTAAGGATTAAGAATGAAATTCTCTCTCAAGGACTTGATCAAGCTAATAGCCCCGTATCTCGTCGCAATCGGCGGGGCTATCGGGGTGTATGCCGACGGGAAATCCAGATTCGAGCTGATGGAGTATAGAGTCCAGGTTGTCGAAAAGGACAAGGACGACTTGCGCAATGACCTGAAGAGCATCAAGGACGTGCTGTACCGTATAGACACGAGGCTTTCTGTATTTGGTACGAAACTTGAAGAAAGGACGGGACGATGAAAGTAAACTCAATCACTATCGACGGATTCGCGCTCGAGGTCACTCCCATGGGTAACCGGCTATACAGAATAGCCCGTGACACCCGTGTGTCTGTCAAGACGGACGAGGGTTGCTTTAATTTCTTTTTCAAGCGCGGGTTTGTTACCAATTTCCGCTCCGGTGGCCCTATTGTTGACCGCTTCGTGGACCAGGTGGGCGACGAGAAGAAGGCGTTGTGCTACCTCGTTCATGACGCGATATACACGCCGTGCGCGTCTCTCGGTGGACATCACCCGCTATCGCGCGAGCTTGGGGACTTGCTATTGCGAGAATCCCTAAAGTGGGCCAAGATGGAAGCGTACAAGGCTGAATTGGTGTATCTCTCGGTTCGGTGGTTCGGCGAATGCGCCTACGAGGAGGACGACGCGCTGACATCGCTCAACTCGCGGCTGTTCGACTTCCAATGGAACGAGGTGTAATGATTACGTTAGTTCGCGAAATAAAGGCAAACGAGGCTATTCTAGGCCGTCTGTACCTAAACGGGGCTTTCGTGTGCTATACTCTGGAAAACGCCGCCAAGGCTATCCCTTGCGGCATGTACAACGTGCAGAACAGCAAGTCGCCGAAGTTCAAACGTGAACTGCCGCTGCTGTGGAACTCGAACGTTCCGGCAATCCGTGGAATTCGCATCCATGTCGGCAACGACGCGGTCAAGGACAGTAGCGGCTGTGTCCTCGTCGGTATGGGTAGGAATGGAGACAGGCTGACAGAGAGCACACCAGCCGAGACGATGGTCACGATGCTGTGTCGCAATGTTGCGGAAGTCGTTATTACCGAAGTATGCACTAAAGTGTGCACTGCATAGTGCAAAAGAGGTCTTTTTAACGTTCCTTTTGTGCTAATAGTGGCCAATAGTGGACGCTTCAAAAGCCTTGATTTATAAGGAAAATGGCGAAAAAAGTAAAAAATTGTTGTTTCGGGTAGGTTTTTAAGTTATAATCGGCAAGGCTGATAAAATAGCGGCGTCTGCGGCTTGTATGCACTGATTTAGGCACAGGACATAAAAAAAAGACCACTTTCGTGGCCTTTTTTCTTGCTTTTCGCGTTTCCTGTACCTTATTATAGTTTCTTGGAACCGTAATGTCAAGGCTTCTTGAACATTTTTTCGATGTCGACCGCCAGGTCCTCGTCGAGCAGGTGGGCGTAGATGTTCATTGTCGTGGCGATGTTCGCATGCCGGAGGAGTTTCCGGACCACGTCGAGGCCGATCCCGGACCTCAGCGCGTTGCTCGCGAAGCTGTGTCGTAGACGGTGGTTAGACGCTATGCCGACCATTTCGTCGCCGAGTGCTACGCGTGACGCCCTCTGCAGATGGTAACGCGAAGCGCTTGGGCTCGGCATGGCCCATTCGCCGCGGTGTCGGTCGATCTCGTCCTGCATGCGGCTGCTGACGGGAATCTTTGCCGGCTTGCCTCCCTTGCCGACCACGTGCAGGAACCCGTCGTGAATGTCTTCCTTCCGGACTTTCTCGGCCTCGTGTATGCGCAGACCAGCGAATGCCATGAAAGCCCACAACAGGCGCATGGAAGAGTTGGGAGCGTGGTCTAGGATACGGTCTATCTGGTCCAGTGTCCAGAAGTCACGTTCCTTCTTGATGAACTTCCTCGGGCGGAGCGCTTCGGCAGGGTTGCTCTCGGAAGCCTCCAGCACCGTCACTGCGTACTTGAAGGCTGTCTTGATGTAGGTCTTAATCGTATTGAAACTTGACGGCATCATCCCCTCTGTAGCCTTGTCAAGCGTGGCAACGAGTTCGCCCTTCTTGATGGCCGAGACCGGCACGCCGAAAAGGTCACGCACCTTGTCAAGGCACGTGTGGACCGTCTTCAGCGTCTTGTCGTTGGCGCCCCGGAGTTCAAGGCTCCGCTCGTAGAGCTCGAAAGCCCTGCCGAGCGTCATGACGTCGGACTTCTTCTTCTCGAAGTCCCCGTCGGACTGCTTCTGCAGCATCAGGTCGTGGGCGGCAGTCTTCTTGGTAGTGCCGAGGCTCTCGTACCGGATTTCCTTGGTTTCGGTATCGAAGATCCTGGCGTACCAGGTGAGGATGCCTCGGGACTTGTTCCTTTGGCACAGGGAAACGCGAATCATGTACTGGCCTGCTTACTTCTTGATGAATTTCTTGGGCTCGACGGTGAGCTTCTCCAGGTATTCGTCGAGCCATTCCGGGAGGAAATACTTTGCGCGGCCGTAATCTAGAAATCTGATGCGTTTCCTGCCGATTTCTCGCCGCAGCGTGTGCTCGGATCTCTTGAGAGCCCGTAAGGCTCCTTGGAAGTCGAAGTAGAGTTTTCCGTTGATCGGGACATTGGGTCTGATTTCTGCGTCCATATTTTTCTCCTGTTAGCGTTTACTTTTTTTTGATGTAGGTGGCTGGCGGGAGTCGAACCCGCAACCTTCGGCACCTTCTTCCCGCGTGTAACCGTTTAACACCTTCTTTCATCGGAGTCGAACCGATATTCGGGTATAGCCGCGCTTTAACCAATTAAGCTACAGCCGATGTGGTTTTAGGTTTCGTCGATGAGTTTCTTGATCTGGTCGCCGAGGACTTTCTTGTAATCGTCCATGTGGTTGAACTGGATCGTGAGGAAGTTGTAATCCTGGTTATTTTCCTTCGCTTCCTTGATTTCTGCGCTCAATGACTTGCAACGGTCATACACCTTGTCGCGTTCAAGCGCGAGCTTAATGATTTTCTCGCTCGGTGTTTCCTCGTGCTTTTTGCGGAGACTGTTCAGCATTTCGAACAGGTTTTCCGGATTTTTTTTGAAGTTGTTCTTGTTTTCTTCACACATGTTTTTATCCTTTGCCCTGTTGGGCGGTTGATCGGTTGTTCTTGTGAAAAATCTTGTGCAGGAATTCGCCGAAATTACGGTTCAGTTTCAGCCCGATGTAGAAGATTCGCACGAATTCCTTCTTGTCGTTTCTGTCAATCTTCCGAGCATTCTTGCCGCGGAAAACATACTTGTGGCACTTGTTGTAGACGTGGTTGTGGCGATGGCCGCCCTTCATGCGGTGGCCTACACCTTCAAAATCTTTCAGTTCTGCTATGGTGTTGCACCCGTCGGCATTTGCGTAATCGCTCCACGATTTCTTCAGGCGCTTGCCGTGGTATGCCTTTCGCAGTTTCTTCAGTTGCTTCGGACGAGCCCTTTTCAGGACTTTTTTGAGATCGTCTCGCAGCTGTTGGATCGTCTTGTGCTTCATGCCTACCTCAACTTTTTCACCATTGCTTGGCACTTGTAAGATGCTTTTAAGTATCTTCTCGCTTTTTCACTTACTTCCTTGTAAAAATCTTCCTGTCCGATTTTACACCGGGATGCCATCCCGCTGAAGTATTCGCTAGACCTTCCGCAAAAGTATGCCCTCATAAGCCACAGCGCCCTTTGCGATTTCTTCCACGCCTGTTCAAGCGTGTCTACATTCGTCTTTTCGATGCAGAGTTCCTCAACTTCCGCTGAATAATCTGCCTTCAGTTCAGCAATCTCTTTATCCTTATCAGCAATCGCCTTGTCGGCTTCGGACTTGAGGTAGTAAGGACGCATTTCATTAGATAATTGCCCACGATACTCACGGACAATCTCGTCACATTCGCAGAATAAATATTCTTTCATCTCTCTCATTTGTCGGCCTCCTAGTTGTATTCCTCGGCTTCCTTGCGAGTCATGAAGAAGTGGAAACCGCTCGCACACTCCACGTTGTACATTAAGTTGAAGTCCTTGATATTGATTTCCTGTCCCAGGCGGTACTCAAAGGTATTGTCGTATTTCGAGTGCAGGACGTCGTGCCCTTCCATGTCGGTAATCTTCGCCCTATTCGTACGGCACTTGCTGCCGTTGATGCAGAACACGATGGCACCCGCTGGAATCTCAGCAGTTATCACCACGCCTTCCTTGGTTTTCTTGTAGCCGGTGAGCGGTTCATCCAGCACCTTGCCGAGACGGAATTTTTCTTCCCCGCGCAAGTCGGCCCCGTACAAGTTGGCCGCGCTCAAGTTGGCCCCGCGCAAGTCGGCCGCGCTCAAGTCGGCCCCGTACAAGTTGGCCGCGCTCAAGTCGGCCCCGCGCAAGTCGGCCGCGCGCAAGTCGGCCCCGTACAAGTTGGCCGCGCTCAAGTCGGCCCCGTACAAGTTGGCCGCGCTCAAGTTGGC
>JAGCPF010000018.1 GCA_017642335.1 Fibrobacter sp.
GTCGTCGTTCATGATGTTGATCATCGGGAGCTTGTGGCGGAGCCCTGTCGCATAGTCGTTGGGGTCATGGGCCGGAGTCACCTTCACGGAACCCGTACCGAAATCCTTGTCCACCAAGATGGCGTCGGCAATCACCGGGATTTCGCGGTCCACGAACGGCACCTTCAAGGTCTTGCCGATGAACTGCGCATAGCGTTCGTCGTTGGGGTGCACGGCGAGGGCGGTATCGCCCATAATCGTTTCAGGACGGGTGGTCGAAACGGGGATGAATCCCGAGCCGTCAGCCAGGGGGTACTTGAACGTCCAGAAGTGGCCCTTGACGGTCTCGTAGTAGATTTCGTCGTCGGCGACGGCGGTCTGGAGCTTGGTATCCCAGTTCACCAGGCGCTTGCCGCGGTAAATGAGGCCCTTCTTGAAAAGGTTGAAGAAAGCGTGGCGCACGGCCTTGGCGCAGACCGGGTCCAGCGTGAAGCGCTGACGGCTCCAGTCGCAGCTGACGCCCAGGCTCTTGAGCTGCTTGGTGATACGGGCTTCGTATTCGTCCTTCCATTTCCAGATACGTTCCACCAGGGCGTCGCGGCCAATGTCGTGGCGGGTCTTGTGTTCGTCCTGGAAAAGGCGCTTTTCGACGACTGCCTGCGTGGCGATACCCGCGTGGTCCGTACCCGGAATCCACAGCGTGTCGCGGCCCGTCTTGCGGCGGTAGCGTACCAAAATATCCTGAAGCGTATCGTTGAGTGCGTGTCCCAGATGGAGCGCGCCGGTAACGTTCGGGGGCGGAATCACGACCGAGAACGGTTCGCCCTTTCCGCTGGGTGCAAAACTGTTTTTTTCTGCCCAGGCGCTGTGCCAACGGGCTTCCACATCTTTAGCGTTATAACGAGTTTCCATAGTGACGGCAAATTTAGAAAAAAACGAAGGTTATGGCAAAAGTGTTTATATATTTTCCAGGGGATTCATCCCCGCAAAGCACTAAAACCTGTGGAATAGGAAATATGCGACGCAAAGACCGCGAAATCAAGGAATTTGACGAAATTATTGACGTGCTTAGTCGGTGCAAGGTCCTGCATCTGGCTTTGATCAGCGACGGTAAACCCTATGCCGTGCCGGTCAACTTCGGGCCCGCCGTAAGTGAATGCGACGGCCAAAAGAAACTCGCTCTGTATTTCCACGGGGCAGGCGAGGGCAAGAAACTCGATGCCATCAAGGCAAACCCGCAAGTGAGCTTTTGCGCAGAAACCTCCGTCGAAGCTAGCGGCCCGCAAGACGCGAATGCGGACGCCTGCAAATGGACCTGCTTCTACGAAAGCGTCATCGGATTTGGAACGGCCGCGCTCGTAGAGGATTCAAAGGAACGCACCGCCGGGCTTGATACCATCATGCTCCACAATGGCTACAAGATTCCCTTCGGAGTCAAAACCATCGCCTACAGCGCTATGGCCCTCGCGCGCACCGCCGTCGTCAAGATTGACGTTTCTGAAATCACCGGGAAACGGCACTTGAAGTGAGTTGTGAAGACTTGAAAAGCAGGTTTTACCTATGATATCCAAGAAAGATTTTGAAAGACTAAAAAAGTATCAGGACACTTCTAGTTGGTGCGTTTGGGAAAAATGGAATAAAGACGATAAAGAGTATACGAGCAATCTTTATGGTAAAGAGAAATATATGGCGTGGGCTGAAGACGAGGATGGTCTAATAAAAAAAATAAAGACCTCTTGTATTTTTGTGGCTTTAAACGCTAGTGGTACTGATGATGGCGAAGAGAATGTTCCTTGGAGTAATTTTCATTCTGGTAAAAATGATTATGTGTTGCGTTTTGCTTTATGGGACGACTACTATGGATCCTATATTACGGATATAATCAAGTATAAGGATGTAAAAAAGGAAAGAAGATACAAGGAAACAAATTCATCGGCCGTTAGGAAATATATCAAAGAAAATCCTGCATTGTTGCGTGATAATATCCAAGTTTTAAAAGATGAAATCAATATACTAAAGGATGTTAAAATTATAATAGCTTTGGGAAGAGATGCGTATGATTTTTTAAGAAAAGCGCAAAATGACAAATGGTTGTCTGAAAACATAAAAATTGTATATATGCTCCATTATTCCTACAGATTTGTCAAAGGGTATTATAAGAAAAAGGAATATGGTAATCCTCAAAACATCTCTCGAGCAGAATGTTATAAACGAATCTTTATGGAACAACTCAAGGAACAAGGGCTTAAATAAGATTGATCTTTTTCCCTTAGACCTTATACACCCTACGCTTTTCAGCGACGGCACATGGCATGGGACCTCGCTTACGTCTAAATTTGACTTTGGGGACCAGGTGCATTTGAATTCCCAAGGCTGCCAGGACTTTGAATACCGTTTCGAATCGCGGATGCGCCTTTTCGTCGAGGGCTTTGTAGAGACTTTCTCGACCGAGACCGGATGTTTCGGCGATTTTCGCCATCCCCTTGCTGCGGGCGACATGCCCGATAGCCCTCAGTAACAAGGCAGGGTCGTTTTCTTGGCAAATCAAATTGAGATACTCGGCAACCATTTCCTCGCTGTCGAGATATTCTGCGATGTCTAAATGTGCAATTTCATTTTTTTTCATTTTTTATTCCTTGCCAAATGTTTTTTGCCTTTACGATGTCTTGGTCCTGCGAGGATTTGTCGCCTCCAATTAGAAGTATTACAATGGTTTCGCCGTCTTTTGCAAAATAAAGCCTATAGCCTGGTCCATAATTGATGCGCATCTCTAAAACGCCGTTTCCGACAGATTTAAAATCGCCTAGATTTCCTCCTTCGACTTGGGTCAGTCGAGAAAGAACATGGGCTTTTGCGCGAAAATCTCGTAATTTTTGCATCCATTTTTGAAACTCAGGTGTCTGGTTTACAATCATCCTGCTTCTCCAAATGTATCTAATCAGATACAAGTTGTCAAGAGGTTAAATGAGTTCTTTGAATCAAGGTCAAATTGACCTTGATGGCTCTGCGGATATTTGGGAATTTGCTCGGCGCTAATCGGCTGTCACGTTCTTCATTTTACGCTCCTGCCCGCAAACATGCTTGAAATTGCGGGTCTTAAACATTATTTCTGTACGTTTGTGCACTAAATATAAATTGAAGGAGATGGGCTGTCAATAGGTTTTCTGAAAAAAAAATCCTGATCGTGAAAAATGACATTTTATGACAGTTGTTCGGACTTATATTTAGAAGAGGAAAAATATAACCGGAGGTGTGTTATGGAACAGAAAACTATTCGCGTCATGGGCGTCGGCAACGTCAAAGTCGCTCCCGATACGACAAGGCTTCGCTTTAGCGTGGATTCCCTGCACAAGGATTACGAAACTGCGTATGCCGAGGCCGCGGTGGGGAATAAGGAATTGCGGAAGGCTCTTGAAAAAATGCGGCTCCCGAAAGATTCCCTCAAGACATCGGACTTTTCGATAACCAAGGAAACGGAGTGGAAACGCAAAGAAGAAAAATGGGTGTTTGTCGGCTTTAAACTCCGGCAGACCTTGGCCATCGAGCTACCGCTCGATAGCGTCATCACGTCAAAGGTTATGTCCGCATTGGGTGCGGCCTGGCCCGAACTCGAAGTGAAGATCTCCTTTGTCAAGAAGGATACGCACGACGTCAAGCTGCAAATTCTGGAATCGGCCGTAAAGGACGCTCGCGAAAAGGCTGAGGTCATTGCCAGTACGCTCGGCCACAAGTTGGGCGGTATAGTCAATGTCGATTACTCGAAACGCCGCTTGGACATTCACGTTCACGAAGAAGATCTTTGCTGCTGTGCAATGGAAGCCCCCCAAAGTGACGGTTCCATTGACTACACCCCGGACGACATCGAAGCAGGCGACACCATAGAAACCGTGTGGTATTTGGAGTAGGGAAAAGTAGAAAGGAGGCTCCTATGCCGGTTGTTGATAACGTAAAGACTTTCGTCGAAAAATGGGGCGCCCTGTTGGACGAAATCGATGCTGATGAAACTCGTGCCAAGGTTTACGCTTTTATAGACGATCTGCAGTTTCCGAAGGATTGCGAGAGTCTTGGCTTTGATATGGATTGTTTTAACAGTTTTAATGCAAAATATAATTACAACCCTGCGAAACATTCTAAAAAGAGGTTTGAAAAACTGGTTGCCAATTGCGATGATTTCTGTATATTGGGTAACGCAATTTTTAGCCAGTGGCGCAATTATAACCACTGGTCATACGATGTAAAGGCTGAGTTTGAAACACGATGGTTTAGGATTGCTTTTAAAAGACTTTTAGAATTGGCGGGTTAGCATATGACTGCACAGGAATTGATGAAACTCTTTAAATATTACAAGGGCGAAGCCGAGAATCCTTTTGTTCAAAAGGATGAGAATGCTGCACTATGGTGGGGTGGCGAAGAACTGATTTTCAAACAGCAGGAACATGATCCCGAATTTTGGGACAGATTAGAAAAAAAGTATGATGAGGCCCTGAAGGAAGGGTGGTGCTCTGGTTTGCTAGTGGATACCAGCGTGCCAAAGGAAAAAAGAGTTATCGTGCATTACCTTGATCTTTGGCACGGCAAATGGTTCCCTTACGATTCCTGGGATGTCATCAAGAAATATTGAAAAAAGGTGGATGACGCTACTCGTCCTTGCCTAGACATTCGTCGACTTGCTTCTTGACAAATGCCTCGTTGGAATCGAGTTTTGCCTGGTAGCGCGGGTTCACGATGGTGTCCCCGTCGCATATCTGCTTTGTGGCGACGGACCCAATGAAGGTTGCTTCTTTTGTGCTGACGCTATCCAAGCAGGCATTCTTCGCTTCGACTTCATCTTCGCTCAATGTTGCCTTGACGCTGTCGATGATGGCTTTTTTGTTGTCGTTATAAGCGCGTCCTACTTGGCTGTTGGTGTAAAAATCGTCTTTCGTGCAAAGCGGTGTCGGTAGTTCCGCACTGCTGCTGGACTCCGCTTCGCTGCTGCTAGATTCTGGATTGTTGTCGGAATCGCCAATGTATTTTTTGAAATATTCTTCCAAGGTGTAAATGTACTTGCTGTCCTGTAGAAATTCGCCACGGTGGTTGATGGAATCTCTTGTTATGAAACTATTTTCGACCGAATCGTGAACGGCGTACGACTGATTGTTCGAACATTGGTATGAAAACATCATTTCGGGCCTGACGCAGCTGGGAGTGAGCGGCTCTGGAGTCCCATAGAGGGGCCCATCAAGAATTACAAGCGTGGTTTCCAGAGTGTCTTCGATGGCGCTTAGTTCTTCTAGGGTCCGCGTCGTATTGTATTTCAATAGCTCCTGGAGTTCGTATGCGTCGGGCTTTGAAGGCTCGGAAGGCTCTTTGTCGTCGGTGTAATATAGAAGGCAGCCCATCCTGCCGGAAGTGCGCCCCGTTTTTTTGCAGGAGACTGTCGTGTCGCTAGCTAGTTTGAGTATGGGCTCTTGGTATGAACTTGATGATATTTCACTTGAACTGCTTGCGGGGGCGTTGCCGTCTATGCTAGCTTCCGAGCTTGAAGTGGCTGCGCTTTCTTGGATGTCGGCGCTTGCTGCGCTGTTTGGATCGCTTGCGACGTAAATGGGGCCGTCGCTGTCACCGCCGCAGTTCGCCCAGAAGAGTGCTGTCGATGTGAGCAAGAACTTTTTCCAGTGCTTACGGATGTTCATTGTGCCTCCAAACGGGATGTATTATTCCTTGATACATCCAAAATATCTTTTTCCCCCATTATTACGGATAAAGAAATTGATTTTCCGTTGACAATTTGTACAATGGGATTTTTTTACCGTTTCGAGGTGGAAAAATATGCGCCGCGGGCTTTGTGCGCTGCCCTGCTCGGGACGTTACGGCCCTTGAGGTCGGTGGCGCGGCTTTTGCACCGGTTCGTCGTGCAGTTGGCGCGGATTTCGCGGTCGCTGTATCCTATACGGGCCCCTCTGATGGATGTTTTCCCGTCTTCGTCTGCGGTCCCTTCGATGGTTTCTTCACTCCCGTCGAGGCTTGCCTTGTAGGGGATGGTGGCGCCTTCGAGCAACTTGTCGCTGGTGATGCTCGGCTCGGGCGATTCCTTGTCGCCGATTTCGATTCCCGAGACGGTGAAGGTGGCTTCTTCGTCGGGCAACAGACCCTTGAGCGATGTCTTGCTGCGCACGCCCTTCACGGTCACGTAGGCGTTGTGGTACAGCGGGGCGATGCCGACGTTTTTCACGCGCACGGCGGCCGAGACCTTGTTCACGGTGTAGCCTGTGATTTCGAACTTGTAGCCGGCATAGGAACTGGCTTCGTACACGCGGTCCTTGGAGGCGTATTTGCCTTCGGGTGCGTCGTTGCCGATGACATATGTCATGTGGTACTTCTCGGCGGCCTTTTCCCAGGTGACACCGTAGAGACCGTCGGGGTTCAAGAACTCGTGCTGGTCCTTATCCTCGTAGTAGCTGATCTCTCCGCCGGCGGGTGCTGTTTTCCATCGATTTTCCCCAATGGCTTGCCAGTTTTTCTCGTTGTCGCCGTCACCCTGCGAGATGTCGTGTTCCTTGTGCATGAAGGAGTCGTCGAAAAGCCCGAAATGGAGCTTCATCAAATCCTTGCTTGCGACGATGGGGGTGTATTCGTCGTCTGCGGCGTCAATCGAAATGCTCCAGGGAGTTTCCTTAAACTGCTTGTCGACATGCTTCAGGAATTCGGTCTGGTAATCCTTGCTTGCAAAATTCGAGTCCGTTATGGTGGTGCCGTAAATGTGGTATTCGGCCCAGTGGCCGAAGCCGACCTGCACGAATGCGATGCGCGGGTCATTGTCGTATTTGGCAGCGAAGTCGGCGTAGAATTGTTTGTAGAACCATTGGAGTTCATCGAAACCCCAGTTCGCATAATAGGTTACTCCGTCTCCGTCCACGTCGTTTTTCGATTCGTTGTAGCCGTCCATCTCCTTGATGTATTTCGGGACGGCCGTGGCGCCTACGACTTTTTCGGTGCAGTTGGGGGCGTTTTGGATGGATTCTCCCGGGTACTCGATGCGAAAACGTACGATGGCCTGGTGCCCGCGGCTCTTGATTCCGTCGAGTAATTTTTCGAAACTGCTCCAGTCGTATTCAATTTTGTCGTCGGATTTGCCTTTGACAACGGCGCAAGGGAGGCAATAAGAGAATTCCAGCGAGATGGAACCTTGCAGGTCCTTCTGGTCGTCAGCTTGGTCGGGCCAGAACACGATGCCTTTCAGGGGCTCGAGTGATTCGATGCTCTTTTCGAGCGCGACGGAGCGGTCTTTCGCGAACGTTGCCGCGGTCAGGGTGGCAAGCGCGATTCCCGAAATAATCCATTTGTTCATCTTTTTCCTCCGAGGTCAAGCAAGATGATCGGCCGTTCTCCACGGACCCTGTGGCCGAGGGCGTCTACCTTTATGGCGTTCTTGGTGCCATTGAAACTGCCTGCGCTGCGGACTTTGCGCGTGTCCCGCGGGCGGAGCGTTTTGATGGCGGTTGTCGGCTCGTCGCGGAGAACCACGGCGATGCTGTCGAGGATCGGGTTCCCCGTGCCTTCGATGTAGTCGTGCGAGACTTCCCACACCATGATGCCCGCGTAGCCGTTTTCCTTGACCCAGCGGCTCTTGACGGCAGAAGAATGCGGGTCTTCGAAGGTCACATAACCAGTCGAAGATACGCCGTAAGGAGACACGGAGACGCTGTCAAAGAAGAATTCCCATTCGGTGTTCGCGACAATGTCCTTGTATGGTACTTGTTTTGCGGTGCCCTTGGTGAAATCGGTGCCGGGGCCTGTCGCTCCTTCAAATTGAAATCCGAACGAGGGGATTCCGAAGACCATCTTTTCTGTCGGGACGCCGCGCTTTTTCCAGTAGTCGCGGGTTTGTTCCCACGACCAGGTGGTGTAACCGCTGTGCGGGTAGAGCGGCGAATCGAACATGGCCTTTTCGTCCCAGTCGCCGGTGATGTCGTAGGTCATGAAGCCGAACCAGTCGAGGTTTTTCACGAGGACTTCGGGCGTGAACCATTTGCCGTAATACTGCGAGCAGGGAAGCGCCGCAGAAAGTGTTTTGCCTTCGGGGAGTGCTGTGCGGAGTTCGGTGAGTAGCTTGTTGTAGGCGATGGTGTCTGCATCGGGCACGGGGTTGTATTCCCATTCCCAGTCCATGTCGAGGCCGTCCAGGTTGTGGTCGGCGACGAACTGCACGAGGTTAGCGACAAACTTTTGTCTGAGTGCGTCGTCCGATGCGACAGGCACGAAGTTTTCGCTTTGCCCGCCACCGCCGAGCGAGACGATGACTTTTGTTCCGACGGCGTGGGCGAGAGTCACCATGGAATCGAGGGCGCTTGGGTCTTCCGCGGCGTCACCTTTGAGTGAACCGTCCGTATTCGGCGTAATAAAGCTCCACAGCACGTGCGTCAACTTTTCGTACGGCACCTTGTCTACGGTGTAGGCGGGCTTGTGCCATTTTCCCCAGTCGGGGTAATAGCCGATGAACAGCGGTGCGGCGCTTGCGGTAGAAAAGCCGGCGATGGCGAATGCCAGGCCGGCTAGAAACTTTTTGCAGGGATTCTTGTTAGACATACCACACTCCTCCTCTCCAATATATGTTTTTTTGTGAGGGGGAGTGCGCTATGCTTGTGCTTTATTCCGGATCCTTCAGGCAGTTCGCGCTCATCTCTTTGACGAACGCATTGTTGGAATCGAGTTTTGCCTGGTAGCGCGGATTCACGATGGTGTCTCCATCGCAAATCTGTTGCCTGGCAACCAGTCCCTTGATTGCGGCTATGGATTCCCTGCTCGGAATTGCATCCAGGCAGGCGTTTGCCGTTGTGTCGGCGGTCTGTTTTACACTGTCGATGATTGCAGCCTTGTCGCTATTGAATTTCTCGCGCAAGTCATCGGCGCCGATAAAGTCATTCTTGGTGCAAAGCGGGGACGGCGGTTCCGCGCTGCTGCTAGATACGGGCTCTGCGCTGGAACTGCTTTCTGCGGTCTTTGGCTTGCTGGAGAATTTTTGATCGTACTCTTCGCGAGTGTATATAGTGGAGTCTTTTAAAACGTACATGCCGCTATCGTCGGCATAGGTGGTGTAGGTGCTGTCGTTGGAACACTCGAACGTTTCTTTAAAATTGTATCTAATGCAAGAGGGCGTTTGAACGCCGTAAAGAGCGACTGCCGAGAAATCGGGAGTGTTTTCCAGTTCGGCCTCGATTTCCTCGAGTTCTTCTAGAGTCTTGGTCGTGTTGGTTTGAAGCTGGTATCTTAGATCTAGCTGGGAAGGCCCGGATGATTTGGTCGATGTACTTTTGGCGAATTCAATGCAGGAACCGGTGGGAAGGGAGCCTGTTATCTTGCAGGTCGCATTCGGGTTGCTTGCAAGCTTGAAGGCCTTGGTTGCGGCACTGGAACTGGACTGCACGGCGTCGCTGGAACTTTCTGCGTTGCTGCCGGTTTCGCTGGAACTGGGGGTTGCATCGGACGATGCGGGTTCCGCCGTATCGGATGAACTGATTGTAGCGCTAGAATCGGGAACTTGCGGGGCTGTGGCACTTTCGCTGTCGCTGCCGCAACTTGCCCAAAAAAGAGCTGTCGAAGAGAGTAAAATGCTTTTCCAATGTTTGCGAATATTCATGGGTCCTCTAAACAAAATATGTTGTTCTTCTTTTTCAAAAATTATCTTTTTTTTAATCTCTTGAACAAAGAAAAAATTTTTTCTGTGGACAATTTGTACAACGAAAAAAAACGCCGTGCGTTTGCTCGGCGTTATATGTTCTGGACTCCTCGGCTACCCGCCTCGGAATGACGTAATGGAACTATCCCAGCAGTTCTTCCTTGCTGATAGCCTTGAAGTGCGTGGCTTCGAGAGCTTCAATAGCCTTTTCCGTATCCTGGAAGCGCAGAATCATGATGTTGCTGCCGTTCAGGGTGGAGGGGTAGGCGTACATGTAGTCAATCTGCTGGCTGCCCACTGCGGTGGAAAGCAGCTCGGCAAGACCGCCGATGGCGGCGTTCACGGGGCAGGCGACCACGTCGGTGATGGTGGCGCTGAGGCCAGCCTTTGCGAGCACATCCACTGCCTTTTCCGGGTCACTGACGATAAGGCGGATGAGGCCGAATTCGCCCGAGTCGGCAAGCGTGAGCGAAAGGAGGTTCACGCCGGCGTCGGCAAGCGAGCGGCACACCGCTTGGAGGCGGCCCGGACGGTTGGATACGAAAACTGAAACCTGTGGGATTTTCATTGTGTTTTCTCCTGTTTTAAAACTTTTAGGGGTTAGGATCTAGGATTTAGGGGCTAGAGAAAGATATCATGGCTTCGCCATTTGTTATAGACGCACGAAGTGCGTGATTCTCATTCACTAGCCTCTAGCCCTTAGTCTCTAGATCCTCTTATCACATCTTCTTGCGGTTGTCGATAACTCTCTTGGCCTTGCCTTCGCTACGCGGCAGCGAATCGGGTTCGCACAGCGTGACGATGACGGAAATGCCGAGAATCTGTTCGATGGAGTGTTTGAACTTCTTGTTCAGCTGTTCCATGGCGCTCATGGAGTCGCTCACCATGTCGCGGGAAACTTCCACCTTGACTTCGAGCGTGTCCATGTTGTTCTTGGTGTCGAGCACGATCTGGTAGTGCGGCAAAGCCTTCTCTGCGCGGAGGAGGGCAGTCTCGATCTGGCTCGGGAACACGTTCACGCCGCGCATGATAATCATGTCGTCGCTACGGCGGCCGATGCGGCGGATGCGGCGGATGGTACGGCCGCACTTGCACTTCGTCTTCTCGATAGCGGTGATGTCGCGGGTGCGGTAGCGGATGATGGGCATCGCGCGCTTGCTCAGGGTAGAGAGCACAAGTTCGCCCTCTTCGCCGTCCGGCAGCGGTTCAAGCGTTTCGGGGTCGACGATTTCGGGGTAGAAGTGGTCTTCGAAGATGTGAATGCCGTCGCGGCACTCGCATTCGCAACCCACGCCCGGACCCACGATTTCGGAAAGGCCGTAGATGTCGTAAGCCTTGATGCCGGTCTTTTCTTCGATGTAGTCGCGCATGCCGTCGCTCCACGGTTCTGCACCGAAGATACCGCGCTTCACCTTCAGGTCACGGATGTTGACGCCCATCTTTTCGGCAACGTCAATGATACGGACAAAGTAGCTGGGCGTTCCGCCTACCGCGGTAACACCGAAATCCTTCATGAGCATCACCTGGCGTTCGGTATTGCCGCCGCTGATAGGGATGACGGTCGCACCGAGGGCTTCAAAGCCGCCGTGGATGCCGAGACCGCCGGTGAACAGGCCGTAGCCGTAGAAATTCTGCACGATGTCGGTGCTGCGGAAGCCGCAAGCGAGGAGTCCGCGCTTCACGACCTGGGCCCACACATCCATGTCTTCCTTGGTGTAACCCACGACGATGGGCTTACCCGTGGTGCCGGAACTTGCGTGCAGACGCACGACTTCGCTCATGTCGACGGCGAACAGGCCATACGGGTAGGTGTCACGTAAATCCTTCTTCATGGTGAAGGGGAGCTTGGCGACGTCTTTGAGAGTCTTGATGTCGTCGGGCTTGAGGCCCTTCTCGTCCATGCGTTCACGGAAGAGCGGAACTTTCTCGTAGGCGAGCTTTACGGTGGCGCGCATACGCTGCAGCTGCAGGTCGCGCAATTTTTCTTCGGGCATGAAGTCCAGCGCCATTTCGGGCAGGACCTTGTTTTCTTCGTCATTCCAGGCGGTTGAACGCATAGGGGTTCCTTTAGTTGAATTTTGCGCCTATGAATATATAATTATTTCGGAAAGTCAAAAGAAGTGGATTGATGTTTTTCTTTTTTTTGCACAAGACGGCATGCGAAGCGTTTTACATGGTGTGTAATAAGGTATTCATGGGATGTAGCGTGCTTTTATAATTTGGGAGGTGGGCTAGGTTGGTTTATTTTTTGTATTTTTGGGCGGTATTTTGGAATTTTTTCTGTATCTACAGGTAGGTTTATTCTGCGCTTACGAATGATTTTCTTGATACTGGCCATTGTGTCTGTGACTAGAGCACAGCTTTTGGAAGTGTCTGATAGTTTCATGGCGGAAAACAAGGTCCGCAAGGTTATGGTGGATGGTACCGAGAATATGGACGAACGCTCCGTATTGGGCCGTGTCAATATCCGTGATGGACAGACATACTCCCCTACGGCGCTTTCCGAGAAGATTCAGGCATCTGTGCTCAGCCTTTACAATTCGGGTCTTTTTGACGATGTGACTGCCTGGATCGACTATGTGGACGATGGCACGGATGTAGACGTCATCTTCAAGATTAAGGAACTCCCTGCCCTTGATACGGCTTACTTTGATGGATGCGATGAAATTTCCGAAGAAGATTTGCGTCTGAAACTGCGAATCATTCCTGGCCAGGTGTATAGCAAGAGCCAGTTGGAACGCGACCGTCAGGCCCTGTTGGAGTATTTCCATTCCGAGGGTTATTTGCTGGCCGAGGTCGGCTACCGCGAGACCCCGAAGGGCGACAACAAGAACGAGGTTACCTTTATCGTGCGCGAAGGCGGCAAGGTGCGCGTGACCCAGTTCGACATCAGGGGCAACGACAACGTGCCTGCCGAGGACATCAAGGAACACATGCTTACGAAGCAGGACCAGTGGTGGGGCGGCGGCGAATTTAAGCAGAACGTTTTCGAAGCGGACCGCGATACGGTGTTGAACGCCATCCGCCACTTTGGTTACCTGGATGCGGAATTGACCGACTACCGTGCCGAGTACCTCCCGGATTCGAGCTGCCTGTTCTATCTGGGACGTATGGTCCCTGTCGGCGACCGCCTGGTTACCTTGTATGACCAGTTGAATGCGGCCTTGGCCGACCAGACCTCCCCGCTTTACAAGATGGCGGGTAAACCGACCATGCAGGTCACGCATTACTACCGCCAGTTCCACAAGAGCACGGAACCTTGGGTAAGCCGTCAGGTAAAGCAAATCAAGGACGAAGAAGAAGCCCACAAGGCTCTCAACGACATTATCCGTTACGAGACTTCCCGTAAGGAATGGCTCAAGATCACGAAGGGCCTCAAGTGGAACAACCCGAAGATTGATTCTCTCCTCGCTATCAAGAAACGTAGCGTTTACGAGGAAAAGCTTCTTGTCCGTTACCAGATGGAAGACATGTTCTCTGCTTTGAACAAGTATGACAACATCAAGACATCCAGTGCAATCATCATTCATATCAGCATGATTGAAGGTCGCCGCTACTACATGGGTTCGCTGCACTTTACCGGTAACGAGGTCTTGAACGACAACATTCTGAACTACGCTTACCGCCTGGATAGCGGTGCGGTGTTCGACCAGTATGTGTACGACGCTTCCAAGAAGGCGCTGCTTGATGCCTACCGCGAAGACGGTTATCTGTTCGCCCAGTATACCGAGGAACGTACATTCGAAAACGACTCGACGGTTAACCTGACCTACCATATGGTGGAAGGCCTCCCGGCCTCGATCCACAAGGTCCATATCCACGGCAACACGAAGACTAACGAGAAGGTTATTCGTCGCGAAGTCCGCCTGTATCCGGGTGACACCTATCGCCAGTCTTCCCTCGAACGTAGCTTCCGTGAAATTATGCAGCTGAACTACTTCGACATGGTCACCCCGGATATCAAGGTGGTGGGTGAGCAGGAAGTCGACCTCGACTTTATGGTGCAGGAAAAGGAAGCCGGCACCGGCCAGTTCAGTCTGGGTGTGTCTTATAGCGAAAGCGACGGACTTGTGGGTACGGCAAGTATCTCTATCCCGAACTGTTGTATGGGTAATGGTCAGTCCGCCTCGCTGAACCTCGAATACGGCATGGACAAGAAGAGTGCCGCTATCAACTTCCAGGAACCGTGGTTCATGGATAAGCCGATTACCGTGGGTGCCGGTCTTAGTTATTCCTGGTGGGATATGAGCGATTATAACGACCCGAACATTACTCGCTACGGCGGTAACGTGTATGTGGGTAAGCGTCTCAAGTGGCCGGATGACTATTTCTACGGACAAATTGGTTACAGCTGGCTCATGAACAAGCAGGGCCCGAATATCGACGGCAGCTATGTTGTCTATACTGGTGTGGAATCCGCACTGAACTTCCGCTTGGTTCGTGACGATAAGAACCTGCCGCAGTTCCCGACGGACGGCTCGCGCTATGTGCTGGATATCCAGTGGGCCGACGACCTGCTGTTTAGCGATTTCAACTTCGTGAAAACGGAACTCACGGTTAAGTGGTGGTTCCCGCTGTTCCGCGACAGGCTCGCGATTGCGCTCACGAACGAGTATGGTGTTATCTTCGGTGATCAGCTGCAGTACCGCACCCTTTATACCATGGGTGGCGTGCTCGGCTACGAAGGCATGATGCGCGGGTACAGCTCGGGTTCCATTGGCTACCGTCGTTTGGGCCGCAGCTACCAGTACGTCGGTGCTGAATTGCAGCTAGGCCTCGTGCCGCAGACGTTCTACCTGCTTCCGTTCTTCTTCGATGCGGGTAACGTATTCGGTGAACGTTACGACCCGAACACCAAGGTTCCCAAGCCTAAGCGCAATCCGCTCGAGGAATGGGATCCGACCAGCCTGAAGAAGGATATCGGTTTCGGTTTCCGTGTGGTCGTGCCGATGCTCGGTATTATTGGATTTGACTTTGCATGGCCTCTGGATGTGGGTGAAACCTACAATGGCTTGCAACGGACTAACGTGGGCGACATGGAGTTCAACTTCGTGATTGGCCAGGGATTCTAAAGGAGACGTATGATGATTCGTCGCTTAATTCTTCTTTTGGTGTTTGCTTTTGCTACGGCGAGTATGGCCGATGACGGTCTCCGCGTGGCGCATGTCGATTCCAAGCTTATCTTCGATGGCTACAAGGGCACGAAGAAGGCTCAGGAAGAGTATGACCGTCAGGTGGCTAAGTGGGAACAGCAGGCCAACTTGCTGCAGAAGGAACTGGCTGCCATCAAGGAAAAGATTGACAAGCAGCTCCTGATGCTTTCGGACGAAAAGCGTCGCGAACTTGAGGCCGACTACAAGAAAAAGGACACGGAACTCAAGAACTTCATCGACCGCGTTTATGGTCGTAACGGCGAACTGATTTCCGAGAACGAGAAGATTAGCGGCCCCATCATCCAGCTGATCCGCAAGGCGGTGAACGAGATTGCCCTGCAGGAAGGCTACGACATGGTCGTGGACCGCGCAACAGGTTCCGTGTTGTTCTGGAAAAAAGAAAACGACCTGACGCAGAAGGTGTTGGATTACCTGAACAACCGCTAGTTCTCCGGTTGCATGAGTTTATTAAAATAGGCCGCCCGACGGGTGGCCTATTTTGTGTGTAAATCTTGAGAAATGGCGCTTACTTGATGCGTGTCCTGGCGTATTCGTACAGTCCGAGCGACAGGGCGACGGAGGCGTTGTAGGAGTGCGCTTCGGGCTTCATCGGAATGCGGAGGATGTCGTTGCACTGCTTCCGTATGAACGGTGGCAGGCCGACATCTTCGCCGCCAACGGCGAGCACAACCTGGTCGGCGAATTCGTACCCGGCGAGGCTTGTCTCGGTATCGGCGTCAAGGCCCAGAATCTGGTAGCCCGCGAGTTTGAGCTCGCCGATGGCGGCTTCCAGGTTGTTCGGACGGCAGATGCGCATCTTGTCTAGCGCTCCCGCGCTGGTCCGCGCAACACTTGGGGTGATGCCGCACATGCCCTTTGCCGGCATGAGCAGAATATCCACGCCCAGGGCCAGAGAACTGCGGATACAAGCCCCAAGGTTCCGCGGATCCTCGATGTTTGTCGCGACGGCGATGAGTTTCTTTTCGCCTTTTTCTTTGGCTTTGAAAAACTCTTCGCGGACGTCTTCCCATTGCAGGAGCGATTTCTCGTTTGTCAGGGCGACAACACCCTGGTTCGGTCTTGCATAGCTGTCGAGAATCTTGGAGTCAACCTGCTGTACGTGGACGTGTGCGCGCTTGGCGAGCTTTTGCAGGTTGTACAGCTTGGGATTGCCGGACTGGTGCATGAACAGCACGCGGTGGACTCGCATGGGGTCCTTGTTGAGCAGTTCTTCCACTTCCTTGATTCCGCCGACGGCGACCTGCGGAGCCGCATCGGCATCGCCGATGGCGGCCACGACGTTGTCTGGCCGCGCGGCGGGTGTGCTTTCTCGGTCCTGGAATCCTCTGCTGCTGAACCGGTTTTCGTTGAACCTGGGTCGGTCATTGCGACCGAAGCGGCGCATGCGATCGTTGTTTGGTCTGCGTTGATCGCGACGGTTGTCGTCTTCGTTGAAACTCATGTAGGTCTCCGTTTTGTTTATCAGTATTTCTCTCTGCACGCGATGACGACGTTCATCTGGACGTCGGTGTCCTTCTGCTCGAGAGGTTCTTTCGAAATCTGTGCGGGCGTTGCGATGCCTGCCTTGTAGGAATGCGGGTGCTTGGCAAGGAACCTGTCGTAGTAGCCTTTGCCGTGCCCGATGCGATTTCCGTTAAAATTGAACTTTGTGCCGGGAACGAGGAATATCGTGATTTCGCCGTCAAATCTTTCGAGACCGTCCTTCGGTTCCATGATACCGAATTTCCCGGGGACGAGATCCTTGCGCAGGCTGCTGACCTTGTAAAAGTTCATGATGCCATCGCCTTCGCAGCGCGGAAGCAACAGTCGGCCTTCGCGGGCGAGTTCCTCGATGATGGGCATGATGTTCGGTTCACCCTTCATCGGGTAGAAAGCGGCGACGTTCCTCGCGTCGTGGTATCCCGGAATGTCGTGGATTTCTTGCCAGGGTTCGCCGATGATATCGTCACCCTTCTTGTCGCGGCGTTTTTTCAGAATAAGTTCGATGATAGGACTGCTGCCGAACACGAATATCGCGAGGAACAGTACGAGAATCGAGGTGCCCATGTCTAGCTCCTGGTATTGCGGGGTGCCGTCGGAAGCTTTTCCTGTAAAATCTGGTTCCAGATTTTACGTTGCCACAGCATGAGGTGGGCTTCGTCGTAGCGGTCTGTCCAGGGCATGGTTCCTGGCGCGGCAAGCCAGATGAGCTGGGACTTGTTCGCAATCATCGATGGGTCGATGTTGAGAATTCCTGCCTTTTCATCGCGCCACATCTTGAGCGAAAGGAGCAGGTCCGCATTCGGCACCACCGGCGGGGGTGGGGCCTTGGGAAGTTTGGCCGGCCAGTCGCTTTCGGGTGTATCGCAAGCTTTTTTGAGCATGTCTATGAAGGAATCGTAGCGGTCGCCCTTGAAGTTCCTGGGCAGTTTGGGCAGGCGGTTTTCGTCGACGGTCGGGAATGTCGCTTGCACGTGCCGTACGATGGCCAGCATGAGTTCGGCTGGCATGACCTTGTATGGCGGGCGGTCCATTTCTTCGGCTTCCTTTTCGCGCCATTCCCACACGTGCTTGAGTATGTTCAGGGCGCAGGGATTGTAGATGCTGGAACCGGTGATGCGCCAGGGATCTTTTTTCGGCGGTGCCGGGTGCCTGGAATGTTCGATCAGCGCGTTGCATTGCTCGGTAAGCCAAGCCATTCGGTTCGCGGCCTGAAGTTTTTCGACCAGAATGGCGCAAAGTTCGTGGAGGTAGAACGTGTCGTGGATGGCGTATTCGCACATTTCGAGCGGGAGCGGACGCGTGGTCCAGTCGGCGCGCTGGTTCTCTTTCTTGAGTTCGTCTCCGAAATATTCACGTACGAGATCGGCTAGGCCGAGGCGCGGTTCGCCGAGCAGCTTTGCCGCAAGCATGGTGTCGAAGATGTTCTTGGGGCTGAATTGGTAGGTCTGCCACAGGAGGCGCAGGTCATAGTCCGCACCATGGAAAATGAGCGTCTGCATGGCGCGTGCCTTGAAAAGGGGCGCAAGATCCAGGCCGCAAAGCGGGTCCACGATGTAGTGGTGGTCACCGATAGTGATTTGGATGAGGCAAAGACGCGCCGTGTAGTGATACATGGAATCTGCTTCAGTGTCTACAGCGGCCATCTCATATAGGTCGAGGTCTTGGAGAAGCCGTGCAAGGGATTCTTCGTTGTCGACCAAGATGTATTTCTCGTTTTGCAACATTATTTGTGAAATGTAACTAAATTACGAAAAAAAAGAAAAAAATCCGGTAAAAAAACGTCGCTCGGCAATATGCCGTGAACATCGGAACGCTGGACAAAAAATGATGCGCTTGGCTAACCTTTGATGACTCTGTAGAATTCCATGAATTGTGACGGGGAAAGTTCTTCGGCTCGGACGGTGGTGGGGTAGTCCAAGAGTTCAATGGCCTCCTGGATTTTTTTCTTGTCGTAGGCGCGGCCGAAGGAATTTGCAAGGGTCTTGCGTTTTTGCGTGAACGCGGCGCGGACGAAGTCGAAGAAACCCTCGGGGGCGTCGAGCGGGTTTGCCTTGGGCGTGAGGAGCATCGTGGCGCTGTCGACGTTGGGGCGCGGCGTAAAGTGCTCCGGCCCGATTTTCCTTAGAATTTGCGTGTCGGCGTAGGCAGAAACGAGGACGGAGAGACTGCCGTAATTGCTGCTGCAGGGTGCTGCGCAGATGCGCTCTGCGACTTCGAGCTGGACCATGCCCATGAACCCCTTCGTGAGGTGCAGGCGAGGCATGAGTCCGGCGATGATGGCCGTGGACACGTTATAGGGGAGATTCCCGGTAACCCAGGGCTTTTCATGCGTGTCGAGGAAGGCCTGCAGGTCAAACTTCAGGAAGTCGATGTTTTCTATGTGGAAGTTGCTGCGGCCCTGGAATTTTTGGAGCAAAAATTCAACGCACTGCTCGTCGATTTCGACGGCAGTGAGTTCCACGGCGCGGTCCAGCAGGTGCTCCGTGAGCGCGCCGTGGCCAGGGCCGATTTCCAGTACGGCCTCGTTGGCCTTTGCAGGCAGGTCCCCCGCAATCATCTGCGCTGTCGGGGTGTCCAAAAAGTTCTGTCCAAATTTGCGGCGGCGGGCTCTATCCATGGAACGAGAAAATAGAAATTTTTCTAATTTTGCGCTCATGAAAAAGATATCCCTTACGGGCATCAAGCCCACCGGCACACCTCACCTGGGTAACTACCTCGGTGCAATCCGCCCCGCTCTTGAACTTTCGAAGACCTACGACACGGTCTACTTTATCGCTGACTACCACGCTCTCACTACCGTGCAGAACGGTGCCGAGATGCGCGCGAACATCTACAAGATTGCTGCCACCTGGCTTGCGCTCGGCCTGAACCCCGAAGAAGGCCTGTTCTACAAGCAGAGCGACATTCCCGAAATCTTCGAACTCAGCTGGGCTTTGAGCTGCTTTACGCCGAAGGGATTCATGAACCGCGCCCACGCCTACAAGGACAAGGTGGCGAAGAACGAAGCCGCCGGCGAAGACCCGGATGCGAACGTGAACATGGGCCTCTACTGCTACCCGTGCCTGATGGACGCCGACATCCTGATGTTCAGCGCCGACATCGTTCCGGTCGGTAAGGACCAGAAGCAGCACGTGGAATTTGCACGCGACATCGCCATCAAGTTCAACAAGCATTTCGGCGAAGACGTCTTCACGATTCCGGAACCGGTGTTCCAGGAAACGACGGGTATCATCCCCGGTCTCGATGGCCGCAAGATGAGCAAGTCCTACGACAACGTCATCGACATCTTCCTCGAGAGCAAGGCACTCAAGAAGAAAATCGGCAAGATTGTCACGAACTCCCAGGGCATCGAAGAACCGAAGGATCCCGATACCTGCAACGTGTTCAAGCTGTACAAGCTTTTTGCGACTCCGGAACAGACCGAAGCGCTTGCTGCACGCTACCGCGCCGGCGGCATGGGCTGGGGCCACGCCAAGCAGGAACTCCAGAGCGTTCTCGAAGAACACCTGGGTGCTGCCCGCGAAAAATACTTCTACCTGCTCGACCACACCGAGGAAATCGACAAGATTCTCGCGTACGGCAAGGAGAAGGCCCGCGTCAAGTCCAAGGCCATGATGGAAAAGGTGCGCTCCCTGCTCGGAACGTACTAGCCGTCGAGCCCCGCTAGGGGTTCTGCCTAGATTTCAAACATGTAACCCGCTCTCCACAGGAGGGTGGGTTTTGTGTGGTCCATGAAGTAGTAAAGCGGATAGGAAATCTGCGTGTAGATTCCGTATAAATGAACCCAGACTTCGGCTGATAGATCGAGCGTTTCTTCGAAGTTGTAGGGTAGCGCGTACATGGCACCGTTTGCTTTGTTCAAAGCTTGATGCATGCCGTTGGGGGCTTCGGCATAAGCGTAACCGCCACCGATGCCGACGTCGATGTTGAACGGAAGTTCCCTGAAGAAAGTCCAGGCGAGGCCGCCGCGGAGGGCGCACCAGAAGTCGTTTGTCCCGTTTTTCCAGCCCATGCCCTGAATGCGCATTATAGCGGCTTTGTAGCCCACGCCGATGGTGGCCGAAAGTGGGGTGGGTTCTCCGGCAGATATGCCAAACTGTATCCTTCCTTCTTTTGTCTGTTTTTCTTCAGAGTCAGATATTCCGGAAGCGAGGCAAAGGGAAGAGAAAAGCATGATGGCCGTAAAGAACTGTCGCATGTTCAAAAACTAGCTAATTATGTCGGGAAAAAACAGGTTTTGTTGTTGCAGGGGCCTTGATTGGAATCCAAAAATTCTTATTTTTTTCCAAGTTACATTGCCCCATGGGCATAGAAAAAAGAGGTAGAAATGAAAAAGTCAATCAAAATGTTGAGCATCGCCGCTTTGGCATGCGTCACTTCGGCTTTCGCTGAAGGCGGCATGTTTGAAGGCGCTCTTCCTGAAAACTGGACTGCTGATGTAGTCGCTGCCGTGAAGTATACGCGTCTGCACTACAGCAACTGGGCTGAAGATGGAACTTCCAGCTACACCTGGCTCGTTACTTACGACGCCGATGTGGTGGGTAAGTGGTCCATTGCCAATTGGCGTAACTTGATTGATCTCGACCTCGGACAGACTTGGACTGACGGTCTTGGCAAGCGTAAGTCCGCCGACAAGATTTTCTGGGAATCCATGGTTGACTTCAATACGAGCGAACATCTGAAGCCGTATGCGGGCCTCCGTTACGAAACCCAGTTCTTGACGGGTTACAACTACAGTGAAGACGAAGACGGCAACGAAATCAAGACGGCCGTTTCCTGCTTCATGGACCCGGTATATTTCACTCAAGTTGCCGGTCTTGCCTATCTTCCGAACGACAACTTCTCCCAGCGTCTCGGTTTTGCTAACCGCGTGACGGTTTCTCATGGCTACGGTTATGCCGATGACAAAGATACCGAAGACGAAATTGAAGAGGTGAAGGACGAACCGGGTCTTGAAAGCATTACCGAGTTCAAGTATGCATTCTCCGACATCTTGAACTTCAAGACTCGTCTTTGGGCCTTTATCAATTTCAAGGGACGTGACGAAATCGACGGAAAGTGGGAAAACCTTCTTACAGTCTCGATTAACCCGCTCCTCGAACTCCAAGTCGGCTTCGACATGGTCTACGACAAGGACCTCGACAAGGATACCCAGTACAAGGACATGATCCTGTTCGGCCTGACCTGGCGCTGGTTCTAGCAGGGAGCCCCTTGCGGGCGACTGTTTTCGAAATTGCAAAAATTCCCGGCTTTGCCGGGAATTTTTTTATGGTGAATTCTGTTTTTTTTGGGGAGATTATTGCTCGACGGTAAGTAGGTCTTCTTGCCAGGCGTCGCGCTTTTTGCGGAGATTTTCGAGGGATTTGTCGTCGGCACCGGAACTGTCGCGGATTTCCATGAGATTACGGTACCCTTCGAGCAGTTTTGCTGCCTTGGGATAGGTTTGCCCGAGGTCGCCAAGTTCGCTTTGTATGGCCTCGTCCGAGTAAAGGCGCGCGATTCCTTCGATGGTGCGCAGTGTGAACAGGTCCGTATCGCCGGAATCCTTGGCCATTTTTGCCTCGGCGAATTCGAGCGGACGAATGGCGTCCATCCAGGCGGATTCCTGGGCGTAGAGGTCGTTATCTTCGGCGATGGCGTCCTTTCGCTTGGTTATTTCGAGCTGTTTGGCCAAATATGGCCTGTAGCTTTCCATATCGGCGTCAATTTGGTGCTTTTTGCAGAAATCGCCCAGGTTGCGGAGGTTCGTTTCCGTAGGATTGTTGAGCAGGCATTCCTTGAGGACCGCCAGTTGGTCCTTGGGTGGGAGAGCCTTGAAATTTTCGGATTCCATGCTGTTTGCCTTGATTCGCAACCAGAAAACACGCATCAGGATGATAGCAATGGCGATAAAGAAAAAAATACCCCAATTCATTGGGCGAAATATAGCTAAAGTGGGCTCTCCCCATTTAGGCTCCGACCCTTGTTTTGTGTGCCTTGCCGGCTCGTGACTTGTTTTAAATCACCCTATTTTTGCAAACCTCTTTTTTACATAGTTTTTCGCCCGTTTTGAGTGAATTTTGAGCATAAAAGGTATATATTTAGAGGGTTAAATGTAAACCTTTATCCTTTATTGGAGAATGGATCTTATGGAACAGAGAAATTGGCTTGTTGCCGGTCTTTTGATCGGTACTACATCTTTGGCTTTTGGTGCTCCGGTGTCGTCCACTGACCTGGATATTGTTATTCGTGACTTTCAGCCGAACCATCCGGACTTTGAGAATTTTTCGGAGGAATACGTGAGCCCGGGTGACTCCCCGTCTCCGTGTACGAGCGGCATGTGTCGCGACAACATCTATAACGGTACCGTGTGTGGCGGAGCCCGTTGCGTTGGTTACGACGATACGTGGTATGGTTTCGAGGCCCTCCACAAATCCTGTGGAAACGGTCGTTCCAAGACGGGCGCCCAAATTGGTCAGGACGGCTATCCGATGCTGTCGAACCCGTTCCTTCCCAGTTACCTGGCGAGTATGGTTTCTGCGGCGCAACCGCTGGAATACGGCCAGTGCACCGAAGATGGTTCTTTCAACGGAATGGCTGTGACCAAGCGCGGCTATACAAAGGTGGCGACCGGTTCCGATGGCCAGCCCGCTGTGCATGGTGCAACTTGTACTGGCGGCACTGTCTGGGAAAACCCGGTTTACTACACTCCCGGCATGGTGATGCCCTACCTGTTGTTCTCTGATGTCGATGGCGATGCCAGCGTTACGGGACAAGATGACATGCTTGATGGCGTGACCATCGTGAAATTGCAGGACCTTTGTGACAATGCCCATTTCGAGCAGTGGTATAGCGATGTTCCTGGGGTGAACAAGCGTACCAACACGGTGCTTACTATTCCGAAGGAAAACGAGAAGAGCACCTTCTACGTGATCGACTACAACTACAACAACGGCGGATACTTCCCGTTGGATAGCATTAACCCGCAGACAATGAATTGGGTTAGCGCTGCTGAATGTAAGACCGAAGTCTGCGATACATGGGGTCCCCAGTCCCTGTCCATTTTCTGTCCGCCTTACGATTACCAGTACGATAAGGACCAGACGGACTTCCTCAAACAGAACACTTACGATCTTTGCAAGGGTTGGCTCAACAATGGCGGTCCCCGTGAGCCGACGGCCGCTCTCAATGCGGTTGCAACTTCAGGCATCGGCTTGAGCCACTTGCGCAACTACAACTTTACGATGATGGGCTATGCCAAGTTCAAGTATAACGAACTGAACCAGACTCCCAACCATGAAGTCTTTGAATTTACCGGTGACGACGACATGTGGATTTTCGTGGATGGTGTCCTTGTCGTGGACCTTGGTGGTACTCACCTTTCCGCTCCGGGCAAGGTGGACATTGCTGTCCTCGCTGCCAACAACCATGGTTGCCAGGCGGATCCGGGCTTGGTTTCCTTTATGGGTAACCCGCCTCTCATGAACGAGGCAAACTGCGTTCCGGGAACGACGAAGTGGCAGAACAACACATGGCACCATCTCCACTTCTTCTATGCTGACCGCCAGACTGACGGTTCCAACATGTACATCCGTACGTCCCTTTCTGAAATCGCTCCGACCAAGTACGGCCAGCCCTCCATCATGGATTTCATTATCACGATTAACGGCGATACGACGACGAACAGCATGTTCTTGAATTCCGAACTTGATCCGGGTGTTGTTGCGGGCATGGTCATGGGCGATATGCCTTCCATTCTGGTTGTCCGTAACAAGTACGATGTTTCTGGCAGGGTGATCGGCAAGGATACGCTTGGTTATGTCATTACGGCCATGAGCGAACCGGAGAACAGAGGTGCCGATGGTTTCATGTACGAAATCAAGGGTAATCTCGTCGACGTGAACGGTCAGCCGGTATCTACGGGACTTCTCGGCGGTGACGAACTGGCGTTCAACTTCCCGTCTGCCGATCCGACTGTCGAAGGCTACAACTGGAACTCCAAGATGACGTACGGCGGCGCTCCGTTCAGCATTGTCTCCAAGGGCGGAAAGTCTGTCGACGCCTTCCCGGCAGAATGGGGCCTGATTACGCTTAATGTCAAGCCGAAGACGGTCATTGTCCCGCAGGATAAATCCATCGACCGTCCGGATTTCGATGCGCAGGCTCATGAACTTTCTGGCATGGCTGGTAGCAACGGCCTTCCGGATTCCGCGACTGGCGAACTGCTGTTGACCGCTCTCCCCGCTGTAACCGGACAGGATCCGCTGACGCTGAGCGACGAACAGCTTGCCCTCTATACGGCTGCACCCGCGACTGACGGTAGTAATGCAGGTCTGACTCCGTCGACTACGCCGGTTGCCTACAAGTCTTCTACGGGTCCGCGCTGCTTCACTGCCGGTGGAAACGAAAGCTGCGTGAGCTACGCCTTCACGACGACTCAGCCGTTCAAGGTGAACGTCCGCGTGTTTGACCACCTTGGTCATTTTGTGAGCCAGTATACCCAGGTCGTGACTGCCGACGAATTCACGAAGGCTCTCCAGAAGGCGACGGGTACCACTAGCACAGCGTCTTGCGGCGAAAGCAAGGTCGTGAACCCGGGTACGCCGCTGATGCCCAAGGGCTCTGGCGCAATGCTCGTTACGGTCAAGATGTATCCGGTAACTCAGGAAGGCCGCAAGCTTGGCACGGGTCCGTACATCTACCAGATGTCCATCATCAAGGAAGAATATGAATACTGCTATATGCAGGGTGGTACGACGCCTTCGTATTCTTACATGCGTTACCAGCGTACTTCCGAGACCTACCGTCGCGGCTACCGTCGCTTGAATACCAAGTAGTAGAGCGAACTACAGGAATTTCAGAATCCCGGGTCGATCCCGGGATTTTTTGTATGGATGGAAATCTGGAGGCCGGTTTTATGGGGAACTTACAGGGGTTCGGCGATAAGCGCGAACGGCTCGGCGCCCGTGATGCGGACGCGTAATTTTTGGCCCGGTGCGAAATCTCCCGGAATGGCAACGGGGTTGTAGGCCTCGTTCCGCGCGATGGTCGTTCCGCTGCGGTGTCCCTTCTTTTCGGTAACGACGTCGCCTTCGTAGCCTATCCAGCGAGAGTTGTTGGTGCATGCGATTTCTTGGAACGCTTGGGCGAGTTCGGTTGACCGGCGATGCTTTTCCATGTCGCTGACTTCGGCTTTTGAGTTTATGGCGAAGGCCGTGGTGCCGGGGCGTGCGACGAATCGCGTGATGTTGCAGACTGTCGGTCGTGTTTGCTTGAGCAGTTCCAGAGTGGCCTCGAAATCCTTGTCTGTCTCGCCGGGGAATCCGACAATCATGTCTGTGCTCAACGTGAACTTGTCGAATCGGGTGTTGAACATCTCGGCCAGCGTGGCATAGTCGGCCGCAGTGTGGCGGCGGTTCATCGCCTTGAGAATGCGTTCGCTGCCGCTTTGGACGGGCAAGTGGATGAACTTATAGACGCGGCTGTCTGCAAAGCAGTCCAGCAAGGAGTCTGCATAGGAGAGCAGATGGCGCGGGTTTCCCATGCCGAGTCGCAGCTTGTAGTCGCCGGGCACGTGAACGAGGATGTTCTGCACGAGCTCTGCCAGGTTTGTTCCGGTGTCGAAACCGTAACAACCGCAATCCTGCCCTGTCAGGAGGATTGCGGTGCAGCCGCTGTTCACGAGGCTGCGAACCCTGGCGGTGATTGCTTCCACGGGGAAACTGCGGAGCCTACCTTTGACCAGGTGCGTGCTACAGAATGCGCATGCATCTAGGCATCCCTGCTCAATGTTGACGATGCCGGTGAAAGGGGACATGCGCAGCGACATGTTCCCGTCGGCGGGAGCCGCCAGTTCCGCATTGTCGTTTATGGTGCGCTCGATTTCCTCGACGTCTGTGAATTGCAGGGTGGGGTGGATAGCAAGAGCCGCCTCGCGCAAGTCCTTCGTTGCACAACCGGTGATGTAGATGGGAATATCGGGGTAGACTTCGAGAGTCTTGCGCAAGAGACGTGTGGCGCCAGCAATTCCCTTGGCCGTGCATACGTTCAGGTAGATGGCGGCTGGAGTTTCTTCGCCAAGTAGGTCGAAAGCGATGCGGAATTTTTGGGAGAGCGCCCTGGCAATCCGTTCCCCGTCACCGAAATTGGCGGCGCATCCCTGGCTGATAATCGCGACGAGGGGCGCCTGCATTTTAGTGCTCGAAGCGCTCCAGCGTAATGCCGGGATAGTAGTGGTTCAATATGTCGAGATAGCTTTGTCCGGCCTGAGCCCTTGCGCGTACGCCCATCTGGCACATGCCCACGCCGTGACCGTAGCCCTTGCCCTCGAGAATCCAGTAATGCCCACGGTGGCTGATGGTGAACAGCGACGACGGGAGAATAGTGCCCTTCTGCTTGAACAGCCAGCGCACCTTGTCGCCGGTTACGTTGAACGAACCTTTGTCCGTGGAAATCTGGAGGGTGTAGATTCTTCCGCTGGGGAGTTTCTTGCGGATGGAAATGTCTTTGAGCTTTTTAAATTTTGGAACTTTTGCCTTGGCTTCCTTTCCATTTTTTTGGAATAAAGTAACAAGTTCCTTGTCGGTAAATTTGCGTTCCCACTTGCTGTAGCTGGACTCGTTGCACCAGGGCTGCCCATCAGGGCGTACGTCCGGGACGCTCTTGAGATAGGGCAGGTTCTTCTTGTCCCAGGTCACCATCGTTTCCGTCTTGCCGCCGCAAGTGGAATGGTAGTAGGCGATGATGAATTCGCCCCTGTAAGTCATGGTCTCGCCCGCGGTTGCCTTGACTGCTGCATTCGTCAGCGGGGTCGCGCTCTTGTAGCCCATGTACACCTGGTCCTTGGTGTCGGCGAAAACGTCGAATCCCAGTGCGTCGCGACTATTGAAATGCTTGTACACATAGGTACGCGCGGCGACAGCCTGTGCCTTGAGGGCTTCGAAGCGGCTGCTGTCCAGCTTGCCAATCTCGTAGGGGACAACGCCGCGGATGTAATCTTCGACATCGACGATGTTGATTGCGGTGACCTTGCTCTTTGTGGCCTTGACGATAAAGTAGCCTGGATAGCAAGACGTTTTCAACTTTTTTTCAGTTGGTGCGATGTTCAGGCATTTTTTATTGTCGTCCGTATAGAATTCGCGCTGGGCAACGGTTTCCTTGGTGCCGTTGCTGGCAATTTCAAGCTGGTTGCCGATGGCCGTGATGGCGATGGTTGTGCTGCCCTGCTTGACGAACAGATTTTTTTCGTCGATAAATACGCCCACGCGCACAGGGCGGTCCAGGTTGTCGGGGAATTTCTTGACTTGGATTTTCGGGGGCGTGTCACCGAACTTGTCCGGTACGTTCTCGCTGACGGGTTCCGCTGCCGTGGTCGGTGCCTGCACGGGTTCCTCGGCTTCGGCCTGTTCTGCGCCAGGTTGCACGGGCTCGGCCTCGTCCATGGATTCGCTTTGCGGCCCGGCATAGTGATCTTCCTGTGTCGGGACAGCCGGTTGTTCCTCCGGCTGGTTTACCGTCGGGGCGGGAACTTGCTGGGCAGATGCCGGGGGCGGAAGTTCCGGGAGGTCGAATCCGTCGTCCATCCCGTCTTGGGCGAATGATAGCGCAAAGAGCAAACTTGCGCTGATGAGGCTAGTTCGGAATAATCCCATCGAATCCATTGTCTCGGTTAGCGCTTGTTCTTCTTGAGCTTTTCCTGCGTTTCCTTGGCCATTTTGCGCAGTTTGGATTGATTCATCGTGCGGTCGGCGGTGGAAATCTTGTCTACAAAGAGGTCTCCGTTCAGGTGGTCGCATTCATGCTGGATGCAGCGTGCGAAGAGGCCTTCGCAGTTGCGAATTTCCTGCGGTTCCCCGTTGATGTCGAAAAAGCGGACCGCGACCTTGTTGGGGCGGACGACATTGCAGAACAGTTCGGGAATAGAAAGGCAACCTTCGTCGTAGTCAACCATTTCGGCATCAGGTTCGGTTTCCCATTCGGGATTGAACATGATGTAGGGCTTCGGCTCCTCTTCGTCGGGAATGGCCGTGTCGATGACGACCAGCCTTATGTTCTTCCCAATTTGAGGCGCTGCGAGCCCACAGCCCGTGGAATCGTAGAGCGTTTCAAGCATGTCGCGCGCTAGTTGGCGAAGTTCCGGTGTGATTTCGGTAATCGGTTCGGATTTTTTTCGCAGTACGGGGTCTCCGTAGGTTCTGATGGGGAGCAGTGCCATTGGTCGCCTTTTTATTATCGGTTCGTTGGATAATTACTTTGTTTCGGGCTTTGCTTCGGCGTTCAGCACGCGGAGGATGGCGGACTTGTCGAAGTCGATGAGCGTTGTCGATGCCGTGCGGACGGTAATGGTGCTCGAACCTTCTTCCATGGCGGTGATGGTGCCGATGATGCCGGCAGCGGTCATGACCTTGTCACCCTTCTTGAGAGCCTTGCGCATGGCGTCCATCTGCTTCATTTCCTTCTGCTTCGGACGGATGAAGAAGAACCACATCACGACGAAGAGGAGAATCAGCGGGAGGAAACTCATGATGCCACCTTGTGCCTGCTGTTCGGGAGCGGCGTCCTGTGCGAATGCGGCGATGGAGGAAAGGGTTACGAGGAGTGCAGAAAGTTTCATAATAAGCCTTGTTTTAAGGTGATTGATTGTTTTGCGGTAAATATAGAAAAATGAGGCGGGAGGCTCGAGGCTCGAGGTTCCAGGCACGAGGTTCGAGCAGTGAGCAATGAGCCATGAGCGGTGAGCAATGAGCTTGGAACCCTCACAGCCCCTAATTAACCAACTTCTTGTCGAGTAGCGGGAATACGCGGTTCAGCTCGATCAGATCCATGACTTTGTCGAAATCTGCATAGAAGAACTGGATTTCCTCTATGGGCATGTGCACATCGTATGTCGCCGAGGGGAAAAGGAGTTTGCGCTCGACCAGCGAGCCCATAGTTCGGGTCGTCAGGGTGAACCCGTGCATGGATTTTTTCGCCTCGTCACAGAGCTGCTTTGTCGTGACGGTGCAGATGCCACCGGGCCTTGGCGACGAACTTTCGCGGGCGACCTTCAGGAAGGTGGAAAGAATCATCTGGTCTGTCATGGACAGAATGTTCGGCGAAATTTTCTTTGTCAGGGCGCGGTACTTGATTGTCTCGTAGAGAATCGTTACGATTTGCAGGCTGGAGGTATGGACAACATCGTCCTGGACTTTCAAGATGCCGAGGTCCTGCAACATGTCGAGCAGTTTTGTTGCGTTCTCCGTCGATGTTCCTGCGAGTGCGCGGAGTCCATTGAGCACCGTCTTGAGTTCGACTTTGTCCGAATTGGTCCGCTTGATGTTAGACGAGATGATGTACAGCAGGGGAGGCAGCGCCTGGATGAGGCCGTTCTTGCGCTTGTTTTCTTCGGCGATGTGGTAGCGGCCCGATAAGAATTGCAGAATGGCCTTTATCCACGACGGCTTCTGTTCCAAGGTCTCGTTGAGGGTTTCCTTGGATATGACCATCAGTTCGCTGGGTTCTGCTGCCCGGAGCGTGTACTGCCTGGGCGCACCTTCGAGCAGGCTGAGTTCGTCGATGATGGAACCCGGCCCGAAGTTGATATAGCGTTCTCCCGAACCCGGGTCTTGCGTTTCGGCGACAATCATGCCGCTCATGACAATGAAGAGCGTATTGGCCTTGTCGCTTTCAAGGCAGACATATTCACCGGCGGTCACGAGCATTACAATACCCCCCGGATGTTAGTTTCGAATCGGAGTGCGGTCAGGAAATAGTTGACCTTTTCGGGGTTGACGCGGAACATTCCCTTGGCTGTTTCGGTACACCAGCCCATTTTCTGGATTCTGATCCATTCCGCGACGCTGACGTCCTTGACTCTTTCGGCAAGGAACGAAAGCCAGGACGGACCATCCATTTCCATGCTGTTGTTTATCGTGGACAGCGTGACAAGCAGCTTCTTTTGCAAGATGGAAAGCTTGAACGGCGCCCAGGAGCCAAATTCTTCGAGGGACTTTTGGTAATCGACGAAAAGTTCTAGGAGGAACGGGTCGGTCACTTTGACGGTTATGGTTTCTCCCTTTCGACCCAGTTCCACGAAGCGGCGGCGGGCGAGAGACTTGATGTCTTCCTGGATGTTGGCGTCCTTGACCTTGGTGAGCCAGCCGAATTCATGGATGATATTGGCTAGGGGTATTTCTGTCTGGGCCGGGAGGTTGCTGCAGTAAGCCGACAGGCTCATGAGCGAATTGGATGTCGCGGGAGCGTAGAGCGAAGCCTTGAGCTTGCGCGTCTTGCGGGAGAGTGCCCTGATGACAGCCAGGAGCCACACGGGGAGCGTCTTGAGCTCGGATTCCATGCAGTCCTCGTTAATCAAGGTCACCACGGAATCCTTGGAAGCCTCGATCGTCAGGTGGAAGGGTTCCCGTTCGAGCAGGGATGCCACGCCGACCAGGTCGCCGGGGTGCATCTTGAACACCACCTTGCGGTCGCCGTCCGCGGTGTCAATTGCTGTGAGTTCACCTTCATCCAAAATGATGATGGAGCGCTCGCCGGTCTCAGGGGAATATACAACAAAGCCCGCCTTCACGTGGATCCGCGTGGGCGGGATAATTTGCTGTCGGGAATCCCCCGTAACCATCGGGAAATAACCGCCTTCGAAGTTCAAGCTGGATTAAGCCTGACGTTCGTCGATACGTGCAGCCTTGCCGCGGAGGTTGCGCATGTAGTAGATGCGAGCCTGGCGGACCTTACCGGCGCGTTCGAGTTCGATGGAGTCGATGCGGGGAGAGTTGACCGGGAAGATGCGTTCGACGGCAACGGAGCCGGACATCTTGCGGACAGTGAGAGTCTTGCCGATACCAGAATTCTTCTGCTGGATAACGACACCCTTGAACGGCTGGATACGTTCCTTGGTGCCTTCAATGACCTTGACGTTAACGGTGACAGTGTCGCCGGCGCGGAAATCCGGCATATCGGACTTCACGTTTTCGTTCTGGATTGCTTCGATATTCAGGGACATAGTGTGTACCTCTTTTTATTTGTCGCCAAATTTAGTATTTATTTTCAGTTTTTCAAAGATGTCGGGGCGCCTTTCTTGCGTTCTTTTCAACGATTCTTGGCGTCTCCACTCGGAAATGTTCTTGTGATGGCCCGAAAGCAGCACTTCGGGCACCTTTTTTCCCTCAAATTCCTCGGGTCGGGTGTAGACCGGCCATCCCAGTACGCCCTGGGCGAACGAGTCCGTCTCGCCACTTTCCTTGTGGCCGAGGGCACCGTCCACCAGTCGGACGACAGCATCCGTGAGGATCATGGCGGGCAGTTCGCCCCCGCTCACGACGAAATCGCCTATGGAAATCTCCATGTCGACCTCGGACTGACGGATGCGCTCGTCGATTCCCTTGTAGTGCCCGCAGACGAGTACTAGGTGGTTTTCCTTGGAAAGCTCCTGGGCAATCGCGTGGGTGAGGGGGACCCCGTCGGCCGTAAGGTAGATGACCTTTCCGCCGTCTTCCTTGACTCCCGTGCTACGGATGGCCTTGGCCAGCGGTTCCGGCCGGAGCACCATGCCCGGTTCGCCCCCGTAGGGAACGTCGTCCACCTGACCGTAGTCGTTGATGGCGAAGTCGCGGAGATAGACGGTGTTGAACTCGAACAGGCCCTTGGCTTGCGCCCGTCCCATAATGGAACTCTTCATGGGTGCAAACATTTCGGGAAAGATGGTGATGCAGTCGATGATCATCTTTCCTCCGGGCACAGGGACTTGAGGTAGTCCGCATCGCAGACGATGAACCGGCCCTGCTCGTCGACTTCCTTGACGCAATCGTCTATCCACGGGGCGAGGATGGATTTCTTGCTGAATTCCTGCTGCATGTCCGGATCGAACTGGATGTGGAACGCGTCGACCGTCATGAGTTCCTGCACTTCAAGCACTTCGCCGACTTTCCGCCCGTCTTCCGTCTTCACGCGGAAACCGACAAGGTCGTCGATATAGTATTCGCCTTCGGGTGCGGGGAGCCTTTCCGATTCTGGAATCATCACGTCGGCGTTGACTAGGAATTTCGCTGCCTCGGGGGTGTCGATTCCTTTGAACTTTAGCAGCCACAGAGTGCCGGTCTGTCTGGATTCCTCGATTTCAAGTTCCAGGATTTCTCCGGTCGTCTTTTTCACGGACACGGCCTTGAGGCTCTTGTGGCGCGTGATGTCGTGGGTCAGAGGCATTGCCTTGATATGACCCTTGACGCCATGCGTGCGCATGAGCTGGCAGACGGTGATGAATTCGGGAGAATCGGACATGATTTAGACGAGGAATGGAAGGGCTCGGTAATGAGATAAAAAAAGTCCCGTGCGTGGGCACAGGACCTTTTCAAGGAATTGAAGTTATGCTTCGGCAGGAGCTTCGGCCGGGGCTTCAGCGGCAGCGGCTGCGGCGGCAGCAGCTTCAGCAGCGGCGGCTTCCTTGGCGGCCTTTTCAGCTTCGATCTTGGCGAGAGCCTTGGGACCGAGCTTGGCCTTCTTGGCCTTTTCAGCACGCGGAGTAGCGACCTTGCCTTCGATGGAGCGGCCGGCGCGGATTTCGTGGAAGAGTTCCATGATGCCGACCCTCTTGAGGAGGTTGCGGACGGTGTCGGACGGCTGAGCGCCAGTCTGGAGCCACTTGAGCACCTTTTCCTGGTCGAACTTGATTTCCGGGGTCTTGGTGTTCGGGTTGTAGAAGCCCACCTGTTCGATAAAGCTGTCGTCGCGGGCCTTACGGCTGTCGATGACCACGGCGCGGTAGATGGGGTTGTGACGCTTGCCGAAACGAGCGAGACGGATAACGGTTGCCATTTTAACCTCTTTTTGGGTTTCCTCGGATAAACCGAGGGTGTTGTTCATTTTTGGCCAAATATAGCAACTAAAATCTTGTGCGTAAAGGACGGAATGTAAAATTTTTTCCGTTCTTTACATATAAATTAACTAATTATAGACTCAAAAATGGGGATTTTAAAGTAAAAAAGTAAAAAATCCCTATTTCCGCAGCTTGCTGGGACGCTGGTCCGTGTTTGCTCTGTTTTGGCATGGTTCTTGCATTTACTACAGCGAAAACGAGGCGGAAAGTAATAAAATGTTTCATTTTGAAACAAAACAATACTCGAAGCCGCTTAAATTTTTAACATAAGATATCCCCGCCTGCTCGGGGATGACAAAGACAAAGGACGAAATATGGCAACAGAAAAGATGGAGTTCCAGACCGAAGTTCGCGACATGCTGAACTTGATGATCAATTCCCTTTACAGCAACAAGGAAATCTTCCTGCGCGAGCTCGTCTCGAACGCGGCGGACGCGCTCGACAAGCGCCGTTTCCTCTCGCTCTCGAACGCCGACTTGCTCCCGATGGGCACGCAGCTCCGCATCGACATCTCGGTGAACAAGGAAGGCAAGCGCATCGTTGTCGAAGACAATGGTATCGGCATGAACAAGGAAGACTTGATCAACTGCCTCGGCACCATCGCTCGTAGCGGCACCAAGAACTTCATCAAGAACCTCAAGGAAGGCGACAAGGGCAGCGTCGATCTCATCGGCCAGTTCGGTGTGGGTTTCTACTCCGTGTTCATGGTCGCCAAAAAGGTCGAAGTCCTTACGCTCAAGGCCGGCGAAAAACAGGGTTACCTGTGGGCCTCCGAAGGCACAGGCGACTTCGAAATTTCTGAAGCCCCGCTCGACAAGGTCGGCACCAAGATTACTTTGTACCTGAAGGATGACGAAGACGCCGAAGATTTCGCGAGCGAATGGAAAATCAAGGACATCGTCCAGAAGTACAGCGGCTTTGTTAGCTACGGCATCTACTTCCACCCCGAAGCCACCAAGAACGACAAGGGCGAACTCGAAGAAAAGCCCGAAGAACGCCTGAACGAAAAGCAGGCCTTGTGGCGCCAGAGCGAAAAGGAAGTCACCGAAGAACAGTACAAGGATTTCTACAACGTCATCAGCCACGAAGCTGACGAACCGGCCGCCTGGAGCCACAGCCACGCCGAAGGTTCCCAGGAATTCTGGAGCCTTGTGTACATCCCGTCGAAGGCCCCGTTCAACATCTGGCACAACGACGCATTGCACGGCCTCAAGCTCTACGTGAAGAAAGTCTTTATCATGGACGACTGCAAGGACCTGCTGCCGCCTTGGCTCCGCTTTGTGCGCGGCGTGGTGGATAGCGAAGACTTGCCGCTGAACGTGTCCCGTGAAATCTTGCAGAACAACAAGATCATCACCAACATCCGTAAGCACGTGATCAAGAAGGTGCTCGACTCCCTGCAGAACATGGCCGATAAGGATGCCGCAAAGTACAACGCCTGGTGGCGCGAACTCGGCATGGTCTTGAAGGAAGGCTTCTACATGAACTGGGAACATCTTGACGAACTCAAGAAGTTGCTCCGTTTCGAAAGCACCAAGACCGAAGGCGACGCTCTCGTGGGCCTCGACGAATACGTGAAGCGCATGCCGGAAGGCCAGAAGGAAATCTACTACCTCATCGGCGACAAGAATGCCGTGAAGAGTAACCCGATGCTCGAAGCCTTCAAGGCGAAGGGCTACGAAGTGTTGCTCATGAGCGACGGCATCGACGAGTTCATGATGTCTAGCCTCCAGGAATTCGGCGACAAGAAGTTCCACGACATCGCCCGCGGCGACGTGGACTTCGAAAAGACCGAAGACGAAAAGAAGGCCGAAGAAGCCAACAAGGGCATTTTCAAGGGCCTCTGCGAAGACTTGCAGAAGGTCTTGGACGAAGACATCAAGGAAGTCCGCGTGTCTAGCCGCCTGAAGGATAGCCCCTGCTGCCTCGTGACCAGCGAAGACGCCATGAGCGCCCAGATGGAACGCATGATGAAGGCCATGGGCCAGAAGAACTTGCCGAAGTCCAAGCGCATCCTTGAAATCAACCCGACGCATCCGATTTGCGAAATGCTCAAGAAGAAGGCCGAAGCGAAGGAAGATCTGGGCGATTGGCCGAAGGCCCTCTACGGTCAGGCTTTGCTCGCCGAAGGATCTCCGCTCCCGAACCCGGCTGAATACGTTTCCGCAATTACTAAACTGCTGACCGCTTCCGTGAAATAGCCGTTTCAGTGTTATCCCCGCCACCGAGCGGGGATCTCCTTTTTTATTTGAAATATCAAAAAGACCGCGATTCAATCGCGGCCTTTTTGTATTTCTGCGACGCTCGCCTTGCTAATCTTTTACGCAGCGGACTGAAAGAGCGTAGTCCTTGCCATTGTCGACTATGCCCGCTAAGTTGTTATCGCTCAAGTACACGTAGTAGCTATTCTCTGTAGAGCTCCAAGAATACATACCCATGCTATGGGCGCAGAACCCCAAATCGACGAGCCATAAGCCGGTAGGCAATGCCGAGAACGCGTAGGCATCCGTACCATTGTCATCACCAATCCAGCCGCTAGCGGACTTGAGCTTTATGGCCGCTGTAGAGTCACCACCAACCGCTGCGAAAAGTTTTCCCCATTCCGTCGAATCCGGTAAGTGCCATCCATCAGGGCAAACTCCACGCACTGGGTACTTCGGGGTGCAAGATGTTCCATTACCGCAGCCCTCGCCATTCGAACTCCACTGGCCCGCACTGTCCATCGCCGCAGCCCGGGTGTAAAGGCGACCGTCCTTGGTACAATATTTTGCCGAGTCATTAAAGCAAAAGCTTTGGTCCGCTTCGTAATTCAGATTTTCCGCCATCCACCACTGGTCACCAATTTGGACAGTCTTATAAGTTCGTTTGTCACGAGAATCTGTCAGTGTACCATATACGCATTTGTCTTCAGTTTCTGTTTTGCAAGCTTTTGCCAAAGCTACAGAACTGCTACTTAATTTCGCTTTTGAGCTACTTGATTTCGTAGATGAAGAAGACTCCGCACTTGACGACGATTCTGCCTTTTCACTGCTGCTAGACTTTGCATCAGACGAAGTTTGGGAATCCAGAATGCAGCGGACGGACATTGCGTTGATCATCGGCTCGCCCCAAATACCCGAATCCGTATAACGATCATCCAAATACATACTGAAAGCGTGATCGACCCGAATCCTATTGCCGTCAAGCCTTGTCGACTTTTCAATATCTTCCGTAGAACTCCAGAAATAAGCCAATGCCCCGTAGCCAATAAAATCGTACGACTCAATATTTTGAGTAACAAAGCCGCTCAAATCATCTTCTCTTCTGTAACCTCCGGGAAGTGCGGTAAATCCGTAATCGTCAGTACCGACAGCCTCTTCTCTCGCAGATTTCCATCCGCTAGCGGATTTGAGCTTTATTCCCGCACTATCTTCACCACCGACTGTTTCTATCAAGGTTTCGAATTCGGCCTTAGAGGGCAAGTGCCAGCCACTGGGGCAAGCCTGCATTGCGGCATCCCACTTGTAAAGACGACCGTACTTATTGCATGCGGTCGAATTGTTTTCAAAACAGTAGCTGGGACCCGTATTGTAATTCAAATTTTCCGCCATCCAGACCTGGTCTCCGATTTTTACGGTCTTGTAGGTCTTGTTATTGCGCGGGTCCGTCATGGTGTTGTTTTCCTCGTCGTATATGGCCTTGGTGTCGCGCGCACTTGAAGACGATTTCGCGGACGAAGAAGACTTTGCAGAACTTGATGAACTCTTTTTGCTCGACGAAGACTTCGCCTTGCTACTGCTCGATTTTGCGGAAGGAATTTTCTTCACGCAGCGAACGGAGAACGATTCTTCTGGGCTAGAGTTGATTATATCAATTTCATCCAAATCGCCAATCAAATTGACGATGAACGTATCACTGTACAAAATTCCTTCAGTACCCCAGAAAATAGCCCATTTACCTTCGCCGTCGAATTTTCCGTCATGATTCATAGCTCCTGCTGGGAGCGCAGCAAAGGAATATTCATCCGTGCCATTGCCGTTATCTTCCCAACCGCTTTTCGACTTAAGCGCAAGTCCTGCCTTTGATAGCCCCCCAACATCTTCGATTAACATGCTCCAATCCAAAAACGTCGGCAGATGGAATCCGTCAGGACAAGCGTCATTGGCTTCGTCCCAAGTGTAAAGGCGGCCATACTTATCGCAATTGCTTTCTTTGTCTTTATAGCAGGAGCTGTTCTTCGTTTTGTAATTGAGGTTTTCGGCCATCCAGATTTGCTCGCCAATCGTCACGGTCTTGTACTTCTGTTCGTCGCGAGAATCCTTTAACGTGCCGCTTTCGATATCGTCTGCACTTATTGCGCTGCTGCTGGATTTCCCAGAATCGCCCTTCTTGCTGCTGCTGGATTTTTTCTCAGTGCTGCTGGATACCGGTTCGTCCGGGCTTGCTGACGAGGAATCGTCACCTCCGCAAGCAGCGAACAGGAATGCGGACATGGCGCATATTGCGAATATCTTTTTCATCCAATCCTCCAAGAAGCACATTGAATATTTCTTTTAATGTAAGAAAAAGAAGTAGTAACGTCAAGGAAAAAGCCCCCAGCAATGCAGGGGCATGTGAAGTTGTATCATATGAGAGGGGGAGGCTTTACTGCGTCACGAGCTTGACAATCAATGCGACAAGGCCGCCAACGGCAACTCCGGCAATCACGACCAAAGCGATTAGCATCCACTTGAGATACTTTGCCAGACGCACCGTCAAGGCTCCCTGATCCTTTGCAAATTGCTGGTAGAGGTTTAGCGCAGCCATTGTGGTAAAGCCAAAGTCGTCAAGCCAGCCCAACACGGGAAGCGCGTCCGGAACCGCGTCGATTGGGGACAAGTCGTAGACGAGGGCGGCCATCGCAATCAAGACGGAAAGAGCCTTCCACACGACGGAGACTCCGTTCTGTTCTTTCTCCGCGCCCTTGTTCCTGCGGCTAGAATGTGCGTCCATTTCGCTCATGTCGTGGACTTCGACGTCTTCAAAAACTTTACCATTGCGCATTGCAACCTCAGCCTTTTCTCTTTAGAATAATATATAAAATGCCGTACAAGAAGTACGGCAAAGAAAATGTAACGCAGTATTGCGCCGATGATTCGTTTTTTTATCCGTGATACAAGTTACCGCTTTGATAATTCGGTTCTGTGGTCAGGTTCACACCGAGGCGGCGGAACACGCCCACGTCCACCTGCGAGAGAATCACGCTGGAATGCACTTCGCAGTGGCGCAGTTCCGGCAACTTCTCGAGGGCGATTTTAGCGTTGTAGTCCGTGAGGGCACAGACAGAGAGCGCCACGAGGGCCTCGTCCATGTGCAAGCGCGGGTTCTTGTGCCCGAGTTGCTTCGTCTTCAGGTTCTGAATCGGCTCAATCACCATCGGCGAAAGCAGACGCACTTCGTCGGGAATCTTTGCGAGGTGCTTGAGTGCGTCAAGCAGCATGGCAGAAGAAGCGCCCAAGAGCGAAGAAGTCTTCGCCGAGATGATGGCTCCGTCGTTCAGCTGGATAGCAACCGCCGGGCCACCGGTCTGTTCGGCCTTTTCCACGGCAGCGGCGATCACGGGGCGGTCGGCAGTGCTAATCTGCGCCTGCTCCATGATGAGTTCCTGCTTGTAAATCTGGTCTTTTTCCGCGTTGCCCTTGCGCACGTCGCAAAGCGTGTTGTAATAGCGGCGGATGATTTCCTGGCGCGCGGCCTCGCAAACGGCGTCGTCATCGACAATGCAGTTGCCGGCCATGTTCACGCCCATGTCCGTGGGGCTCTTGTACGGGGATTCACCGAGAATGCGCGTAAACAGAGCGTTCAGCACCGGGAAAATTTCCACGTCACGATTGTAGTTGATGGTTGTTTGCCCGTAAGCTTCCAGATGGAACGGGTCAATCATGTTCACGTCGTTCAAGTCGGCTGTTGCAGCCTCGTAAGCGAGGTTCACCGGGTGCTTCAGCGGAATGTTCCAAATCGGGAACGTCTCGAACTTGGCATAGCCAGCCTTCACGCCGCGCTTGTTTTCATGATAAATTTGCGAAAGGCACACGGCCATCTTTCCACTCCCGGGGCCCGGAGCGGTCACAACGACGAGTTCGCGGATAGTTTCAACAAATTCATTCTTGCCGTAACCGTCGTCGCTTACAACCAAAGGAATGTTGCTCGGGTAACCCGCAATCGGGTAGTGGCGGTAAACCTTGAGGCCAAGTCCTTCCAGCTTCTTCTGGTAGGCAATCGCGCTCGGCTGTTCCTGCCAGCGGGTCAGCACCACGGAGCTCACGTACAGGCCGTAACCGCGGAAGGCGTCAATCAGGCGGAGCACGTCCTGGTCATAGGTAATGCCGAGGTCGCCGCGGACCTTGTTTTTCTCGATATCGCCCGCGTTAATGGCGATGATGACTTCGGCCTTATCTTTCAGCTTTTCGAGCATGCGGATCTTGCTATCCGGAGCAAAGCCCGGCAACACACGTGATGCGTGATGGTCGTCGAACAGTTTTCCGCCGAATTCCAGGTAAAGCTTTCCGCCGAACTTAGCAATGCGTTCCGCAATCTTTTCGGACTGCATCTTGAGGTACGCCGCGTTATCAAAACCTACTTTGAACATCTTTCTTTTCGCCTTCAGACAATCTTAAAATTAACCACACAAAAATAAAAAAAATGGGGAAAACCTACAACAAAAAAAGCCCGCTGGGCGTCAACCCGACAGGCTCTTTAAAATCGTCAATATGAGAGGGCGCGATTACACGACCTTGGTCATACCAGACATACGGTCTCTCAACCAAGCGCCCACTTCTTCAACGGGGTGGTTGCGGATGTTCTTGTTCACCTTGATGAGTTCTTCGTTATCCACGGCGGTGGTCTTGCCTTCGCCGTAGATAGCGCCGATGTCGTCCTTCTTCACTTCGTTCTTCATGAAGTCGGCGAGCAGAGGCACGCACTTGTTGGCGAACAGGTAGCAGCCGTATTCGGCGGTGTCACTGATCACGCGGTTCATTTCGTACAACTTCTTACGAGCGATGAGGTTGGCGATAAGCGGAGTCTCGTGGAGAGATTCGTAGTAGGCGCTCATCGGCTTGATGCCCACGGAGCACATGGTTTCGAAAGCGAGTTCCACACCGGCCTTGATCATGGCGGTCATGAGAACGCCGCGGTCGAAGTATTCCTGTTCGGTGATCACCTTGTCGGTAGCTTCGACCTTTTCGAATTCGAGCTCGCCCGTTTCGCCACGCCACTTGAGCAAATCCTTGTCGCCGGCTTCCCAGTCGACCATCATGGTGCTGGAGAACTTGCCAGAGATGATGTTGTCCTGGTGTTCCTGGTAGAGCGGTTTCATGATCTTCTTCATCTTTTCGGCGAGTTCCGTGGCGCGGATCTTGGCCGGGTTGGAGAGACGGTCCATCATGTTGGTGATGCCGCCGTGCTTCAGGGCTTCGGAAATGGTTTCCCAGCCGTACTGGAGCAGCTTGACCGCGTAAGCCGGTTCAACGCCGAATTCCTTCACCATCTTGTCGTAGCAGAGGATCGTGCCGGTCTGGAGCATACCGCAAAGGATGGTCTGTTCGCCCATGAGGTCGGACTTCACTTCGGCAACGAAAGAGCTTTCGAGAACGCCCGGACGGTCGGCATGAAGGCCAGCAGCGTAAGCCTTGGCGTAGTCCCAACCCTTGCCTTCGGGGTCGTTTTCCGGGTGCACGGCGATAAGGCAGGGCATACCGAAACCGCGAACGTATTCGCTACGGACTTCGGAACCCGGGCCCTTCGGGGCGACCATGATCACCGTGATGTCCTTGCGGATTTCCTGGCCTTCTTCAACGATGTTGAAGCCGTGGCTGTAAGAGAGGGCGGCGCCCTTCTTCATGAGCTTCATGATGGCCGGGATCACGTTGTGGTGCTGCTTGTCCGGTGTGAGGTTGCAAACGAGGTCTGCATCCGGAATCATTTCTTCGTAGGTACCGACCTTGAAGCCGTTTTCAGTAGCGTTCTTCCAGGACTGGCGCTTCTGTTCGATGGCTTCCTTGCGGAGCGTGTAAGAGACGTCGAGGCCGCTATCGCGCAGGTCAAGACCCTGATGGAGACCCTGGGCACCGCAACCGACGAACACGATCTTCTTGCCCTTGAGGGCTTCAACACCACGGCTGAATTCAGAATGTTCCATGAAACGGCAGTGGCCAATTTCTTCGAGTTGGCGACGCATAGGGATAGAATTGAAATAATTCATTTTTTGAACCTCTGTTAAATAAAATTGTTCCGGGGGGAAAGATAGCA
>JAGCPF010000019.1 GCA_017642335.1 Fibrobacter sp.
CCTGCATTGGAACAAACGCTCCGAGAAGGGCCGACATGCGGGTACGGGCGTCTACATTTGGAAAATCCTGTTCACGTTCGACGATGGCCACAAGGAAACCCGTATCATAAAGACAGGGGTCTATCGCCGCGGGAATAGGAAAAAGTAGGAAGTAGACAGTAGGACAAATGCGTAAGGCGAGTGCCGCGGTCAAGCTTGCTTGAACATGGCCGAGCCGAGCATTTGGTACTTGAGCGAAGCGAGAGTACAAGTGGTTAGGGGTTAGGATCTAGAATCTAGGGGCTAGGGTGAAATATCAAGGCTTCTCCGTCTTATATTGACGCACGAAGTGCGTGATTCTTTTCACTAGCCTCTATTCTCTAGTCTCTCAAAGATTCACTGCTCGCGCCTCGAACATCGAGCCTAAAAATTTGTCATTCGCAGGCGCATGACTCGTCGGCTCAGCCATGCCGAAACGCAAGCGTTTTGGCGTGGCATTCGCCTTGGTTGTCATTGCGAGGGGCGAATAGCCCTGAAGCAATCTCCGTTAGAGAATCTAGAAGCTCACTACTCACCGCTATTCCCCTTTGGTTTCATTTTTTTTTCTTGTGATTGGTGGGGAGATAATGTACTTTCTATGTACAGTAAACTTGTTCGCGCAAGGAGTGACTATGGACTGCAGGATTCTTGTACGGTTTGTCGGTGTCGAAGCCGACTTGAACGCCTTGTGGGACGCTTTCATGGAGCTTTTCCCCGAGGCCGAGCTTCCGAGTGCCGATTCTGGCGAGTGGTATTCCGTCGACGAGGTTATGCTGGACGAATACGAGTGCCGTTTCGAGGAATTGCCCGATGGTCCCCTCGTTGCGGTTGATGGTTGTCTGCTTGTGGAGGAGGCTCCGCCCGAGGACATCCTGAACGACCTGATGGAGCGTTTTGAACGGGTTTACGGGATTTTCAAGTGGTCAACCGTCGAGGTGGGCTACGGCTGCGGCTCCAGTGAGGGCTGGGGCGAGTTCAATTCGGATTATGCCGACAACGGCTCTGACGAGGCGAACGAGATTTCCGAAGCTGTACTTGGGTTCTAGGCGGGAAAGTGTGTTTTGTGTCACTTGCGCTTTCGACAAAAAAAATCTAATCTTACGGGAGGTTTGGCGGTCGGGTGTCTGGAGGTCATATGAATTTTTTGCGTTTCTTACCGGTGTGTCTTGCGGCTGCCGTAACTTTTTCCTATGCAGTCCTTGATTTGCCGAGTGCTCAGCCCAAGGTGGACGCGTCTTACTGGAATGCGGCGCTCGATAGCACCTGGCAGGGCATGATCCGCCGCAACATCAATCCGTACAGTGCCGGTGCAGGCCTTATTCACCGTCCCAAGAGCGAAACTCCGGGTGATGCCGTGAGCGAGGGTGTGGGCTATGGTATGCTAGTAGCCCTTTATGCGAATGACCAGACCACCTTCAATAAAATGTGGGAAAAGGCGAGCGAAATCATGTGGAATGGGGATTACCATGACTGGCACATGTCGCCGGATGGAAAGATTCCTATGGATGGCCATGGTGCTGCGACTGATGCCGAAGAAGATATCGCACTTGCGTTGATCTTTGCGGACAAGCTCGTTTCTGCCGGAAAGTGGACCGCCTATACTTCACCTTTCTTGAATAAGACCTATGCGGAACAGGCCCAGAAACTCCTGAATAAGATGTGGGATACGCAGCAAATCCTTTCGAGCGGCATTGTCGCTCCTGGAGCCGGTTGGGGTGGTGACTATTTTGTGAACCCTGGGTATTTCTCTCCGGCCTGGTACAAGGTGTTCGAGAAGTTTGACCAGACGGATGGCAATCGGTGGAAAACAGCTGTTGACAAGTGCTACGAGATTATTTCCAAGAGCCCCGGATACAGCATGGGCATGGTTCCCGACTGGATGACGCCGCAAGGTGGATGGGTCGGTTCGGAAGGTCTTGGCTATAACGCCTACTTTGAAAGCCGAGCTTTCTTCAAGGATGCCATCCGCATTCTGTGGCGCGTGGCTATCGATGCCATCTGGTTCGACGAGAGCCGAGCCAAGGAATTCCTCAAGAACGCGCTGAAGTTCATCAACGACAAGGGCGGCCCCTCTGCCGCGAACTTCTACCAGATCGAGAAAGCGGGCGAACTTTTGCCGGCCGAGGACAAGTGGAAGGAATTTAACGACTCGAAGAACGAATCGACATGGCGCTACCGCAGGGAACATAGCCACTTGACGATTGGCATGTGGGCGACTGCGGCGATGGCTGTGGGCGAGGCTGCGGACAGGATTGCCTTCAGCGAGGAAATGGCCAAGTTCTACGAGGGTGGCGACTATTTCGGACTCGCGCATGATACCTCCGCTGCGCTCGAAGACACGCTGCATAACGAGATGTACTTTGACCAGTTCCTGGCCTGGTTCGGGACTTCGCTCATGAGCGGTGCGTTCGTGAACGTGGTCGATGCAGTCGACAATCCCAAGACGGCGACTCCGGGCGATTCCTCGTCGTTGACGAAGATTCCTGAAGTTCCTGTGGATTCCGATACGGTTGTTGTCGATACGTCGAACCATCAGGATTCGGGCAAGGGCAATGATAAGCCGGGCGACAAGATTATTGCTGGCGCGGCCAAGGCTGCAGCGAGTGTCCGCTTTGCCGAAATGGATGGTGGCGTGATGTTCTCTGCCGACTATTCCGTGAAGTGGGCCGTCTACGACCTTGCCGGAATCAGGGTGGTTTCTGCCTCGGGCAAGAACTTCTTCTGGAATACCCGTGGTTTGAATGGCGTGTATGTTGTCAAGGCCGTTTATCGCGGGAGCAACTTTACGCACAAGGTGCTTGTTCGCTGATTTAGAATGTGTTGACTTGTTTAACGGGTGTGCATGAAAGTGCGCGCCCGTTTTGCTATATTGGGGGCATGCTAAAGGTTGACTACAGCAAGCTCGATTCTGCGGACATGACTCCGAAACCGGTGAAGGATTCCGTCGTTGTTACCCGCGACATTGTCCATCCTTCGGACGTGAACGCCTATGGTGTTGTTTTTGGCGGCTACATGATGTCGCTCTTGGACAAGGCTGCCTGCATTGCCGCGTTTACTCATGCCGGGATGAAGGTGTCCACGGTGGCGATGGATGGCGTGCGCTTCTACAAGCCTGCCGTGGTGGGGACCATCCTCACGATACGTGCGTCCGTGAACAGGGTGTTCGGCTCGTCGATGGAAATTGGCCTCAGGGTGACGGGCATTTTGCCCGGCGTGCAGGACGAGGAAGAACTGATTTGCCGTGCCTACATGACCTTTGTCGCTATTGGCAAGGACGAAAAACCCGTGCATGCGGCTCCCGTTGTTCCTGAAACGCCCGATGAAATCAGGCGCTACGAGGAGGCTTTGGCCCGTCGGGAATCGAGAATCGCTCTCAAGAATTCACTGGAATCTCGCTAGTCCCTATTCGGGTCTGTCGCTTTTTTCCTGTCGACCCAGACACTTTCGTTGAACAGTTGGCCTTCGCTGAGGCCGTATTTCTCCTCGACTCCGGCTTGCGCGATGGCTGCGTCGATGCTTATGTTGCCGCGGATGGCGGCGACGTAGGTCTGTATTTTGCGGCGCGCGATTTCGGGGGATTCGTCGAGCAGTTCAATCCTGAAATGGTTCACGCCTGCGGCAGTGAGGCGCGGGAACAACTTGAGTGCGGATTGCGGTTTGCCTACGAACAAGGTGTTGCGGCATTCGGCGTCGCTCTGCAAGAAGTGTTTTTCGCCCTTGTGGTCGAGAATTTCCACTTTGTGCTGCGTGCAGATTTTGCCGCATTCGGGGAAGCGGCGTCCGTCGGTGAGCGCCCTTGCGAATGCGCAGTATTCGGAGTGGAATGCAGGCATGTACTGGTGGAGTGCCAGTTCCAGGCGGCCAGCGTCGATATTGCCGAGCAAGTCGAAAAGTTGTGTGCTGTTCAGGTCCCAGGAGGGGTGTAGCGTTTGTAGCCCTTGATCGAGCAGCCATTCGTAGCTTAGGCTGTTTGCCGCATTGAGGCTGTAGTCGCCGTGCAGCGGGATGCCGCTCCCGCGCAGGATGGCGAGCGCACCGAGGCTTCGCACTAGGGCAAAGTCGGGGGATAAACGCAGGATGTTTTTGAGGTAATGGTTTTCGCCGGGCTTGTGGATGCGCAGTGTCGCCATTCCGGCCTTCAGCCCGAGTTCGCGGATTTGTTCCAGCGGCTCGTCGTATTTGACGCCCCAGTCAAAATCCATGATGGCACTGTCGATGTCGAGCCCGCGCAACGCCTCTATTTGGTTGGGACGGCGGACGAGCACGGAGATGGTTGCCTTTTGCTGTGCCGGACGGTCCTGATGGCTAGCGGCTGCATGTGCCAGGAGGGCGCGGCCGCGCGCCGCATCCGGCGCGCTGGCGGCCATCGACATCCGGGAGTCGTCCATGGCCGCTGTCGCCTTTTGGCGAAGGCCGCGCAGCACTTTCCCGGGGACGAAGGCGTTGGCCGGAACGCGGATGTCCAGCGAATGGGGCGCGTATGCCGTCGAGCCGAGGGCGGAAAGCTCCTTTTCGGCCAGTTCGCGGAAGTCACGCTTCTTTCCGTTCGCACTCTCTGCCGTATCGCGGCTGGCTTCCACGGCGATGTCGCTTTCGACGGAAATCTTGTGGTCGGCGTCGTCGAACATCGTAAGGCGCAGCGGTTCCCCGATTTTTCCGCTCAGGATGATGTCGACAGGAATGCGCCTGCTTTTCTCGCGGTCGGCGAATGTGTGCTGGAGTTCTTTTTCGAGGGCGGGGGAGTCGTTGCGGTAAGCCTTCATGCCGGAGGCGACTTTGCGCAGCTCGAAATTCCTGCCGAACTGTAGGCGGATTAGGCCTTTTTGTGCGGTCACTCCGTACAGGCGGCCGCCTTCGCTGAAACCCGTTTTGGGGTTCTCGAAGAGGATGCCGTCGCCTTGGCGGGGGAGTGCCGTGACGCCTCCATCGGGTATGGAAACGGTGATGTTGTCCCGTTCTATGCGGGAAACTTCGCCCAGGTATTCACCGTGGTGGTTGCTGAATGTCCCGTCGACGAGCGCCTGGTGGTCGACTCCGTCGAGCCAACCGGTAGAAAGCCCGCGCGAGAACAGGACCTCGAGCGGTTCTATGTCCATGGCGGGGAGTTTATCGTGGGTGTCGAGGGATTTTTTGTATGCCTTGGCGACTGCGGCCACGTATTCGGGGCTCTTGAGGCGGCCTTCGACTTTAAGTGAATCAATGCCGATTTCTTCGAGGTCGTTAAGCCTGGGCAAAGCACAGAGATCGTGCGGGCTAAAAAGGTATTGCGCATTGGTGTCGCGGTATTCCTTGCCGTCTACGAAAATGCGGTAGGGGAGCCTGCAACTTTGGGCGCACTGGCCTCGGTTCGCGCTGCGCCCGCCAAAGTTTTCGCTGGTGAGGCACTGGCCCGAATAGCTCACGCAGAGCGCCCCGTGTACAAAGACTTCGAGTTCGAGCGGTGTCGCCTCCTTGATGGAGGCAATTTGTTTTAGGGAGAGTTCACGGGCCAGCACGGCGCGGTTGAAACCCAGTTGCGATGCGAAATTTACGGCTTCGGCGCTGGCGAGCGTCATCTGCGTGCTCGCATGGATTTCCTGGTCCGGCGCGATGGCCTTTATGAGCCGTGCAAGACCGATGTCCTGGATAATGAATGCATCCGGCTTCAGTGCGATGAGTTTCTCGAGGAATTCTGGCAGGTCGCGGATTTCGCGCTCGAACACGAGAATGTTCATGGCGAGGAAAGTGCGGACGCTACGAATTCTTGCGTAGCGGATCATCTCGGCCACGTCTTCGAACGAAAAGTCCTCGGTGCGTCCGCGGGCGTTCCAGTGGGGAACGCCGTAGTAGACCGCGTCGGCTCCGTTCTGGATGGCGGCCTCCAGCATTTCCCGCGTACCCACGGGCAACAGTAATTCCGGTCTCTTCACGATTACAATGATAGAAAAAAACTACATTTGGACCATGAGAAAGAAGTTCCAGAAGTTCCCTATTGCAGTTTTGCTCCTTGCCGCTTGTTGCATCGCCCCGGCTCTATCCTCTTGTTCTTCGGACCCGGAGGCTGAAGCCGAAATCGAGAGGCTTGCCATCCGCAACGAGGCGATGAGGCGTACTGTGGATTCGCTGCACGACGAGGTGGAAATCCTCAAGGCGCAGACCGATTCGGTCAAGAACGAGCTCAAGTCGCTCGACATGCATAAGTGATTGCGGCGGTTTTGCCGTTACAGCACTTTCTGGAGTTTTCCTATTATATCTTCGATTTGCGTGAAGGCGCACATGGGGAGGCTGACGGCCTTTTGGCTGGCCATGTCGGCAGCGTTTTCCTGCGCTCCCGTGTGCTGGGAAGTCGCCTCAGCGAAGCAGGGCTGCCTGTGCAGCGGCATGGGGTAGTGGATGCAGTGGGGAATGCCCGCCTTGTCCAATGCCGCGACAAAATCTTTTCGGTTGTCTACAAGCAACGTGTATTGGGCGTATGTGCTCGTGTTGCCATCGGTGATTTGCTGCGGGGTGAGCCCTTCGATGTTGGCGAAGAAGGCGTTGTAGCGCTTGGCAATCTTGCGGCGGCTTTCGAGTTCGGCATCCAGGTGGGCGAGCTTGACGCGCAGGACTGCCGCCTGCAGCGCGTCGAGCCTGCTGTTCGTACCGACGACCTTGTGGAGGTAGCGCTCTTCGCTGCCGTGGTTTGCGAGCATGCGCGCTTTTTGGGCGAGTTCCTTGTTTGCGGTGAAAATGGCCCCGCCGTCACCGTAGCAGCCGAGGGGCTTGCTCGGGTAGAAGCTGGTGATGGCCATGTCGCCGAAGGTGCATGCCTGTTTCCCGCATTGCGTGGCCCCGAAGGCCTGCGCGGAATCTTCGAGAATCCAGAGCCCGTGGTGCTGGGCTATTTTGCGGAGTTCTGTGTACGGGGCGCACTGGCCGAAGAGGTTGACCGCGATGATTCCGCGCGTCAGCGGACCGACCAGGGATTCGACGCTTTCGGGGGAAATCTGGAGGGTGCGGGGGTCGATGTCGGCGAAAACGGGGATGGCCCCGAGCCTCGCGACGCATTCTGCCGGGGCGATAAAGGTGAAATCCGGAACGACGACCTCGTCCCCCGGTTGGACGCCGAGGGCGGTCAGGGCGATGGTGAGCGCGTCGGTCCCGCTGGCGCAGGTGACGGCGTTTGTCCCGGTATAAGCGGAAAGTTCAGCCTCCAGTCCGGCAATTTCCGGGCCACCTATATATATTCCGCTCTCTAGGACGGCTTTTTCGGCCTTTTCCAGCTCTTCGCGGTAGGCTTCTCTTTGGGCTTGGATGTTCACGAACGGAATCATGCGTGCAAATATAGAAATGTGGGTATTTTTTGGCCCTCCCCTTGAAATATCCATTTTTTTTACTACCTTTGTGCCAACATTTTTAAGTAGGTTTTCACCCGGAGATATATAAGGTGCCTCAACATAAATCTTGCAAAAAGCGTTTGCGTCAGGCCGAAAAGGCCAATGCCATGAACCGTTCCGTTCGTTCTGCGATCCGTTCGAGCCTCAAGGTCATCCGTTCGGCTGCTTCTAAGGAAGACGCCCTCAAGGAAATGCCGAACCTGTTCAGCATGCTGGACAAGGCTGCCGCCAAGAGCCGTGCCGGTTTCAACGCTAATCGCGCTGCGAACTACAAGGCCAAGGCCGCCAAGGTCGTCAACGCCCTTGCTTAATTTCTAGGTCTCCTAGTTGTTTGTTCACAAAACCAGTATGCCATGCATGCTGGTATTTCGTGTTTCTCGTTTTTGTGATAATTTCGGCAGTTTTGCCAATATTGTAAAAAAAACATTCACAGATTGCGAATTTGGCCTTTAATCGGCCTTTTTTTGGGGCGGTTTTTTAAAAAACACGTGCGAAGTCTATGAGTGGCTCGCATTTACGGGACTTTTTACTATTTTCAACTCCGTGAATTTGGTGAAGACGACTATACATTTCCAGAATTCCACGAGATCGATAACGATCCATCTGCCGGGAATTCTGTTTCGAGCAAGCACTTGGATAAAGCTTGTCGTGCTTGTCGGTGTGGTCCTCTTTGCGATACAGCTTGTCACGATTTCCCTTTACGACGGTCTACTTTCGCAGGGGCTTTCCAGCCGCCGCGGTCTGGATCGCGACCTGTCCAAGATCCAGGAGACGGTAGACTACCTTTCCTTGACGTCGGACGACTTTTACAGGGACGAACGCAGGCTTCATGCCCGTTACGGCCTGCCTGTGCCGGATGAAGCCACCCGCGAGATGGGTACCGGCGGCGAGATTGCTTCCGATTCTCTCCTGCTCCGCGGCATGTCCCCGGTCCTTGAAAAGGCTGCGGAACTCCAGGAAGAAACCGACCGTTTGAAGAGCAAGTTTTATAACAACGGCGAGTCTTTTTCTTCGCTTACCCATTATATCAACCAGAGACAGGCCATTTGGCGGTTCGTGCCGTCCATCTGCCCGACACAAGGGCATTATGCGTCCTCCTTTGGCCCGCGTATCCACCCCGTTACCGGTGAAGTGGGTAAGATGCACAATGGTATCGACATCGGCAACGACCGCTGGACCCCGATTTTTGCCTCGGCGGACGGTGTGGTCGAGATTGCGAAGTTGAGTCCCTCCTTCGGGAATTACGTGATGCTGGACCACAGCAACGGGCTCAAGACCGTCTACGCGCACATGCAGATGTATGTCGTGAAGCCGGGCGAGTTTATCCGCCGCTACCAGCTTATTGGTTACATGGGAAATACCGGCCTTTCCGTTGGCCCGCACCTGCATTACGAAGTGTGGGAGAACAACCACCCGGTAAATCCGCTTGCCTATATTTTGCCTAACGACCACTCGGTCGAGTAGGTGCCTTTGCTGCCAGTTTTCTTGGCGCTGGTCTGACCGGCGGCAGTGAGGGGTTCCCCACGGGGGAATATTGAAATCCATTCCATTGCTCTCGTCGCTGGCGTTTGCTTGCCCGATGTTCGTGGAGTTTTTCCCGGACCCGACTGACGTCCGTGACGAGGAAGGCGAGTATGTCGAGATTCGCCTAGACGATTTTTCTGCCGACAGCCTGTTTGTTGCCTTTGAGGCGAAGCCGGCGCTCTCCTTTGCTTACCCGGCGGGCTCGAGGTTCGTGCTGGTGCACGATTCCTCCTATTGTCCCGATGTCCCGAAGGTCTCCTGCGGCTCTCTCGGGAGTATAACCATGCCCAATTCGCGCGAATCCTCGTGGAAATTGTGGGCGGGTGCGTGCACGGATTCTGTTGTGCTCCCCAAGCCGAAGGCGGGGTATGCCTTCCAGAGGGTTCGCGCGACGGACGAGTGGGCGTTCAGCGGGGGAACGTTCGGGACGGCGGATCCGGATTACGAAGTCGGATTCGACGATTGCGGGATCGCCCGGTTCAAGGCGGAGTACGGGGACGGCGAGTGGACTCTGTCGGGATGGCTTACGGGATGCGATTCCGCAATGGTCGCCGTGGAGTCGCTGAACCTTTCAAAGTTGGGCGGCTGGCGCAGCGATTCGCTCCTTGTGGCGGGACGATTTTCGCTACGGTTCCGCGGGGAAGCCGTGTGGGTGAGGCTGCGTCTGCCGCGCGACGAGGCCCCTGCGAACGATTCGCTGGACACGTTGCTGGTGCGGCGGGGGTCGTCTCCGTTGGTCATCTCCGAAATCCACCATTGTCCCACGGAGCCCGAGCCGGAGTGGATCGAGTTGTACAACGGGTCGCGCTACGCGCTCCCGCTTTCGCGGGTGCGCTTTCCTGGCCGGGGCGGTTTCCTTTCGGATTCTATCCGCCCTTACGGGACCGTCCTCGTGACGCGTGATTCGCTTTCGCTCCGTACTGCCGTCGGTTTCAACGATGTGCGGATAATCCAGGCGAACATCGGCTATTTGAACAACACGGGCGGTTCCGTGCTGCTTGCGGTCGACAGTACCGTGATCGATAGCGCCAGCTGGGACAAGAATACGGCGAAATGCCCGGCCGGGTTCAACCCGCGCACGATGCTTTCCGAAAACACGCCGGGCTTTCTGGGGTATGCCTCGCAGAAAAATGTCGGGGAGGCGCCCTTCCGGTACACGCTCTCCTCGAGAGTCGTGCGCCGGAGGGGCGACCCGCTGCGCATCCGCGTGGAGGGTGAGTCCGAGGTGTCGCTGAAGTTGCTGGACTCGGCCCGCAGGGAGGTCTGGTCATTTGTCGTCCCGCCATCGTCGGGCTCGTGGTGGGTTGTCCCGGCGGCAGAAAGGCTGGGTGTCGGGGTGGGCTATGTTTCGCTTTCGGTGGGGGAATATGCGTCGGTTGTTGGCATTGTGGTTAGGCCTTAGCGTGGCCCTTTGGGCCGCCGGCGGGTCGGTCCCGTTTGTGCCGACGGTGCGGGGCGACCTTGCGCCGGCTGGATTTCCCGGGTTTTACACGTCCCCGGCGCGAACGGTTGCGCCCGGGTTCGCGCTTTCGGCCGTGTACGGCGCGGGGGACGTGGACGAACTCGTTTACTCGGGCTACGGGGAAGTCGGCGCCGGGCCGTTCCGGTTGGCCGTCTTCAGCGTGTTCCATGGGCTCGATTCCCTGTACCGGCAGTCGTATTCGGAGTTGCAGGCGTCTCTCCCCGTGCGGATGTTCGTCCTGGGTGCCGCCTACGGGCTTTCGATGGAGTGGCTCCCCGGTGCCGAGAAGTGGGCTAGGCACCGCTACAAGGCGGGGGCGATGTTCCTGTGGCGTGACTTTTCCATAGGCGCGATGGCTTACGGGTTTACTGACGGTATGGACGGATATGTCAATGGGCGTGGAGGGCTGCACTGGGAACCGCAGGGGAACTTTTCCTTCTTTCTGGAAGCTGACCGGAATTCGGTCTCGATAGGGAACGGGATTCGTTTCCGGTATGGCGAGGCGCGATTCCGTTACGGGTTCCCCGATTTTGCGGTTTCGGTGCTTTTCAACGCCAGTTGGGACGGCTGGTTTGCCGGAATGGTGGCGGGATCGGGCGGTGTCCCTGTTTTGGGGGCTTTTTTAGGGAAAAGGCTTGCAAAATGATTTGGCGACTCACGCAACATGGAATAATTTGGTTATTTTGTGGCTATGGATGAATTTGTAGTTGAAGGCGCGTTCAACTGGACTGTGGCATGGAGTTTTCTGTGCTGCGTTCTTTTGGTGGTATCGTCCGTGGCTATCCTGTACATCCGCGACAACCGCGAGAAGCAAAAACTCTACAGGTTGTTCGCCGGCCACATGGGCGAGTTCATCGTGGTGCTTTCTCCGAAGATTGAATTTCTCTACGGATTGCCGATTTTTTCCAGCGATACGTTTTTCCGCATGCTGACCCGTGAGCGCTCGCTCGAGGATTTTCTCTCTGCCGCGGACTGGATTCGCATGAGCGCGTATTTCAAGGATACGGACCGGCACCCGAACATGCCGTTTGTTTTTTCGTACGATGATGGCGGAGATTCGCCCATCTGGTACGAACTGCGCTGCGTCAAGAAGTATTATTCCTCGGTCGAGTTCCATTACGTGTGCTTTATCAGGAACATTTCCAAGGAAGTCGAAATCAGGAAGAACAAGGAAGACGCCGATTCCAAGCTCAGGATGCTTCTCGAGAACACGGGTGACTTCATCTGGAAATTCGATGTCGAGAACCGTAAGCTCACAAGCCTTACGCAGGCGTCTGGCGACATTTATCGCATTATCCCGATTCCCGTGGGGGAGGTCGACCTTCACATGCTCATCCCCACGCAGGATTATGCCGTTCTTATGGATTTGATTAACCAGCGTGTTCTGACTTACCACAGGACCGGCAACATCGACGATGGCGATGTCAATACGAAGATCCGTGGGTATCGCACTGACAAGTCGCTGGTCTGGTACGACTTGCATTGCAAGTTGGAATTGAACGACGATGGACATTTGTTCTACAGGGGTGTTGCTCGCCGTATGGACGTGATGCTCGATAACCCCTTGTTCAGTTCGGAAGAGGAAAAGGACGCGATGCTTTCGGCAGCGATGTCGTTCCCCGATATTCGTACTTTCTGGGTGGATAGGAACTTTATCGTGCAGGGATGCAACCAGGCATTCTCATTGGACATGAAGCGGAGTGACCCGGACCAGATAAGGGGTGAATCTCTGGAAAAGTTGCTCTCTGACAAGCATTCTCCGATGATCATCAAGAAGATTGGTGACGTGTTCAGCATGCAGAAGAGCGTTATCTGGAGAGATGTGTATATGTCGCCGGACCAGTATATCGTGTTCAACGCAGTCCCGTTGACATCGGAAAACGGTCTGGTACAGCGGGTCATGTGCCTGTATTTGTTGCTGAATCGCAGCGATATTGAATCGACAAACATAGAACCACTCAAGAAAAAGGAAATAGAATGAAAAAGATCGTAATGGTTTCCCTGTTCGCAATGATTATGACGGCCGGCTGCAAGGAAGCGCCGAAGGCCGAAACCCAGGCCGCTCCGGCGGCTCAGCCTGCCGCAGCACAGCCGGCTCCGGCTGCAGAACCGACTCCTGCTCCCGAGGCTCCGAAGGCGACTATTACGAATGTTGAATGGGCCCAGGCTCTTGAAATGCAGAAGAACGGTGCCGTGCTGATTGACGTGCGCACTCCGGCCGAGGTTGCCGAAGGCACGGCTCCGGGTTCCATCAACATTCCGCTCCAGGAAGCTGAACAGCGTATTGCCGAATTCCCGAAGGACAAGGACTTGCTGATCTTCTGCCGCAGCGGCAAGCGCAGCATGGCCGTTTCGAACTTCCTGATCCAGAACGGCTACGAACGCGTGTTCAACGTGGTCGGTGGGTTCCTCGCGTTCCCGGCGAAGTAAGGCTCGAGCGGTGAGCTATGAGCCGTGAGGTATGAGCCAGTACCTCATTGCTCAAGGCGAGCTTGCAAGCGACTTTGAAACTTCCAGATGACCGACAGAGATTGCTTCAGGGCTACGCCCCTCGCAATGACTTTTTTTCTTTCGTCTATCGTCTATCCTAACCACTAACCACCAACCACTTCCTACTGTCTACTTGTACTCTCGCTACGCTCAAGTACCCAATGCTCGGCTCGGCCATGTTCAAGCAAGCTTGACCGCGGCGCTCGCCTTACGCATTTGTCCTACTTCCTACTGTCTACTTCCTACTTTCCTCACACCTCAAAGCGACCGAAGGTCGCGACCTCACACCTCTTATGAACTACCTGCAACTTGCACTCGAAGAATCTTTCTTCTCCATTGGAGTGAGCCGCCCGAACCCGGCGGTGGGTGCTGTTGTAGTCAAAGACGGAATCGTCGTGGGCAGGGGGCGTACGCAGCGCCCCGGCAATGCCCATGCCGAAGTCATGGCGCTGCGAGACGCGGGCGAACTCGCCCGCGGGGCGGCCATATACGTGACGCTCGAACCGTGCTGCCACTATGGCCGCACGCCCCCCTGCACAAAGGCCATCATCGATGCAGGGATAACCGAGGTGTACTTTGCGCATGCCGACCCGAATCCGGTGGTGCGCGGCAAATCCCGGAAAATTTTAGAAGACGCGGGCATTGCTGTTTATGAAGGCGAGGACGCCTGCGTACGGGCTTGTTTTTGCGACGAGACGGATAATGACCTGCATGCTTCCTCGGATGCTCCATGCGAATGCGGCGTATTCGGTTACGAGGCTGCTGCTGGTAAATTTGTAAGTAATGTCGGCGCTGAGGCTGCGTTAGTAGAATTCAAGGCCGAAGGCCGTTCCGTTTTTCACGAAGTGGAACGCTATTTTGAAGCGTATGATTATTTTGTACGCAATAAGCGAACTTTTATCGAAATAAAGAGTGCGGTATCCGAAGATTCCTTCATGGGCTGCATAACTGCTAAAGGCCGCCACGCTCCGCTGAAAATCACGGGCCAGGGTGCAAACTGCTGGAATCATGAACTCCGCGCCATGAGCGATGCCGTGCTGGTCGGTGCGGGAACGCTTCTGGCCGATAACCCGCGCCTGGATGTTCGGTATGTTCAGGGGAACAGCCCTGTGAAAATCGTGTGGGCCGGTCACCACGAGTTTACTTTGGACGAAGTCCACTCGCTGGCCGTGTTTGCTTTGAACGGAGCTCCTTGTGGCGAAGATACTCCGGCTGGCCTTCCGCTTGTATTCAGCTGTGTTGCGCAACCGCAATTGGACGGAATTGCCGAGGTCGTCGCTTTGCCGCACGAATCGTTTGCAGACAATTGGTGCTTTATGGTAAAAAAACTCTCTGCCCGCGGGATGCACCGCCTGATGGTAGAACCGGGTGCAAGCCTTGCTCGTGAAATATTCAATGCGCCCCGGGAACAGGAAAAAAACCTATGGAACCGCATTGACCTTTGGCGTTCCACGGACCCGTCTGTAGAAGCTTCTCTCGAACGCTTGATCGATTGCGGCGACGCAAAATGCGGCCTTGAGTTTCCCGGGCTCCCTCCTTGTGCCATCGCCAAGGAGTCCGCGATGATCGGGCCTGACGTGCTGACGGTGTATTATAGCGCTGAGCCATGAGCAATGAGGCTCGAGGCACCAGGCTCTAGCCTCTAGATTCTCTGATGGAGATTGCTTCTGGGCTATTCGCCCTTCGCAATGACAACCAAGGCGAATGCCGTGCCAAAACGCTTGCGTTTCGGCATGGCTGAGCCGACAAGTCATGCGCCTGCGAATGACACCCGCACTGCCTACTGGTACTCTCGCTACGCTCAAGTACCAAATGCTCGGCTCGGCCATGTTCAAGCAAGCTTGACCGCGGCGCTCGCCTTACGCATTTGTCCTACTGTCTACTTCCTACTGTCTATTTCCTACTTCCTACTACCTACTTTCTCTCGTCTCTCGTCTCTCGTCTCTCGTCTAAATTTCTACATTTGTCCCCGTATGTTTACTGGAATTATTCAATCTACCGGCGAAATCGTTTCGATAGAGGCTCGTGGTGATGCCCTTTCGATGCGTCTCAAGTCGCCGGGATTCTTCAAGAATTGCAAATTGGGCGACAGTGTCGCCAACGATGGCGTTTGTTTGTCTATTGAAAGTTGTACTGATGACGAGGCTGTTTTCTGCCTTATGCACCAGACGGTCGAAAATACGGCTTTCAAGCAGGCTGCGGTCGGAAAATTGGTCAATTTGGAACTTCCGTGCCGTGCCGACAGCTTTATGGGCGGGCACTTCGTGATGGGCCATGTGGACTGCATTACCGAGGTGATCCAGGTTGTTCCGCGCGAAACGGGCGTGGAAGTCGACCTGAAAATGCCTGCGGATCTCAAACGCTACATTATCCGCCGCGGTTCCATCTCCCTGAACGGCATCAGCCTTACGGTGGCCGAGAAGTTCGATGATTCCATCCGCGTGTGCATCATTCCCGAGACGCTCGCCCGCACGAACCTGCGCAACTGGGTTGCCGGGACCATCGTGAACGTGGAAGTCGACATGCTCGGCAAGTACATTGAAAATTATCTGAAGGAACGTGACCTTGCTTAATACGATTGAAGAGGCCATAGAAGATTTTAAAAACGGCAAGTTTTTGATCGTGGTCGACGACGAAGACCGCGAGAACGAGGGCGATTTTGTTATCGCCGCCGAGAAGATTACTCCCGAAAAGGTGAACTTCATGCTCCACGAGGGCCGTGGCGTGCTCTGCTGCCCGCTGCCCATCCAGCGCTGCCATGAACTCAACCTCACGCGCCAGACGGCCGAAAATACCTCGATTTTGGGCACGCCGTTTACCATCATGGTCGACAAGATTGAAGGCTGCACCACGGGTGTTTCCGCCCACGACCGCGCGGCGACCATTCTCGCTCTTTCCGACCCGAACTCCAAGCCGAGCGACTTCGGGCGGCCGGGGCATATCTCGCCCCTGTACGCCCAGGAAGAGGGCGTACTCCGGCGCGCAGGCCATACCGAGGCTGCGGTGGATTTGGCGAAGCTTGCGGGCCTGCGCCCGGCGGCCGCCCTTATCGAAATCATGAACGAAGACGGGACGATGGCCCGTATGCCGCAACTGCAGGAAGTGGCGAAGAAGTTTGGCCTCAAGATTATCTCCATCCGCGACCTTATCGACTACCGCCTCAAGAACGAAAAATTGGTGCAGCGCGTGGCCGCCCCGCACGTGACGACCAAGTACGGCGATTTCAAGGCATACGCCTATCGCAGCAAGACCGACGGCGTGGAACACGTGGCCTGGGTCGCTGGCAACCCCGACTTCAGCAAGCCGGTCTACGTGCGTGTACACAGCGAATGTCTCACGGGCGATATCTTCGGTAGCCTCCGCTGTGACTGCGGCGAACAGTTGCAGTCCGCCATGAAGTTCATCGGCGAGCACGGCGGCGTGTTCCTGTACATGCGCGGCCAGGAAGGCCGTGGCATCGGGCTCTGCAATAAGCTGCGTGCTTACGAGTTGCAGGAGAAGGGCATGGATACGGTCGAGGCGAATCTGCACCTCGGGTTCAAGTCGGACCTCCGCCAGTACGGTACTGGCGCCCAGATTCTTGCGGACCTCGGCGTGAAGGAAATGCGCCTTCTGACCAACAACCCGAGCAAGATTTCGGGCATTTCGGCTTACGGGCTCAAGATTGTGGAGCGCGTGCCTATCGAGGTCAAGCCGAACAAGGAAAACCTTTTCTACCTGCTCACCAAGCAGAAGAAGATGGGCCACCAGCTGCATGTCGAAGAAAACGCTGCTGATGGGGCTCCTTCTGCGGACAAGAAAGAAGTTTAACGAGGAATAACTCTATGGTTAACGAAATCAAGAATTCCCTGAACGGATCGGGCCTCAAGGTCGCGATTGCCGTCGCCCGCTTCAACGAGATCGTGACGGACAAGCTCCTGGAAGGGGCGCTTCGCCAGCTCGGGCTGCTGGGCGTTGCCGACAAGGACATTACTGTCGTGCGCGTTCCGGGCGCTTTTGAACTTCCGGGCGTGTGCCGCAGGCTTGCCGATTCGGGCAAGTACAATGCCGTGATGGCTATCGGTGCCGTGATCCGTGGCGAGACGAGCCACTACGACGTGGTGGTGAATGCCTCTACCGGTGGTGTCGCAAGCATCGCTGCCGAAGGCAAGCTTCCCGTGATTCTCGGAATCCTCACGACCGATACCGTGGACCAGGCGATGAACCGCGCCGGCCTCAAGGCGGGTAACCTCGGTGCCAACTGGGCATCTACCGCTGTCGAAATGGCAAACCTTTATAAAGAGGTATGAGCAACAAGCGATGAAGACGCCTTGCCATACCAAAGAACCTAAACCTGAATTGATATTATGAATGTAAGTTATCGACCAGCCCGTGAATTTGCGATGCAGTTGCTGTACGCGATGGAAATTACTGGTGCCACGGCGGGGGAGGCCCTTCCGGGGGTGCTCGAAAGTCGGTCTATTTCTGATGACCAGAAAAAATATGGAATGAAACTGGTAGACCTCGTCCAGGCCCATAGGGATGAACTGGATGAGGATATCAAGAACGCTGCCGTGCATTGGGAAATTGATCGCATGGCAAAACTTGACCGCATCATCGTCCGCATTGCGATGGTCGAGCTTCTGTATGTCCCGGAAATTCCCATGAAGGTGGCCATTTCCGAATCGGTGCAGATTGCGGCCAAGTACAGCACGGATTCTTCGAGTTCGTTCGTTAACGGTCTTTTAAATGGCTTCATGCTGAAGCATGGAATTGTCTCTAGCTCTCAAAATAAGGAGAAGTAGTCGTGATAAAGGAAAAATGGATGAAACACATTTTTGCCGGCATTTCCTGCCTGGTTGCCCTCATCGTCTATGCAATGACGATGGCGCCGACCGTCAGTTTCTGGGATTGCGGCGAATTCGTTGCCTGTGCCAATACGCTTGGCATTCCCCATCCTCCTGGAACTCCGTTCTTCGTGTTCTTCGCACGTGCCGTAATCGTGCTGCTCCCGTTCGTGGGCGAGATTGCAAAGCGCGTGAACTACATCTCCGTGGTGAGCTCTGCGGCTACGGTCTACGTGACTGCCCTGTTCGCTTGGGAATTCCTCGCATCCGTTCTTAGGAACGACCACCTCGCCGAGAAGATTTCCGGCAGGGTCCGCACGATTGTGCTGGGTACGGCTTCCCTGGTCGCCGGCTTCCTCCTGACGTTCTCCGATACGTTCTGGTTCAACGCCGTCGAAGCCGAAGTCTATGGCCTTGCGATGCTCATCCTGATGCTCGTCTCTTACCTCGGTCTTGTCTGGTACAACAAAAGGGACGAAGAGGGTAGCGACAAGATCCTTATCTTCATCTGTTACATTGCCTTCCTCGGCGTGGGTGCGCACCTCTACACGATGCTCACGATTCCTGCCGTGTTTGTTTTGCTTCTGATTGCGCAGCCGAGCAAAATCAAGGAACGCATTCCTATCTGGATTACGGGTACGCTTCTCTGCTCCGTCATCTACATGGTGTCTGCCTTTATCGAACTTTCCTTGGGCTGCCTTGTCGTGCTTGCCGTCCTGAGTGTCGCAAAGCCTTTCAACGCCAAGGTCAACAAGGCCGTTCGCCTTTCTCTCGCGTTCTCCTTCTTCGCCCTGATCGGTTACAGCACGCACCTTTACATTCCTATCCGTTCGGAACTGAACCCGATTATCGATGAGAACGACCCCGAAATCAACATCCGCGACGAACAAGGCAACCTCCAGCTTGGCAACCTGTTCAAGAGCGAAAACTGGGAGTCCTTCAACAACTTCGTGGAACGTAAGCAGTACGGTTCCGAGAGCATGATCAAGCGTGCCTTCTACCGCCGCTCCCGTCTTGCGCACCAGCTCCTCAGCTTCCCGAGCATGAGCTATGGCGGCTACCAGATGGCGCAGTACCTGCCCTACAAGGTGGGTGGCGTGAACTATGCGAACGGCGTGTACACGTTCGATCCTTCCGAGAACGAACCGCTCGAGCGCTTCGGCATCAAGTTCCCGACCCAGATGATTTTCATGGGCGACTCGATTCTTCCGCAGTTGCTCATATTCCTCGCTTTTAACGGCTTGCTGGTTCTTGTGTGCGTCTTTGCCTGCAGGCGCAATCGTCACTTGGGCATTTTCCTTTCAGTCCTTTATGCGCTCTGCTCGCTGGGCCTTATCTTCTATATCAACTTTGCCGACGGTACCCGCATGGAACAGCGCGACCACGACCAGTGGGTCTCCGCGATGTCCCGTAACATCAACGACCTAAACCGTGCCGGTGCGGGAATTTCCTCCTTGCCCGATCCGAACGATTTGATCGACATGCGTCAGGAAATCGAGCAGAACAGCATCCGTCTAGAATTCCTCCGCCAGCACAGGGCCCCTGCTGCGACCATCTCCGCTCTCGAGGCGAAGATTAACGAACTCAAGAGCTCCAGCATTTGGACCACGTGGACCAAGATCGAAAGCGCTTACGCCCAGGTCGGCCAGCGTGCCCCGTTCCCGGAAGCCGTCCATATGGAAGTCCGCGAACGTGACTACTTCTATACGCCGGCATTCATCTTCATGAGCATGATGTTTGGTATCGGTGCGGGAATCTTGGTGTTCCTCCTCGCGACCTCTTCTGCCTATGCATCGTTTGCCACTGCGGTTGCGGCCGTGCTCGTTGCTGTTTCCTTTATTGTCCCGTGCGCATCGAACTATAAGGAACACGACCGTTCCGGCCTCTGGGTTCCGTGGGATTATGCGTACAACCTGCTCAACAGCTGCCGCCCGAATGCCATTCTCTTTACCAATGGTGACAACGACACCTTCCCGCTGTGGTTCGCTCAGGAAGTTGCCGGAATCCGCAAGGATGTGCGCGTGGTGAACCTCTCCTTGGGCAACACGGACTGGTACATCAAGCAGATGCTCGACAACGAGCCCATTCTCAAGCTCAGCTACGACAAGGCTTCCATCGACCGCGACATGGTTCTGGATTACAGCTATGGCAACAATCCTAACCACCTCACTGCGACTTGGGTCAAGAATGCCGAGCGCCTCATGCCCAAGCTGAAGGAACGCATCGACCAGATGGAAGGCCAGCAGCTTTCTGCTGCCGATTCTGCCAAGCTCCTGCAGCTCAAGGTGCATTACCAGGTGTGGGACGCCTTCCATGACTGGGCTGCCCGTAGCCGTAGCGGCGTGATGCTCACGCAGCACAAGCTCGTGATCGACCTGACCATGCAGAACATGGACAAGCCGATCCACTTCTCGACGACGGTCGGTATGTCCAACTTCATGGGTCTTGAAAAGTACATGATCCAGGAAGGCATGATTTACAATTTCCAGAAGGGAGACCTCACTGCACGTCGCGGCGATTTCGATGCCGAACGCACGGCCAACCTGATTGACAGCGTTTACAAGTTCCGTGGTCTCGGCGACGGTACGGCCTTCGTGAACAACGAAACGCTCCGCCTGCTTTCTAGCTACATCTCCCTGTATCTGCAGATTTCGTTCGACGCTCGCGAAAAGATTTCCGCAATTCGTAGCGAAAAGCCGTACACCATCCTCCGCAAGGCTCAGGTGGACGCTCTTGCCCTGAACGCAATCAAGTTCCTCGAAATGGGCATGTTCCAGTTTCCGGACGAATGGCGTAACTACTGGGCTGCCGCCTACGTGTACGAAGCCGCTGGCATGAAGCAGCCCGCTCTCGATGTGCTGGCTCGCGGTCTCAAGCATGTTCCAGCCTATGACGAAGGCGGACGTAGCCGCCTGGCCATGAGCCTCAAGTCCATGGAACAGATGCCGGACGAACCGCCTGCAATCGAGCCGGATGCGCCGGAATCCGAATCTGATGCAAAGGATAGCTCAACTGACAGTACCGCTGTCGTGGCTTCCGCAGGGAAATAATCAGTCGAGGTTATGATGGATCTGAGCATGGTCATTCCGGTCAAGGACGAAAACGAGAACTTGCCGGACTTGATGAAGGAAATCGCCGCCGCGATGCTGCCGACCGGGTTTGAGTACGAGGTGCTCATCATCGACGATGGCAGCCGTGACAATACCTGGGAGGTCGTGGAAAACCTTTCCAAGGAATTTCCGTTTGTCCGCGCGTACCGTTTCCAGTTCAACTGCGGCAAGGCCGCTGCCCTCGCTTACGGTTTTTCCAAGGTGAAGGGCCGCTATGTCGCCACGTTGGATGGGGATTTACAGGACGACCCTCTTGAAATTCCGAAGATGATCGACATCCTCGAGAAGGGCTACGACCTCGTTTCCGGCTGGAAGGTGCGCCGCCTGGATCCCTGGCATAAGACCATGCCGTCCAAGCTGTTCAATCTGACGGTTTCTATCGTTTGTGGGCAGCGCCTGCATGATTTTAACTGTGGTATCAAGGCTTATCGCAGCTGCGTTGTCAAGTTTATCAAGCTCTACGGAGACTATCACCGCTTTATCCCGGTCATGGCCAAGTGGCAGGGTTTCCGTATAACGGAAATGCCGGTTGCACACAGGGCGCGTATCCATGGGGTCTCCAAGTACGGCATCTCGCGCCTGGTCAGCGGGTTCCTGGATCTCGTTTCCCTCATGTTCATGCGCAGTTTTTCCGCGAAGCCGCTCCATTTCTTCGGGCTTATCGGGCTCCTGTTCATGCTCATCGGCCTCGGGGTTTGCGGTTACTTTGGCTATGAATGGTTCAATACGGGTGCGCTGCACGTCCGTCCGCTTTTGCTGGCTGGCGCCTTCTCGCTCGTGATGAGCGTCCAGTTCATATCCCTCGGTTTGCTGGGAGAGATGCTGAATGGCAACAAACAACGTTCTTACCCGGTTGCCGAGACGATAAGAGATAATTAGATTGGTGTAAGGTTTTGTATGGATAGGAGTAAGAATGACGTTTCCTAAGAGTTTGGTTATTGTCCCGACTTACAATGAGAAGGAAAACATCCTTCTGATGCTGGACGCCATCCTACAACAGCACGAATGCTTGGAAGTGTTGGTTGTCGATGACGGCTCTCCGGACGGTACGGGCGACATGGTCGCTGCCGAGGCCGAAAAGAATTCTCGCATCCACCTGATCCGCCGCAAGGGCAAGATGGGGCTTGGCTCCGCTTACGTGACCGGTTTCAAGTGGGCGCTGGAGCGCGATTACGAGCGCGTGTTCGAAATGGATGCCGATTTCAGTCATTCTCCTTCGGATTTGACCCGCTTTTTGGAAGCCGCCGAAGAATCCGACTTGGTGTTGGGCAGCCGTTACATGAAACAGCGCATCAGCGTGGTGAACTGGGACCTCCGCCGTCTCATTTTGAGCTACGGCGCGAACGTCTACACGCGCCTGGTGACCGGCCTTCCGATTAGCGATGCGACCGGCGGTTTCAAGTGTTTCCGTCGCGAGGCGTTGCAGGCTTTGAATCTCGACAAGATGAAGAGTGATGGTTACTGCTTCCAGATCGAGACGACGTTCAAGATTTGGAAGAAGGGACTCCGCGTGAAGGAAATCCCCATCGTGTTCACGGACCGTACCCGCGGCACTTCCAAGATGAGCGGCGGAATCATCTCCGAAGCATTCTTCCTGGTGCTCAAACTGAGGCTAGGACTCGCGTAATTAGACGAGAGACGAATGTACTCCTGTTCTATCATCATCGTTGCGTATAACTCTTGCGACTTCATTCCTGCGTGCTTGAAGTCCGTTCGTGATGCGTGCGAAGGTGTTGATTCCCAGATTATCGTTTTGGACAACGGCTCGAAGGATCGCATCAAGCCGGAAATCAAGAAGTTTTTCCCCGAGGTCCTGTGGCTCGATTCCGATAAAAATCTCGGGTTCGGGAAGGGCTGCAATTTGGCCGAGAAACAGGCGACTAAGCCGTTCCTGTTTTTTATCAACCCAGACACGGTGGTGTCGCGCGATTCCTTTACCAAGGTGCTCGATTTCATAGAGGAACATCCGGAATCGGGTACGGTGGGCTGCCGTATCTTGAACGAGGACGGAACGCTCCAGTGGGCTTGCCGTAGGTCTTTCCCGACGATTATTTCGGCTGTCTCCAAGACGGTCGGCCTTGCCGCGATGTTCCCGAACAGCAAGATGCTCGCAAGCTACAACATGACGTATGCCGACCCCGACGCGGTTACCGAAGTGGATGCTATCAGTGGCTCGTTCTTCTGCATCAAGCGCGACCTGTACGAGTCCCTGAAGGGCTTTGACGAAGACTACTTCATGTACGGTGAGGACCTTGACCTTTGCTTCAGGACAAAGGCTGCGGGCTACAAGAATTACTACACGCCGTCGACGAACATCTTGCATTTCAAGGGCCAGAGCTGCCGTACGCGCCGCTGGGGTTCTTACGTGGACTTCTACAAGGCGATGCTTATCTTTGTGCGCAAGCACAAGGACCTTTACTTTGTTCCGAATTTCCTCGTGTCGTTCGGTATTCTGTTCGCTGCGTTCGTGGGCATGTTCTCGCGCTTGATTCCGAAGTTCTGGAAGATGTTCCTGGACCTGGGCGTGATTGCTGCATGGGCGTTTACCTTTCTCAATCATACAATTTCGATGGAAATTCGTTGTGCCGAAGTGGATCTCAATGCTGGTCCAATTTCCGGTGGTTGCGGTGCTTCGGAAATTGTTAAACATTCCATTTGGGATTTTGCACAATTTGAAGACTGGTGGCTTGTCGGCTTGGTCGCCATTATTAACATGGTTTTTCTTATTTTCCGTGGGGAATACACAGAATCCAGCCTCAAGGGCGAGAAGTTTTTGCGCTACTTGATTCCGCTGAACTTGCTTGCAGTGGGTGGTTATTGCTTGTTCCGTTACTTTACTCAGCAACCGGTTGTTTTGAGTGATATGACCTCGCTGCCGTATGATAGGGACTGGTTTGTCATTACGATTTGCTCCAGCCTCTTCATCCCGCTGGCCCTCTTCGCATGGCGTCGCGTCGCATTCTGGATAAACTATTTCTACCGCATCTTCGCCAAGAAGCGTCACCGTTCCATTCTGCTCGGCGGCTCCGAGGATTCCCTCCAGACATGGTTCGATCGCTACAACGTCATTCCCGGCATCGAAATCCTGGGATGCGTCAGCGGCGAACCCGAAAAGATCAGCGAGGACAACCGCGAACACCTCCTGGGAAACCTTTCCGAGATGGAATCCATCTGTAACCGTACCGGTTGCCGCGAACTCCTCGTCGTCTCGAATTTCTCCGGATACAGGGAACCTTTCGATATCGGGTGGCTCGATAAGCTCGGTTTGAACGTCTTTTTGCTCATCGGGGACGGAAAAAACGGCAATTATGCCCTTGTAGACCTCAAATATCTGCATTAATCTGCTCGGGACCGAATTTTTTTCCCGAAATGAAGTTATTTTTACGTAAGTAATTGATATTAAAGGTGTTATGTTCGATACGAATCTTTTAAATGTCCTTTGTTGCCCGGAGTCCCGTGGCGCTCTTAAGCTGGCAGACGAAGCTTGTCTCGCTGCCGTAAACAATGCTATTGCCGCGGGTTCCCTGAAGAATGTCGCGGGTGAGAAAATAACCGAAAAAATGGAAGAGGCCCTTGTTTCCGAGGACGGAAAGCGCCTCTATCCGATTCGCGAGGGTATTCCGGTACTTTTGTCTGACGAAGCGGTTGCGCTTCCATTGGGGGGAGTCTAGATGGCTGTTACTCTGGAACAATTGAAGAAAGCGGTCGGTAAGAAGAAAGGCGTTTCGATGGCCTTTGCTTGGCTTGCCGACTTGGAACGCGCCTCGGGCGACCTGGATGGCTCCCTGCGAAGGGTGAATGCCGGGCTCCAGAGCAATGCGGCAGACCTTCCGGGTATGTTGGTCCGCTCCCGCATTCTTTTCGAGAGGGGCGAGTTCGAGGATTGTATCAAGGAATGCGAGAAGGCTCTGAAGCACGACCCCTTCTGCCTGTCTGCCCAGAAACGTATGGGCGATGCCTTTGACCAGCTGGGTAACGAGGCCGAGCGCAACAAGTGCTACCGCCGCGTTCACGACATGGATCCGCTCGATAGCTTCTGGAAAGAAGAATACGACGTCGTTCTGGCTACTGCCGCTGCGGTCCAGGATTCCGATTTCGTCATGCCCGGACTTTCTGCGGAAGGTTCCGACAATGCTTCGGGCGAGGGGCTTTCGTTCCTTTCCGGCGACGGCGACAGTTCTCTGTTCGTGAAGGAAAACTCCATCAATCCGGACGAACCGGCTCCCGAGGAATCCTCCGGCATTTTCGAGAAGTCTCTCGATTCCAGCGCAGATTCCGTTTCCTCCATTTTCTCGAAATCCGCCGAGGACAAGACCACGAAGTCCCCGTTCGAGGATTTCTCCATCGACGAGCAGGTCGGTTCCATCGAGGATGCCGACACCGATTCCTCCGCGTCTCCGTTCGACAGCAAGGGTTCTGCCGAAGAAGATCCGTTCGCAGCCCTTTCGGCTCTGCTGCCCAATGACGACGGTGCCGACGGTTCCGCTATGGACAGCCTGCAGGAATCCCTCGATGCGGCCATGGCCGATCTTGATTCCGGAGATGCGGACAAGCTTGACGAGTTCTCCGAGGGCGACAACATTTCTGGCGGCGATGTATCCAACGTGTTTGCCAGCATGTTTGGTGACGATTCCCTTGATGAGGCTGAAGAAGCGACTACGGAAAGCTCCCCGTTCAATCACCTAAACATCCCGAACGAAGTTTCTCCGGATTCCTTCAATGCTAAAGAAGTCGAGTCCGACAATATTTCCTTGACGAATGACGAGAACCTGTTCGGGCTCATGGAAAAGATTGATGTGCATTCCGATGCTCCTGAGGCTGCACCGGAAGGCGAAAAGGCCGAGACTCCTGCTGCGCAGGATGCTACGGAAAGTTCGGCTAAAGACGCTCTGGCCGACGATAAGCCGCAGAGCGTGGACAGCGCCTTTGCAAGCATCTTCGGTGAGGATGAACTGCCCGAAGAGATTCCGCAGAACACCGCTAAAGTGGAACCCGCTGTTGAGCCAGAGGCAAAACCCGTGGAAGAACCCGCGGAAGAGATTGAGGAAGACCCTCTTGCCGAACTCCAGGAAATTACGCCTGTGGAACCGCCTCCCATGAAAGTGGCTCCCGCAAGGCCCGCTGCAGAAGATGGACCGCAGAGCCTGGACAGCGCTTTCGCGAGCATTTTCGGCGAAGACGAACTGCCCGAGGAACATCCGCAGGAATCCTTCACGGCGGCACCTGCAGAAGAAACCCCTGCCGATACGACGCTTTCCTTTGCAAGTGAAGCCGTTGGCTCGCTGAATTCCATCTTCGGTGACGACGAGTCTCTTGAAGAAAACTCCGGAACGGAAGACGATATTTCTGCCGTCTTTAGCGACAATTCCGATATTCCCGTTGTAAAGCCCGACGAATCTGTTGGCGGAGAGGAAAGCCCTGTTCTTGGCTCGCTCTCGGAACAGGTGGCCAAGGCCGAGGACGAACTGGAACTGCCGCATTCAGTCGGTGCTTCTGAACAAACTTCCGGAGAGTCTGAGACGATTGAAAAGGAAGTGGGCAGCGCGCTCAATTCTATCTTGGGCGACGATGACCTTGACTTGCCCGAGCTGTCTCCTGCGAAGGAAGAAACCCCGGCGCAGGAAGCCCCGACGCAGGAATCTACGAGCGCGGCCATTGAGGAACGCGTGATTCCTTCCAGTGCGGACGCTTCGCTCGAGGCCGAAGTGAACGGCGCCTTCAAGGGCCTGTTCTTCACGGACGACGACTCCCTTTCGGAATCGGCTGAAAACAGCGAACCTTCCAACAAGGGCCTCGATTTCCTCATGTCCGGCGATTCCGACGACGAGGTCTCCGTTGGCCTTATCAAGGATCCTTCCAAGCCGCTGGATCGCGGTGCCGCCGACATCGACGAGAGCCTGAACACAAAGACGCTCGCCGAAATCTATTTTGAACAAGGTCTCTACGGCAAGGCGCTGGACATTTACCAGGACCTCTGCCTGAAGGAACCGAAGAACGCGGAATACCGTACCCGCTTGGAAGAAATCGAAAAGATTTATCGCGAAAAGTTCGGAGGCAATGTAAATGGCTGAACAGCAGGAACGTCGTGTTGAGCTCCGCATAGAGCATCTTCTCCGTGAGATGGTGAACCGAAAGGCTTCTGACCTTCATATCCGCGTTGGCGCCTCTCCGACATTCCGCATTAACGGCCTGTTGCAGCGCCCGTTCGATATCAAGGTCGATGGCGTTATGATGGATTCCTTCCTGGACGACATCATGAACCGCGACCAGAAGGTTCGTTTTGAACAAAATAAGGAATGCGACTTCGCCGTGGGTGCTCGCGAGCTGGGCCGTTTCCGTGTGAACGTCTTTAGGCAGCGTGGTTCCATCGCTATCGTGATTCGTCACATCAAGGCGCAGATTCCGCCGTTCGAGGATCTGCAGCTCCCCGAGGTCATTCGCGACATGGCCTTGACCAAGCGCGGCCTTGTTCTTGTGACCGGTACGACGGGCTCCGGCAAGTCGACGACGCTTGCGTCCATGATTGACCATATCAGCAATCACGAATCCGTCAACATCATCACGGTCGAAGACCCTATCGAATACCTTTACAAGGACAACAAGGCGATTATTTCGCAGCGCGAAATCGGCGTGGATACGTTGTCTTATGGGAATGCCTTGCGCGCCGCCCTTCGTCAGGACCCCGACGTCTTGCTGATTGGCGAAATCCGTGATCTCGAGACGATGCAGATTGCCTTGACCGCTGCGGATACCGGCCACATGGTGTTTGCCACGATTCATACTACCAATGCGACGGAGACGATTCACCGCGTGCTCTCGATGTACCCGCCGCACCAGCACGACGAAATCCGCTTGCTGCTTGCCGAAGTGCTTGCCGGCATTATCTCGCTGCGCCTGTTGCCGACCAAGGACGGTAAGGGCCGCGTCCCCGCTGCGGAAATCCTCGTGAATACCGGTGCCATCAAGGAATATATCCAGGACAAGGACAAGATTGACCTTGTCGAACAGGCGATTGCCGACGGGCACATGCAGTACCGCAGCCAGACCTTTGACCAGGCCTTGCTCAAACTGTACACGGAAGAAAAGATCTCTCTTGAAACGGCCATGCGTGCCGCCACGAACCCGGATGACTTCGACCTTAAGATTCGCGGTATTTCAGGAACGTCCGAACGCGGCTGGATGTAGCATTAAATGTCAAAATTTATTCTGTCTTTTATCTCGGTCCTGGTCCTTGGCGGCATGGTCTCTTCGATGGCCGCCTCTCCGGTAATCGGTCCAGAACACACCAGAAACCTGAAACTTCTTGAAGCGTCCCCGATGCTCTTCGAACTGCATCGCCAGACGACCGGCGACCACTTGCAGTATTTTGCCTATCCGCGCCGTGATACGAATTTCATCAAGCACTTTAGGGAAACAGAAGGGTCCGCGCTGCTTTACGTGGACCGTCTTCCCGGTGATACCTCCTCGCGCCCGTCATCCTACGGTCTGGCCGCGTCGATTGTGGGTGGGGTAGACTATCGCGGTGGCGGGTCATTGGGGGATTCCCTCTGGCATCGTGATGGTGAGTCCCTCAAGGATACTATCTGGCCCGGCATCGACGGTGGACTTTACTTGCGAGGCTTCATCGACTCGGTGGATTTCGTCTTGGATGCCCGAATTTACGGCGAGGGGCACACAAAAAATGCTCGCTCCTTCGACAGGGAGTTCTTGGAAACTCAGAAAGCTGAGGATAATTCCGGAGTCGAGTATGTGAGCTATGCCCGTTACCGTGCGCATTTCGCTTTCAACTATGACTGGCTCCGCGTGGATTTTGGCCGCGACGTGATGCACTGGGGCCCTGGTTACTACAACAACCTCACGCTCAACCAGTTTGCGCTTCCCTACAACATGCTTTCCATGGACATGTTCGTCGGTCCCCTGCACGTTCTTACGTTTTACGGTGACCTGCGAATTTACAGCAACAGCATGAGCATGGAGAACAAGAAAGAACGGCACCTCTTCGGTCATCGTTATGAACTGGCCGTGGGAAATGCGACTGTCGGTTTGAGCGAGATCCAGGTGCTCTTCGACAACATGAAACCCTGGCTTTTCGTGCCCTGTGTTCCTCTGTTCATGGAGAAGGGCAACTACAGCGAGAATTCCAACAACGGCGCTCTGGCGATGGATTTCAACTACCGCCTGTTCAACTGGGCGCGCCTCTATACGGAGTTCTTCATGGATGACATGGAAAGTCCGGTGAGCCTTATCAGGAACGACAACATAGAGGCCAAGTGGGCTTGGATGGCCGGCTTGCAGGTCGCTCACGATTTCAAGGTGAAGGGTAAACGCCTCGAGGCGGGTTCCATAGCTGAATACGCCCGCATCGAGCCCTACGTTTATTCGCATTTCGAGAAGAATACGGCCCAGCTTGCCCACCTGGGGTACCCTCTGGGCAACCAGAACGGTCCGAATAGCCAGGTCGTGGACTGGACTGTGTACGGCAGGTTCGATGGCCACATCTTTGTGTCGGTGCGCAATTCCTGGTTCTGGAAGGGAACGGACTACGGTAGCGCCGTGAACGACACGACCCCGTTCCGTGTCCATAGGAAAACCCCGAAGAAGTTCCTCGACGGGGCCTCGATGGAGTATTCCATAACGCCGGCGTTGGCCTACGAGGGCCGCTACGCATCCTTTATGAGCGAATTCACGTTGATAAACGACAAAAAGGTTTATCTCCGTGCCGGGTTTAAGTTTTAGGGGTTACAATGACAGTTAAGAAACCGGAACTCTTGGCGCCGGCGGGCGACCTCGTTCGCATGCGCTATGCCTATGCTTACGGCGCCGATGCCGTTTATGCCGGCCAGCCCGCTTTTTCGCTGCGTGCCCGCGAGAACGGCTTCAGGAATTTGGACGACCTGGCGGAAGGCATTGCCTATGCGCACAGCCTTGGAAAGAAGTTCTACCTGACGAGCAATGTCATCCCGAGAAACGTGAAGGTCAAGGCCTTCCAGAAGGCCCTGCTTTCTGCCCTCGAACTCAAGCCCGATGCCTTGATCGTTGCCGACCCCGGCTTTGTCGGCTGGCTGCGCAAGGTTTCTCCCGAAACCGAAATCCACCTTTCTGTTCAGGCGAACACGACCAACTATCTTGCGGCCTCGTTTTGGAAGGATCTGGGTGTGCGCAGGATTATTTTGAGCCGCGAACTTCGGTTGTCTGAAATTTTAGAGATAAAGAATCGTATTCCGGACCTTGAACTGGAGGTGTTTGTTCACGGCGCCGTTTGCATGGCCATGTCCGGCCGCTGCATGCTTTCGAACTGGGTGGCTCATAGGGATGCCAACCAGGGGGCATGCAACAATTCCTGCCGGATGCCTTACCGCCTTTACGCGAACCCGGAACCGCAGTGTGACGACTATCACACTCATGAAGGAAACTTCTCCTTGCAAAGGGCGGACAAGCCCGAACTCGATCCTATCGCGCTGGACGAGGACACTTGGGGCACGTACTTTATGAGCAGCCGCGACCTTTGCGCTCTGGACGTGGTTCCGGAACTCGTCGCGGGTGGTCTGGATTCTTTCAAGATCGAGGGGCGTACACGCTCGGTATACTATTTGAGCCAGGTGGTGCGGGCATACAGGATGGCCATAGATGCCGTCGCCTCGGGCGGGGGAGTCCCGGACGAGAGTCGCCGCGCTATCGACTTCGTGGACGGGCGCGGGTTCATGCCGGGATTCTTGCGCGGGCCCCTGCCGCAAAACTACGAGGCGTCGCACGTGGATGCTGCCGGAGGTTGCGTGGCGGCGCAGGTGACCGAGTACGAATCGAGCACCGGTGCCCTGAAGGTGAACGTGAAAAATCCGTTCTCGGTGGACGATCCGCTGGAACTGATGACCCCGGAAGGCATGGGCCCGATAGAGGTTTCTTCGCTGGTCGATTTTCGCGGGCAGGCGGCGGACAGGCTGAATCCGGGCACGGAAGGTCGCGTTTTTTTGCAAAAAGATGTGCAAAATATCGCAAAAAAGGCGAATTTCGCCTTTATCGTGAAGAAAAACCTTTTTTCGCGATTCGACAAAAAATAAATTTACCATATGGCTATTGACGAAACAACGAGAAAGCGCAACGCGCTGGAACTCTATCAGATCGATGAGGATTCCATCGTTCCCTTTTTCAAGTCGCACATAGCCGAACTGCGCAAGTTCATCCGCGAGCATGCGGAATCGAGGCTCTCCCTTCTGGAACTCCTGAAGCAGTTTATCCGTATCTACCGTTTGCCGTTCAACATGCAGCGTTACATGTCGGTGCAGAGCACGTTTATCCGCGAGACTCTGCAGGAACGCACGCAGAATAGGCAGGACGCGGTGAGCCACTGGATTCAGGAGCACGCCGGTCGCCACCGCGACAGGATGATTCAGCTGCAGTGCCTGTTCCTGGACCGCATCAAGGCGCGTCTGATTCCGGAAATTCAGAATATGCTCGATAGCACTCCCGATGAAGCTGAAGAGGAACGTACGGTTTTCCGTCCGTAAATTGGAAGTCATTGGCAGTCAACGTTTTCCATTTAAAAAATTATCTTGTTTGCAAAAAAAATGGCGTTTTTGGCGCGTAATGGCCGATTCTGTTGTTTGTATTGGTGCTCGTTTGTATAAATTTTATTATGAAATTACTTATAAAAAAATGTCAAGGGATGGTTTCAAATTTTTCTGTTGATAGAATGTGAAATCTAAGGGATGTTTTTTTGATTGGCAGGTTATTAACTCGGTCAATGATGGTAGCTGGACGGGGGGTGAAAAAATTTTTGCCTTTTTTGGGCTGTTTCTTGTGTTTTTGAAAAAAAGCCGGGGACGTCTCTCACAAAGAGAAAGGCTTTATTTAATTTTTTTGTAAGTTTTTTTGACCCCCTCGTTTTGGAATAACTGTGGAAAATACTATTTCTTTATTGGATATATCGTCGTCGCCGTGGCTTCGTGTCCTTGAGTACGTTCGTTCGAAATGTAATGAATTTGGTGCTGCCTTTTTGGATGCTGTAGGCTTTGAAGGCGTGCAGGACGGATATGCCCAGCTGACCGTACCCGACACTTTCCGCGCCACTTGGCTGGACAGTCATTACGGCGACCTCTTCCGCAAGGCCTTCAGTGCCGTTCTGGGTTCCGAATTCGTCGATTATACGATTCGTCTTCTGGCCCCTTCCGCTGCCGTTCCCGAAATGAAGCTGCCTACCCCGGCTGTGGCGCGCCCCGTCGCCAAGCCCAAGGCCAGGAACGTTGCCGCGAACGACCTCAAGCTTTACCCCCGGTTCACATTTGAGAACTTCGTGGAGGGCAGTTGCAACTCCACGGCGTTAAAGGCCTGCAGGACTGTGTCGGAAAATCCGGGTGACCCGTCCTTGAACCCGCTGTTTATCTATGGCGCTTCCGGTCTCGGCAAGACGCACCTGTTGCAGTCCATTGCTGCGGATCTGGTCGCGAAAAAGCCCGAGATGCGGGTTACCTATTGCCATGCGGCCGACTTCTTCCGCGATTACACGGCCATCTACAAGAACCGTTCCGAATCCCGCGCACTGCAGGAAAAGTTTGAACAACGTTACATGCGCTGCGATTGCCTGTTGCTCGACGATATCCAGTGGATTGAGCAGGGCGTCAAGACGCTCGAGAAGCTTTTCGCGCTGGTTGCGCATCTCCGTTCGCACGGCAAGCAGGTTGTCATCACGTGCGACAGACATCCGTCGAGTTTCTGTTCCGGGGAAGCCTCTTCGCCGAACCATAAGTCGGCCATCCCGCACATTTCCAAGACCTTCCTGGCCCAGCTGGAATCCTGCGTGGCGGTAGGCCTTGACGAGCCGGACATGACGACTCGCCTGAACCTTATCGAGAGAAAATCCGTCCACGTGCCGTTCGTGGACCGAGACCGCGAGGAAATTTGCAGGTTTCTCTCTGTGCAGCCGCGCAGCAATGTGCGCGACATCGAGGGCCTTATCAACTGGCTCTACGCCATGCACACCTTGAACGGGGTGGAACTGGATTTTGCCTGCGTCAAGCGCCTGATGGGCGAGAACAAGTCCGGCGGGGTAGCCTCCGCGCCGACGATCCGGAGCATTGCCGACACGGTCGCTTTCCAGTTCAACGTTGATTTTTTGGCGCTTGCCTCGAAGCGCCAGGACGCAGCGGCTTCGGTGCCGCGCAAGGTGGCCATGCTGCTTTGCCGCGAGTACACGTCGGAATCGCTCGTTTGTATCGGGGATGCGTTTAATCGCGACTATGCCACTGTAATTGCCGCCTTGAAATCCCTTAAGGTGCAAATGGAAAAGGATGGCGCGCTGAAACGGCGCGTGGATGACATCCGCTACATGCTGGAAGCATGATGAAGGCGCTGATTACGGGAGGCGCGGGCGTCGTTGGGAAGGCGCTCTGCAGGGAACTAGAGGCGCGTGGTGTGTGTGTGCGCGTCCTTGCCCTCCCTGGTGATACTTTGGCTAGTTCGCGTATTCCTTCGGGAGTGGAGTTGGTGTACGGCGATGTCTCCGATTACGGGTCGTTGCGTAACGTGTTCGATGGGGTGGATGTCGTTTTCCATCTCGCCGCGATTCTCCTTTCGACTAAGCCCGGAGAGTTCGAGCGCGTCAATGCGCAGGGAACGCGCAATGTCGTCTCTGCATGCCAGGATGCCGGGGTACGGCGCCTGCTTTACGTGTCGAGCATTTCTGTCACTTATCCTGTCCTTACCCCTTATGGCGAAAGCAAACTTGCCGGCGAGCAGGCCGTCAGGGATTCCGGGCTGGACTGGACCATCGTGAGGCCGACGCTAGTGATTGGCGATGGCGGCGGTGTGGAATTCAACATGTATGCGAGGTATGTATCGCGTTTTCCCGTGTACTTCTTGCCGGGGGGCGGGCTCGCGCAGAAGCGCCCGGTCCGCAGTGTCGACCTGGTGCAGGGTATCGCGTCGGCGGGACTCTGCGATTCTGCGATTGGTAGGACTTATGCACTGGCGGGCCCATCGTCCATGACGATGGCGCAGATGGCCGAGGCCATTCTGCGCGGGCGCGGACTCAAACATCGGATGGTTTCGCTGCCCTGGGGTATCTGCAAGCGGCTTGCCGCTCTGAGGGGCTGGATAGGGGGGCAAAGCGTATCCGCCGAACAGGCATTGGCCGGGTTCCTCTACGATGCGGTTCCGTCCATCGAAAGTGCTGAAAAAGACCTCGGATATCACCCTAAATCGCCTTTTGACGCCTAAAATGCCTATTTTTATGAAAAAAATTTTTTTCGTGGGGCGTTTTTGTTTATATTCTAATTGTAGAATTATAACATAGGCGTTGTATTATGAAATTGCATTATCTTTTGGCCGGGTTAGTGGCCTCCACTCTCGTTTTTACTGGATGCGGTTCCGATTCCGGTTCCGATTCTGGTATCGATCGCGAAGACGCTACGTCGTCTTCCAGCGGAAATGATCTCTCTTCGTCTTCCAAGAAGGCGAAATCCTCGTCTTCCAAGGTCGAGTTGCCTGATGGCGCCCGTGTTGCGACGCTTGACGATTTGTCCCGCAACATGCTGCTCGAAATAGACGGTCACGAGATTCACATGACGTCCGGTTCCAAGAAGGGACTGTTCTCCTTCTCGATTGTCGGAGACAAGGTCGATACGGGCGAGGTCGTCGTGATTAGCGACTTCGAAGACGGTATCATCAAGATCAATGAAGACAATGCGACGACCTCCATCATTAACACCCTGGGCGACGATTACTTCCTTGCGCAAATGGCAAAGAAGATGACGATTGCGTTCACGGTGGACTCGTCGGGTTCGTTGAAGTATGCCGTGGACAGTGGCGATCCTAAGACGGTCGAGACGGAACAGCTTCCGGCGACTAAGGCCAAGATCGGGAAGTTCGACGATATGGTGGGCAAGAAACTGACCTGCAAGGCCGGTGAAGATACTTCGGATATCTACAAGTTCTACGACGGCCGCTTTATCATGGAGCACGTGGCGGGAAAGAAAACCCTGCAGACGATGGCCGGATATGCCGATATCCACCGCGGCGAACTGCTGCTTGTTCCTGTATATTACACGGGCGCGGTGATGGCGCTTTACACCCATGTTGTTTCCAGCGATTACGTCCTGGATGAGAAGGATTGCTCGGCGGAAGATTTCAAGATCGGGAAGATTAAGGCCGCGGACCTGGTTGGGGACTGGTACAGCTATGACAAGGAACTTAAGCTGGACTGGAACTTCAAATTGAAGGATGATGGAACGTTCCACCTGGAAGCGTTCAGCAACATAAATGAACAGCTGAAGTCCGGTTCGTGGGATCTTTATGGCGATGTTCTGGTGATGAGGTCCGAGAAGTGCCTTGATACAACCTGCCAGATCATCATCATGGGCGTTGTCGAGGATTTCGAGAAGGACAAGGGATTTACCTTCAAGCATTCTGGAACGGATTCGCCTGCGATGCCTACGGAATGGGTTGTGCAAAAGTACGAAGATTAATTTTTTATGGATAGGCCTGCCGGATTCATTACGACTGTTCTCTTTGTTTGCCTCCTGTGTTCCGCTTTTGCGTTTGCCCAGGAGGGAGCCCCTTCTTCGGGAGATCTTGTTCCCGCTGAGGTGGTTGCCGCCGAACTCGCCATTCGCGATAGCGTGATGACCGTGCATGATGCCGCTTGCAAGGCCGAAACGGATTCCCTGCGCCAGACCATCGAGACGGAACAGGCCAAAAGCGCCAATTGGGAACAGAGTTACAATACGGTAAGGCAAGAAAATACAGTTTGTCAGCAAGCTCTACGCGTCACGATCGACGCTAGAACGGAAAAGGACAGCCCCGCGAAAACTGAGGCCGCCCTGATGACTGGCTCCTCTTTTTTGGGAGGAATCGCTCTTGGGATGCTTTTGTTTTGGTTGATTTTTGATTAACAAAAAAAGGCATGAGGTTGGTATGAGAAAAATCGGCATCGTCTTGGCTGCGGCACTCGCCACAGGCATCTCCTTTGCTGCAGAACCGGGTCCTTCCCAGACGTTCCAGATGGGAAAATTGCTGGCTCCGTTGGGCTCAGTCTCTATGAAGACTGCGGAAATTATGGCTTATATGCCTGATTTGCGAAAGCTCTTCGTGGTGGGTGACGAACCTATCATGGAAGTCGTCTCGCTCGACAAGCCTAGCCAGCCCAAGGTCCTGGGCGCGATGAAGCTCTTGGGGCGTGGTTCCAGCGTGAGCGTGTTCGAAGATTTTGTTGCCGTGAGCGAGATTGCCGATCCCGAACAGGATCCTGGCTATGTCGAAATTTTCCAGGTTGTCGAGGACGTGCCGAGAAAGGTCGGGTCGTACAAGGTTTGCGCCCAGCCGGACATGATTACCTATACTCCTAACGGCAAGAACATCCTTGTCGCTTGCGAAGGCTCCCCGAACAAGGACATGAGTGTCGACCCGGAAGGTGCTATTGCCATATTGACTCCGGGCCGCTTAAACAAGAAGGACTCGCTGCCGGTCAAGGTGAGCATAGTCAATTTCAAGAAACTCAAAGACAACGACTTGATGGATAACGGCGTGCGAACCATCGGGACCAACCCTTATGCGCAGACGCTTGAACCTGAGTATATCACGGTTTCCAAGGATTCCAAGACGGCGTGGGTAAGCCTGCAAGAAAACAACGCCATTGCGAAAATCAACATCCCCGCAAAGAAGGTTGTCGATGTGTTCCCCTTGGGTTCAGTGGACCATTCAAAGCCGGGATTCGGCGTGGATGTGCACAAGAACGGGAACATCAAGATTGAAAACGTGCCTGTGCACGGGTTGCGACAGCCGGACGGAATCTGCTATTTTGAAGCCGATGGGAAACCTTATATCATTACGGCTAACGAAGGTGCCGAAAGTGATGACTTTAATGGCTGGACGGATGTGACGAACGCTTTGTCGCTGTTCGAACGCGGTCGTCTTGACGAGGACGTCTTTAATGGAGAGGCGCTCAGCGCTCTTAAGACATTGAAAATCAGCGGTACCGACTTTTGCGCCGAAGGCCAGAGAAAATGCCCTTACGTTTACAGCTTCGGTACGCGCTCCATCAGCATCTTTGACGGAAACAGTGGTGAACTTGTGTGGGATTCCGGTGACAAAATCGAGCAGATGCTAGCTTCGGTCGCTCCGGAATACTTCAACTGGAATTCCAAGAAGGACAAGGTCAAGAAGGACGCCCGCAGCGACAACAAGGGGTGCGAACCCGAAAACGTTGTCGTGGGTATGATCGGGACCCACCGTCTCGCTTTTGTCGGTCTGGAAAGGATGAGCGGTGTTGTCGTGTTCAACATTACGAATCTCGACAATCCGAAGATTATCGACTACTACATGGACCCGAAGGATCGTGGCCCCGAAGGCCTTCTGTTCATTCCCGAGGAACAGAGCCCGGTTCCCGGCAAAGCACTGCTAGTTGTCGGTTACGAATACAGCAAGACGCTCACGATTTATACAGTTAAATAACGCTCTCCGGCCATGGGTGCTTGGGGTAGCGACCGCGCAGTTCCTTGCGCACTTCGGCGTAGGTGTTCTGCCAAAATCCTGTTAAATCCCAAGTCTTTTGGATTGTGCGGAAGTTCGGTGCGAGGATGTCGTACCGGACTTTTAATTTGCCGTCGGCAATTTTGTGCTCGCCGCGGAGTTGCATGAAGTCTTCGATGCGTGCTGAAATCTCGACGAGGACGCCTTCGATACTTTGTACGGATTTGCCGCTGTCATCGATGGCGACGGCCTGGTAGCTGTATCGGGCGCGCTTGCCGTTGGGGAGCACGTAATGGTCGGGGAAGGTCTTGTTCAGCCAGGCGAGCATGGACTTGCCGAAGTATTCCTCGACAATGTTACGGAAACGGTCTTCGTTTATATCGCGCAGCAAGAAGATTCCGCTCGCGAATTCGTCGAAGATCAGTTCCATGTCCTCTTCGTTGAATTCGGGCAGGCCGTATTCCGGGTAGAGCTTGGCGGCAAGGCGCATCTTGATGAGTTGCGTCTGCATTTGCTCGGTGAGATAGCGACCGCTCCAGTTTTCCTTCTCGATTTTTTCGCGCCAGGCGTCTACGGTGAGTTCCTTGAGCTTGGCAAGCACTTTGGGCGAGGCTTCCTGCGGGAGGATTTCCTTGCGGGAAAGTTCAGTGGTGGTGCCGTCGGCGTTTTCTGTTTCGCTGATTTCTATGCCGATGAACCGTTCCTGGCCGCTACGCCATAGGAGTTCGTAGCGTGTCTTGGCGGTGTTTCCGCCGAGCATGTCCTGGGTGATGGGGGCGTACAGGTTGACCTTGAGTTCGGACTTGCTGCCGCCGCCGGTGCGTAACATCGTGAGCGCCAAGATGGCGTAGGGCGGTTCTGCGACTTGCAGGCGGATGATGTTCTGGTTTGCAAGTTTGTATGCGGAACCGCTCGGCGTGGCGAGCCTGTCGGGGAAGGCCTTGAGGAGACTTTGAGCGACGAGGCGTGAAGTGTTGGAATGGGTAGAATTGTTGCGAGCCTCGTTAGAGGCGTGGCAATCTATTCTCTCGTCTAACCCATCGCGGTAGTCCCGTAGTTGCCTGAAAGTAAAGCTCACTTCGCGCGGGACGTTGATGCTCTTGGAGAGTGTGTCGGCGGCAAGTGCCAGGATGTCCTGCGATACCTTGGATTTTTGCAGTGCTTCGGTGCCGGAGTGGATCCATGCGAGTGCTGCCAGCAGAAGGTCGGGAAGGTCGGCCTGGCTCTGTGCCGAGGCGAGGAGCAGCGCAAGCGGGATGCTTGAAACCGGCGTGCGGATGGCCTTGAGCCCGAGTTCCGTGATGGCTCCGTCCTTGAGCATCCCGAAACCTTCGAGTAACTTTGTGGCGGCCTGTGCGCGCGCTTCCGGAATGGGGGTGGGTAGTTCTAGTTGAGATTGCTTTGCTTCGCTCGCAATGACAATGTTGCTGCGCTCTTCGCTCCTCGCACCTCGATCCTCATGCCTCTCGTCTCTCGTCTTTCGTCTCTCGTCTAATTCAAGCGCTGCCTTCTGCAACAGCAGTTCCGACGGCTCGATCTGCAGTACCTCGGGCACGATTCCTCTGGGCATGCGAGTCTCGGAATCCTCGCTCCAGAGGCGGATGGCGCAGCCGTTCTGCGTACGGCCGCTACGGCCGCTGCGCTGGATGGCGTTCTGCATCGAGATGGGCATGGTGCGCAATACGTTCACCTTCTCGCTGTCGTCGTAGAGACTCACGCGTTCGATACCGCTGTCGACGACGCCGGTGACATTCGGGACGGTGATGGAGGTTTCTGCGATGTTCGTGGTGAAGATGACGCGCGGGCGTTCGGTGACTTCGAAGATGCGGTCTTGCGTTTCGCGGTCCTGCCCGCCGTAGAGCTCCAGGAATTCGGCGCAGTTGTTGCCCAATGCTTCGGAGGCGGCGCTGTGGCAGCGGGCGATTTCGGCTTTGCCCGGGAGGAATACCAGCGTGGTCTGCCAAATGTTGTTGCGGTAGAGCGTCCGGAGAGCCCGCACCACTTCGGCGTCAATGCCTACGCCCGAAACAAGCGAATTGCCCGTGGCTGGGGCCTGGTGGATAATTTGTACGGGAAATAGCGGGTGGCCGAGCTGTAGGCACTTGACGCCGAGAACCGCTTCGAGTTCCTCGCGGTTCAGCGCCGCCGACATCACCGCAACCCTCGGCCCCACTCCTCTCTCGTCTATCGTCTCTCGTCTAAAATACCCGAACAGCAAATCCATGTCGACCTTGCGCTCGTGGTACTCGTCGAATACGACCCAGTCGGCGTCCATCTTGCCGTGCAGGAGTTCCTGCAGAAAGTTTCCGTAAGTCTGGAAGAGTATGCGCGTGTCGGCGCTCTTGCAGCTGTCCTGCCTGAACTGGTAGCCGACGGTCTTGCCGCAGGGCTCTCCGTGGAGCTTGGCCGAGAACTGCGCGAGCGAGAGTGCTGCGATACGGCGCGGCTGCAGAACGACGACGCGTCCCTTGCAGTGCTTGCTTAAAAAGTAGGGGATGAACAGCGACTTGCCCGAACCCGTGGGCGCCTCGATAAGCAGGTTGCGCGACGCTTCGAGCGCCGCTTCCAGCTTGCTTTCTTCTTCCGCGAGTGTGAGGTCGTTATAGGTCATGATGCGTTGCTAGACGAGAGGACGGACCTGCGGTCCTACAGACGAGAGACGAAAGAAAAATAATGGTGCTTCGCACAAGTACGAAAAAAAATTTCTCGTCTTTCGTCTACCAGCGAAGCGGTCTCTCGTCTAATTTCTACCTCGGGTACTTCAGCTTCTCGCCGGTGGCGATATCCACGTAGGGCTTCTTGCCTTCGCGGAACTTCTGGTTGATGACCAGGTTCTCGATGCGGCGGCGGACGCCGGCTTCGGTCTTGCAGAAGAAGTAGACGACCTTGTTGGTGCCCGGCACGAGGAACATGGCGAGCTTGTACTTTTGCGAAACGGCGCGCTTGAAGAAGGCCATGTCTTCCTTTTTGGGGAGAACGAGGTTGCTGCCTTCCTTGATTTCGCAAATCATGTCGGCATCGGCGAGCAGGGCCTTGGACTTTTGCTTGAGGGCGGCAAAGTTCGGCTCGGTGTTTTTCTTGATCACGTCCAGGCTGAACGCACCGCGGCCTTCCTTGAGGAACTTGCGTACGCCACGGAATGCAAATATGGCAAGGACGATGACAACCAGTGCGACAAGGTACGGCCAGTAGTTGGCGAGAAAATCTAACATAGGGACCTCGGGGGTTCTGTTTTACGCCCGCAAATATAGAAAAAAGGGAGGAGGGGCTAGGATCTAGGGGCTAGGGAAAGACAAGATAAACGATACTAGGCACTTTAGTGCCTTAGTAGAGTTATCCTCTATGAGGAGAACGCCGCTGCGCGGCTACAGACGAGACAAAAAGTAGACAGTAGGAAGTAGACAGTAGGACAAATGCGTAAGGCGAGCGCCGCGGTCAAGCTTGCTTGAACATGGCCGAGCCGAGCATTTGGTACTTGAGCGTAGCGAGAGTACAAGTAGACAGTAGGAAGTGGTTGGTGGTTAGTGTTTGTCATTGCGAAGGGCGAATAGCCCTGAAGTAATCTCCGTTAGAGAATCTAGAGGTTAGAATCTAGGGGCTAGGGAGAAATATCACGGCTTCGCCGTCTTATATTGACGCACGAAGTGCGTGATTCTTTTCACTAGCCTCTAGTCTCCCCCTAAGGGGCCATGCCCACATAAGTGCTGAAGCACTAAGTGGTCAAAGGTATTTTCTAGCCTCTCGCCTCGTGCCTCATTTTTTCTATTTTTCCTATTCGTGATCGATCTTGTGAAAATTGCTGGCCTTCTTGTCGGGTTTTGTGCCTGTGTCGCCTTTGCTGAGCCTTCTGCTGCCCCAGAAACGGGTGCTGCCGGTTGCTCTGATGGCGTTGTGGTCTCGTCCATTGAATTCAAGGGCCTAGAGCGAACGAACCCGCGTGTCGTGAAGCGTGAACTTTTGAACAAGGTGGGGGAGCCGTTCTCTGCCGAAAAGTTCGAAACCGAAAAACTCCGCCTGCAAGACCTCGACCTCTTCACCGAAATCACCGTAACCTGCACCCCCGTAGCCCCCCAGCCCTCGTCTAATCAAGACACTCTCTCGTCTCTCGTCTCTCGTCTCTCGTCTAATCAAGACACTCTCTCGTCTCTCGTCTCTCGTCTCTCGTCTAATCTAACTTACACCTTCAAGGAAATTTTCCGCTGGATTCCCTCTCCGGCGGGCAAGACGACAGACCGCGACGGTCTCATGCTTGGGCTTGCGCTTGCCAACCTGAATCTGCTGGGCGAGGATATCCGTGTCGAGGTGCAGTACCGCACTTCAACAGACCCGTTCTTCGACAAGAATGAATACGTGCTCTATGCGAGTTCCCCGTACCTGTTCGGGTTCCCGCTAGGTTGGAACTTCGAGTTCTCGCATACCGATAGCTACGACGATATTCGCGACTATCACGACAATAGCTGGCTTCTCGATTTGGACTTGGACTATAAATTCTTGCCGCACATGTATATCTTGGCAACGGTCGGCGGCAGGAAGCTGGACCGGGCTGCACTCTTGCCGGAATTCGGCCTGGGGTTCGCCTTTGACTACCGCGACGCGAAGATTGATACCCGCAAGGGAATCTATTTCGAGTACATGCTTACCCATGTGGGAGGATTGGATGAGGATAAAGTCGCATGCGAGGGTGGTTGCGAATCCATGGGTACTGAGAATTTCTGGGAACTTCTGGCCGATGCGCGTGCTTACTATACTGTCAGCCGCTTCGTGACGGGGGCGACATCGCTTGTTCGTTATCGTCCGGGCGAAGTCAAGTTCTATGACTACTTTTCCCATGGCGGCGTGAATTCTTACCGCGGACGCTACGGGGATGCAGAGCGCCTGGGCGTACACGAGGCCCTGCTCAATCTTGAGGAACGCTTTGTCTTGCTGGACCGCCAGTCGGCAAGTATTTGTGGGGTCAACTTCTTCTATGGTGTTCAGCTGGTGGCTGGCCTTGACGGAAGCCTTATCTGGAATTCGGGTCATCCCGGCTGGGATAACTACGAGGGGGCTGTCTATGGCGGTGTCCACCTGGTGATTCCTGCGGTGGACCGTTTGCGTTTCGAAGTGGGCTATAGCCCCGACAGGGGGGAACCCAAGTATTTCTTCGGGATAATGGAGAAGGTCTCCACGTCCCGCTGGCGTAGCCGCTGACACCCTTGACTTTTTGTAAATTTTTGTTAAATTTGTGTTGTTTTTTTAGTATGAAAAATAAAATGGGCCCGCTGTGGGTCCCTCTGGAGAAAATAGATGGCTATAAATTATCTGGATCTCCCCATTGGTCGCAAGTACCCTTACGAGGTGGAATGCGTGGTGGAAATCGGCAAGGATACGAGCCTCAAGTACGAATATGACGAGCGTCTGCACGTGTTCCGCCTGGACCGCTGCCTGCTCAGTTCCATGAGCTATCCCTGCACATATGGTTTTATCCCGAGCACCAAGGCCGATGACGGTGACGCGCTCGACATGCTTATTTACAGCCCGGCTTCGATGATGACGGGTACTGTCTGCACCTGCCGCGTTATCGGTGCACTCGACATGACTGACGGCGGCAAGAAGGACTACAAGGTCCTGGGCGTCCCTGTGTTCAACCCGCGCCCCATCAAGGACATTGCCGACGTGGACCAGATGTTCCTGCGCATCACGAAGAACTTCTTCCAGAACTACAAGGAACTGGAAGGCAAGGACGTGCAGATTGGCGAATGGCAGGACGCTGCGTTTGCCCGTGAGAAGGTGATTGCCGCCCATCGCGCCTATTTCCAGAACCAGGTGCAGATTCCTGACACGTTCTACCAAGAACCGGAACATGGCGACCATCTCCCGCCAGAAGAACTGATTTAGTGCTGATCGGGGAAACTTTTTTTGGGCGGAAACGCCCATTTTTTTTGCGTAAAAATGTGATATTCTTTGCATTTTGCGAAAAAAAAGGGGGGTGGCTGTTTGAAAATCCGTAAAAAGATGTATTTTTGTAAGCAACTAGTTACAATTCTATAGTAGGTCTGCCTACGGGAGTTAAGATGATTTTAAAACGTAGTTCCTTTATGCTGTTGGGGGCCATGACTTTTTCTGCGGCCCTGCTCCTCGGCGCCTGCGGCGACAGTTCGTCCTCGTCTGGCACTAACGAAGATGATGAACTGGGCGTGACCGAAATTAAGGCGAAGTCCTCCAGTAGTAGCAAGAAAAAGAATTCCAGTTCCAGTTCCGATACGTCGGTAAATGATGCGGAAGATCCTTCCGACCTTCAGGAATCCACGTCTCTGGCGACGCCGACCGGTTTTTCCGTATCTAGGCTCGCTCCGAGCGTCTGGGAACTGAGCTTCTCCTACGATGACAAGTCCGAAGCGGAAAGCTTTGTCGTGCAGCGCTTCGCTCCCGGGAACAAGTCTTGGGAAGAATTTGATGAAATCGGCGCCGACATGACGCACTTCCTGGTCGATGGCGATACCAACGGCGGTTACTATTACCGCCTTGCGGCCAAGAACGAGAAGACCCGTTCCGCCTACACGAACGAAATCTTTGTGTCCGAGGAAATCGATTATGCCGAGGGAATTTCGCTTACCGCTCCTACGGCAAAGCCGAACGTCTCCGAGGAGAATGTCCTCGAACTCGTGCTGACCGGGAACTACCCAAGCAAGAAGATTACGAAATCCGTGTACAACAAGAACTCCAAGGGTGAGTCCGTCGGCGGCGTGTTCTACGAGGCCCGCTTCGTGACGGGTACCGAGAAGAGCGTCGACACGGTCAAGGTCTCCGCTGACCAGTCCTCCATCGCGAAGGAATTCGAGAGCGTCGACGAGCAGTGCAACGCCTACGCCCAGATCCGCGTGGTGTGGACCGACAAGAACGGCGTTTCCGATTACGGTGACTGGTCCGACCCGATGGGTACGAAGGCCGGAACGAACACCAACCTTGTCGATTCGGAAAAGCGCTGCGAATCGAAGACCGTCACTGATGAAGGCGGCGAATCGGGCAGCGAAGAAAAGCCCAAGGTCGCTTTTGCTGTCCCGACGAACCTGGTGGTGAAGAACCAGGACGCCGGCACCTGGATGCTGGAATGGGCGTACAAGCCTGTGGAAGCCCGTCCGGAAGAAGGCTTCGTTGTGCAGAAGCTGAACCTGGACGAAAGCAAGTGGGAAGTGTTCGATACCACCGGAACGGGTGTTTACCGTGCGATGATTACGGGCCTTTCTGACCCGTACAACTATTTCCGCGTAGCGGCTTTCGACGACGATGGCGTTTCCGAATTCTCGACCGACGTCCTTATCGCCTTGAGCGAAGAAGATGCCGAGGCCGTAGTGGTTGCCCCGCCATCAGGGCTTGCTCTCGCTCGCATTGCGCCGAGCGTGTGGGAACTCAGCTGGCAGTACGACGTCTCGACCGACAATCCGGAAAGGAAGTTCATCATCCAGAGTTCCAAACTGAAGGACTTCGAGTGGACTGACGTCAAGACCGATATCGAAGGCAACGTGCGCTACTACCACGTTCAGGGCCGCGACAAGATCGAGACCTATTACCGCATGGCTGTCATCGACAAGGGCGACACTTCCGCCTTTACCGAGGCTATCCAGCTGACTCCGGAAATCGCGTACCGCGAATACATGGCGCTCAATGTCCCTGTTCCGTCGACGAAGTTCATCAAGTACTACACTACGAACTACGAAGTGGACAAGGATACTTCCACGAAGAACGACGTGACGTACGTTGACGCTCAGGCGATTTACACGATTACGGAGAACTTTATCAGCAAGTACATCGCCGAATCGGAATACACGGATACGATGTATTACGAGGCCCGCTGGTTCACCTCCTTGGAACACTACAACGATTACAAGCTGGATTGCGAAGGCAAGAAGACCTCCAACGGTTGCGATAGCTGCTATTGGGAAGAATCGTTCCCGTACCAGGAACCCTCCATTACCAAGGGCTTCTATGAAAACGATATCTATGGCTATGGAGCCGATGGTGCCAAGGATACCACGATGTACAGTTACTGCAAGATTATATCCGGCTACAATCCGGCCGACCATGGCAAGATTTACGACCCGAATACAGACGAGACCGAAAGACAGGCTATCATCGCTACGGAAGTGGCCATGTCCAAGTGCCAGCAGCACTATGCCCGCAATATTTGCGGCTACTATGTCCAGATCCGCATTGTTTGGACGGACAAGAACGGAGAGACCGACTGGAGCGAATGGACTCCTCCTCTCAGTGTTGCCGACATCAGCGGTGCGTCTGACATTTGTGCTCAATAAATCGCAAAGGGTATAAAGAAAAAAGCGGGGCGTTTGCCTCGCTTTTTTTTGTTCAAAAAATTTTTTTATTTCTTCGAAATGGTTGCGATGACGTGTTCGGCGCCGAAGTTCGGGATGCCGATGGCGGTGAGGAACTTGCTCAGCGAGTGCTCGCTCTGGAAGTTGATGTTCTCGATGCGGAACCCTTCCTTTTTGCAGAGCGTGTAGAAGTCCTTTACCGTCAAGAGGCGAATGTTCGGCGTGTCGTACCACTCGTACGGCAGTTCCTTGGACTTGGGCATGCGACCGTGGAGCATGAGGCTTCCGCGGGTAGTCCAGTGCCCGAAATTCGGGAACGTGACGATGGCCTTCTTGGCGACGCGCAGCAGTTCGTTCAGGAGCGCCACGGGGTCGCGGATTTCCTGGATGGTACGGTTGATAATCGCGTAGTCGAAGCTGCCGTCCTTCAAGTCCGAGATGCCGCGGTCGTCCAAGTCGCGCTGGATGACCTGCACGTCCTTTTCGAGACAGTCCAAAATGCCGGTGATGTTCTTCTCGATGCCGAATCCGGTGACCTTCTTCTTCTTGGCGAGGAAGTCGAGCAAGTCGCCGCTGCCGCAACCGAGGTCGAGCACGTGGCTGCCTTCCTTCACGAGTTTGCCGAGCAACTTGAAGTCGCTTTCTTCGTGGAACACGGGGACGGCCTGCGTGCCTTGCTGTGGGATAATCTTGGAATCAAGGAATCGGCCCACGGCCTTTCCGAGTTCACCCACTTCGATGAGGAATCCGTCGTGTCCGAACTGCGTGTCGAGTTCAAGGCTCGTGACTGACTTGCCCACGTTCAAGAGCGCACTCGTGATGCGGCGGCTCTCGTGCGGCGGGAACAGCCAGTCGGTGGAGAGGTTTACGTTCAGCACTTCGGCCTTGATGTCCTTGAAGGCGTTTTCGATGCTGCCGTATTCGGTTTCCAAATCGAATGCGTCGGTCGCGTGTGCGATATGCAAATAACTGTTCGCGTCGAAGCGGTCTACGAATTTTTTGCCCTGGTAACGCAGGTAGCTCTCGATGGGTAGTTGCAGGTCGAACGGCGTAGAATACGTGACGGCGTGGCTCTTGTTCTCTTGCGCCTGTGCGCGTTTGAACTTCTGTTCCATGCCGATGGCCGAAAGGTAGGTGATGTGCGCGAGCTTGCGGGCGTTTGCGAGGCCCACGTCGGGCTTTTGCGCCTTGTCGTAGTAGTCTCCGCCGTTGAAGTCCGGGTCTTGCGTAATCACGTCGCGCGCCACGACTTCGAATCCGAGCGCCTGGCTCGAGAAACGCGGTGAACTAGCGATGATTACGATGCGCTTCACTTGTTCGGGGTAGTAGATGGCCCACTTCATGGCCTGGAAACCGCCCATGGAGCCGCCCAGGACGCAGTAGAATTCCTTGATGCCGAGGCCGTCGGCGAGTTCCTTCTGCGCATGCACCATGTCGCCGATGGTGATGATGGGGAAGGTGCTGCCGTAAGGCTTGCCGGTGCGCGGGTTGATGGTCGCGGGGCCTGTGGTGCCCTTGCAGCCGCCCAGGATGTTGCTGCAGACCACGAAGAAGCGGTCCGTGTCAATGGCTTTGCCGGGGCCGATGAGTTCGTCCCACCAGCCGGCCTTCTTGTCGTTTTCGGTGTACCAGCCGGCGGCATGCGCATCGGCGGTCAGCGGCGAGCACACCCATACCGCGTTGTCAGCAGCGGCGTTCAGCTTGCCGTAAGTCTCGTAACGGATAGTCAGCGCGGGGAGCGTGCTTCCGTTTTCCAGCACAAAACCGGCCTCGCCATAGTCCTTGACGAAGTCCTTCGGCTCCACGGGGCCGATGCTGGATTTATGCAAATATTCACTCATATGCATAAATATAGTAAAAAGAGGAACCGCTTGGTAGATGGCGGGAATCGGATGTCCGCAAGATGGATGGGTATGGCGGTTAGCCGAGAACGCCGTCAATGCCCGTGAAATGTTGAAAGAATCGGGTATGCAGGCGGTTTCGGACGGATTTTTCGAACGAGCGTATTGGTAAAGACTATTGCCTGCTATAATAAAAAAGTAGAGCGCTTTTAGCTTTATTTCTCCTAAAAATGGAGCGTGTTCCTTTTTTTGATTTCATTAATAACTTATATTAGCGGTATGAATTGGAATGAACCGCAGATCATTGATATCCCGATTGCTCACGACCAGCGGGGCAACCTCAGCGTTGTCGAGGGCGGGGAATTGATTCCCTTTGACATCAAGCGACTCTATTACTTGTACGATGTTCCGGGGGGTGCGATGCGTGGCGGACATGCCCACCGTAAATTGCGTCAGCTGATTATCGCCGCAAGCGGCAGTTTTGACGTGATTCTGGATGACGGGAATGGCCGCCAGAAGTTCTCGCTGAACCGTTCCTACCATGGATTGTACATTCCGACAATGCATTGGCGCGAAATCGAGAATTTTTCTTCGGGTGCTGTGTGTATGGTTCTTGCGTCGGAACATTACGACGAGTCGGACTACATCTACGAATACGATGATTTTATTCGCGAAGTTACAGCGAATAAAGTTTAATTTGTATTAGAAATTTTTAGTAAAATAAATATTTGTGGCGGGTTCGCTTCCGAACGCTTCTTTGAACCGGAAGAGGTTCGTGTTCAAGAAATTTCCTCCGTCTTCGGTCGAGATTCCCCAAGAAAAACGGAGATAGCCGTTTTTGGCGGCTTCGCGCATCACGTTGATGAACAGTGCCGTGGTCGCATTGGTCCCGTTTTTGCTTTCGTCGGGAGCGAGGTACTGGAAATGCAGCACCTTTGGATTGTCGAAGGCGAACAGCATGATTCCGGATAGGTATGTCTCTTTGTCCCACATCCCTCGGAAAATGAGCTTGCCCGGGAATCGCTGTTGCAAATCGCGGAGTTCGTCAATTGTGTGGACGGGGTGCGTCTTGTACTTCGCCTTCGAAATCACGAGGAATTTGTAGAATAGCTCGAGTTCGGAATCTTCAATTGCGCGGTAGGTGAGCCCATGGGCTTCGGCGCTGCGGAAATTCCTGCGGCATTCTCCCTTGCATTTCAGGAGAGGATCTTCGCCTGCGTCGAGCGGTGTGATGCAACTGAGTTCCGTGTGCCTTGCATAACCGTGATGCTCGAGGACGTATTCCAGCAAGTCGTTTTTCCCGCTGCAAAAAGCTTGTGCGGTAATTTTTAGTCTTGCGCTTTTGTACTGGCTGCGGAGGTGGTTGTCGATGGTCTCGACAATTTCGACCATGCGGCTGGCACTCGTGAAATCCTTCGAGATGACGGGGCCACCGAAAGTGGAACCCTGGTGCGATATGAATGTCGCGTTAGCGGTGTTCCCGGGGACTGCGGCAACGATGATTCCGCTTTTTTCGACCAGGAACGAAGCGTCTTTAAAACGCCCTTCCGGGTGGTAGTTCAAGAACTTGCGCGTCTGCAGAAACGTCCCGTTGAAGGACTCTTCCATGATGAAGCGGTCCCAGCGGGATTCCATTTCGTTGTTGTACGGCAAAATTTCGAACATACCCAAATATTAGCAAACTTTTTTGCTATTTTCGCTAGGAGACTTTGTAAAAGTCCTAGAGGTAACCGTTGATTACGAAAAAGGTTCCGTTCTATTCGCTTGGTTATGTGACCGAATCTCTCGGCCGTGATTTGTTGTCGGCTTTCGGGGGCGTACTCGAGTCGAACTGGTTTATTCGCGGCCCCCGTTCCGAGCGTTTCGAGGGTGTCTTCGCCAAGTATTGCGGAGCGCAGTTCGGCGTGGGAACGGGAAACGGGTTGGATGCACTGACCTTGATGCTTCGTGCGTCGATTGAGCTGGGTTACCTGAAACGCGGGGACGAAGTGATTGTCCCTGCGAATACGTTTATAGCGACGGTACTAGCCGTGTGTGCCGCTGGGCTTGTCCCCGTGCTTGTAGACCCTGACAGGGAAACATGCAACCTGGATGTGTCCCTGCTAGAGGGAGCCTGTTCCGAAAGGACCCGTGCCATCTTGGCCGTGCATCTTTACGGCCGGCTTGCCGATATGCCTGCCATTTGTGAATTTGCGAAGGCGAAGGGCCTGCTCGTGTTCGAGGATGCTGCGCAGGCGCATGGAGCTGAATTAGACGAGAGACGTGGTTCGACAGGCTCACCAACCGAGACGAGAGACGAGAGATTAGAGACGAAAGACGAGAGGAAGGTTGCGAGAAGCACTGCGGCTGCGTACAGTTTCTACCCGACAAAGAACTTGGGTGCATTGGGCGATGGAGGCATGGTTGTCACCGACGATGCTGAATTGGCCCGGACTGTCCGCATGCTGGGCAATTACGGCTCGGAGCGCAAGTACGTGAACAAGTACGTCGGCGTGAATTCCAGGCTGGATGAGGTTCAGGCAGCCATCCTTTTGGAAAAGCTCCCGCATCTTGATGGCTGGAATGCGCGCCGCAGGGAGATTGCCGCACGTTACTGCTCCGAAATCAAAAATCCGCTTGTCAGGGTGACTCCTGTGCCTGCAAACCCGTTGTCGCATGTCTGGCATGTTTTCCCGGTTTTCTGCGAACGCCGTGACGAACTGCAGTCGTTCCTTTCGGCCCGTGGTGTCGAGACGCTTGTCCACTATCCGATTCCGCCCCATCTGCAGGAAGCTTTCACTGGCGCTTCGGATTCCTTGCTCCGCCACGGTGTGCTTCCCGTTGCCGAAGAACTGGCGCGGACCGAACTCAGCATCCCGATGGGGCCTGGCCTTGGCGACGATGACGTTTCCCGTGTCATTGAAGCCCTGAATGAATTTGTTTAAATCATGAATCGCGAATCTAAATTCTGGAAACTCGTTTTTGGTTCCGGCGGCGTGACCGCCTGCAACGTGCTGCGTGCCTTTGTCGTTAACAAGCTGCTGGCCATGTTCCTGCCACTTTCCACATTTGCCTGCGTCGGGCAACTGCAAAATTTCATGACGGTGGGGCAGGCGATGTCTTCGCTTGCCATGCAGAACGGTTGGGTGAGCCTGACTGCGCAGAACTTGGACAATCGTGAAAAGCTGGTCGGTCTCTGGCGCGGTGGTTTCAAGTTGACATCGTTTGCGACCGTCTTTACATCAGCCGTTGCGGTGATTTTCTGTTTTGTCGCTCCTCTCGAAACCCTTTTCCCGGGAATTCATCCGCGGCTGGTACAGGCGGCAATCCTCTTTGCATTGCCTGGAATCCTCGCGATGAATATCGTTACCATAGCTTCGTCGGTGCTGAACGGGTTGGGCGAGTACAAGCGTTGGGCGCTAGTGGGGGTGGCCTCGTCGCTGCTCCAGTGCATCTGGGTTGCCTTTTTCCTTTATACGGAACGGTTGAGCGTCCTTTCGATTATCGCGACGCAATCCATTGTCGCTGGGTTCTTTGCCGCCCGCGTGGCCAGCACGGCCGGTTTTAACTTCAGCGTTATCCGCAAGTCTGCGCTGGACATTCGCTCCCCGTGGTTCGCCTTTGCTGCTATGGGAATCGTCCCCATGATTCTGAATCCGGTCGTGCTGACCGTGATGCGCTCGTTTGTCGGTGCCGAGTTCGGCTGGGATGCCGCCGGTGTTTGGCAGGGGGTGTGGAAGGTTTCCGACTTTTTCGCGTCCGGCTTTTCTGCAATTTTGGGCGTGATACTCTTGCCCAGGATTTCGGGCAAGTTGACAAAACAAGAATTTTGGTCGACGTTCAATCCCGTACTCTACAAGATGTTCGGCTTGTCGCTGCTTGTTGTTGCCGTGCTTTTCGCTTGCCGTCACATTGTGGTCGCGATATTGCTTTCCGATACCTATGCTGCCGTGGCCGACTATATGCCTATCCAGCTTGTGGGCGATTTCTTCCGCACGGGGGGCTGGGCCCTTGGCCTTGTGCTTGTCGCCCGCGGCGAGACGGTCAAGTTCCTGGTCGCCGAGGTGCTGAGTAACGTCTACCTGGCCGTAGGAACGGTCGCCTTTTCGAAGGTTTTCGAATTTAACGGCCCGATGATTGCGTATGCGAGCGAGAATTTCCTTTACTTTGTCGTGCTGTATGTCGTTGTGCGGAGGCTCAAATGGAATACTCCGTAACCAACATGTTTGCCGAAAAAATTGACGAGAATGTCTATGTGAAGGCCTTTGTGGAAGGAGCCAAGACGGAGCAGCGGGGAAATCCGCTGGATGGTACGACGACGGGGACTCAAAGCCCGCTTGTGTCTGTCCTTTTGGCAAGTTACAATCACGAGCGCTTTGTCGAAGCTTCGGTGCGTTCCGTCATGGAACAGCAGGGCGTGTCGTTCGAGCTGATTGTCGTTGACGATGGCAGTACCGATGGTTCCCCGCAGATTCTTGAACGTTTGCAGAAGGAACTGGGATTCCGCTACGTGCACCGTCCCAACAAGGGACTTGTCGCGACCATGAACGAACTTCTGTCGATGGCGAATGGCAAGTATTTTTGCTCGTTTTCTTCCGATGACGTGATGCCGCAGGGGCGCCTTTTTGTACAGAGTACTTATCTGGAGGCGAACCGCAGCAAGCCCATTTGCTTTGGCCAGATCGTGCGCATGGATGCTGACGGCCATCTCGATTCCGCTCCGGATCCCCGCTACCTTTCGGGCGTGCCCGAGGTGAGCTTTGCCGACGTTTTCCTCGGGAAAAAGGAACTGCACGGCTGCACCGAGATGATCGAGTGCGAGACGTTCCGGAAACTGGGCGGCTACAGCGATGAGTTTGTCATCGAGGACTTCCAGATGATGCTCCTGTTCCTGTCGCGGTTCGAACCGCTGCCCGTGCTGAACTCCGTGTGCTGCTATTACCGTACGCATTCCACGAATATTTCGGGGCGCAAGGACTGGCTCTACGAAAATACGCTCAAGGTCATCGACCGGTATTCCTCGCACAAGCTTTACAAGCAGGCTGTCCGCATCTGGAAATCCCACTGGTTTTCGGCGCTGTGCTATTCCGACAAGAAGGAAGCATTGCGCAAGTTGCCCCAGCTCGCCTCGTTCTCGTTTGCATTTTTCAGGCGTTTCCCAAAACTGTTCATTCCCAGATTCCTGCTGAGCCGCTAGGCTTTTGTCGCAAAAAAACAAAAAAAGACTCCGCATTTGCGGAGCCTCTTTTGAATATCATTGGCCGGATTATTCTTCGGCGCCTTCTTCCACTTCACCTTCTTCGCCTTCTTCTTCGTCAGCGGCCTTGGCGATGGCGACATTGCCGAGCAAGGCGTTCACGTCGATGGCGGTGAGCCCGGTGAGGGTCTTGACGTCCGTCTTCTTGTCCACTTCGACCTTGTCGTAGTAGGAGACGATGTAGTAGGCCATGGTGGCTTCGAACTTGCGGTTCTTCTGGGCGATGCTCATGTTGCCCTTGATTCCCGGGAAGTACTTGGATTCCATTTCGGCCATCTGCTTAGCCGTCTTCACGTTTTGGATGGCGTCGCAGGTCATGAGCCAGAGCGTCTTGTTGGTTTCGATGGACTCGTTCACGAACTTGAGAATCCTGGACGTGCCGTTGAAAGAGTTGCCGGTGGTCTTTTCGTAATGTTCGGTTGCCTGGGAAACATAGCTGCCCTTCTGCATGATGACCGTAGCGAGGACTGCGAAAACGAGAACCGTGAGAGCGATGGTGATAGTCTTCAAATTCATCGTGATTCTCCTTATTCGAAGTGGAACGGAGCCGGAGCTTCGAGTTTGAAGTGGTCTTCCATCTTGTATTCGGCGAGAGCCTTGTAGTCGGTGGACTTGAGCTTGCCCTTCGCGAAGGTGAAGCTGATGGAGCAGTCCTTTCCGCAGGCGACTTCGTACACGCCACCTTCGGACTTGAGGAGGAACTTGTCGGCGAGGCCGGCCTTTTCGCTGATCAGGCTCTGGGCCTTGTCGTTCACGCCGGCAGCGGAATACATATAGGCAATCTGCCTGACGCGTGCGTCCTTGTCACCCTCGATGGCGGCAACGGCGTTCTTGAACGCGGCTTCGGTCTTGTTGCCGGCGAGTGTCGCGTAGAGCAACTTGAATGCCATGCCGTACTGGTCGATGGATCTCCACTGTTCCTGGAGAACCCCGTTTGTGACGGTGAGGTAGGCGTCCACTTGTTCCTTGACGGACTTCTGGGCCTGGTCGTTGTATTGCCCCTTGAGCACCATCATGACGACTACGAGTGCCACGATGATGACGATGTCGGCAATCATCAAAATTCTGAGTTTTTTCTTGTCCATAAAGGTTCCTTAAGTAAGGTGTTCGTTTTATGAATTTACATCCTAATATATAAAAAGCAAGCAAAAGATGGTAAAAAATAGCCCAAAACCGAACAAAAAAGCGAATGGTTAACGAAACTTTACGCAAAGACGAACCCACAAGAACCTGTTCCATATGTATATTAATTTATATATGAATACAGATGTAGAGAAACCTGCCGAAAATGCAGTCGACCGGGATATGCTCCCGTCCGAAATCATTTTCAACAACCTGAAGGAACTCGTCAAGGCGAAGAACACGGCCCACGAGTCCATGTTCAAGTTCCATTGGAAAAAGATCTGGCCGTTCAACATGATTTGGCCGCAGGTGGACTTCAACAGAATCGTTCGCTTCATGGGCGAAATTGCAACAAATTGCCGGAAGCAGAAAGACTTGGTTGACGAGGCAAAGAAAAAGGCCGCGCCGTTCGAGGCGACGTTCCTGAATGCAGTCCCCGCTTACCTGGACGCGCTGGAAACCTCGTGCGACAAGCTGGCCGCCGCGGCGCAGTGGAAGCAGGAATGGCTGGAACGCAAGGCCAAAGGGGGAGCAAAGCTCCGCAAGGACGTTTCGGAGTATAACGCCTTGCTGAAGGACTACGAGAAGGCCCAGGGCGATCTCGTCAGGGCCGGGGCTTTTGTCCAGATGGGCTGGGGCGAAGTCGTCCTTGCCAAGAAGGGCGCCTGATAGTTTTTTTGAGGTTGGTATGCCGGAGATTAGTGTCATTGTCCCCGTGTACAACACGGCCAAATATCTTGAACAGTGCCTGCGGAGCATCGCGATGCAGACGTTCGGGAATTTTGAGACTGTGATCATTGACGACGGCTCTACCGACAACAGTTTATCTATTGCGCAGACTTTTGCGGAAAGCGATTCGCGGTTCAAGGTGCTTACGCAAAAGAACAGTGGTCCGTCAAGTGCCCGCAACAAAGGTCTGAAGGTTGCTTCGGGCAAGTGGATCGTGTTCGTGGACAGCGACGATGTTGCCGCACCATCCATGCTGCACGACCTCCTCTTTGCGGCAAAGGCCTGCAAGACGAAGGTGGCTTGTGGCCGGACACGCTCGTTTCGGGGACAGCTGCATCACGGGGACATTCTTCCCACGAACAAGGCTAGACCCCGCACCATAACGGCGGAAAAAGCTATCGAGCGTAGCCTTTACCAGAAAAATTTTCCGGACTATTCCCTTTGGAACAAAATATTCCGTGTGGAACTTTGGAAAAAGCGCAAACTCAAGGAAGGGACTTTTTTCGAGGATCTCATCTCCGTTATCTCCATCTTCCACGAGATTGACAGGGTCGCGCTTGTGAACAGGACTCTGTACTATTACCGGAAACACCCCGAGAGCGCGCTTGCCAACCAGGGCGGCGAAAAGACGGCTGTCCTCCTCGACATCTGCGAAGGGCTTTGCAAGGACGCGAATGAGAAAAACGCCTCGATGGACAAGAAGACGGCGGAACGCCTCCTGAAGGCTGCGGAAAGTTCGTTGCTGAGCGCGGGATTCAGCATCCTCATGCGCACGCCCGACACAGAGGAATTTTCGGAATACCGGAACCGTGCCTGGCACTGGATTAACGAGTTCCGCTTGCAATGCCTGCTGGATTGCAGGTCCAGGATTCGCAACAAGGTCGCGGCGATATGTTCGTTCGGCGGCAAGCGGTTCCTGGAATTTGTCATGAAGAGGTTCGGATGATCCCGAAGAAAATCCACTATTGTTGGTTTTCGGGCCAGGCTTATCCCGAGGAAATCCAGAAATGCATGGAGAGCTGGGAACGTGTGCTTCCCGGTTACGAACTTGTGCTGTGGGATGCGGAGAAAGCTCTTGTTACGGGCCTTCCTTGGGTGCGTGATGCGCTGGAACAGCGGCGCTGGGCCTTCGCGAGCGACGCTGTGCGCCTTTATGCGCTAGAAAACGAGGGCGGCATATATCTCGATACCGATGTCGAGGTGCTGAAAAGTTTTGACGGCCTGCTGGAACGCGAATATTTCTTTGGTTACGAGAACGGCTCCAAGCGCATCGAAGGCGCGGTCATGGGGGCTGCGCCGAATTCTCCTGTAATCGCCAAGGCGCTGGAATTCTACCGGACGCACTCGTTTAGCTACGAGGAAAGCGAGGTGGACAATCTTGTGCTGCCAAATATTTTGGCGCGAGCCTTCGAGGGAATGCCCAATTTTGAAATTTTCCCGGAACACGTGTTCTCCCCGAAAAGCTACATCGATGGCAAGGTCCGCCTGCATCCGGAGACTTTGTGCATCCATCATTTCTTCAGTTCGTGGAGACCAGAAAGCGTACGTCGCGGAATTGCACGTCGCCAGAAACTTTACGAGGCATTTCCACGCCCGTTGGCGTATTGCCTTGCGCGTATTTTATCTGTATGGACAAACTTGCAGAACCTGGGATTTGCAGGGTCGGTCAAAAAGGCCTTCGGCATCTTGGTGCGTTGTCGCAAAAAATGAATCGGTGCGGCACGTTTTCGCCGATCAATATGAAATTCAGCGTTCTATCTTGATGGGCTTCAGCTGGTTGATGACGCTCTGCAGTTCTTTGGGGAGCGGGCAGTCGAATACCTTGCGTTCGCCCTGCCACACGAATTCAAGCCTGCAACTGTGCAAGAAGAGCCTGTGCAGCCCGAGCGTTTTTTTTGCCTCGCGGTTGAGCGCGAAATCGCCGTAGCGGGTGTCGCCCAGGAGAGGGTGGCCGATGCTTGCGAAGTGGGCGCGGATCTGGTGCATGCGCCCGGTCTCGAGCTTGATTTTCACGAGGTCGTAGCCTTCGTAGTGCTGCTTGACGCGGTAGTGCGTGATGGCCTTCTGCGCGTCTTTGCCGGTCTCGCCGACCTTCATCTTGCTGCCTTTTGCCGCGTCGGTGCGGGTGAGGCTCTCGTCGATGGTGCCTTTTTCCTTTTTCAGGTTGCCCTTGACGAGCGCGAAGTAGAACTTTTCCACTTCGTGTTCGCGAATCATGCGGGTGAAGTCGCGGAGCGTGTCCCCGTGGAGTGCCGCGATGAGCATGCCGGACGTTTCCTGGTCCAGACGGTGTGCGATGGTGGGCTTGAAATCGAGCCCTTCGCTTTTACCCCATTCCCAGAGGTATTCCACGAGGCTTTCGCCCGGGCGGGTGCCGCTGCCGGGTTGGCTCGCGAGTCCCGAGGGCTTGTTCACGATGACATAGTCTTCGGTCTGGATGACGATATCGAGCTCACGTGCGCCCCATCGTGCTTGCTTTTCGGCGGAAGAGGCGTCCTTGCCCCAGGTGGACTTGCTTTTGGCATATCCTGTTTTCGACACACCCCACGTGTTACCCGAATCTTGAACCTTGGACTTGGTGCTTGAAGCCTCGAGCCCCGAGCCTTGTTTCTCGTCTGAACTATCCACCGATTTGAAATTTTCATAAATGCAGACGACGTCTCCTTCGGAGAGCATCTGGTTTGCCTTGCCGATAACTCCGTTGACACGGACTTTCTTTTTACGGATGACGGCGAAAAATACAGAAAGGGATTCCTCCGGGAAGGCCTTGCGAAGGAAACGGTCCAACCTCATGTTGGCGAAGTCACGGTCGATAAGTCTTGTAATCATCTGTTCCGGCTGGGGGAGATTTGTCGGACAAATATAGAAAATGCGGGGGGGATGTTCAAATAGGGCGTGCATTATCGCATGATGGGGATCATGCTTATTTGGGGGATAGAAGAGTATATTTGAAATTTTAAAATTTTACAGAGAGTCTTTTGGCTCTGCCTTTACGCAGCGAACGGAAAACGCATTCGTTTTAAAAGTACTCTGAGATCCATCATCAGTACTATAACGGGTTTGACATCCGGAAACTGCTAACGAATCCATTCGACTACCAAAATATCCCTCTTCAGGATAATACCAATACGTACCAGAATCGATACTGTCAAACTCATAATTCCAAACAAACCCCGCACCAATAAGCCCATAGCCACTAGAGTTCAGCCCGCCAAAACTTAATGCGCGAGTACCTTCTACTCCATACTTATTACCATCAGCATGAATAACAATATAATAATCATTATGAGTTAACAATCGCCACCCATCAGGGCAAATTCCTTGATGGTTCTCTTGTATCAAATCTACACAGCTCTCAAAATTGCAACGACTCGGTAATTGCATAGCTTCGGCCCATTGGTAAAGGCCTCCATATTCATCACAGTTGGCAGGATCATTGTCAAGACAAAAACGTTCTATTTTAGAATCGTCAACTTGATTGGTACTATCGACCATCTCTATCATTTCTCCGATATTCAGATTTTCAGCCATTACGGTAATAGAGGCCGCGTTGTTACTAGTATCTTTGCCATTAATGGTCAAATAATAATACTTGCGATTATTTCGTGTATCCGTAAATTGTTTGTAGGCCCCAGCGTGAATACTATCTGCACCAAGATCTCGGTCACAGTAAGCATAACCTGGTGTACAGAATCTTGTAGTGTCAAATACAACTTCACTATGACTCATCCCTACCCTTCCAGTAGAACTGCTTGATTCAGCCTTTCTACTCGATGACGACACATCGACATTACCCTTTCCACTCGATGACGACACCTTGTTAGCACTGGAAGAAGAGCTGGATGAATCTTTTTTGCTACTAGATGAAGATTTGCCGCTTGATGATGAAGTCACCTTATCGTTACCGGTTTCTTCACTTACATTTGAATCCTTGTTCGGAGAAGTTCCGCTATCACCGCCGCAGGCGGAGAAGGCAAAAGACAATAGGATTAGGAAGAACGCAGCAGAGAAAAAGGAACGCATGTGGTAAATATAGATAGATGTGAGCTATGAGCGATGAACTGTGAGGTGTAGTTTCTGTGGTTTTACTACTCATCGCTGACTGCTCAGAGGCACGAGAAAAGAGACTAGAGATTAGAGGCTAGTGAAAAGAATCACGCACTTCGTGCGTCAATATAAGACGGCAAAACCGTGATATTTCTCCCTAGCCCCTAGATCCTAGCCTCTAGCCCCTTATCCTAGAGATTGCTTCGGGGTTTTCACCCCTCGCAATGACAAGCAAGGCGAATGCCACGCCAAAACGCTTGCGTTTCGGCATGGCTGAGCCGACGAGTCATGCGCCTGCGAATGACAACTCCACTTCCTACTGTCTACTTCCTACTTTCCTCACACCTCAAAGCGAGCTTGCGAGCTATACAAGACTTGCCAATTTATTGGCTTAGTCGTTGTTATGCCCTATGGGTAGACCTCATGGCTCATCGCTCACAGGCGCAACGCGCCGACCTCACACCTCACCGCATTTTTGCGTGGTGGGCGAGGCGGGCGCCGTCGGCTGCGCTTGTGACGATTCCGCCGGCGTATCCGGCTCCTTCGCCCAGGACGAAGAGTCCCTTGGTATTTGTGCTTTCGAGCGTGTCGTTGTTGCGCGTGATGCGGATTGGCGAACTGGTGCGCGTTTCCGGCGCGACAATCAGCCCTTCGTCAATGAATCCGGGGATTTTCCGGTCAAAGTTCTGGAAGCCTTCTGCGAGGCTCTTGCAAATGGTTTTGTCCATCCAGTCCCAGAGATTGCTCTGCACGAGTCCGCAGGGATAGGTGGATTTGGGGAGAGTCGCGTCTTCTTTGTGTGCGAGGAACGACTTGATGGTCTGTGCGGGGGCGGCGTAGTTGTTGCCGCCGACGCGGTAGGCGTCGCTCTCTATTTGGCGCTGGAGTTCAAGGCCACCGAACAGTTTTTCGCTTGCGGCAATGGGAACGGCGATGGCACCGTTGGCGAAGGGGCCGTTGCGGCGGCTGTAGCTCATGCCGTTTGTCGCGAGGGTGCCGGGTTCCGATGCACAGGGCACCAGGATGCCACCGGGGCACATGCAAAAGCTGTAAGCGCTGCTAGTCTTGCCCAGTGTCGGCGTGGCGAGGAAGTATTCCGCGGCTCCGGTGAGGCGCGTGTCCACGCCCTTGCCGAGTTGTCGCAGGTTGATGAGCATTTGCGGGTGCTCGACGCGCACGCCCATGGCGAAAGCCTTGCTTTCGAGGGCGACGCCACGGGCGTGCAGCAGCGTGTAGACGCTGCGGGCAGAATGCCCGACGGCGAGCACCAGCGCCTCGCAAGGTTTCCAGAACGGCAACGAAACATCCCGAGCCTCGAGCCCGCTCACGTCCTTCAGTTGGATGGCGCAGATGCGCCCGTCCTTGATTTCGATATCTTCGAGGGCCGTGTTGAAATGGATGCGTCCGCCGAGTTTTGCTATTTCGGCACGGACTTCCCGCAACATCAGCACGAGCCTGTCGGTGCCGATGTGCGGCTTTGCGAAGGTGACGACACTTTCGTCGACGCCGAAGCCGACCATGTCCTTGAGGACCGCTTCGCTAAAAGCATTGCGGCTTCGCGTGTTCAGTTTCCCGTCGCTGAAGGCTCCCGCGCCGCCTTCGCCAAAGAGCACGTTGCTGTGCGCGTTAAATTTCCTGTCGACGATGAATCGCCGGATGTCGCGGAACCTCTCTTCGACGTTTTTCCCCTGTTCGTAGAGGTCGACCGTAAACCCTTTGCGCAACAGGTGCAGGGCGGCCCACAGCCCGCTCGGTCCCGCTCCGACAATGTCCACGTGGCTTGGCATCTGCACGGAGTCTTTCAGGGGCTCCGACTCTATGCCCTGCCTTTCCCGTTTTGCTTCGATAAGGCCGCGCGCTTCGTTCCCTGATGCGCGTACCGGTTTGGCGAGGTCGAAAACGACGTTGTAAGACCAGTGCGGGTCGCCTTTCCGGCGGCTGTCCAATGAGAACCTTTCGACTTCGAGGTTGAAAATTTCTTCCGGGTGTACGCGGATTTGTTTTGCGAGTGCAGCCCGGACTTCGCCCTTCTTGTTCAGGGCGACAGGCAATTCTCTGAAGCGGTAGGTAAACATCGGCGCAAATTTAGAAAAGGTGGGATGCGTCCGTTGCTAGAACGTGTAGTTCAGGTTTAATCCGCCGTAAATGTCTTTGTATTCATTACTCAGATAGTCCGGACGATAATATATGCCTGTGCCCACTACCCATTCGCTATAGAAGTGCTCCGAATGGTTGATGCGGAGGCTCATGTTGCCGATAAAGTCGGTTTCCGTTTCGCTGTAATCCTTGCGGTCTTCTTCCCACGTCGTGGCCATGTAACGGAATTCCCCGTTGATGCCGAATACGAGGTAGTTGCGCAAGAAGGGAATTTCGAGTTCGTCACTGACGGTGAGTTCGGCTTCTTCCATGTTGTCGCGGTTATATGTCTTGAATCGGGGCGTGAGGGAGAACCGGTTCTGGAAGGGTTCGAACGTGGTCGTTGCGACGATGGGATATTTGTGTTCGAAATAGTCCGTGCCGCCGTAGTAGTACCCCAGTTTTCCCCAGGTTTCGTCGCTGAAGGCGAAATCTTTGACGAGTTCGTCGTTGTGGAACTTGGAATCGTCCAGTCTCAAGGCAAAGCGTGCGTCGATGTTGATTGTGGTGGGACCCTTGCGGAGCGTTGCCCCGGCATTCCAGGTGTGCTTGATAAGGCGCTCCTCAAACTTGGAGGCGATATAGTCTTCGTCGTCGAGTGCCCTGTAGGCGCTCCAGCGTTCCTTGTCAATTTCGATGGTCGAATCGCCGGTGTCGTATTTTGTGGTGGCCTTGCCCTGGCGCGGTGCAAACCAGTCGTCGGTGTAGACCTTGGATTCCTCGGAATAGGTGGCTCGCAGCTGGAACGGACGGTATTGCTTCCGGTATTCGATTCCGTAGTTGGCGCGGAGACTTAATGCGTTCGCGATGCGGAATGTGTTTCCGATGCTTGCTTGGTGGGTGTAGCGCGTACGGTCCATGTCGAGTTCATGTTCCTTGAACCAAGAAGATTCTGTGTCGGGGAACAGCCCGTGTTCGGTGCTCTCGCCGAATCCAAACAGGTTCGTCTTTTCGCCTTTTGCTGCGTTCTCGACGAATACGTTGTAGCTCAGGTTTAAGTCCCACACGTCGAGGATTCCCTGGTCGATTTCGATACCGTATTCACGCGTGTCGGAAAGTTGGTCGGGGGAGCCTGCGCTATAGAAGTCTTCGCCGATGTACCTGGCGTGGCCTCGGATGGTTGTTGACTTGTAACTCCAGCTTCCGGAAAGTCCGAGTGCGAAATTCTGGTTTCTCCAGCAGATTCCGAGAGCCCGGTCGTCGTCACGGGTCCTTTCGTATCTTTTCTGAATTTCCTTGGCGTTCTTGACCAAAGTGAGCAGGGAGTCTTGCATCTGCCCTTTGGTCAGGGGGGTGTTGTCGCCGAAAATGTTTTCGAGTTCGCTCTTGGAAAGAGTCTTGATCGAATTTTCGTTGCGCATCAGCTTGCGTACGGTGCCGTAGCTCGATGTGTTTACGCCCGCTTTCGAGAAGACTTCGTTGACAGCCCTTTCGCGAAGGACATCCGCGGTGTCGGCACGCCCGACGGCAGCCTGGAAATTCAGCATGGCGTCTTTGGATTCCGAGGTGAGCTCCATGTCAGTGAACAACGTGATGGATTCCTGCATCGGGTCTGCGGTGATGGTGTTCGCGCTTGCCCCGTCCCTGAGTAGCGGGTCCTCGATTTCGTCGTTCGCATATATGCCGCCGACGGCGATGCTGCTAATCTTGTTCGGCGTCAACTTGATGGATCCGCCGTAAGCGAGTCGCTGTGCTGCCGCTTCCCCTTCATCGATCGTTTCGTTGTAGAGGTAGGGGTGGCGGTCTCCGGGAAGTAGGGGACGCTGCGCCTCGCCGAAGAATCCGTTAATCTGCCACTTGGGATTGCCATCTTCGTTCTTCATAACCGAAAGTGTGTAGTCTACGCCGAACAGCGCGAGGCCGCCCATGTAAAGTTCGCCTTCGGACTTGTGGAAATCTCCCAGCGTGAGGTGGCTGTATTTGTCGGTGTAGCTCAGCGAGACCGGGTTCGGGTAGAACTTGTTCCAGCTGTCGCTTGTGATGTCGGCGTCAAATTCGAAGATGCGGCCTTCCGGGGATTCTGCGCGCACGTAAGCGCGGCCCCCGGTCATGAATCCGGGAACCTGGAAATAGTTGCGGTAACGCTTGCCGTTTTTTATCGTGTCTTGTCCGGAGATGAACTCTTCGCCGTGGTTTGTGCGGGTGCGGACATAGTGGTAGGCGCCTTGGTAGGTGACATTGCCGGAAACATCCCAGCCCTTGGCCGAATCGCTAGGCGGAACAACAACGGCAAACGCCGCGGAGTCAACCGCGGCGGAATCCGTCTGGGCAACGGAGATAGTTGATGCTATCGCAAGCGTCCAGATTGTTATCTGGTTCGGAAACCCCATCAGCGGACCTCGTAAGTTTTGGATGCGTTCAGAATCCGGCCATTTTTCATGACCACCTCTATCTTAATGATAGTCTTTTTGTCGCGTACCAATTCTACGGGGATGTCGAAAATGAGGTCAGTTATCTGTTTGTTTTGGAGTTGAACAACATTTTTGCCGTTCTGCTTGATGGTTATCCGCTTGATTTGCTCCGGGTCTTGCTGCGGAACGTTGGAAACCTTGAACTTTATGTTCCTCGTAATTTCGGTTTTTGCCCCCTTGACCGGCAACGGTGCGCGGATAAGTTCGTAGTTGCCGCCCTGGATGGAAAGGCTCGTGTTGACCTTGGGGAAGCACCCGAGTGTCTTGACCACTTCGCCCTTGTTGCCGGCGCGGTCTTGGGCCTTGAACGTGTACTTGTGTGAACCGGCCTTAAGCTTGAACGTCGTGAAGACGTCCTTGTTGAGACTGGTTTCCTTGGAAAGCGCCCCGTCGATGGTCGTGGACAACAGGACCACGTCGCCCTTGATGTTGGAAACGGAGATGCTAGCCTCGCAGCGGGTGGAGTCGTAGCGCTGGAAATGGACTATCGGGACTTCCTGGTTTACCTTGGCGCAGCTCTTGTCGATTTCGAGATCGACGCTTGCCGTCTGGATGCCTTCGGCCGTGTGGAATTCGGCGTAGGCCTTCTTCTCTTCCCAGTTGCCGATGCGGTCGCTTACGGCGATGGTGTGGCTGAATTTGCTGCCCTGGCTAAGCGGGACCAGGTTTGGCGAAGTGTAGTTGCCGAGCTTCACGAACAGGGCGGCGTTCGCAGCTGTCGTGTCGAACGTTCCTTCCATGGTGACGGAGCCGGTCTTGCAGACCTTGGCCGGCGATGCGGTCGTCAACTGGAACGGGACCTTTTCTTCTTTCGGCTTCGCTACTTCGGTTATCTTGACCGGCTTTGCAGGCTTGACATAGTTGGTCGTGATGTAGCCGCAGGGGAGGTTTACCTTGCCGACAAAACAGGAAACGGGGAATTTCTTGGCCCCGTATGCTGCGGCGTCCCAAGTCGGCGTGAACTGGAACGGCTCATCGGTTGTCTCGATGCGTTCGGCGCCAATCTCGACAAAGATGCCCGGCTTGCAGGAACCCTGGATGGTGAGGAACGGGGTGGTCACCGAGTCCGGGATAGACTCGAAGGAGCAGCCGAGAGTGTCGGCAGCGTTCTTCAGGTTGATAGCGTAAATGGAGTCGAGCGTCTGGATGCTCCTCTTGAGGTCTTCGAGCGACATTGTCGTGTCGTTCAGGAGGGAGTCGATCTTGTTGAGGAATGCCAGGTCTCCGGACGAGGCGAGTTCGAGGACTACGAAGGTTTCCCCGTTCGGGATGGCTGTCTCGCCGCCGTTGATGTTCACCGTTCCGCCCCCGGTGCTGATTTCCAGCTTGCCTTCGCGGAGAGCGGCGATGGGCTTGCCACGGCTGGTCTGGCCGATGACGCCCGATGTTCCGCGGACAGCTGCGGTTGCGGTCCCTGTGCGGAACTTGAACGAACTTTCCTTGCCTTTCTGCTTTTGTACGTCAAAACGGACCTTGCCCTGCTGGACGTTGGCGGAGAACTGCTGGCTGCCGTTCTTGGCGACCAGTTCTTCGAAAACGACAAGGGTGTTTTCCTCGATGGAGATGGTGCTTCCGTCGGGGAGGTTGATAATGGCCTGGGATTCGATTTCGGTACGGATCTTGTCCGCTTGTTCGACAGTCGCGCCTACGCGCAATGCGGCCCAGTTGGTCTTGTTTACCTTCTGCCTAGAAACATCGCCTAGAACCGAGCGAACTTTGCCGGATGTCGCCTTGCCGGCAACGGCAGGCATTGCAAGGAGAAGAGCCGCAAAAAAGACTAAAAACCTGAAATTCCGCGAAAATATCATGTTGCCCCGCATTTCCTGTTGTTAACTTTATTAAATATATGTATTATTATTATGTTTTGCATGTGAATTGCATCAATTAGTTATTTTCATCACATTGAAAGCAGAGGTTCAAAGATGAGCATGGACGCCGACGAATTGACTATCGAAGTATGCGATACCGAAACGGGAGAACTCGTCCTCAAGCAGTTGGACAAGGAAGTGCTGACCAAGGGCGCCTGGCAGAGCATGATGTTCCTATACCAGGACCGCGATGCGAAAACGGGCGAATTCGGTGAACCGAAGGTGTCTCTCCGCCGTTACCAGAAGTCCCAGGGCACGTTCAAGGCCCGTAGCAAGTTCAATATCAGCGGGAAGGCCCAGGCCGAAGCCATCATTGCGACTCTCAAAAAGTGGTATAATATCTGATGCCAGACCCTGCCAGTAAAAAGAAATCTGTGAAATACGACATAGAGTTCCTGTGTGAGGGGAATATCGAGTCTTTCCCGTGGAAGGACCGATTCGAGACTATGGCCCGCCGTCTCCTCCGCGAAGAAGGCACCGAGAAGAGCGTGAACATCGTTCTTTGCACCGACGAGTTCGTCCGCGTGATGAACCGTGACTACCGCGGGCTCGACAAGGTGACCGACGTGCTTTCCTACGAATGGCACGATGAGGAATTCCTCGGCGAGATCTACATCGCCCGTGACCAGGTGAAACGCCAGGCCCCGGAATATGGAAATTCTTTCTATGCCGAGATGAAACGCGTGATTGTGCACGGACTCTTGCACCTTTCCGGCTACGACCATATCAAGCCGGCCGACCGCAAGGTGATGCGCGCCCGCGAATGTGAATTTTTGGGGCTTGACCCCTACAAGGAGAAAGACTGATGGAAAACTCCGACAGTTGGGTTTTCGCTTTTTTGATTGTTTTCCTGTTTGTTTCGTTCTCGTTCTCGCTGATCAAGGCCGTGTTCAGCGGTATTTACGCCAAACGCGATGCCAAGGACAGGGATGACCGCGAAGAGGTTATTGCCGGCCTTGTCGAGAAGGGCGGTTTCAATGAGACCATCTCCATCGGGCGAATCTTTTGCAATATCGGGAGTGGCCTGCTGGGCTACTACTTGTTCCGGTCCCTGCCGTACGCCTGGATTAAGGATTACTGGGAACTGGGCAGCGCAGCCTATCTGATTGTCGCTTGCGCCGGCATCTACATGCTCACGGTGTTTTGCGCGAACCTGCTTGGCAGTCTCAAGCCCGATACAATTGCCGTCGTGCTGGTCCCGCTGTATCGGATTATCCGCATCCCGTTTGCCCCGGCGGCGATGTTCTGCCACTGGCTGTTCGTGAAGTTGCTTCAGCTGTTCGGCTACGATGCCAAGCTGAGTTTCTTGCCGGAAGAACGCCGCGACGCGGTCCAGGCCGACCTGTCCGACTTGAAGGCGGGCGAGGGCGAAGGCCTCGAGAAGGAAGAACGCCAGATGATCCTGAACATCTTCGACTTCGTGGAGACCCCGGTCCGCGAAATCATGACGCCACGCGTGGACATGTGCGCCATCGACGTGGATACCAAACTTGAAGAGCTCGTGCAGGTGTTGAACAACGAGCGCCATTCCCGTTTGCCGGTGTACAAGGACACAGTCGACAATATCGTGGGCGTGCTCTCGAACCGAGATTTCCTCGAATGGTACACCGAGCATCGCGACGAACCTTTCGACCTGATGAAGATCGTGATGCCTCCGGTGTTCGTGCCCTACCATAAGAAGATTGATGACCTGCTGACCGAGTTGCGCAAGAATGGCAACCAGCTCGCCATCGTCGTCGACGAGTACGGCGGAACCGCCGGACTCGTCACCCTCGAGGATATCCTCGAGGAAATCGTCGGCGAAATTCGCGACGAGGACGACGAGGACGAGGGCGACGTGCAAAAGCTAAAGGACGGACGCTACATTTTGGACCCGCTCATGACGCTATCCGACATGGAAGACGAACTGGGCGTGGAATTGGAAGCTCCGGAGAATTCCCACGTGGAGACCCTGTCTGGTCTTATCCAGGCAACACTCGGCATTATCCCGTCGCCGGGCGCCGAAGTCGAGATTGACGGATACAAGTTCCGCGTGCTCAAGATGGACGGCACCCGCATGGAAAAGGTGCTGATGATTAAGCCCCAGCCTAAGTAGCTAGAGCACTTGCGACGTGACGTCGCCGCCGCGGAAGCGCGTGGTGATGCGGTCGCCCGGCTTGAGTTCGCTTGCGTTTCGAATAAATTTCCCGTTTGCGTTCAAAGTCAGCGTGTATCCCTTCGCAAGGACTTGCTTGGGGTCTGCCGACTTGACCTTCTGTTCGCTCAGCTCGAACCGCGCCTTCTCGAACTCGATAATCTTTCGCGTGCCTTGTCTAAGGCCGTCGGCGTTGCGCTGGAGACGGCCGGTCTCGGACTGGAACAGGAAGTGCATGTCCTTCTTGAGCGAAACGGCAATCTGGGCGAGCGTGGTCTTTTCTTCTAGGAACCGCTTGCTTAGGATTTGCTGCAGCCGGTGCCCCACGGAGGTTAGTCCGGCCGAGTATGTGCCCAAGCAGTCCCTTGCGCCTTCCGCGATGTCGCGTGCGGCGCGCACCATGGCTTCCCAGCTCTCGCTAGCCCTCTCGATGAGGCGCTTTGCGCAGTCGGTGGGGGTGATGCAGGCTTGGTAGGCCACCTCGTCGAGGAGGCTCCTGTCGATCTCGTGGCCGATGCCCGTGAACACGGGGACGGGGTAGTTCGCCACGGCGCGGCACAGGGCCTCGCTGTCGAAAAAGGTGAGGTCCGTCTTGGATCCTCCGCCGCGAACGATGCAGACAACGTCAAGTTCGGTATCGGCGCGGAGTGCTTCTAGCGCTTCAATGACGCTGGATTCCGTTTCGTTGCCCTGCATCTTTGCGAAGGCGGGAACGACATGGAAGGCAAACGGAGACTCCGCGAGCTTGGTGGAAAAATCCCGGTAGGCTGCAGTCCCTTCGCCGGTGATGAGGCCAACGCGCAGGGGCATCTCCGCGAACTCGACGGACTTGTTCTTGTCGAGAAGCCCTTCGGTTGCGAGTTTTCGCAGGATGGCGCTCTTGGTCAGCGCAAGTTCGCCCAAGGTGTACACCGGATCGATGTCGAGAATCTGTGCTTGGAGCTTTCCGTAGGGGACGTAGACTTCCGCCTTGATGAGCAGTTGTACCTTGAGCTGGGGCTTGATTTCGAAGGGATTGTCGAAACTCGCCACCTTTGCCTTGATTGCCGCAAATTTTGCCCCGAAGCAGGTGAGGGATACCGTCGCCTGCGGGATGACGCTCCCTTCCTCGAAGTCCGCGATGCTCATGTAGACAACTTTCGGCTTCTCGGAAATTTGCGTGATGACGCCATGAACCCACACTGCGGGCGTGGTTTCCACCTTCTGCTTGAGGGCTGTCATGTACTGTCTTACGGAGTATGAGCGGGTTTCTTGTGCCATGGCGCTTTTAAAAAAAATTTTGCGTTGATTTTGTGGGCCTCTTTTGACAATAATAACTATTTTAGTGATGGTTATCACCAATAGGAGACTTTTATGAATATTCGTACTCTCGCTATGGGGGCCGCCGTACTTTTCTTGTTCGGTTGTGCTTCCAACCAGCAAGCTGTTGATCGTTCTCTAGGCCAGGCTGAAATGACCCAGGCTGTTGCCGCCGAATCGAATGTCGATGCCGCTGCCGCAGCAAAGGCGAAGGCCGATCTGGATTCCGCCCAGGCTCTCGCCGCGAATGGCGACGAGGAAGAAGCCGTCGTGATGGCTGACATGAGCACTCTCGAATACAAGCTCGCCATTTATACCGCGGAACGCAATGATATGAAGAAGAAGGACGAGGCCCTTGAGAAGGAACTTCGCGAAGATAACGAACGCAAGGCCAAGTACCAGGGTATCCTGAACAGCGAAGTCAAGGGGGGCAAGTAGTTATGAAGAATTTCAAGTATTTTGCCGCGATGCTTATGTCTGCCGGCCTTGCCGTTGCTGCCGAAGATACGGGCACGTCTCTTTCCAGTGTTTGCGATGCAGCCCTGAATTCTGTTAAGGCAAGCCTTCCGGCAAATGCGACTTCTGCCAAGATTTCCCTCGCCGAGGCGATGGGTGTTTCCAAGGCTCTCAAGTCTGCCGAAGAAGATGACGCCACTTCCGAAAAGACGCTTCAGCTCTCTGCCGCTTGCTCGCTTTATGTGAACATTGTCAAGGTCCAGGGTGAAACCCAGGCTCTTCGCAATCACATCGACGAAAACTGGACCAAGCGCATTGCCACCGCTCGCGACATTGAATCCATCCAGCACCAGATTCACACCGGCAAGGTGAGCGACCTCAAGGACCACGAGGCGAAGCTCCAGGCCGAGATGTTGCAGAATCAGGAAAAGTTCGCTGCCGAAGCTGCTGCCAACGAAGCCGCCCTCAAGGCTGCTGGCGAACGCGAGGCCGACTTGCAGAAGGCTCTTGCCGAAGAACGCGCCAAGGCTGAACAGCGCCAGAAAGACGCGATGAACAAGCTGAACGAACTCCAGTCCAAGCTCATCCAGGTGTCCAAGGATGCCCGTGGTATTATCCTCTCCATGAGCGACATCTTGTTCGACGTGAACCAGGCGACTCTCAAGGCCGACCTCAAGACGAGCCTTGCCAAGGTTGCGGGTATCCTTTCCGTGTATCAGCAGTTCAACGTGTCCATTGAAGGCAACACCGACAATACCGGCTCCGAAGAGTTCAACATGAAGCTCTCCCAGCAGCGTGCGGACAACGTAATGAAGTTCCTCGTGGAACAGGGTATCGATGCCGGCCGTCTCACTGCGAAGGGTCTCGGCATGACCATGCCGATTGCCGACAACAGCACCAAGGAAGGCCGCCAGAAGAACCGCCGCGTGGACCTCGTCATCCAGGACAAGGCTCTGCAGGGCAAGGCCGAAGGCGCCAAGGAATAAGCATGGCTAAAGTCGTGACGGCGATGGAAGCACGGCAGAACTTCGGTTCCTTGTTGAACCAGGTGGCGCTCCGTGACGAAGAAATTGTCATCGAGCGCGCCGGCAAGCCGCTCGCCCGCGTTGTTGGCGTAAACGCCCCCTCCGCGGGCCGTCTTGACTTCCGCGACATAGGCAAACTGCCCAACTCCATTTGGGAGAACCAGTAGTGCCCGTTTGACGTGCTTTACGGCCATCTCGTAATCGAACTTGAAAATCCCACCTGCAGTGCAGGTGGGTTTTTCGTTGGGAATTGCCTAAAATTGGAAATAGAAAAAGCGGAGCAAAGATGCTCCGCTTTCTACAAACTTTAAAGAATTGCTTACCTGGAGTAGTATTCCACGACGAGCTGTTCTTCGAGCTTGACCGGAATCTGTTCGCGGAGCGGGAGCTTCACGAGCGTGCCTTCCATCTTGGTCTTGTCGACGGTCAGGTATTCAGGAGCTTCGGGAGCGTTCGCGAAGGCTTCCTTGATCTGCACGTGTTCCTTGGAACGTTCGCGCAGGCTGATGACGTCGCCGGCCTTGACGAGACGGCTGGGGGAGAAGCTGCGGACACCGTTCACGGCGAAGTGGCCGTGGGCGACGTACTGACGGGCAGCGAAAATCGTGCGGGCAAAACCCATGCGGTAGACGAGGGCGTCCAGACGGGTTTCGAGCAGGATCATCAGGTTATCACCGGCAGAACCTTCGCGGCGGTTGGCTTCCTTGTAAGCCTTGGCCAGCTGAGCTTCGGAAATGTTGTAGGTGAAGCGAAGACGCTGCTTTTCGACGAGCTGCTGCTTGTACACGGAAGCGGACTTCTTGCGGTTCTGACCATGCTGGCCAGGAGCGAAGTTGCGGCGGTCGAGAGCCTTTTGAGTCTTCTGAGAAACGGCAACGCCGAGAGAGCGTGCTACTTTACCTTTTGGTCCACGGAAGGAGGACATATATACCTCTTAGAGGAAGCTCTTTGGTTTTGCTTGCAAGTTGGTAGAGCTTGGCGCGACTTGCAAGATTAGGCCACAAAGATAGCATATTTTTTTAGGATTTCAATGTTTTTCTGGGGTGAGATGACGCAATTTAGCGAAAATCCGCTTATTTAACTTAATTCGTTGTTGATTTTATGCGGGAGGGGACCTAGCTCGGGGTAATGAAAAAAGGCGCTGGTTGGCGCCTTTGGGGGTAATTCCTGAATGTTTTGTGCTGCCGGGGCTATTTCTCGCTGATGGATAGGCTCAGGGTGTCGCGGGCTGTCGGGTCGGCGATGCTCTGCGCGATGATGTGCGGCGTCTTTCCGAAGGCGCTGTCCTGGACGACCAGGTACGAAGCGTAGATTTCCTGTTCGTCCTTGCATTTGTCCACCGTGGCGATGTAGGCTGTCGTCCCGAGGTAGGGGACGTCTTCGCAGGGGAGGAACCAGCGGACGTTCGTGCTAGCTACCTTGGGCATCGTCCTGAACTTGAAAATGTCGAAGCGGAGTGTGTCGCCCACCTTGGCGCGGAAAGGCTTTTCTCCGTAGACCTCGTCCTCCTCCTCGTCGAAGAAGGAGAATTCCTTGAAGAGGCCGGGCTGCTGGATGTAGGCCTTGAGCGTGAGAATCTGGCTCTCGTCGGTCGGGTAGATGTCGCCAGTGCGGACGTAGTGCATGTAGTAGGCGCCCTTCGTCATCTTGCTGGTAACCTTGAGGCTGCCTCCGTAGAGACAGCTGATTTCTTCCACGACCTTGCGCTTGCTATCCAGGATTTCGCAGTTTGCCGGGCATTGGGACTGGTTGTTGCAGTAGCCTTCCATGAAGTGGTACACATCGATGGAGTCTCCCGCTTCAAGGTCGGCGAGCCAGATGTACTGTTCCTGATACAGGTAGTACTTTGCCTGGTCGTTGCGCGGACGTTCCACGACAAGGGTGTCGCCCGGAACTACGATGGAGTCGGGGTTGGCGAAGTATTCGCCCTTTTCGAGCGGCCTGCTCACGGATTCAATTTCGAATGTCGCGTAGGGGCCGGAGAGGTAGCTGATGACCTTTGTCGGGAAAATCTTGAGCGCCCAGTCGGTGGTGTCGTGCGGCAGGAGCAGCGCGTCGATGGTCGAGTCGTTCTTGTTGACGAGGGTCGTGTCCTGCTCGTAGAGCTCGAACTTGCTGATGGAGCTTCCGTTCGCGTTCAGAGCGATGCTTGTGCCTTCGTTGCCCGAGAAGTTTACCTTGACTACGCTAGGACCTTCGCCGATGGTAAATATCCCGCGGAGGGTATCGGTCAGTTCCATCTGGATGTTCTCCTCTTCGCCGGTGTAGGCAAAGTAGGCGGAATCGATGCCGACGTATGTGCGGATCCTTGAGGACTTGTCGAATTTGGCGCTCACCTTCATGTAGTAAAATCCGTCGTTGAACACAACGAAGGAGTTTGTTTGCATTTTGCCTTCATGGCCTGCGACCATATAGTTGCTGAAGACGGAATCCTTTTTTGATTCGTCCCATATTGGGTGGAGGGTCTTCAGGTCGTCGCCGATTTCGCTTATGATGCGGACCGAGTCCTTGGACATGCCGGATGTCTGTATGCTGACGTTAATCCGGGTTCCCTTGACGAACTCGCCGAGGAACAGCGTTATAGACTTTGTTGAATCGGTAATGTAGATGTAACCGCTCTCCTCGTCAATGTCCTTCTCGCTTTTGGGAATTTCGAAATCCAGCGAGACGGTGTCGCCAAGTTCAAGCGTGTCGTTGTAGATGATATCGGCGCGTGTGCTGAGTGAGGAACTCGATTTGAAGGAGGCGATTCTGGACGAACTGCTTTCTTCTTCCGGAGAGGTGGACGAACTGTCGTCGTCTCCGCATCCAGCGCAGAAGGCGGCGAAGGAAAGGGCGAATAAAAACTTGTAGATATTCATGGTGTTTCCTTTAGTTCAGTATGTAGAATTTCTGTTCGGCCGTGAACGCTTCGCCAATGACCTTGAGCGTGTATCTTCCGGTGGGGAATGCCTTGGCCTTGAATTTGAAGTTCGTTTTCTTTTCGCCAGCGAGTTCTCGGGCTGCCACGGTGAGCATCCTCTTGCCGAACTCGTTGAGGATTTCAATCTGCACGAACTGCGGGTAGCCAACGGTCAGGTCGAAATCGCAGTCCAGGTTGTAGATGTCGATGTTCACCTTGGTTAGCTGGTAACCGCCGTCCATGGCGTCGCCGCCGATGGAGCGCGTGTTGTCAAAATAGCTCACGTAGAGTGCGGGTGCGGCGGCCTTGCTGGCCGATTTCGACTTGATGAAGTATTCGCCGGCATCGACGCTCGTGAGGATGATTGTGTAGAGTCCCGAGGCGTGCTTGCGCTTGAAGAATTCCGTGAAGTTCGGGGTGCGGAGGAATGCTCCCAGTGGGGACTTCGGGTTGAGCGTGATAGTGCCTAGGTAGTCCGCATACTTGGTGTCCACGCCACCGCCGGAGTTCTTGCGGATGTTGAACTGTCCGCCCGCCTTCTTGGGATCGTTTGCCGGGGCGTTGTCCCACGTGATGTCCGCCTCGCTCCAGTCTATGCCGAGCTTGCTTTCGCCGAAGTCCATGTCCTTCGACGTTTCCTTGAGGCCGAAAATGTTGAACGAGACGGGCTTCTTGAGGGAGTCGGCGATGTAGTCCAGTTTGAGGCCCGCATCGAACAGGGGGCCGGGCAATGCGGAAAGGTCGAACTTGAGGTAAATCTTGCCTGCCTTGCCGGGAAGGGTGGATGCGCAGAGCGTCGTATCGTAGTTGTGCGGGCTGTAGTTGTCAAATTCCGAAATCCAGGCATCCTGACCGCGTCCGCTCGGGATACCATCACCGCTGTTGTCGAGCGTGGTGTATTTCTTGTCGAACACGTAGATCTTGCTGGTGTCGGCTCCGTCCTGGAAACCGTCGTTTGCAGTGAATGTCACGTTGTAGCGACCGCTTGCCGTGAACGAGAGGTCGGTTTCGTACTCGGTGCTGTCGGAGAATGTCGCCTTGCCCGGGCCGGTCGCCTTGCGCCAGACTACGGGTACGCGGCACAATCCGTCTCCGCGTCCGTCATCCTCGACGGTCCCTTTCATGCGGAGCTGGTTCTGCTGCAACAGAATGATTTCCTTGTCGACCTTGACTAGGGGTTTCTCGTTTGCGCCACTCTTGGGTGCATAGCCTACGTACAGCGGGAGCATCACGCCACCGGTCGGGTTGTGCTGCAGCTCTTTGCCCGAGAGTGAGTAAATGGCCGAACCCTGGCGCGACTCTTCCACGATTTTCAGGTAGGGGTTGCCTTTGACGAGCGTTTCGCGGAGCCCCTCGATGGAAAGGTTCGAGTTGTCGTTGATGAACATCGGACGGTTCTTCGCCTTGTCGCTCGCGATGACGTGCACGCCGACAAGTTCGGCCGACGCCTTGTTGAAATTCTGCAGGACCGTGTTGCCATCCTTGGTGGTCAATCCGAGAATCCACATGGTACCGCCGTTGTTCTGGATTTTGGGCCCCTTGGTGTCGCCGGTCATGGTGACTTGGCGGCCCCACAGTTTCTGGTAGTTCAGCTGGATAGTTCCGATGGAGACGTCTTCCAGGAATACTTCGCCTGCACCGGTTTCGGTGGATTCGTAAGACTTGAGCGTGATGTCCTTGAGCAGCACGGCGCGCTTGCTCTTGTGGATGATTCCGCTGCCGAACTCGGAGAATCGCTCGATGGTGATTTCGTTGAATGCGCCGTCCTCGATGATAAACTTGCCTCTGCCGTCGATACGGGCTTCGGTGCCGAGGAGTCGGCGGACGCGCTTGCGGATATAGATGTCGCGGTTGATGGTCCAGCGGCCTCCCGGCGGGAAGTAGATGGTTTCCGCACCGTCGTCGATGGCGTCCTGGATTGCCTTGGCGTCGTCGGAGCCGCTGTTCATCTTGCCACCGTAGTCACCGGCGATGGTAATCCACGAGTCGGCCTTCTGTTCTGCGTAATCCGGTGTTTCCGCTACGGGGATGCGCATTGACTGGTTCGGGCTGGAGCAGAGCTTTTTCACGGGCTGCGTCGAGAATTCGATAATCTCGTTACCGACGATGCCTTCGCCGTAGCCCTTGAGCGTGCTGCGAATCTTGGTGTGGAACTTGCTTATCATGACGGAACGGGCGAACAGTTGCCCCTCGTTGATGATGGCCGTTGCCTGCTTGGCGCCTTTTTCCTTGAAGTATTCGAGTGTCGCGTCGACGAGACTGAGGGAGGCTCCCTTGCCGTGGCTGTAGACTGCCGGGACGGATCCCCTGAAACGCAGGCCGCGCGCGGCTACCGCCTGGTTGGAAACTTCGAGGCCGTACTGCTTTTGACCACCCAGCGTAACGTGCTCGAGAGTGACTCCGTTGACCTTGCCTCCGATATAGGCGCCCACGTTGAATCCGCGGACTTCCACGTTCTTGATCATGAGCGGGCCCATGGTTTCGGCATAGCCCATGTCGATGCCGTACACGCCAGCGCTGTCGTTGGAGTACACCTTGACGTTCTTGATTGTGCCTTGTTCGTTGGCGAGGAAACGGATGCCGATAGCACCGGGGTTGCCCTTGCCTGTGCGGATGGTCATGTCGCGAATGGCGTTGCGGCGCCTGGGTTCAGGACCCATGCCGGTGTAAATCATAGCGCGCGGGGCGTCGGGGTTGTCGAAGCCTTCGCAGCGGTTGTCCAGTTGCAGGATGGTTCCGCCCATGCTCTGCCCCTGGAGGATGGTTCGGCTATAGGAATCTTCGGGCTTGTCCGCCTGGGGCCACACGAGCCTGCTTGTAATTCTGTAGATGCCGTGCGGGAGGTAGATGATGTAGTCGCCGTTGGGATGGTCGTCCAGTGCCTGCTGGATGGCCTGCGTGTCGTCGGTCTTGCCGTCGCCCTTCGCCTTGTAGGGTGGCTTGGTTACATTGACCACGGTGGAGCCAATAGGAAATTCCACCTGCGCTAGAGCAGCACCAAAAAAGCAAAAAACAAACGCCAAAAATACACGACGCATAAAAACCTCGTATTGTGAACTATTCTTTCGGCCCCCTCTAAAAATTCATTTTCAAAAATTTGGCTGCGACACTTCGTGCAGTTTCGTCATTCAAAGTGGCAAATACATCCAGTATTCGCCACTTTTCTTTCCTGCCTGCACTCGGTCTCGCTCAAATTTTCTTTATCAAAGCAATTTTTAGAGGTGGCCTTAACAAATATATATGATTATTTATCGCCGTGCGGTTTAAAATGAGGTAGAAAACGCAAAAAATGCCCCTGCTTGTGAAAAAGGACACATTCTGCAATCCTCATTTCTTTCAGAAGTACGTTATTTGGGGCATTTCTCGTAAACGAACGGGTTGTGGTCGCCTTGCACCTTGAAAATGCGGCGGTCGCGTTCGCATTCTTTCTCGGTGACGGGGTACATCTTGTCCCACGCCTCGAACAGCTTGCGGTCTTGTTTGGATAAACTAACTCCGTACGTCTTTTCCATGTAGAAACTTGCTCTTGCGACGATTCCGCGCGCCTCCTCGCGGGGCTGCACCTTCTTGTCCTTGAAATCGACGATAGTCTTGCATCCGCCGTACATGGGCTCGGGGTTGTTGGTCCATTGGCTGAACATGAAGTTGTTGCGGTCCCCGTTCACTTCGCCGATGGCGGGGTAGAGGTTGTGCATGTCCCCTTCCATCAGCTTGAATGTCGAGTCGTTTGCGCTGCAGTTCTTGCGGCCGCCGTCTTTCCAGCAGGGCCGAAAATGTCCCATGTTGTGGGCTGTGACCATGTGCTCCCACTCGATGCGCTCGGCGCGTTTGAAACTTTTGCGGTTCGGGTTTTCTCGCGGCTTGAAGTTGCAACTGGAGAAGTCAACGTTCTTCTTGTCGTCGTATTTGCACCCGCAGTAGAGCGTCTCTTGCAGTTCACCGTAGTACACGCGGCGCATCTGCTTGCTCGCATCTCGATAGTTGTAGTGTTGTGGTGCGGCAGTCGGGTCTACGCGGGCTTCTGTATTGGGCGCTAAGATGGTGGCGAAGAATGCGGCGGCAAGGGCTACAGAGGCCTTGGACGAAAATACAGCTAAGACGCGCTGGACCTGGGCGAAAATCATAACAATAAGCACTTTGAGGGTGGTTTGGGTGTAAATATATGTTTTTTTCGTCTATTTACCTATATTTGCGCGCATGTTGTTCGCTGGCATGGAATACCTTCAAACTCGATTGATGTTCGGGATGGTTCCCGGGCTGAATTCTACGCGCATGATTTGCGAGGCCCTCGGTAATCCCGAACGTAAATTCCGTACCATCCATGTCGTGGGTACGAATGGCAAGGGTTCCACGAGTTTTTATCTGGCGGGCGTCTTGCAGGCGCACGGACTCAAGGCGGGGCTTTACACGAGCCCGCATCTGGTGAGTTTGCGGGAGCGCATCCGCGTCGACGATGAACCCATTTCAGATGCAGATCTTGATCGGCTTTTGCTGCGGGTGAAAGAGGCCGCCGAGTCGGTATCGTCGTCGCAGGTTGCGCTCGGCAAGCCCGCTCTGGAGCCTACGTTTTTTGAGGTGCTGACCGTTGCCGCGTTTCTCTATTATGCGGAAAAGGGCGTCGATGTGGCCGTGCTCGAGGCGGGCATGGGCGGGCGTCTCGACAGTACCGCGGTCGCCGGCGGCGAAATGGCCGTCGTGACGAGCATCGGGTTAGAACATACCGAGGTGCTCGGGGCTACGGAGTCGGCGATTCTGCGTGAGAAGATGGGCGTGTTGGGTGTGCCGGACGAAACTTCGGGCGTTGTTGGCGATGCCGCTGGCGACGGCGCGTGCAAGACGTTTGTTCTCGGCGGGCTTGGGCCGGATTTGCTCGGGGCGGCGCGCGAATATGCCGCACATCTCGGGGCATCCGTTGTCGTTCCCGAAGTTCGCGGAGATGTCAAGTTGCCGAATCTCGGACGCCACTACGTCGAGAACGCAAGCCTATCGCTCAAGGCCGCCGAGTTGTTCTTGAATGCTCCTGGTCGTGCTGGGAAACGTTATGACGATGTTTTGTCTGTAAAGACGCTAACGAATCGCTCGTGGGCTGGGCGAATGCAGACCCTGGCCGGTCCGGATGGGACCGTGAAGGTTATTCTGGATGGGGCCCACAATTCCCATGCGGTCCGGCGTCTTGTGCAGGCATTAGACGAGTATTACCCCGGCCAAAAATTCCGCTGTCTGTTCGGCGCTCTCAAAGACAAAGACCTTCACGAAATGCTCCGTCTGATGATGCCGTATGTAAGCGAATGGCTTGTCACAAAAACTTCGTATCCGAGGTTCCGCGAACTGGATGACTTGCGCAGCGAAATCGAAGGTCTCGGGGGATGCGTTGCGAGTGCTGAGCCGTTGTCTCTCGATTACGTACAAAGTGCTTTGAAGGCTTCCGAGGGCCCGATTTTGATTACCGGAAGCCTCTATATGGTCGGTGCCGTTGTACAATTTTTAAAAGATGATTACGATGGCTTGAGGTTCTTTAGAGGGATGGTTCCGTCTGTAAACGAGCGCCATTAAATCTACCAAAATCGCCAAAAACAGCATTTTGTAATATAAAAAAAAGATTTCAATTAATTATTTGTGTAAAATTTTCGTAACAAATAAAGCTGGATTTGTTGTTTTGAAAACGGCTAATTTATCCCCGTTTTTTCCGTTGTCCCTTATGTGGTGCGGGTTCGCAATAAAGTCGTTTAGCTTTCCCCAAAAAATAAGTATAAATTTAATTACATAAAAACTAATATTTATTTTGTCTGTGCAAATCGCCCGTAAAAAAAATGCTATATTAAATTTCGCCTTGTAAAATATTTTCACAACCAAGGCGAAAAGAAGGTAGTATGAAGAAACTCATTTACTCATCTATGGCTGTTGCGATGCTTGCATCGTTCGCAGCTGCTCAAGAAAACTCTCCTGCATGGGCCGAAAAGGGTTGCGTTGCTTTCGTGAACGGTACTGGTGACTATGACCAGAACTGCTACAATAGCGGCCTCCTCGACATGACCGAAGGCAAATGCTATACGTTCAATACGGATCGTAACGTTGTTCCGCAGTGGATCAACAACGTTGCCAGCCAGACTTGGTGGTGGGTCGAAACGGAATGCGTTGAACCCGCTCCGACTCCTGATAAGGGACCGTTTGTTACTGAAAGCAAGGGATGCATTGACTTCGTGAACGGTACTGGTGACTATGACCAGCACTGCTACAAGTCTGGCCTTCTCGACATGACCGAAGGCAAGTGCTACACCTTCAATAAGGATCGTATTGTTGTCCCGCAGTGGATCAACAACGTCGCTAGCCAGAGCTGGTGGTGGAATGAAATTGATTGCGATGAAATCTTCTACTGCTCTGAACATCCTGAAAAGGAAGGCTGCCAGCCGGTTGTTGATTGCACCGATCCGGCCAACGCTGCCGATCCGCAGTGCGTGCCGCCGGTTGTTGACTGCAACGATCCGGCCAATGCTGACGATCCGCAGTGCGTGCCGCCGGTTGTTGACTGCACCGATCCGGCCAACGCTGCCGATCCGCAGTGCGTGCCGCCGGTTGTTGACTGCACCGATCC
>JAGCPF010000020.1 GCA_017642335.1 Fibrobacter sp.
CTTGGCGTAGGCGCGGACCTTGTCCTGGATTTCCTTGGAGAGCGTCATGGGCGGGATGACGCTGGCGGAGTCGCCGGAGTGGATGCCTGCGGGTTCCACGTGTTCCATGATGGCGCCCACCACGGTGTGCTTGCCGTCGCTTATGCAGTCCACGTCGAGTTCGGTGGCGTCTTCGAGGAAGCGGTCGATGAGGATGGGCTTGCCTTCGCCAATGGCGGCAGCTTCTTCTACGAACTTGCGGAGGTACTTTTCCTTATAGACAATCACCATGCCGCGGCCGCCGAGAACGAAGCTCGGGCGCACAAGCACGGGGTAGCCAATGCGGTCGACAATAGCCAAGGCTTCTTCCACGTTGTGGGCGATGCTTCTTCTTTTGGGCGTTCCCGCACATATATGTGCGGGCGGGCTATATTCTGGGGGCAATCGGCGGCGCTTGTGCTTGCCGCTCACCTCCCAGAACCAAGCCTCGCTACGCGAGTCTTGTCCCCAAGGGGTCACTATCCCTAACGCGGATGCAGGGGGAAATGAGATTGCACGCTACTTGAGAATCGTCATCGCCCATTGAGGAATGTTGTCTGTGTAGCTTTTAACCAGTTTTCCATCCGACAATCTGAACAAAAGCGAAGCGTCCTGGTCTTCAACCGAATTGTCATAGACATAAAGGCGGTCCACCGATGGAATTATCTTCTTGCAGTTGAAAATGGACTTCTGGTATCTAGAAATAATCTTGGAAATCGGGACGTCATGACCGCCCTGTATCACTCGTTTTGCAATTCTAGCGGCATTGATGGACGGGTGTGAGGTCGCGACAAAAAACAAACGGATGAAATAACCTTGCTGTTTCGCACGGCAAACAAAGTCGACTTTTTCATCAGAAGAAAAAACTGACTCAAAAATAAGACTTTTATGGTTCTTCAAAGATTCTTCACGCCAGGACTTGCAATAACGTGCTGCATCAAGAACTGCTTCCGGAGAATTCCAATCTCCAAAACGTTCTTGGGCGACATTATCCGGATTGATGTAGACGGCGTTTTCCAACCATTCATGCCTAAGAATCTTTGACGTAATGGTCGTTTTTCCCGAACCGTTAGGACCGGCAACGACAATAAGTACAGGACGATGTTCTTCTGTCATAACACCCCTATTAACGGATTGTTGCGGCTGCCTTTTCAATTTCATCGAAAAAACGTTTGGTGGCGTCGGCATTGGCTTTGCGAGCGTCCTCGGCGGCTTCCCTCATAATTTGGGCAAGCATTTCATCGGTCGGCTCTTCCAAGTCCGTCAATCTGTAAGAATCAATGCTTTTTGTCGTTGTCATAGGGGCTCCTTGATGCCTTATCGCTGATAATATACATTTTTCTGTGCAAAAACGAAAGCTTGGAGTGGCTTGACGCCTGAATACTCCTGTATTTATGTGGCTGATCCACAAATTTGAGAAGAGATGATTCGCAAATTACAGAAAATGGGCGTTCCCGCACATAAATGTGCGGTCGGGCTATATTGCAAGGCGCCCCGTGCGCACCTGCGGCACGCCCGCGCCGCTCTTGCAACGGCGCCACAGCGCCGCCCCAAGGGGTCACTATCCCTAACGCTTTTTTATAAAATATCGCTTTTGCCCAAATTGCATTTAGAACAAAGTGTCTGTAAATTTTCAGGGACGGTTTCTCCGCCTTTTGACCAAGGTATTATATGGTCAACATGCAATTCAACAGAGGGGTCTTTTGCGGGTGACGCTCCACATGCACAGCATTTAAAATGATCCCTTTGCAATACCAAAAATCTTAATCTAGCATTTATAGTTCTTGATGTGGTGTGCTTGTTTTGAGAAGAAATTTTATTCTTTTCATGTTGAGATAATTTTGTTTCTTCTTCTAATTCGGGGGCGTCTGGGGTATCGCCTTGGTCGATTTCATCGGTATTATTTGCGTAATTTACAAAGGCTTCTAATGCTTTTCGCCAACTTCCAAAACGACGCTTAAACACATCTATTGAGTATTTGCAAATTTTCGATTTTGTAAAATCAGTTGTGGTTGGTTGCCTTCCTAAAAGAATCCAAATCCTTTCGATTTCATCAAAACACTGTTTTTCTGTAATTTTGTCTTTTGAAAAACCTGTTCCTTCTAATCCTGCTTTGATTAGTGCAGTATTCCATTTTTTAAATCTATGAATGATATAATCGGCGGAAAATTTTCCATGTTTTTTGTAATCTTCATAAGAAACGGTTTTTTTGTTTGTTTTCTTGGCGACTTTTAATAAATCTTCAAAATACATTTGATCTGGAATTATTTTGTATTCGTCTTTGTTTCGTTCGGCTCTTAAACCCGCCTTTTTCAAAGCATTTTTCCAAGTACCGAAATGATTTTGTATTGTGTTTAGAGAATGTTTTCCTGTTTTTCTGTATTCTGAAATGGAAATCCAATCTCGTCCTAATTGATTGGATGCGCGCTTTATGTCTCGAATTATCTCATCATCTGATAATTCACGTTTGAATTCATTTAATACAAATTTCATTTTAGTTGGCTTGAAAAATGGAGTACGTTTATTTGGGAATATACATTTATTTGAATGTTCTGGTAAATAATCTAAAGTGAAATCGATAAAATAAGCCAGGCGTTGCGGGCTGGCGCCTGAAGCCCGCTAGAAAGGGTAGCGAAAGACCCGGCTGGGGTGGGTGTAAAAAGGAGAAGCTCGCTCGGAGGCGGGCTTGACACTTTGGGTGGGGCCGGGGCTGAAGCGAGGGGGAGGCTTCCCCCTCTCATACAACCATCACTTCTTCACATGCCTGTGATACTCTTGGAGGCTGCAGACTTCGAATCTTCCGAAGTCGTGCTTGTCCATGAGGCCTTCCACGGTAGAGGTGAGGGCGGCGATGGTCGTGGTGATAGGAATGCCCGAGACAACGGCCTTGGAGCGCATCTGGATTTCGTCGACCATGGCTTCGGCGCCGGTTTCGGTGGTGTTCACGATCCACTGCACTTCCTTGTCGTGGATAAGGTCCAGCAGGTTCGGGCGGCCACGGGAGATGCGGAACACGGCGCGGGTCTTGATGCCTTCGTTGTAGAGCATCGTAGAGGTGCCTCGGGTGGCGTACAGTTCGTAACCGAGGTTCACGAGCTGGCGAATGAGCGGGACTGCCTTCTGCTTGTCTTCGTCCTTGAGGGAGACGAAGATGTTGCCCTGGCTCGGGACCTTGTTGCCGGAAGCCAGCTGGCTCTTGAGGTAGGCAAGGCCGCGGTCGCGATCAAGGCTCATGACTTCGCCGGTGGATTTCATTTCCGGAGAAAGCGTGATATCGACACCCGGGAACTTGACGAACGGGAACACGGCTTCTTTGACGCTCACGTAAGGCACGTGGACTTCTTCGGTAAAGCCGATTTGTTCGAGAGTTTCGCCGAGCATGCAGCGGCTCGCGTAGCTTGCAAGCGGGACGCCGATGGACTTGGAGACGAACGGCACCGTGCGGGAGGCGCGCGGGTTCACTTCGATCATGTAGAGTTCGCCATCCTTCACGGCGAGCTGCATGTTCATGAGGCCGCAGACGTGGAGCTCCTTCGCGAATTCCTTGGCGTACTGGCGGACTTTTTCCTGGATTTCCTTGGAGAGTGTCATGGGCGGAATCACACTGGCGGAGTCGCCGGAGTGAATGCCTGCGGGTTCCACGTGTTCCATGATAGCACCCACCACGGTGTGCTTGCCGTCGCTGATGCAGTCCACGTCGAGTTCGGTGGCGTCTTCGAGGAAGCGGTCGATAAGAATCGGCTTGCCTTCGCCAATGGCGGCGGCTTCTTCCACGAACTTGCGGAGGTACTTTTCCTTATAGACAATCACCATGCCACGGCCGCCGAGAACGAAACTCGGGCGCACCAAAACGGGGTAGCCGATTTTCTCGACGATGGCGAGGGCTTCTTCCACGTTGTGGGCGATGCCGCTTTCGGCCTGCTTGATGCCGACCTTGTCAACCAACTGCTTGAAGAAGTCGCGGTCTTCGGCGAGGTCGATGTCTTCGGGGCTCGTGCCGACGACGTTTGCACCGGCCTTCTTGAGACGCATGGCGAGGTTCAGCGGAGTCTGACCACCGAATTGCACGATGACGCCCGCGCACTTTTCGCGTTCGTAAATGCCCATCACATCTTCGAGCGTAAGCGGTTCAAAGTAGAGCTTGTCGGAGGTATCGTAGTCGGTGGAAACCGTTTCGGGGTTCGAGTTCACCATGATGACTTCGTAGCCTTCGCGGCGCAGCGTAAAGGCGGCATGGCAGCAGCAGTAGTCGAATTCGATACCCTGACCGATTCTGTTCGGACCGCCGCCGAGCACCATGATTCTCTTCTTGTGGCCGTGACCCGGGATTTCGCGGACGGGCTCGGAATTTTCCGCATAGCAGCTGTAGTAATACGGCGTGATGGCTTCGAATTCACCGGCGCAGGTATCGACGGAGTAGTAGCTCGGGATAAGGCCGATCTGCTTGCGCACCGCCATGACTTCTTCGGGAGTCTTGTGGAACAGGTAACCAATCTGGATATCGCTGTAGCCGAGTTCCTTGGCCTGGCGGAAGAGTGGCAGGTCCTTGGCGAGGTTTTCGAGAGAGCCTGCGGAAAGGATTTCGTCTTCAAAGAGGGCGAGTTCTTCGAGGTGACGGAGGAAGTAGCGGTCGATTCTGGTGATATCATACAGCTTTTCGACACCCCACTTGCGGCGCAGTGCTTCGTGCAACACGAAGATGCGTTCGGCGCTCGGGCGGGCGACTTCCTTGGCGAGCGTTTCGTCGTCGTATTCCTTGAACTTTTCGCACTTGGCGCAGGCACCGAATCCGCCGAATCCCGTTTCGAGGGAGCGCAGCGCCTTCTGCATGGCCTGCTTGAAGTTCGTACCGATGGCCATCGCTTCGCCCACGGACTTCATCTGGGTGCCGAGCGTGGAATCTGCCTTCGGGAACTTTTCGAAGGTGAAGCGCGGAACCTTCACGACAACGTAGTCGAGGGCAGGTTCAAAGCAACTCGGGGTCGTTTGCGTAATGTCGTTGCGGAGTTCGTCGAGCGTGTAGCCCACGGCGAGGAGGGCTGCAATCTTTGCGATGGGGAAGCCCGTTGCCTTGGAGGCGAGTGCAGAACGCATCTTCGTGGTGTACGAAGCCTTCCGTCGCGGCTGGAGCATCGAAAAACTCTACGAAACCACCAAGA
>JAGCPF010000021.1 GCA_017642335.1 Fibrobacter sp.
AAGTTGTACTTAATCTTCGGATAGTCGTCCCGGAGAATCGCGATACACTTCGAGAGAAAATTCACGTTCCGCGATTCCGCGCAGGCAATGGCGATTTCACCCACCACCTCGTCTTCCTTCAGCGACTTGAAATCCTGCACCGTCCTGTCGGCCATCGAAAGAATGTCCTCCGCACGCTCCCGCAAGAGTTCCCCCGCAGGCGTCAGCCGAATCGCATAATTCGTGCGCTCGAAAAGCTTCTCGCCCAGCTCTTCCTCCAACTCCTTGAGCTGGCGACTCACCGTCGGCTGCGTCACGCAAAGATTATCCGCCGCGCGCGAGACATTCCCCAACCGCGCCGCCTCCAGAAAATACCGTAAAACTCGAAGTTCCATACCCGAAAACTAATAAAATTCAAGCCCCGCAGGTATGAATTTGCAAAAATAATGCCCGGAAGGAATAACTAAGGCTTGTGAAAGCTTATTTTCTATGCCTTATAGGCATATCTAGTTATGAAAACAAAGTATTTGCAATATCTGAAAAACGAAGGTATATTTGGACATGTAAAGACTTCAACCGAGAGGAACCTATGAAAAAAGTATTGGTCTTGTCCAGCAGCTTGCGTAAGAGTAGCAACTCCGAAACCCTGGCACAGGAGTTCGCGAAGGGAGCCGCCGAGGCTGGCAATAAGGTGGAAGTCGTTTCGCTGCGTGGCAAAAAGATTGCATTCTGCACGGGTTGCCTTGCATGCCAAAAGAAGGGCAAGTGTGTCATCAAGGACGACGCGAACGCCATCACCGAGAAAATGAAGAAGGCCGAAGTCATCGTGTTCGCGACGCCGATTTACTATTACGAGATGAGCGGTCAGCTCAAGACGATGCTCGACCGCGCCAATTCCCTTTATACGAGCGATTTCAAGTTCCGCGAGATTTACTTGCTCGCTTCTGCTGCCGATACCGACAAGAAGGCGATGAACATCGCGAAGCGCGGCATCAGCGGATGGATTGCCTGCTTTGATGGCGTGAAATTCAAGGGCGGCATATGTGCCACCGGTGCCGAGAATCCCGGCGATGTCAAGGAACGCACTACACTTTTGAAGAAAGTGTACGCAATGGGAAGTAAAGTTTAACAACAAGGAGATAACTCATGAAATCCAAATTCTTGAAAGCGGCGTTCGCCGTGGTTTCCGCCTGCACCCTGATGGCATGCACCCCCGAAAAAGAAAGCAATGCCGCGCAAGGCCCTTCGGCAAGCTCAGGGACCTTGCAGACTCAACAAACCGCACCTGCAACAGAATCTGCACAACCGGAGAAAGATATGAACAAGCTCACGCTCACCGCCGAATGGGACAAGGTTTTCCCCAAGAGCGACAAGGTCGAACATTCCAAGGTCACTTTCAAGAACCATTTTGGCATTGAACTCGCTGCCGACATGTTCGTGCCCAAGGACACGAGCCTCAAGGTGAACGGTAAGTTTCCCGCGATCGCGGTCTCTGGCCCGTTCGGTGCCGTCAAGGAACAGTCCAGCGGCCTTTACGCCCAGCAGATGGCGGAACGCGGATTCCTGACCATCGCATTCGACCCGAGCTTCACCGGCGAATCGGGCGGCGAGCCGCGCTACATGAACAGCCCGGACATCAACACCGAAGACTTCATGGCGTCTGTAGATTTCCTCTCGACCCGCGACAATGTTGACCCGGAACGCATCGGCATCATCGGCATTTGCGGCTGGGGCGGCATGGCGATTAACGCCGCCGGCATCGATACCCGCGTAAAGGCGACGGTTGCCTCGACCATGTACGACATGAGTCGCGTATCCGCAAATGGCTACTTCGATTCCGCAAACAACGCCGACGCCCGTAACGAAGCCCGCAAGGCTCTGATGGCCCAGCGCACCAAGGACTTCAAGAACGGCACGTACGACCTGGCCGGCGGTGTCATTGACCCGCTCCCGGACGACGCTCCTTACTTTGTCAAGGATTACTACGCCTACTACAAGACCCCGCGCGGCTACCACAAGCGTTCCCTCAACAGCAACAAGGGCTGGGCCGCCTCTGCAGGCACCTCGCTCATGAACACCAAGCTCCTCGCATACGCCGACGAAATCCGTAACCCGGTGCTCATCATCCACGGCGAAAAGGCCCATAGCCGCTACTTCGGCGAAGGCGCATTCGAAAAGATGACCGGTAAGAAGGCGAACGTCCCCGCAAAACTCGACGCCACCAAGAACTGGAGCAAGACCGTCGGCAACAAGGAACTCCTCGTCATCCCCGGAGCCTCCCACGTGGACCTCTACGACAACCTGGAAAAAATCCCCTTCGAAAAGCTGAACGAATTCTTCAAGACGAACTTGAAGTAAGCAAAAGTCATCTAACCGCGACAATTATCGCTGCTGTCCAAGGTCACAAATGTGACCTTGGTTGCTTTTTGTCATTTTTTGCCATTTTTAAATGCTATTTTAGGGATATGAGCGTAAATGTCATATTGACAATTAGACATTCAAAACCTATTTTTAAGCGGAGGAATAAACCTATGGCAGTGGCAATAAGATCCATACCAACGCTTCAAGGGGAAGACGCTGAACGTTTTCTCAAGGAAGCCGAATACGCCGAAAAGAACGAGCGTAAACAGGATTTTGGTGATAAAATCCTGCTCGTTAGGAATTTCCTCCGCGAACAAGGTTTCTAGACATGACCCTTGCTGATTTTTTGAACCGATGCTCGTTTGCTCGGCTTTCTTCGGAATTGCTGCAAAGTTGCAACCCCTTCAAATGCGGAAATGAAGACCTTGACGAATTTTTCAGAGAGGATTTTCGACTATACGGTGAAAAACTTTTGGGAAAGACTTATGTCTTTCGTCTAAGAGAGCGTCCCGAAAGCATTGTTGCTGCATTTACAATATCAAACGATTCAATTCGAATCAAACAACTTGCTCCTGAAGACAAGGCAAAGATTGAATATGTCACTGAGAATGGCGAGAAGAATCTTCGCCGCTATCCCGGAGTTTTGGTCGGTCGCCTGGGGACGAATATTGAATTTGCCAAACAAGGTTTTGGCTCTGCAGTAATGGACTTCATCAAAGCTTGGTTCCGTAGCGACGAAAACAAGACCGGTTGCCGGTTTATCATCGTTGATGCGATCAATAAATCGGAAGTCATTCATTATTATCAGAAAAACAATTTCAAATTCCTTTATAGTTCCGAAATTAACGAAGCAAGGGCTCTTGGAATCAATGTAAAAATGCTGGGCGAAAAACCTTTGCACACACATCTGATGTATTTTGATTTGATTGATATTAAATAAAGATGTTTTACTTCGGTGTTTATTTCCGTGAATTCATGCGCAAAAGGCATAGTGAGTCATAGCAAATAAGTATTTTGAATTGATCGCACAATTATTTATATTGTGTGTATGCGAAACATTGTCCTTATAGCGCTGTTCTTTCTGGTCGCCTGCAGCGACGCCGCGAGCCATTCGTCGCAACCCGAAACCCAGATGCCAAAATCCTCTGCCAGTAAAACGCCCGGCGCAGTACCAACAAGTTCATCCGCTCAAACGGAGGCTCCCGTGAAACTCAAGATCCATGTGAACGACACCACCTTCACGGCAACGCTTGAAGAAAATTCCTCGGCCAAGGCCTTCGCCGAATTCCTCGCGCAGGGCGACATGACGCTCGACATGCACGACTACGGCAGTTTCGAGAAGGTGGCCGACCTGCCGCGCAGTTTCCCGCGCAACGACAAGCAAATCGACACCGACGCGGGCGACATCATCCTTTACCAGGGCAACTCCATCACCATCTACTACGACAAGAATTCCTGGAACTTCACGCGCCTCGCACGTATCGACAACGTGAACAAGAAACGCCTCCAGCAGATTCTCGGCAAAGGGAACGTGAAGGCTACTTTCTCGGTGAAATGAGGTGTTTTGGCGATTTTACTACCATAAATCTGCCAAAAGAGAACTTTTTTAGCCTGTTTTGGCAAAAATATTGTATATCCCGTAAATCCCATAATTCTAGCCGTAATTTTGCTATTGCGTCCATGCGGAGTTTTGCTTAATTTATAGACAAAACGATAAAAGGAAACGCTTTATGAAAAAACTCGCAAGAATTTTTATCCCGGTCTTAACGTTCGCGCTTGCCCTGCTCTCCTTGGTGGGCTGTGCCGAACGCAACAGGACCGACCAGAACGCCGATGCGGATTTCTCGAAAAAAGGCGATGTGCTGGTCGTGTATTTCACCTGGTCTGGACACCTGCGGAGCATGGCGCACTGGATTGCCGACGAAGTCGGAGCCGATTACGCTCGCATCTTGCGCAAGGAAGAATACCCTGTTAGCTACAACGAGACCGCCGATGTAGCCAAAAAGGAAAAGGACGAAAACATTTATCCCGAGATAAACCTCTCCCTGAGCGACAAAGAAATGGAACGTTACAAGACGGTGTTTGTCGGCTTTCCGGTCTGGTGGTATGACGTGCCGATGCCCGTGATGACATTCCTGAAGCAGGCAAACCTGCAAGGCAGAAACGTCTACGCGTTCTTCTCTCACGAGGGCTCGTCCGATGGTGCAGGGAGCCTCCCTACGCTCGAAAAGCTGATGCAGGCGAAGGGCGCCACATTCGACAAGAAAACCGCCCTTTCTGTGCGCGGAAGCAAGGTCAAGGATTCCGAAACCGTTGTCCGCGAATGGGTGAAAGGCTTGAACATTCCTTTTCGGTTATCAAACTAGCCAATTCCGCAATATCCTTGTCAGAGGACTTCGGGTGCCGCTGCATAATGGAGCGGACATCTAGCAGAATACCATAAATTTTATTGTATCGCTTGTTTGCGTCGCCATCGCTGTCGTCGTTTTTCCAATCGCAGGTGGCGTAGCCGAAATTTTCCATAGGATATTTTGTTTCATCGAATTCTGCTGCATACGGCAAGATGAAAGCATTGAAGATTTCTCCCTGGGGAATTTCGCTGTCTTTTTTCCGCATTGTTTCTATAAACTCGGCGTATGCAATCTGCTTGATAATGGAACCCGTTCCCGGTAACCTTCTCGGATTGCGGTCAACTTTAGATGTTGCCGCATCCTCGCCATACTGATAGTATTTAGCATCAAGAATGAAAATCCGGCTTTTGTCGGGAATCATGATTGTATCGGGACGGAGCGCCGTTCGTTTTGTTTCGTTTCGTTCGGCATCGTTTAGCGTTTCGCCTATATGCCACGAGCAATGCGAATAATATGTCTTTTTCTGGTTTTCATCGATACCAAAAACATCGTCAATCAACCCTTCCCACACATATTCAAAATCGGTAGTGCCGAAACTTGCTTTTCGTGTGTCGTTGAGTAATCCCAAATAGCAAACAATATCGAGCATATTGCGGAAAAGCAGAAGATGCTTTTCATTGAACGACCTTGAAATTTTGCCTTTCAGTATCGCTGCAAACATTCTTGCGTTGAACGGAATCTGGGGTTTCTCGGGTTGGAAAAAGCCGAACAGGCAACCGATTTTTTCATAACTCTCATAAACGCAATACTTATGAATCTGCGTAATGATTTCATTCTCGTTATTATTGGATTTTTTCGTAATGAAATCCAGATATACGACAGATTCATGTGGCGTTTCGCCTGCAATTTGTGGACGGACTTGTTTTATTGTCCTAGCCCAGTTGATTTTACCACTTTTTGCCCGCTTATACAACGGCTCGTTTTCAACATAGTAACCGTGATTCAAGAAATAGTTGAATACGTGTAAGTATGCATGAATCGGAATTTGGACTTTATCCTTATTCAGTTCATGACTTTGATTTGCAAATTTACTTTCCTTGGAGTAAGAGGCCAATACGGAAATGAGATTCAGAATGTCCTTGCGGTATTCTTTTTCATTTTCATCAGGTCTTGAATATCCATATGGGAAATATACGTCTAACTTTCCGTCTGCATAACGGATTCCGACAAACTCGTCTTCTTGTTTGCCTTCACCATAGTGGCAAACATCTCTGAGTTTAGGCCGCTCCTGAATGGGATTATGTTGCAGCGAGGTTGTCATTGTTCTTTGGTCGCGGCATTCTGGGGAGAATCACCAGACGGAGTTTTCTTTTGCAATTCCCTAATTTTTGGATCGATAAAAACTTCGAATTCCTTTGTGTCGAAATTTTCTATAAGCTTTTCAAGAGTTGGCTCTTCATCTTTATTAAAATTGAAATGAGAGTTTCTGTCAAATTTGAATGCATCGTCCCATAGATACTTGAGAACCTTTTCGGCAAAAGCCTGCTTTGTGATGACAGCCTTTGAATCTTCTTTTTCGTCAGGTTTCTTAGGAACGATGAACCAGCCGCCAAGCCGCTTGTCTTCCATGCTAGAAAGACCATTGTCTTCGGCGGACCTCATGATAATCTTATTTATTTCATCGCGGAATACGCCCCATTTGACATTTGTTTCACCAATGGATTCATCATATTGTGCAATTTCTGCTTCAAGGTCCTTCTTTTGCTCTTCTGTAGCGTTTTCAGGAAGGCTGTTTCTCAGCTTATTGGGAACCTGCTTCATTTCCCAGCGACGCTGGAATGCATTATCAAGAGTGAACACGTTCTGATCGCTGGTGTTCATCGTCGCGTAGATGGAAAGATTCGGCGGAAGACGAATGGCCGTATTGGCCGTAAAATGAATATGTTTAGATTTGGGCGTAAAGCCATTTTCGTTCTTTTCTCTCCATGTGACCGTCACATTTTCAGATTCAATATCCATGGATTTATAAAGTCTTGGATTTAAGTCTCCCGCAGAGCCGGTAACATTCGAACAATGCTCAGGTTTTTCTTGTGAAATGACAACCTGATTTCTGATATATGCATTTACATCTTGATTATCCACACCATAAGAACTCCATCCTTTTCCATAGATGTGTTCCGAAGATACCTCATCTGCATTTTCATCAGCATCAAGTCGATCCAATAGTTGGAACATTTCGCCAAATATGGCAGCAGCATTACCACGATTAATTTCTTCAATTACTAAGTAAAAACTCTCATCGGGATTGAGGTAGGCTCGACGAACAATCTCCGTAAATGGACCTGGCTTGAATTTATACTCGACTATCGAGCGACCGTTTGTATCGATGTTGACTTCGGGAAGAATTTGTCCTACAAAATCTGCATTGCTATATTCCGGGTGAAATACCGTCCGTATTTTGTTGTAGTCAGGAACATTTTTTAGTTTCTTCTTTATTTCATGGCTCTTGCCGCATCCCGGAACACCGTAGTAGATGATTTGGGAGGGGGTGTGAGGGGGCGCATCGTGATGTTCAGGTTGTTTAATCGGATTCAGAATGTTGTTCAAATAATCTTGATTTTCGGGATTCTCATCAACAAGCCTTTTTAGTTGATTGAACAAATCATCAATTTTACGTTTTTCCATACGTTTCTTTGAATTTTCAAAATTTTGGTATCCGTAAACGTATTCATATTTTTCAAATTCGTATTTCTTGTTTAAAGGAATAGCATCTGGATCATATTTACATGTTCCATTCACTTTTGCGACATACCCCTGTTCTGCAAACATTCTCGCTGTTCGACCAGGATCCCCATATCTTGTTATTTCAAGAATGTCACAAATATTATTTGATTCATCTCTTATAAACTCCGGCGACAGTTCTTGTTTTTCGTATTTTCTAAAAATACTTGATACTACATCTGGAGCGGTAGGCATTATTCATCACCTCCTAAGGCATTAACAATTTGTTCCGAAATTTTCTGCACCACCGGAACGGCAACGGAATTTCCAAACTGGTGATACATCTGCGTTCTTGATACTGGAATGACAAAATCAGGTGGAAATCCCATAATGGCTTTGCATTCTTGCTCAGTAAGAAGTCTAAGTCCCGTTTTTCCGCCTCTGACAAATGTTCCCGTAATTCTTTGAATTTTGTGGTATGATGCACACAAAGTCTTTACAGGAAAATCACTATCCTTGTCAATAATTTCTGGATGACCATCATCTTTTTTGAAGATATACGATTTTTGCAAATGTTCCGAAATCGAAGGTCCTTCGGCATCAGTTTCAACAAATTGTCCGATGCCAACTTTTTTTTCATTTTCTTTAGGGAATTCAAATGAGTCGATGCCTAAATCATTTCTAAATCCAACAAAGTAAAGACGCTTGCGTTCTTGGGGAACTCCAAAATCTGCACTATTGAGAACCTTAATCGAAACGTCATATTTCAATTCTTTGCGAAGAACATCAAGGATTATTTCAAGCGTTTTGCCTTCATTGTGAGAAACAAGCCCGGGAACATTTTCCAAAAGAAATGCTTTCGGCCGTTTTTCCTTTATGATTTTTGCAATGTAAAAGAAAAGTGTTCCTTGCGTTTTATGTTCAAAACCTTCTCGTTTTCCTATAGAGCTGAAAGGCTGACAAGGGAATCCCCCGGTCAAAATATCGAAATCAGGAATTTCAGTAGGATTTATTTTTGTTATATCTCCGAATGGGTACTCGGCATAATTTGTCGAATATGTTTTCTGAGCAGATTCATCCCACTCACTTGTAAAAACACACTCTCCACCATTTCGTTGCATCGCCAAACGGAATCCGCCAATGCCTGCAAACAAATCAATGAAAGTAAACGAAGTATTTCTCTTCGGATTATAATGAGAAAAGCTTTTTTTATACGAGTTCTTACTAGGAAGACTTGATAAATCGAAATTATTCTTGCGAAGAATATTGGCGTAAAATTCTGCCGACGGGGTTCCTTGCAAAGAAAGATAATGGCTGAGAACGGCGTAATCATTCTCAAAACGATTTTCACCCAATTGTGTTTTCAGCCATGTGGCTAAAGCTTTGGTTTCCTTCGTCGGCACTTTTCGCTCCGTGTTGAAAGTGAACGAGTTCACTCTCGCGGGAGCGGTTCTGGCCGATTCGTTTGGCCGGGGTGCGGGCAAAAAAGAACGGCGGGGAGCCGACTCACTCCTCGCCTAAAAGCGTGACATTTTCAAAAGAATACAATACACCCGCAAAATCCCGAGCGGATACAGTACGCCCAGGGTACACTACGCCCATGCAACCCACAAGCGAAGGCGAGTTATTGTCTTATTCTTTCTGTTCGTGAAAGTGTCTAGTTTTCAAGAGAAGAACAAGAGCGATACTCAACGAGCGTTCACCCTCGTTCTTGCAGACTCTTCCAAGCATTTTCTGGATACAAAAAAGGCGTGGAGTTGAATGCACTTACCTCTTGAAGGCCTAGACTGCCCGAACAAAATAAGCGCAAACAACTCACGCCCCAAAAGCATGCTAGGTTTATACGCAGCAGAATGTTTCACATTCTGATATGCATAAACCGCAACAGCTGACGCCAAAGGCGTCCAAAGGCCGCTTGCATACAGGCAAACTGCTATTTAAACAATAGACCATGTAGCAAAACGATGCGGCAGGCACAGGCCGGTCGCAGACGTGAGCGTTCGCCTTATTCTCCTTGTTCGTGAAAGTGTCTAGTTTTCAAGAGGAGAACAAGAGCAAAAACTCTATTTTCATTCAAAATATAGATTATTCCGCTGTCAAAAGGTGACGCCACGCCCGGAAGGCAAGAAAAAAGCAAAAAAACGCAGAATTCAACCGCCTGCAGGGGTCAATTTTCCTCAAAATTGCCAAAATTTCCGCGAAAATCGCCGATTGTCATAATATGACATACGAGGAATGTATATTTGCATCGAGAACACTTTGCCCCGCCTTTTTTGCTTGTAGGCGGATTGGAGTAGAAGGTGAATAACGAAAACACGTTTTCGATTTTAATGCGCAATGTGGCAGACCGAATTGCATCCGTTCGAAATCATAAAATCATTTTGGATGCCGATGTCGCTTTGTTATATGGTGTAGAGACAAAGCGAATCAATGAGGCGGTCAGGAACAATCCTGACAAGTTTCCCTCGACATATATGTTCCAGTTGTCAAAGGACGAAGTTGAAATTTTGCGGACGAAAATTTCGTCCACAAATTATTCGGCCAAAAGCAGATCTTTACCCTACGCTTTCACAGAAAAAGGCCTCTATATGCTTGCGACAATCTTAAAAAGCAAGACGGCGATTAACACAACTTTCGCCATCATCGAGACTTTTGCGGCTGTTCGAGAACTCAAGAGAGAACTTGTGGAGTTGCATAAAGAAGGCGACAAGGAGGAAAAGCATTCGAAAATGCAGCATTTCGGAGAGATTCTCACAAACATCGTTATGCCGGATTTAGAAACAACGGAAACAGAATCCTCGCTGGAACTGAACTTTATCATAGGCAAGATAAAACATTCCGTAAAGCGTGTTAAGCGATAGATGAAAATCGGCGCAATCAGTAAGGCCGACGGAACAACTTTTGAAATCCTTGCGGAACGGGTAAAATTTTGTCAAAATAGCAAAAAAAATGAATCTAGAGTGTTTGTATATTTTATATGGATATATGAAACAATCGTTAGCGACATTTAAAAAGATATTGGTGCTTGTGCTGTTCACTGCATTTGCCGGTTTCGCACATGCCGATGGTTCGACAGGCTCACCAACCAGCAAGGTCACTGAGCCTGCCGAAGCGACTGAAACTGCTGTAACTGAACGGACCGCGGACTCCGCCGCCGTCGATACCACGCAAAAGCTTTCTCCATTCGATCACCTGGGCCATAACATGTTGCTGAGTGTGTTCGGCTGGCCGCTCGGGTTCCACATGCTCGGCGGTGCGCTTACGTACAAGTTCTCGATGGAAAACAACGACCTGATGGTGGCCCGTTTTGCGGCCCGTCAGGACCAGCTTGTTTACGGCATCGCGTTCACTCCCGGCATGATGATGGGGACGTTCTTCCCGATACTCGTCCCCGGCTACATGTACTTCATTAGCGATAACCGTGCGCTGAACAACACCGGTGCCGTCGCCGTGCAGGCCACCGCCGTGGCGTTCCTCTACAACAACATCCTCAAGGCGATTTCGGCTCGCGAGCACCCTGATGCGGAACTCAACAGCGGCGAGCGTTCCCGCGATTTCAAGTGGGGATTCTTCAGGCGCGGAGTCTTTTACGGCTGGCCCTCGGGGCATTCCATGACCAACGCTGCCATGGCCATGAGCATCGCAAGCTACAACCGCGACAAGCCCCTCGTCGTGGCGGGCTGCGCTCTGTACGCAGGCTACATCGCGACAAGCATGGTGCTCGGCGCAAAAGGCGAAGCCCACTGGTTCTCCGACGCCGTCGCGGGCACCCTGATGGGAGCCTCCATCGGCTGGTACATCGGCAGCGTGTTCTACAAGGAAAAAATCGGCGAAAAGCAGACCCCGCCCAAGGTCACCATCGCCCCGCTATTCTACAGCGACACCAAAGGCGCCGTGCTCAGCGTGAGAATTTAAGTTTCTACTATGCGTCTCGCGCATACTGAGTATGAAAATTAAGCATTTTGCGCATGCTCCGAAAATATTTATATTAGAAGATGTTTTACTTCGGTGTTTATTTCCGCAGTTTCATAGGCAAAATTGTTTACAAAAGTGCGGTGCTTGATTGCCCAAACAGTCATGTATAACATCTTCTTAAATAAATGACTCAATTCATTAATAGAATAGCGAGATTGACAAAAGTTTCACGATGTTCAACTTTTGCCCTCCGGGTTACGCCTGGCGGCGTGCCGCTTTTTTTGTAAAAAATCCCATTGGGCGAATATGGATGTATATTTGGTGTATTGATATTTGAGGAGTTTTTGTGAAACGACTGGTTTTGACAATTTTTCTCACGGGATTGCTGGCCTTAGCACTTACAGGGTGCGACAGTAACTTGACGGATCGCGATGGAAACACCTATAGGATGGTGAAAATCGGTAGCCAGACTTGGATGGCCGAGAACTTGAAGGTGAAAACTGAGGGCAGCTGGTGCTACGAGGATAAGGAATCGAACTGTCAGAAATATGGTCGGCTTTATAACTGGGACGCGACAAAAATTGCCTGCCCCGTAGGCTGGCACTTGCCCAGCAAGGAGGAATTTGAAATTTTGCTTAAGTTCGTGGGTGGGGTTCAGAATAAGGAAGATGCTTGGGAATGGAAAGATGTGGGAAAAAAGCTGAACTCCTCCAGCGGCTGGAAAGAAAATGGCAACGGAGATGACGCCTTCGGGTACTCGGCGCTCCCTGCTGGCGCCAGGAGCAACAATGGGAGTTACTACGGCGATGGCTACAACGCGAGCTTTTGGAGTTCTACGGAGGACGATAGCGGCAGCGCATACGACATGTACTTGAACTACGACGTCGACTATGCGTACCTAGGCAACGACAGTAAGGGCGATGGGTTCTCGGTTCGTTGTGTGAAGGACTAACGGGGTTTACCTTTTCTTGCCTTTTTGTGGGTTTTGGCTTTTTAGAATATGGATGGTTTTCTCGATAAATTTAAGAAAATTTGAAGTGCCTTTAATGGCGTCGGTTTCTTCTTTCCAAGCGGTGCTGTCATATGCCCATGGTGCAACGTGATTTTCTAAATCCCTCAATTCTTGTGGCTCGCTACTTAAGTGTTCCGCACATTGAGTATATGCTATGTCTGCGTATGCTTTGGGCGAAACATTTTCGTTTTCCCGTATATATGCTCCCAAGGGATTGTTTATTTGTTCGTTGACGTATGCAAGAATTTTTTGTGAAATGCAGTTGCACATATCAGAACTTTCCATGTTCGTGCATTGCCGCATGAAATCTTGATAATCTTTTTCGGTGAATTGTAATTCCTTGGTTTCTTCCTTTTTTATGGCATAAAGGAGATTGCCTATAAAAACAAAGTCTTTTTCGGTCCATGTTTTTTCAATGCGATTGTTGTCAATGCATTCGACCATCGCTCCATCAGTGTATGTTTTGGGCCGAATGCTGTAGTCCTTCTGGAAATCTGCGGATGGTGGATGATTTAATCTTTCATCAAAGTGTTGTTTAGTAAATTCAAGCATGCAATTACATTCTTGAGGGGTAAGTCTGCTTGTACAGCCATGCATGAAGTTTTGTTGGGTCTTTTTTGAGAAATTATATTTGCCGGTTCTGCTTGATGATGTTTCGTTCGCCTGTGCAGAGGCGACTATGATGAGCAATGTAAGCAGAAAGAGCTTTATGGAAGACATAATTCAAATATATATTAAATAAAGAAGATGTTTTACTTCGGTGTTTATTTCCGCAGTTTCATAGGCAAAATTGTTTACAAAAGTGCGGTGCTTGATTGCCCAAACAGTCATGTATAACATCTTCTTTATATTATATGCAAAGCATTTCGGAGTGGCAAAATGAAACTCAAGTTTTTAACGCTATTTTCAATCCTTGCGCTCGCTGCGAGCGTGTTTGCGGAGAGTGAATAGCGGAACAATTTCGCCGTGTTTCGGGACATAGAAAGCCGTGTCGGGAATGCCCAGTTCTTTTCTGGCTCTTGCGAGATCCTTTGACGGGTCTTCGAGTCTGTCGTAAACAAAACCGAAGGTTCCCCAGTGCATGGCAAGGCTCAATTTCGATTTGGTTAGCAGATGTAACTGTGCTGCTTGCCGTGGACTTGCGTGTACGCGGGTGTAGCGGCTGGGCTTGTAGCTGCCTATGGGAAGGAAACTCACATCGATGGGGGCGAATCTTTCTGCGATTTTCTTGTAGTATGACCCGTCTCCCATGGCAAGGTCGCCCCCGAACCACATTTTTGTTGTATGCAGGGAATCTTCCGTTGGGCGTTCCAGAATCCACCCGCCCCATAGAGTTGATTTTGCGCTAGAGGCGAATATTCCGCGACGGCTCGTATGGTGCGCCGGTACGAACGTGAGTTTCAGGGGGCCCGCTACAGCCGATTCCCACCAATCCAGCTCTATTATATTTTTTGAGGGTATTCCCCAACTTTCAAGAATTGCTGCCACCTTCAATGGAACGGCGAATTTCACATTGTTCCATCGATTGAATATTTTCACGATGCTTGTGCGGTCCAAATGGTCGTAATGGTCGTGGCTTACGATTACCAAATTTACATTGGGCAGGCTATCTAGAGACCTGCCGGGAGGGGTTCCTCGCTTAGGTCCAACAAGTTGAATGGGTGAGGAGTATGTACTGAACATCGGGTCGGTCAAAATTCCGTAACCGCGCCACAGTATATAGTAGGTACTGTGTCCAATCCATGCAGCCGAACTTGCCGTTGAATCTTGCCAGAGATCCTCGTTGCCGCGGACTATCGGTAACCTGTACATACGTGTACGAAACTTGGGTACAAGCGAGTCTGCTTCCATGGTATCGAGAATGGGCGGGCAGCTGTCGTCCGTATTCTCGAAATGTCCGTTAGGCAAGTGGTGCCGTGGCAGGGGCGCTGTATTATGGGAAATTTCAACTGAAGAACAGGCGAAAAACAGAAGTGCAGGGATTGCTGCAAAAAAGGCTGTAAGCGGGAAGCGCATATTATCAACATACAATTTTCAACAGCAAGAAGCAAGAAAAACCTGTATCATTAATCCGTCGTTTTTGTCGCTCTGTCAGAAAGTTGCATTGGACGAAGAATTTACACAACTTCCGGACAGCCTTCGGGAAAAGATTCTTGACAAGGATGCTGTCTTCAGCGTGCAGGAAGCGCGGGATCTGGTCAATTTCCGCAGGAGCATGGGCGACACCCTGGTACCCAGAGAAAGTGCGCCCGACACAACCATTATTCCCAAAGACAGCCTGTTTGGTACCCACGTGAATCCGCTTATCGTCGGGACCGAAGTGCTCGGGCTCAACGCCTTTGTGTGGGCATGGGATTACTGGGTCCTGGACAAGAGTTACGCACATACGGGCCCCAGCTATTGGAAGCGCAACTTCCGCGAAGGCTGGGAATGGGACCATAACCATTGGGCAATCAACTTTTACGGACACCCGTATCAAGGCTCCATGTATTACGCCACAGCCCGTGCCGGTGGCTACGGCTTTTACGGAAGCATGGCGTTTGCCGCCCTCGGGAGCTCCACCTGGGAAATGTTCTGCGAAACGGAATACCCGGCACCGAACGATCTGATTTCTACGACAGTCGCGGGCTCCATGTTCGGCGAAGTCCTCTACAGGCTTTCCCGCGCATCGTACAACGGTTCCAAGGTGCCTTGGTACAGGCATCTGCTCGCTTTCGCCATGGAACCCGCCGGCTATGCCCAGCGTAGGGTGTTCGGCAACAGGGATTTTTACACGGGCTGGACACCAATCGAGTTGACGGTTGCCACGGGTATTGGCTCCAGGTTCGGTTCTGACTATCGGTTCGGTGGCGAAAATGCCGACGAGCTGGATGCCGAATGGAACGACCGTCACGGGATAATGGCGGTTTCCCTTGAGTATGGTCGTCCCTATACAAGGGTAAGGCGGCCTTTCGATTACTTCACTTTAAACTTCTTCGGCGAAGGCGGACTCGAAGGGAAAGTGCTGCAGATGGACATCATGGGGAAACTTGTGAACAGGGGTATCCACGGGCGAGGCCATTGGCTCGATTTTTCGGTGAATCTGGATTACGATACTTTTTACGGGGACCTTGCCACGGTAAGCACGCTTTCGCTTGGCGGTGCCATGGACATAGCCCTTTGGTTGACACCCAACTTGCGGTTCCGTGTCATGAACCAGGTTTACTGGATTATGCTTGGCTCTGCCGACATGGGCTACGACGACATTATTCAGGAATTTCACCCGGATTACAAGCCCGACATGGATAGCTACCAGTACAATTCCGGCGTGAAATACAGCCTGATGATAGAAACCCTATACAAGAGGTGGAGAATCTACAACAAGACGACGATAGATGCCATGAAGACCATCGAGGGAACGACTGCGGAATATGGCGTTTCGGGCTGGGATTTTTTGCTCCTCAACAACACCGCGGTGGAATACAGGCTGTTCTCCTGGTTGGATTTGGGCCACAGGCTTGACACCTACGTGAAAATGGCTGCCTATTCCTCGGAATATGCCGAACCCATGTCCAGGCGCATCCACGCCTTTTCGTGGTACCTGAATTTCCACCTGCTAGGGAGTTGACGCCAGAGTCACCTTGAAAAATTCCACGTTCATTTCGCGGTCGGCGAGCGGCACAATTTTGCGGTCCTTGGGAATTTCGTAATCGAACGGGTGGTCCGAAACGAAGGTCAACAGCGAAGACTGCTCGATGAGCTTTGAAATGCCCTTCGTGCTGTCGTGCTTGATGAAGGTGACGTCGGGAATCTTCTTGCGCTTGACCTGCTCCCAGAACCCCACGTTGCTACGCTGGATGATGGTTTCGCCCTTGAGTTCCCGGAGCCGGATGGACTTGCGCTTGGCAAGCGGGTGCTTTTTCGGGAGCGCAATCGAGAGCCGCTCCTGCATGTATTTTTCGGCACGGTATTTCTTTGCGCGGGGGGCCTTAAGCGTGATGCCGATATCCGCAGTGCCCTCGTTCAGCGCCTTCAGCACGCCCGCTTCGTTGTCGATAATCTCGTAAGTGACCTGCGCGCCGGGGTATTTCTCCTGCAGTTCCTGCACCATCCGCATGGCCGGGAGAATGGCCACCGACGCGATGGAGAACGTGCGCGTCGCCCCTTGCGGGCTTACCTTTTCCATCATCTCGCCTTGCAAATCCATGATGCGCTTCGCGTATTCGGCGACCGTGCGTCCCTTCTCGTTTAGCTCGATGCGGTTCTTTTTGCGTTCGAAGAGCGGAGCGCCGATTTCGTCTTCCAACTTCTTGAATGCGCGGCTCACCGCCGGCTGCGAAGTGTAGAGCTTGTCCGCAACGGCCGAAAGCGTCCCGTATTCCAGGAATCCGGCCAGCAATCGCAAAATGTAGGTCTCGACAAACATAAAAAGCCCCTTTTGGGGGGAATATAATAATTCTGCTATGCGCCAAGTGAATAGTGGGGGCAATTTTCACCAGTTCTCGTAGCGGTGTCCCGTGTTTAAGGAGGCTATTTGCTTCATTTCGTCGTCTGTCAACTCGAAATCGAAAATCGATATGTTTTCTGCGATGTGGTCAGGGTTCTTGGAGCCCGGAATGGCAATGTAGCCCGATTGCACATGCCAGCGCAACACCACCTGTGCGGCCGATTTCCCGTGAGCCTTCGCTATCTTTGCGACAACCTTGTTCCCCAAGACGTCTTCGGTGTGGCCGCGCCCGCCTAGCGGGTAATAAGATTCCACCACAGCGCCATAGCGCTTCGCGTATTCCTTGAATTCCGTGTTCTGGTAAAACACATGGTTTTCGTTTTGCACCACGGCAGGCTTGATTTCGAAATCGGCAAAAAAGCGCTTCGCCGTCTTTTTGGTGTAGTAATTCGATATGCCGATGGAACGGATCTTCTTTGCCTTCACAGCACGTTCCATAGCCTTGAAAACCGCCTTGTCTTCGGCGTCGCTCCCGTGCTGGTGCAACAGCATCAAATCAATATATTCGAGCCCCAGCTTTTCGAGTGAGTCGTCGATGTCTTCGTCCAAGGAGTTGCTCCACGGCACCAGTTTCGACGTCACGAACAAATCTTCGCGCATCACGAGCCCTTCGTCAATCGCCCGGCGGATTCCCTTGCCCACGGCTTCTTCGTTGTCGTAATATTTTGCCGTATCAATCAATCGATACCCGTTCTTGATGGCGACATAGACAGCGTCTTCAGCCACCTTGCCGCGCAAAGTCCAAGTACCAAGCCCGAGAACCGGCATATCGAAACCCGAATTCAACTTGACCGTTGGGGCCGCCCCTTTGCTGTTCTGCACGATTGAATCTCCTTTATTCGATACCTTCGGCATAGCCTGCGACGCAGCATCGCTCGAACACGCCATGAACAGGAAAACGAACAAGAAACTGAACCATCTCATGCCCTAAAAATAACCAAATCCCGCAATAAATCAAAATACTTATTTCGCATAAAAGATATGCTTTGAAGGCATAGGCGGGGGAAGCCTCCCCCTCGCTCTCCTTCGTTGGCTTAGGGACCGGGCCGGGGAAATGCCCATAAGACATTGGTTACGGTGGTATTTTTTTTCTCTGTAGATTCGCAAACATTACTGAAATCAGTCCTAAGTCACACTAGTCTTGTTGCACAAACGGACAGAAAAATGTATATTGGAAATGTAATAATAAGGGAAAACTATGGTGTTCGCCGAAAACATATTACGGATATTCCGTGAAAACAAACTTCTTGCGAAGTATCGCCTGAAGGATGTCTTTGTTTTCGGTTCGTCTGTTCGAACAGCAACTCCCAACGACATCGACCTGCTAGTCCGTGATTTCCAGGACTACAATGACCTGTTGTCCTTGCGCAAGGAACTTTCCGAAAAAACAGGCAAGTCCGTGGATGTTGTCATAGAGAAGTTCGCAAACCCCATTATCCTGTATCGAGCAAGCAAGGAGTCCATCCGTGTCGAATGACCCCAGGAACGACCTTTTCCACTTATTGGGAATGCTCGAATCCCTGTTGAAAATTCAAAAATATACACGGGATATTCATTCCACCGAAGAACTTCTTGAGAAAGAAGACCAGATGGTATTCAACGCATGTTTGACTTTGCTTGCAAACATAGGCGAATCCATCAACAAACTCTCGGATGCTGCCAAAGCGGGAATCGCAAGCGACAACATTCAGGCAATTCGCGGTATGCGCAACAGGATTGTTCACGATTATGCGGGGCTCGACTCGTTTGTTGTTTACAACACTATAAAGAACGATCTTGATCCGCTAAAGGAAACCTTTATCAAAATCATTAGAGAAGGTCTAGCAAACAAGTCCTTTGACGAAGGTGAATTTGAAGCAGCGAAAAACGCGGGCTTTTACAAGTTCATTGATTTCAGTGTAATTTAAAAGCTGTCGTACCGACCTGGCCCTTGACTGGGGAACGCCCAGTTTTTTACTCCTTGTTCGCGAATGCCTTGATGCCGCCTTCCATGAGTGTTGCGGCGAGATTAATCATTTGCTGGAGCGGGATTTTGCGGCCGTCTTGCACCCACTGGCGGTATAGCACAAGCGTGGTGTTGTTGAATGCCCGTACGATATTCTGGATGCAGACCTGCTTGGTGTGGAGTCGCGTCGTTTTGGAATGGGTGTGGGCCAAGACCTTGCGTTGCATGGGTTCGCGCACGTAGTCCAGACGGCTGTCGCAGGTAATTTTCTTGAAGAACTCGTCCTGCGATTCCATGAACTCGAAAAAAGAGCGCACGATTTCCCTCTGGTTGTCGAGGTAGTTGTAGTCCTTCACGAGCTCAATATAGCGCTCCATGTAGCCCGCCTGGATTTCGCGGAGCACGTCGTCGGTGCTTTCGTAGTGCAGGTAGAACGTGTTGCGGTTGATCATGGCGCGGTCGGCGAGCGCCTTGACGGTAATCTTTTCGTAGGGCATTTCGCAGACCATCTGCTTGAATGCCGTGTAGATGGATTCCTTGGTGCGCCTGATGCGCAAATCTTCTTTGTGGGCGGCTGGTTTCATGCCGTAAAATATACAAAATAATTTGCACTTTCTAAACATCTGTCGCTTATTTTGCACTAGCCCATAACTTGCCATTTGAATTCGGGTCAAAACAACCTATAATTCAAGTGTAAACAACAAGAATGTGCAAGCAAGGAGCACTTATGGACTGCAAAGAAGAAATCGTCGATTCCCGAATCCCGGACCCCAAGGCCTTTGAAATCGGCTCAAAGAACGCCCAAATCCTGTTCAAGTTGAACCACACCATGCCCATGACCGAGGAATACGGCAAGGTGGTCAAGGAACTGTTCGGCGACAATATTGGCGAAGGGACGATGCTCACGGCTCCGCTTCAGGGCGTGTGCTTTGAGCGTGTGAAAATCGGGAAGAACGTGTATATCGGCAGCAACCTGCTCCTGATGGCCCGCGGCGGCATCACCATCGAGGACGGCGCTTGGATTGCGGCCAATGTGCAGTTGCTTTCGAACAACCACGACCTTTACGACCGCGCGGTTTTGCAGTGCAAGCCCGTGCTTATCAAGGAAGACGCGTGGCTTGGTGCGGGTGTCTCCGTGTTGCCCGGAGTGTGCATCGGCAAGCATGCCGTGGTGGGCGCAGGTTCCGTGGTCACGAAGGATGTTCCCGACTACGCCGTTGCCGTAGGCAGCCCCGCCAAGGTGGTGCGCATGCTCGATCCGGAGAAATTTGCTTAATCGCGGCGCATGCCGCAAGGAGAAGCCAAATGAAAAAACTCGTTACACTTTTAACTGTCGCAGCGGCCCTTTTGTTTTCTGCTTGCGACTGCAACAAGGAGGCTCAAATGAAAATGGAAGAACTTATTGAAAAGCAGGCGTTGAAGGAACTGGTGGACACCTTCTCGAATCTGGCCGACATGCGTGACACCAAGACTCAGAGCATGCTTTTTACCGAAGATGCCACCATGACTTCCATCGTGGGCGGAAAAGCCTCTACGCTCAAGGGGCGTGACGAAATCGAGAAAGCCTGTGCCAAGTTCCTCTCGCTGTTCGATACGGTTTACCATTCCAACGGCCAGCAGGTAGTGACCATCGATGGCGACCGTGCCAAGGGCGTGTCTTATTGCACCGTGATGCTCATTGGGAAAAACGCGGAGGGCGTGCGCACGCAGAATTTACAGGGAGTCCGTTATGAGGACGA
>JAGCPF010000022.1 GCA_017642335.1 Fibrobacter sp.
AAGACTCCTCATGGAAGCCATTGAACGAGGCGACACAGAACCTCTTCCCGAAGAAGAGGTGAAACGCATCAAGGCAGAAATTCGCGGATCTGCCCACAACATCACTATCCGGATGAAGGATGCCGACATCGAAGGCATGAAAGCCAAAGCAGCCCGTCTTGGAACAAGCTACCAGACGCTCATCAACAGCCTTGTACACCGCTACCTAAATGGCGGAGTCACAATAAACGAAGCGTTTTAAAGCACACGAAAAGATTTGGGGCTTTTTATAAGCCGAGTGAAAACATGATCGCGATTCTGTGTGTGATAGACTTTCTTTGGGGACTGGTGATTTTCCCGATATTCAACACCCTTAAAAAATGGGTCGAAAACACCAAATCTCTACCACTGGGAGCAGTAATCAATCTTTTAGGCAGTTCACTTTTAGCGGTGGCAGCGTCTTGCGCATTTGGCTTCCCATTATTACTTACATTATTGCTAAAAATCTTTTTTAAAAGCCCCAACCATGGAGATGTCTTGTTATGGGGCTCGCTCTCTTTTTGGGGTGGGATACTGGCTTACGCGTTCCTAAAGCGCAACGCAATCAAGTCATACATCCAGGATGTCCACCAGCGAGAAAGCACGCACGATACACCTAGCGAACAGGCCATAGAAATTATCGAAAAAGACTGGCGCTGCAGAAAATGCGGAACGCCCCAAAAATATCCTTACGAAAGAAATTCACCGATGTACGGCAGCCCGTTGTTCATCTGCTCCAAGTGCGGTACGGAACAGATTGATTACGGGCGTTTGGAACCCGCCTTGGATCGCAGTTTCGGCAATTGGAATGTAAGGCGAACTTCCATAAAAGTAAATGTTATTTCATTTGTTGTTTCGGCGTCTTTGCTGATACTGATTTTAAATATTCCTTATTCATCTCGCGAATTTTTCTGTTTCCTGCTTTTCTTTTCCACGACGGTTTTTGTATCAAGCGTGATAGTAACGATTGAGAGCCTATTAAAGAAAAAGCCAGACTTTATCAAAAAGTCTGAAGTTCGTTTGCTGGACAAGGATTATGTAGCTCTGTTACGCAAACACGGATACAAAGTTCCTCATAAATTCTAAATGATTATGAGAATATCGAGCAGATTCTTGTTTGCTATTTCACATAAATAAAATTATATTAAAGAAGTAACTTCATATCGGAAAAACTTGTGGAAGTTCAGTACATCAACAAAGTCGTTTTTATCGCAATCGCCATTATCATATCCATCATCAGCATGGGTCTTTTGCAGGTATTTATCCAATGGGTCAGGGCATTGCATTCCAACGTAAATGTGAGTTATTTTAGGCTTGTCGGCATGCGACTACGTAAAGTTCCAATACAGACAATCATTGACGCTCACGTTCTTAGCCGCAGTGAAGGCCACCCTGTCGAATTAGACCTTCTTGAAGCGCATTACCTCGCCGGAGGCAACGTTCTCCACACTGTTCAGACAGTCATCGATGCAAACAAGGCAAACGTCAAGCTCGACTTCAAGGAAGCCGCAGCACTAGACCTTGCCGGAGACCAAATGCTTGAGGTAGCAAAGAACATCGCAAAAAGACAAGTCCTTGAACGGCATCATTAAATCCAAAAATAATTTCTGGCCGCAGCAGCAAAAAAGGGACTCTTTCGAGTCCCGTTTTTTATTACTGTCTCGTGAGAGTCTTGTACTTGATGGGCTTCGGATTGTCGGCATCTTCACCGAGACGCTTGCGACGGTCGGCTTCGTACTCGCTCCAGTTGCCTTCGAACCACACAACCTTGGAATCGCCTTCGTAAGCGAGTATGTGCGTGGCGATGCGGTCCAGGAACCAGCGGTCATGCGAGATAATCACGGCGCAGCCGGCGAACTTGAGGATGGCCTGTTCCAGAGCCTGCAAGGTTTCGATGTCCAAGTCGTTCGTCGGTTCGTCGAGGAACAAGAGGTTGCCCGGCTTCTGCAGGTTCTTTGCCATGAGCACGCGATTGCGTTCACCGCCCGAAAGCGTCGTGAGCTTCTTCTGCTGGGCGGCACCCGTGAAGTTGAAGAGTCCGCAGTAAGCGCGGCCGTTCATCTTGCGGTCGCCCACCATAATCTCGTCGTTGCCGCCGGTGATTTCTTCCCACACGGTCTTGGAGTCGTCGAGGCTATCGCGGCCCTGTTCCATGCTGATGATTTCCACGGTCTCGCCAATCTTGAGTGTACCGCCATCGGGCTTTTCCTGGCCCATGATCATCTTGAACAACGTTGTCTTACCTGCACCGTTCGGGCCGATAATGCCCACGATGCCGGAGCGCGGCAGGTTGAAGTTCAAATCGTCGAACAGCACCTTGTCGCCAAAGGCCTTCTGCAGGTGTTCCGCCTGGATAACGATATCGCCCAAGCGCTTGCCGTTTGCAATGTGGATCTGCGCCACCTTGATCTGCTCGCGAGAATCTTCAGCGAGCAATTCCTCGTAAGCCTTGAGACGGGCCTTGCTCTTGGCCTGGCGCGCCTTCGGGCTCTGCTTGACCCATTCCTGTTCGCGGGCCAAACGCTTCTGCCTGTCGGATTCGCCCTTCTCTTCGCCGCGGAGGCGTTCAAGTTTCTGGTCGAGCCACTGGGCGTAATTGCCTTCCCAAGGAATGCCGCGACCGCGGTCGATTTCCAAAATCCAGTTCGTCACATTGTCGAGGAAGTAACGGTCGTGGGTCACCAAAATCACGGAGCCCTTGTATTCGCGGAGGTGGCGTTCAAGCCAGGCAACCGTTTCGGCATCCAAGTGGTTCGTCGGTTCGTCGAGCAAGAGCAAATCCGGTTCTTCGAGGAGCAGGCGGCAGAGGGCCACGCGGCGCTTTTCACCGCCGGAGAGGTTCGTCACCGGCCAGTCGCCCGGCGGGCAGCGGAGTGCGTCCATGGCAATTTCGATATTGCGGTCAAGGCTCCACAAGTCCTGCGCGTCGATGATGTCCTGGAGCTTTGCCTGTTCGTCGAGGAGTTTGTTCATCTCGTCGTCTTCCATGGGTTCGGCGAACTTCATGGAAATTTCGTTGAAGCGGTCGAGCACGGCCTGCTTCTTGGCCACAGCCTGCATCACGTTTTCCTTGACGGTCAAGTTCGGGTCGAGCTGCGGTTCCTGCGGCAGGTAGCCTGCGGTGCGACCCGGCTCGATCCAAGCTTCGCCCTGGAATTCCTTGTCAATGCCCGCCATGATGCGGAGGAGTGTAGACTTACCGGCACCGTTCTGGCCGATGATGCCAATCTTTGCGCCGTAGTAGAAGCTCAAGGAAATGTCCTTCAGCACCTCCTTGTTAGGCGGGTACGACTTGGTCATCTTGTACATGTAGAAAACGAATTTTTCTGCTTTATTTTCGGCCATAAATAGTGGTTTGTGGTTAGTGGTTGGTGGTTAGGATCTAGAGCCTAGAGGTTAGGATCTAGGGGATTTTCAATGGAAATTTAATTCTTTCGCGTTTTAGCGCGGAGGATGCAAAGTTGTTTATAGGGGTTTTTAGGAGGCCCGAGCCTCGAGCCTGGGGCCCCGAGCCTGCTATGCCATTTTGCTGGCATCAATGGTGTTCGTGGACTCGACCTTACCGGCAAAGAAGCTATAGGCCGCAGGCACGATGAACAGCGAGAGGAACGTCGCGAAGGTGAGGCCACCGGCAATGGCGATGCCCATCGCGATGCGGCTCGGGGTGCCGGTCATAATGAGCGGCACCGCGCCCAATACTGTTGACAGGCTTGTCATCAGGATTGGGCGGAAGCGGCGTTCCGCCGCTTGGCGAGCCGCCTCAAGGCGGCTGCAGCCTGTATTCGCAGCAATCTGGTTTGCAAATTCCACAATCAAGATACCGTTCTTCGTCACAAGCGCCACCAACAGAATCAGCGCAATCTCACTGAAGATGTTAAGTGTCTGCCCAGTAATGAACAAGAAGGCAAGTGCACCGGCCAAGGCAAGCGGCACCGTAAAGAAGATGACAAACGGGGCGCGGAAACTTTCGAACTGGCCAGCAAGCACAAGGAACACGAGCGCCAGAGCCAGCAAGAACACAATATAGAGCCCGCTGGAACTTTCCTCGAATTCCTTCGAAGACCCGCTCAATGCCGTACTCACGTTCGGGTAATCCTTCAACAAGTGCTTTGCAATGCGGCGCATTTCTTCCACGCCGTCGCCAATCGTCTTGCCCGGCACAAGGCCCGCCTGGATGGTCGCCGCGGAGAACCGGTTGAAACGCGGAAGCGACGGCGATGCGGACTGTTCGCTAAACGTAATGAAGTTATCGAGACTCACGAGTTCGCCCTTGCCGTTCTTGACGGTAAGCATTGAGATGTTCTCGGGCATGCTGCGGTACTGGTAACCCACCGCACCGATGATATCGTACTGGCGGCCATCCTTATAGAACTCGCCGTAACTCTGGTCGCTAATCGCAAGCTGCACCGCCTGGGCGATGTCGTTTACCGACACGCCTTCTTCGTTCGCCTTGTCGCGCAAAATCTCGATATGCAATTCCGGCTTGGTAAAGCGCAGGTTCGTGTTCACCACGCTGAATACGGGGCTCTTGCTCGCCTCTTCTTCGAACTTGGGCACGAGCGTGCGCAAGATTTCGATGTTCGGAGCCTGCAACACGAACTGCACCGGAAGGCCGCCGCGCTGCGTACTGATGCTCTGCGGTTCAAACACCATCACGCGCAAGTCAGGATATTCGTTACCGAGCACCTGAATGGCGCGTGCAATCTCGCTCTGCGGGCGACGTGCCTTCTTGTCGTCGTTCAAGAAGATTCGCATTCTCGAGTTGCCCGCATTCCACGCACCTGCCTGGATTTCGGAATACTCGTTAGTATCCATGAGCGCAATGACTTCTTCGGCAAAGGCATCGGCCATGCGCTTGGTGCGCGTCAGCGTCACGCCCTCGGGCATGTTCATGTTCACCATGACCGCATTGGAGTCCTCGGTCGGAGCCATTTCGCTACTCATGTTGTTGAAGCAGAAATACGCCGCAGCGAGGAGGCCTGCCACAATTGGGAAAAGCAAGAAGCGCAACTTGAGGAACAATCCGAGCAACACTGCGTAAACGCGGTTAATCCAGTCAAAGAACGGCTCGGTGATGCGGTAGAACCAGCCTTGCTTCTGGCGGCTGAGGAACTTGGAGCAGAGCATCGGCGAAAGCGTGAGTGCGCACAATGTCGAAAGGAATACCGTTCCGATCATCACCGCTACGAACTCGCGGAACAGAAGGCCGGTCGTTCCACCGAGCGCAAGCACCGGCACGAACACCGCCATCAACACCACCGAAGTCGCAATCACGGCAAAAAAGATTTCGTTTGTGCCCGCGACAGCCGCCTGCTTGGGCGTCATGCCGTTTTCAATCTTGTGGTAGATATTTTCCACAATCACGATGGCATCGTCCACGACAAGGCCGATCGCCAAGACCATCGCAAGCAGGGTCAGCACGTTTATCGAGAACCCGCACAAGTAAAGCACAAAGAAGCTACCGATAACGGCCACCGGCACCACCACCATCGGGATAAGCGTCGTACGCGCCTGGCGCAGGAACGCGAAGATAATCGCAATCACCAACAAGAACGCGATGAAGATGGTCTGCACCACTTCCTTGATGGATGCGCGGATGTTAATCGAGGTATCGCGGCCATAGAGGACTTGCACGCCTTCGGGTATTTCGCGGCGGATATCTTCCACGCGCTTGTAAAATTCGTTGGCGATTTCCACGTGGTTAGAACCGGGCTGCGCCATCAATGCGAGCGTGATGGAGTTCTTGCCATTGCGCCTAAAGCCCGTGCGCGTATCCTTCGGTTCGTAATGGATGTCGGCTACATCCGAAATGCGAATGACCGTGCCGTCGGCAGCCGTCTTTACTGCAATGTTTTCGAATGATTTCGGGTCCAAAATGCGACCCAGCGTGCGGATAGAAAGCGTCGTCTCGCTCCCTTCGATAGAACCGGAGGGCAGTTCCAGGTTGCCCTTCTTGAGCGCAGCCGACATCTCGGCACCGGAAACACCCAACGCCTGCAAGCGTACCGGATCAATCCACAAGCGAACCGTCGGGCGCTTCTCGCCCCAAATGGCGACTTCGGACACGCCATTGATTGTCTGCAGGCGTTCCTTCACAAAGTTATTGGCGATTTCCGAAACTTCCATCGGGTCGAGCTTGTCGCTCACAAGGCTCACCATCAAAATCGGATCGTTGTCGCTATCGGACTTGTAAACCGTCGGTTCATCGACATCATCCGGCAAGCGACGGCGCACACGGCTCACACGGTCGCGGATTTCGTTCGCGGCCGCTTCCAAATCCATGCCGGTTTCGAATTCAATGTTGATGAAGGAGAAACCATCTCGGCTCGTAGACGTCAGCGCCTTGATGCCGGAAGCACTGTTGATGGAGGCTTCCAAAATTTCGGTCACTTCGGCTTCCACCACCGCGGCGTTCGCACCGGGGTAAGATGTACGCACCTGGATAAGCGGGTAGTCCACGTTCGGGTATTCACGCACACCCAAGTTGGAGGCGCCAAAAGCACCGAGCAAGATGATGACCAGCGCCATCACCGTCATGAGCACCGGACGACGTACGGATAGGTTCGCTACACTCATCGCTCCCCTACTCCACTTCGTAATCGGTATTGTGGCGGATTTCGCGGATGCGCACGGATATTCCTTCGCGCAAGCTGATCAGGCCGGAGGTAATCACGGTATCACCCTCGTCGAGGCCGGCAGTCACATCGACCGCAATCGGAGTGCGGAGGCCAGTTTCGACATGCTTGATTTTCGCCTTGCCGCCAGTCGCCACGAACACGTAAGCGCCATCTTTGTCCAGCGTAAAAGCTTCTGCCGGAATCGGGATGCTCTTGGCTATTCCCGACTGCATCGACACATTCACCTTCGCATAAGAACCTGCCAAAAGTTCGCCATTCGCATTGTCGACCTCCACCATCACCCGGCGGGTACGGCTGCTTTCGGAAAGCGAAGCCTCGAGCGCCTTCACCACGCCCGACTTGGAAATATTGCGTTCTTCGTCCTTGACATCGACCGCATCGCCTACATTGAGGCTAGACGCATAGCGCTGCGGAAGCGCAAACTTGGCCTTGAGATATTCCACATCGCTGAGGGTGGCAATCGAAGTCCCCGTCGTGAGCCAAGCCCCTACCGACACGTTCACGAACCCGAGCTTGCCTGCAAACGGGGCACGGACTTCGGTCTTTGCAATTTGCGCCTTGATGAGTTCCACAGATGCTTCGGCCGACTTGAGCGAGGCTTCGGCATTTTCCATGTCCGCCTTGGTGGCTCCGTCCTTCTCGAAAAGCGTCTTTACACGGTCGAACTTCTGCTGTGCGAGTTGCTGGTTCGATTCGGCCTGCTTGAGTTGCGCCTTGAGTTCGGAATCGTCAATCTTTGCAAGGAGAGCGCCCTTCTGTACCTGAGCCCCGTCTTTCGCATAAAGGTTCATGAGCCTGCCGGACGTAGCCGCCGTGAGTTCCACGCTGTTCATGGGTTCAAGCGTCGCCATTGCAGAGAAAGTCTTGTTTGCCGAATGGGCCTCGGCGATGTAGCCTTCCACCGCAATTTCGCGGGCAGGCTTGCCGCCAGGACCACCCTTTCCACCAGGGCCACCGGGACCGCCCTTGCCCTGGGGTGCTCCTCCCGGAGCGCCAGAATCACCACCAGAGCAAGCCGCAAAGGCAAGCACGGAAAACAGTAAGACAACAAAATTTTTCATATAAGCCGCAATTTAGAAAAAAAGGAATTCCTTCAAAACCGAAAAACTTCGCCCATTTAGATGCACGGGCGACTGGCGGGGTTGCAAAAAAAAAGATAAATCAACTAAAACTTCACGTTCACGCTGAGTCCGCTGCCATCTTCCGTGAATTCAGGCAAAAAACGGACTCTTTCGGAGAACGACTTGGAGGAAGTCGCCCGATAGATGCGCATGACATCGAGTACGGAAATAACGCGATTGAGGACCAAGGCGCCAATGGAAGCCTGGAAGACAATGCGGGAAACGCGGTAATGGCTCAAGCGGCTCTTGTACTCCTCGATATGTTCCGTCGATTCGGGATTGTCGCTAGACCCCCAGTCCCACTGGATGCTGGAATCAATCTCTTTGTCAATCTTCTTGCCCGAACGAATCATCGCCTGGTTGTAGTCCTCGTTCATGTCCGGGGAGGAATTCTGGCCTTCGACACCGCTTCGACTGCGGTAATCCCCCACCGTATTGAGGAGAGAAATCTTCTTGCTATTCGTGTTCAGTCCGGCATGACGCACCGCGTAGTCGTGCGCCGACGACACATAGCGGTCGCCAATGACATAAGAGGCAATCGTCGTAATCCAGAGCGCGGCATCGACCCAGACAAAGGGTCGGACCATATCGCGTTCGCCCAAATACAGTTCGCCCATACCCGGAAGGACGGCCGACGCCCCCAACCCGAGCCATAAGCTCTTGTCATGGTTACGACTCACATTTTCGTCTACCGAAATCACAATCTGCGAAAAACCCGCAGAGACCGCAAGCAAAATGATCAAGAACAGGCGCATCAGAATCCCCAGGAAGCACGAACATCCACACCGAGCTCGTTAATGAAGGAGACCCCGCCATCAAGGTGCAAGTGGTCATACCAGGAAAGGTCCTCTTCGTACAGGGCCTTGTTGTGCGAGTTCGCCGTAAGTGCGGCATCGACGGCAGAAAGCAGGTGGTTGAGAATCAACCCGCCGATAAACCAGGCCTGCATATTGGCAAGGTCGTTGGCTTTGCTGCGCATCTCGCGGTACTTGGTGCGATTGTCGGAATGGCCCAGCGAAACCGTCGCGGAATTCGGGTCCTCGAGATCGAGCGAACCGACAAGCGCCACGCTGTCCACATCATCCCAGCCAAGCACAAATGTTGCACCGCCAATCATCTGGTACACTTCGGATGATTCGTAGAACCCGTCCTTACGTTCCTTTTCCAGCGGTTGAGGATTATCGCCAAAGTGACGCTTGTGCGAAGACTCTTCGGCGTAAGGGAGCTGTTTGCTGGTATAGCAGCCACGCTTTCCGGCACTTCCGTACAGCGCCTCGCAGAACGACTCACGGCTGCTCATGTAGCGCTCGGCAAACCGAGCTTCTTCGGAAGCATCGTTCAAAGAATTGAACAGGTCGTACATCGCATTTTCATACCGGCCGATGGAATAATGCTCGTCCGCAAACTTTTTGTACTTGGTCACCTGCTTGTCGTACTTATACACCGAGTTGTAGTACCATCCGGCCCACAAACCCGCTTCGAGAGCCAGGTAGACGACACCGCGGGCATAGGTGAAATTGGAGCCACCCACGTAAAGCTGTCCGCTACCGGGAATCACGAGCGACAAGAACAAAGCCTTGCGCGGACTCTTGTACTGGCCCTTCATCTCGTCGATGCCATGCACCTTGGACACCTTGACCGGACCAAGAAGATCGCGGCGGCTCATGCTGGAAGAAGAAAGGGACGAAGCCTGCTCGGAACTGCTGGAACTGAGCGCGGCGAGAGAATCCTGCTTTCTGGATTTCTCCATAGCGGCGTTTACCGCAGCAATATATTCCTTTATCTTTGCGGAATCAACCTTTGCGGTGTCGGCCTTGACGGAATCAGCCTTGGCTGTATCGGCGACGGCGGAGTCCGGAGCAACCACACTGGAAGAAACCGGAGTTTCCACGCTACTCGAGGAAACGACAACAGAACTTGACACAGGAGCCACGCTGCTGGAACTGACCACAGCACTGGAAACAGGGGCGGGGGTTGCCGCAGGAGCAACGCTACTGGAACTGGGCGTTACCACCTTGGCTTCGCTGCTAGAGGATTGCTCGGCAGTCTGGGCTTCCGCCTCGAATTCTGCAAAAAGGTCACGGGTCTGAGCAGCAGACTGAGCCACAAAAACACAAGCCACAAGGGCAGAAAGAGAAAAGGCAAACTTGCGCATATATTCCCAAAATAGCAAATTCAAGTTCTCCAGAGAACAAATTGTTGCTAAATCTGTCTCCAATTTCTCACCATACAAAAAAACCGTTCCCTCACGGGAGCGGTTTTTTAAGTTTTTAGCGATAGCGGATCAGGCTTATGCCTTCTCAGCAACCACCCAAACCTTGACCTGTGCTTCGACGTCGCTGAACACCTTGACAGTAACGGTGTAGACACCGAGCTGCTTGATGGGTTCGGCCAGATCGATCTGGGCACGGGAGACCTTGACGCCCTGCTTGGTGATGGCATCGGCGATGTCACCAGCGGAAACAGAACCGTAAAGGCGTTCACCTTCCACAACGCGGCGTTCAAGATTCACAGAAATCTGAGAAAGCTTGGCAGCCACATCGCCAGCGGCAGCGAGTTCCTTCTGGAACTGGGCTTCGAGGGCGGCGCGGTCGGTTTCAATCTGTTCCTTGGCTTCCTTGGTAGCGCGAACAGCGAGCTTGCGCGGGAAGAGGAAGTTACGGGCATAGCCGTCCTTCACCTTCACGACGTCGAGCATCTTGCCCAAGTGGGGAACATTGGCCTTAAGAATAATTTCCATAGTCTAGTTCCTCCTTATTAGCGCATGCTGTCCGAAACGAACGGGAGAATAGCCATCTGGCGAGCGCGCTTGATAGCCTCGTTCAGCATACGCTGATACTTGGCGGACGTGCCAGAAATGCGGCGCGGAATGATCTTGCCACGTTCAGAGATGAAGCGACGGAGAGTCTTCTCGTCCTTGTAGTCAATGAACTTGACGTTGTTTTCTGTGAACCAGCAAGTCTTCTTGCGGCGGATACGCGGACCCTGTTTCTTATCTTCAAAAGCCATTATTCAGCCTCCCCGTCTTCGGCGTCGACCGGCACGATGTCTTCGGTGGTCTGAGCCATATCCTGGTTGTAAACAATTTCGCTCATCGGATAATCAGCGAGGGTCATCCAGCGGAGAGCGTTTTCGTTCAGCTTGAGGGCAGCTTCCATGTTAGCCACTACGGAGGCTTCGGCCTTGTAGTAGAAAATCACATAGTAGCCATGCTGGCGCTTGTTGATGGAATAGGCGAGCTTGCGCTTGCCCCAGTCGTCGCGACGGAGAATTTCACCGCCACCGTTGGTGATCATGGCACCGATGTTCTCGACTTCAGCGTTGATGGCGTCGTCAGAGATCATAGCGTCGATGATAACCATCGTTTCGTATTGTCTCATAATGAGTCCCTTTGGTCTATCGCCCGGGAACCGACATTGGCCCCGGGAGGGTTCCGGTATATAAACCGGTGCGGCAAATATAGAAAATGGACGGGTTTTGTCAATCTTTGGGCAAGCTACATGCCCAACTGAATGCCGAGAATGGCCGATTTTGCCCAGGAATCAACACCCCTGTTGAAATATCGCTGGAAACCGACCTCGAAAGAAAGCCACATGGAACGCATTTTTTCGCGAGGCCAAGCCCATACCTGCCGGAGGTCAAAGGCCAAACCTGGGGTCAAGGTCAGCTGTTGCGCCTCCAAAAAATTGTACTCGTAAAGGGCACTGCCGGTCAAACCGAAATAGCGTCCTAGGTTAATGCCTCCACCCAGTTCTACGCCCACGGAGAACCCGTCAAGCGAGAACATCTTTTCGCAGGACTTGCGTTTAACGTCGAGGCTATCGCCAACACTGTCCTTGGGATTCGACTTCTGGGCCTCGCGGTCGGCGCCCTGCCCGTGGAGTTCTTTGCGGAACTCGGAAATGCTGGTATTCTCCAGTCCAAACACCGGAGAAATGTACAGGGCGAACACATCTTTCACAAGAAACGCCTTCGCGGAGACCCTGTAACGCTGGTACATCACCATCACGTCACTGTCCAAGTCACCACCGAAAAAACGCACATCGATACCGCCGCTTAACCAGGAATAATACAGGAAATCGCCCTGGGCCTGCCAAACACCGAGACAGTCGCAGTTTTTTGTCGGGGCGAAAGTGCCCATGGCAAGCCCTGCCGACATTCCACGACCAGCATAAGCCCCCTGCCTCGGAAGGGGGATATTCACATTGTCGTCGTGGACGCTTTCAGCAGCAAGCGCAAAAGCCACGAAAAAAAGGATAAAGAGCGTCGTTTTCTTCACTTCTTTAACAAATTTAGTTCTTCAGACCATTTTTTTCCCCTTTTTTTTCTTTTTTTTAATTTTTTTGACCCTATAATTTCGTATTTTACGTTCCTGCAAGGAATTCGTAACATCGGATTCAAAAGCCCTTCAGGAGTTATAAATGCGTATTGCATTGTTTTTGTTTTGTTTTATAGCCACTGCCACAAGTCTCTCGTTCGCACAGCTTGCGCCCGAGCCACAAATGGCAGATGTCAAGCTAATGCAGGATTCCTCCACGAACCAGCCCATGAAGATGGACTTTTCAAAGCCGCTCACTGGCATCAGTGATCCGGGTATCCTTTTCAGCCACTTCAGCAACAAGCCTCTTCTTATCTACTACTTCAGCCCCAAGTGCCCACACTGCCAGCACCACTTCCCCATCATCCAGAACCTGATGAAGGAATATGAGAGCGACGGTCTTACCGGCATCGCCATCGGACTCGGCGGCGGCATCAAGAAAAACGACATTCGCCTGTTCATCGACCAGTTCCATGCTGTCATCCCGGTCTTCCAGGACTCCGAAGGCAAGTTCGGCCCCGCTTACGGCACAGGATACATCCCGGTTGTCTATCTTGTACAGAAAGACGGGACGTTCTACCGCTACGAGACGCTGAACGACGCAAACATGAACCACCTGCGCGCGACGCTGAACAAGATGTTCAAGAAATAAGACTTTCTCCAACAAAAAAAGGCTCCCATCAAAGGGAGTCTTTTTTGCATACTCGAGGCGGGATTCGAACCCACGACCCATTGCTTAGAAGGCAATTGCTCTATCCAACTGAGCTACTCGAGCCCGACCTTGTTAGGAGTAGCGCAAATATAGCCAAATTGCGAAATAGCGTCAAATACAACAAGCCTACTTCAAGTCGTATCTTTCGATGTAGTCCAGCTGTCTTTCGTGCGGAAGGCTTCTAAAATATGCTTTCCATCCCGGACAGAACCTAATATGGAAACGCCACAAGCGTCCGAGAATCGATTTCGGATTTGCATCGTACCGGGCACGCAACCTGCAATTTTCACAAGGATAAGATTTACCTTTCATATTCGGCCTCCATTGAAAGATTAAATAATAGAAAAGACAAGCCTCGGGCAAGCATAGAAAACCTATATTTTCCACCAACAAATAGCAACCCCTACCGCCCACTTTTCGCAACCTACTGTTTACTAACCACTGTTTACTTTCCCATGGCCCGCGCACGCAAGACAATCACCCCCGACCCGTATGCGAAACCGATAGCGAAACCGCTACCGCCCGAACAAAGTTTGCCGGGACACCTGAAGCAGTTCCAGTCCAACACGCGCGCGAACTTTGAACTCGTAAGCCCTTACGGTGCGGCGGGTGACCAGCCAAAAGCGATTGAGGAATTGACCGAAGGTTTCAAGAACGGAGAGCAATTCCAGACGCTCCTCGGCGTGACGGGTTCCGGCAAGACGTTCACGATGGCAAACGTCATCAAGAACGTGGGCAAGCCGACGCTCATCTTGACGCACAACAAGACGCTCGCGGCACAGCTCTACCAAGAATTCAAGGCGTTCTTCCCGCACAATGCGGTGGAATATTTCGTCAGTTATTACGACTACTTCCAGCCCGAAGCATACATCCCGCACACGGACACCTTCATCGAGAAAGACGCAAGCATCAATGACGAAATCGACAAACTCCGCCTGCGCGCGACCGCGAACTTGCTCACCCGCCGCGACGTAATCATTGTCGCCTCCGTGAGCTGCATCTACGGTTTGGGAAGCCCGAGCGAATATTTTGACTTGATGGTGCGCATCAAGAAGGGTGACGTTTACGATCGCGATAAGATTCTCCACGACCTGGTGCGAATCCAATACACGAGAAACGATTTCAGTCTGGAACGCGGCAGCTTCCGCGTACACGGCGACGTGATCGAGATTCACCCGAGCTATGACGAGGAAGGACTCCGCATCGAACTTTTCGGCGATGAAGTAGACCGTCTCGTAAGATTCAACATCATTACCGGCGAAGTCACGCAGGAAATGGACGAGATGACGATTGCACCGGCAAAGCACTTCGTCACGAAAGAAGAAGGCCGAGCGGGCATCTTGCAACGCATGCAGGTGGAACTCACCGAGCGCCTCGCGGAACTCGACAAGGAAGGCAAAGTACTGGAATCGGCACGCCTCAGCAGCCGCACCCGCTACGACATGGAAATGATTCGCGAAACCGGACAGTGCAGCGGCATCGAGAACTACTCCCGCATCATCGAGAACCGCGCCCCGGGTACGCGCCCCTTCACGCTTATCGACTACTTCGGCGATGACTGGCTTTTGATGGTGGACGAATCCCACGTGAGCATCCCCCAGGTCGGCGGCATGGCCGAAGGCGATAAGAGCCGCAAGACGACACTGGTGCAGTACGGCTTCCGCCTCCCCTGTGCACTCGACAACCGCCCGATGAACTTCGCCGAATTCGAGTATATGTACCCCAAGCAGGTGCTCTTTGTGAGCGCCACCCCCGGCGATTACGAACTCACCAAGACAAACGGTGTGGTGACCGAACAAATCAACAGGCCGACCGGACTCTTGGATCCGAAAATCGAGATGTTCCCCATCAAGGGACAGATGGACGTGCTCCTGTACCGCATCGAGGAAGTCGTCAAGAACGGCGACCGCGTGCTCGTCACGACGCTCACCAAGAAGATGGCGCAGGACCTCACCGACTTCTTCGTGGAAGCGGGCATCCGCGCGCGTTACCTGCACAGCGATATCAAGACGCTGGAACGCCACGAATTGATTCGCGGACTCCGCACTGGCGAATTCGACGTACTCGTCGGCATCAACCTGCTGCGCGAAGGCCTCGACTTGCCCGAAGTGAGCATGGTCGCCATACTCGACGCAGACAAGGAAGGATTTCTGCGCAATTACCGCAGCCTCATCCAGACGATGGGACGTGCAAGCCGCAACGTGAACGGCACCGTACTTTTGTTCGCCGACAACATGACCGACAGTCTGGAGAAGGCCGTCACCGAGACCGCCCGTCGCCGCAGCGTTCAGGAAGAATTCAACAAGGAACACGGCATCACGCCGAAGTCCGTGACCCGCAAGCTCGAAGAAGACCTGAGGATTGCGGATCCCCTTGGGATTGACGGCGACGATTCCATCGACGACGACCAGTTCCCTGAGCCTGCCGAAGGGAACGAACCCGGCATCCGCCCGATGGAACCGCTGCAGCCCTCCAGCAAAACGAAGAAGAAGGGTTCCCGCTACTCCAAGCGTGCGGAGAATGCCAAGCTGAGCGCGGCCGTCGGTGCCACCGCAACACGTCACCCTCGCGCAGGCGAGGATCTATCGACAAAACTTGCCGACCTGGAACGCCAGATGAAGGAGGCTGCCGCACGTCTCGACTTTGAGGAAGCAGCCCGCCTCCGCGACATCATCCGCGGCATGAAATAGCAAAAAAATGTGATAAGCCGCACCGTAACCAATTATTTACACGGAAACTTGTAAACAACGTCCTTTTTTACTCAAAAAAGGCCTGTTTATACTGAATTTTACAAGAAAAAACAGATACATTTAGTATTTTTTTGTTTATTTTGTAGGATAATATATAGAGAGGACAAAAACATGAAATACGATTTTTTAAAAAGCGTATCATTACTTGCTTTTTTTGCAACTTTTACAGCCGTAATGTTTGCATGTAACGAGGGTTCTGATCCTTCTGCACCGGAAATAACTCCGCAGAAATCTTCTTCTTCCATGGCAGGACAACCTGTTTCTCTTGCCCAGGAAACAGAAGTTTCACCCATCCAATTCCAGACACCCACTGTCGATGCGACGCCGGACAAGACGACGTTCAATTTTATTGGCAGCGCCACGTTGAATGCATTTGACACAACGGCAAACGTCGATAGCGACAAGGACCCGGTCTTTACGAACCTTGAATTGGTTCTCGCCCATATCAATGACCTTGGGCAGCCCGAAACCGCTCTGATTTCGCTTTCGTACAAAATGCCGGCATTCCCCGTTCCTAACGTCAACTTTGGCGAAATGGGCCTTTCCATCGTCGACCTCGAGAGATCGCAGTGCGGCACATTCCAGCTATACATTACCCTCTATGCAACAAACGACGAAGCCAATCCCTTCAAGTTCATCACGAGAGACACCGTGGAATTTGTCCGTGAACCTGAATATTGCATTGAACCTGTCTTAGAATCGTCTTCTTCCGAAGAAGTCGTCGTTTCGGATGTGCCCCTGACCAAGCACACCGCAGACTTGACTACAGATTCCAATAAGGGCTTCTCGCTGAAGACCGACTCCGAAGTTCCGAAGGAACAGGCAGACTTCCAGCTTAGGCTCAACGACGAAAACCAACTTACCCTCGTCGGTCTTAACGGTTTCAAGGTCGCTAAGTATACCAACGATAAGGATAGTCAATACGATGACGACTGGTACTCCGAGCTCCTGCCTCCGGAACCGGTTAACATCACGGCCTTCCGCTTCTCGACAACCAAACTAGCGGAATCAATTGAAGGTTTCGACGTTGACGCATTCTGGGTCGTTGTCGGACCGTCGTTCAGCCCGGAAACCGGTAACGACTTTGCCGCCGTGTCACTCTTGCAAAAGGGCATCGCGAACCCCAACGGAGTCGTCCCGTTATCCATCATTTACTACAAGAAGTAAAATTTTACAAATCAATCATTTATCTAAGAAAAAGCCCCTTTTTAGGGGTTTTTTCTTTACATTGGTCCCCTAAAAAGACGTTTAGGTCACACTTTTTTGATTCAAATTCCTTATATTGTGTACTTTTAAATTTTTTTGTTTATTTTTAGTCACAGACGAATAAAAAGAGGTGTTTTTATGAAAAATCCATTTTTCCAGTATCTATTGACGGCTGCGATGGGTGCCGCTGTTTTCATCGGCATCACAGCATGTGGCGATGACTCGAGTGGAGGCACCAAAGCGGATGATGGAACTCCAGTCATTGATCCGCCTGTGCTCCCCCCCGTTACGGAGATTTCTCCCGTCGTGACCAATCAAATGAGAGTTGACTTCAACCCCGATGGCACCAGAGCCGTTATTAGCGGTGGCGCCACCCTCAACCTGCTGGATACCACGGCCATCCCGGCAGGAGCCGAGGTCGCATTTACCAGCGTGGAACTCAGCTTAGTGAAAGTTACACCGACTGGAACCACCGGGACGCCGCTTCAGGTGACATTCAATAAGCCCGCCGGAGCCATCGCCAACGTAAACTGGTCCGAACTCGGAGCCAACATCGCAGACGACAACAGGAGCGATTGCGGATCGTTCCGCCTCTATGCGACCTACATGGCCTCCTACGACGCGGCAAAGCCCTCTATGTATGTTTCTAGAGATTCCTTGGACTTTATCCGCAATGAGACCTATTGCCAGGAACCCACCATAGACACGACGACAACGCCTATACAGCAGCCTGGTTCTACAGTGGAACTCACATTCTTCACCGTTGAAGTCGGAACGAAGGATGGAACGGGCATTTCTCTTGCCTCTGGCACTGCTGTTCCCTTGGCCTCTGCGGACCTCTATTTCACTTCAGATGAATTGACCGGCGTGATATACATCCATAGTGCAAACGGCGTACAAATCGCTGAATACACCAACGCCAGGGATAGTAAATATGAAGACGACTGGACGTCCGAAGACCTGCCCCCTGAACCGGCACACATGAGCGATTTCCGCTTCAAGGAAAAGTCTCTCACGACGGCTCTCGAAGGGTTCGACAAGTACATGTTCTACATCGCAACAACCCCGAGCTACAACTCTACAACTGGAGACGGATTCTTCGCATTCACCCTGTTTGCCAAGCCTGATACTCCCGATGCAAACAACAACTACAATCTGACTGTTCTCATATACAAGAAGAAGTAATCGTAAAAACATCGCCATTCAGAGGGTCCCTATCCAAGGGGCCCTTTTTATTTTCTAAATTTACGCCCGTAATTTAACAAGGGGCGGCATCCCCGCCCGCACAATACGGAGTAAATTATGCTCAAGAAACTTTCCAACTTCCCCGGTATCAAGGGACCCGTCGTCACCATCGTGATGGACGGTTTTGGCATCACCGATAAGGTCGAAGGCAACGCCATCAAGGCAGCCCGCACCCCGACTCTCGACAACCTCTTCAAGATGTACCCGAACGTGCTCCTGAAGGCTCACGGCCGCGCCGTGGGTATGCCGACCAACGAAGACATGGGTAACTCCGAAGTGGGCCACAACGCTATCGGTGCCGGCCAGGTGTACAACCAGGGTGCAGCCCTCGTGCAGGACGCCATCGTCTCCGGCGACATCTTCGGCCGCGACGCCTGGAAGGAAATCGCCTCCAACGTGCGTGACCACGGTTCCGTGCTCCACTTCATCGGCCTCTTCAGCGACGGTAACGTCCACTCCAACATCAGCCACCTCAAGGCCATGGTCGCCCAGGCCAAGAAGGAAGGCCTCAAGAAGGTCCGCGTGCACATCCTCCTCGACGGTCGTGACGTGCCGGAAACTTCCGCTCTCGATTACGTCGGCCCGTTCGAAAAGTTCATGGACGAACTGCGCAGCCCGGAATTCGACGTCTGCATTGCTAGCGGCGGTGGCCGTATGCAGATCACCATGGACCGTTACAACGCTAACTGGAAAATGGTGGAACTCGGCTGGAAGACCCACGTGCTCGGCGAAGGCCGCTACTTCGACAACGCTACGCAGGCTATCGAAACGCTCCGTGGCGAAACCAAGGCCATTGACCAGGACTTGCCCCCGTTCGTGATTGCTAAGGACGGCCAGCCGGTCGGTACCATCAACGACGGCGACTCCGTGGTGTTCTTCAACTTCCGTGGCGACCGCGCCATCGAAATCACCCGCGCCTTCGAAGAAGAATCCTTCAA
>JAGCPF010000023.1 GCA_017642335.1 Fibrobacter sp.
GAGGCAAAGTTCGCAAGATTGAGGTCTATATCTTGTGCGTCTTTTTCGGCTCGGTTTACAAAAATCACTGTGAGCGAATCGCCCTTGTTGCTGATAGAACTGTAGGCGGATACCAGCGAATCATTACTTGATGTAGATTGCACTCGGTTTGGATGGCCGTAGCGACTGAAAAGGTGAACTGTTTCGTACATGCCGTCGCCCCAGGTCCACGGGGTGAAAATCTCCACACCGTTATCTTGCATGGTGCCAAGGAAAGACGCGTAAATGAGTGCTGTCACCATGGGGTCGTTGTCGATGATGCTTGTTTCGGTAATGCCGAGTGTGATGCCGTGATCCTTGCCGAAGTATTTTTCGAGCCACTGGTTGATGCGCGCGAATATGTATTCCTTGGTAATTTTATTGTCCCAGTTGCCACCGACCATCTTTATGCCGTTTGCGCCGGGATAGTTATAGGTCGTGTCAAACAAGACTCGATGCCAGTTCACGCGTGATTCGTAATCCTTTTCTGTCGGGTACCAGTGAATGTCGAAAACATCGAGTAGGCGAACACCAGATTTTTTCTGTTCTTCGGCAACTTTCATGATAAAGTATTCTAGCCAACAGTAGTTGCGGTCTTCGCCTTTAGGGCGGTCTTCCTTGTTGTACGAAGATACGGAACACCACTGCCATTCATTTGCTGCAACAGGACCGGTAAGCTTAATGTCGCCCCAAGCGGCACGAGCCTTCTTGGCTACGTCGATGTACCGCTCAACGAGAAAGTCTCCCGTGACGGGCAAATCCAGGTCGGAATGTGTACCGCGCCAAATTTCCATCTCGTTGTCCATGCTCCAATACTTGAAACGGCTCATGTCGAACTTGAGTTCGTCTTTCCAATGCGGGATAATCGCTACCGTAGAATCGGCCGGCCATTCCATGTTGTATAGCGATGGGTCGCCTGCCTTGATGAGTGTCTTGCCGTCTTCTGAGACTTCGCCGCCGCCCGCAAGGTCGAACGTTTGCGTTGCGTACGTGCCGTGTTCTTGTTTCCAGTTCCAGTCGGGAAAGTTGTAGTCAGTGCTGCTTGCTGCATAGCCTGTGAGCTGGAAGGCGTACATGGCGTCAACACCCGGCATCTTGTCAAGCACCTTTTGTGCGGTAATCGCCCAATCGTGCGAGTACACGTTGTTATACCAGTCGGGGTGAACTGTCATTTTGTGACGCCAATTGTAGCGCGTGGCGTTGTTGCCGTTGTTCGCTCGCAACATGTGGATGCCTGCTTCGAGCATCTGGTTGATGAAGGCGGACTCTTCTTCGGTCACCTCAGCGTCGCCATCGCTGATTTTGTCGATGTTTCGCCCGTAAAGGTACGGCGAAATTTTCTTGATGCCCGCATTTGCATCAACGGCAATGTCGATGGCCAATGTGGGGGAGGCCGCAAATAGCGTGCCGAAAGCAGCCACTGTGAAAAAATTTGAATATCCCATAAACAACGCCTTTTAAATGGTCCCTGCGGAACGGTTTTCCTGTAAATATATACTCAAAATATAGTTTGGCAAAAATTAAATAAACGCCTGTGGACATTTGTGACTACAGGCGCATTTTTAGGGATGGGCGTTTTTTTACGGAGATTCCGCCTTTTTAGGACTTTTGCGTTGTGAAAAATTGACTTTTAATGAACTCGCTTACTTGCTTTCTTTGCGCTTGTTGCAATAGCGATTTCGCCATTCCTTGAGCTTCTGCACGCCGTCAGTGGACCAGAGCGCCCAGGCGATCAGCACCGGCTGGAAGAATAGGCGTATGAGTCGGGCTTGGTCGGTATCGAGCCCGAAAGCGCTGATGCCGTTCACGTACTGGCTGATGTTGCCCGGGAAAATAGCAACGTAGAACAGCGCAAGCAGTACGCCAACCGTACCCTTGTGCTTGTACAAGAATATCATGCTGAGGCCGAGCAAAATCTCGACGACGCCCGAGGCCAATACCACGAAATCCAGGAATCCCGGATTCTGCGGAAACCACGACGGAACCTGCGCCAGGAATTCCTGCCTGGCGATGGTCAAGTGACTGACACCTGCATAGGTCATAAAAATGCCCAGCAGAACCCTCAAAACCATTTTTACGTATTTCATACCTTTAATATAGGTTGAAAAGGGCGAAAAAGTCAAATTTGTGAAAAAAAAGTGTTTTTTTTCTAAAGTAATTTATTTTTTGAAATAAATTCAGAGGGGTATTATGAAAATCGAATTTGACATATTGAAAAAGAATGAATTTAAAGAGGCCGTGGCGATTGCGTCAAGGGCATATGAAGACTATGAATATTTTACGAATTATTTTCCTGATGCTAAAGAGTGTCGCAAGGCTGTCTGGAATGTGCTTTATTGGGCTTGGAAAACGGTCTTCGGGAAAACTAACTATGTGACGGCGAAAATTGATGGGAAAATGGCTGCGGTCGCACAACTTGACAATCCGAATTTTACTCGACCGTCTGTGTTCAAGTATCTTATTCACGGTTGGCTTTGCGTTTATTTCGGCGTAAGTATAAGGCGGATGAATGCATGGGTTGCGCTGGATTATGCCGCATCGAAACCATGTTACGATTACAAAAAAAGTGGTGACGGAATTTGGTATTGTTGCTCGCTGACGGTAGATCCTGCGTACCAGGGGAAAGGCGTGGGAACTGCGCTTATAGAATTTATGGAACAATACGCCCGTGAACGCGGCGGCAAACAGCTGACCTTGTTTACAAATTCAGAGAAAAATCTCGCATTTTACAAGAAACGCGGATTCGAGGTTTTTGACGAACGCGAGTTTGTCTACGAAGGTCACAAATTGGGAAGCTGGAGCGTCAAGAAAACGCTTTGAATTGACTTGTAAAGAGAGCCCTTCAATACAATTCTCTTGGCTCGTAAAGAGCCGCTATTAGACCTTACGGGTAC
>JAGCPF010000024.1 GCA_017642335.1 Fibrobacter sp.
AAGATACTGCTGCAGGAGGCCCCGAAGCCTATGTCGGAAAATTGTTTGATACCACCACGACAACATTAAACTTCAATGTACGCGACGGCTCTCCGATACCAGGGAAAGTACCGGCGGATAGTTTTTCGATTGCATATTCCGGATACCTCAAATCTCCAGTCACCGCACTTTGTTCCCTGCAACTTACCACGGACAACGACAGACGCCTTTGGATTAACGATTCCCTGCTCATTGACGCATGGTTCAACAACTGGGACATTCCATATTACAGCGCTTTTCAATTCAAGAAAGACAGTCTCTACAAATTCAAACTAAACTATGCAGAAGAATATGGCGCCGCTTATCTTACACTAAAATGGAAATGCGGGAATAACGCCTCCTATGAACCAATCCCTGATTCCGTTTGGCGTCAAAACGACAAGAGCTCACTCGGTCTCAATCAAACCTATTACGGAAACATTTTCATGAAGGATTCGCTCCCCGAAGAAGACACAAAGCACCTTTGGATTTCTGGAAAATCCAATGGGGTTTTTGACGGGCACTATTCCAAAAGTGGCGCAGTTTCTGATTCCTTTGAAATATGGGTTTCTCGAATTGACCCCAACACGGCAGGTTTCTACGGTAACCCGAAAACACTTTTATTGAACTACTTCAATAAAATCCACAACTACTATATCGGTTTGTTCAAGAAATGCACGCGTAGCGCCATGTTCCTAACTGAGGAAGGAGGCCTAGACAATCCTCTCGACCAGAAATTCGTTGATGGCTTGAGTCTTCTTTATTCCCCAGACTCCCTTGATAAGTCCATCGCTGACGGGCAGGAATATCTAGACAACATTAAATCAGACAAGTATGATTGGGCCGTTTACGGTGGGCATGGAGGCCAGACTGGCCTTGGAAACGGGCTGGATATAACACGAGTGGAAAGAAACATGTGCGTGTCACCGAGATTCTTCCACTTTGCCTGCTGTGGTCCACTTACCTGCTATGATTTCTACGGCAACGCCAATAGTGCCTCTGTTGGAAGCGAGCATATCTTTAACACGATTAACGGCGGTTTTGTAAGTATCGGTTCATCCAAAACCAGTGGAAGCGACCAAATGGATGGTTTCATGTACGACGCCTTTGAGCACAAATTCATTGGCGAATCGTTCCGAGAATGGGTAAACAAAAGGGTAAAAAAGAACCAGTACAGTAACAAGGAAGACCTTTACGATTGGTTCTATGGAGAATCGATTATCGGAGATCCGATGCAAAAACTGGCAGTGCCTGAACAAGCAACGACTCGATTCCATAAAGTCAAAGCACAACAGATGCCACAAAAAAGCGGCAAGCTGTACGACCTTTTGGGAAGAACCAAAGGCTATTCCAACATCCATTAATCAGCGAACCGAAAACCCAAAGATTTTCGGTTTGGCTCTGTCAAGCCAATCTGTATAAAAAGTAGGTGCTAGCAAACTTTTCTCGATTTGTAAGCCCCTAGAAAACTGCATTTTTACTTCGAAAACGCCATATTTAGGTAGTTTTTAGGTTTCGGCACCGCAGCATAACCACAGCCAATTCGCAAACATACGGCCAAGCTTGACAGAGCCCGCCAAGAAACCGCAGCCAGTTTACAGCGAATAAAGATTTTTTACGCAGCAATACGGAAAGGCTTGACAGAGTCTTTAAATTAGTATATATTTGTGCAGTAAACATTCGTACACATCGTTTAGAGGCTCTGGATGATTGAACGTATTCGCGGAATTCTTGTCGAAAAGTCGCCCACTTTCGTAGTGGTGGACGTGAACGGCGTCGGCTATGGCGTGAATATTTCCGCCTATACGGCGGGCAAACTGCCCGAGGTTGACAGCGAGGTGCTGCTGTACACGAACCTCGTTGTCCGCGAAGATTCCATGACATTGTTCGGGTTCGCCGACAAGACGGAAAAGGACATTTTCCTGATGCTCCTGGACGTGAACGGTGTGGGGCCAAAGATGGCGCAGCGCATTCTGAGCGGAGTCTCCCCCGCCGACCTGCTGAACATGATTGCAAGCGACAACAAGAGCGCCCTCGGCAAGATCAAGGGGCTCGGCAAAAAGACGTGCGAACAGATGGTGCTTGCGCTCAAGGACAAGGCAGGCACGATGCTCCAGGCCCTCGGCAATGTCGAAGGCTCCGGCGTCACAAGCATGGGTGCGCTCACCGGCGCGAAGATGGAAGCCGTACTCGCCCTGCACACGCTCGGCGTCAAGGATCCCGCTGCAGAAAAGGCCGTCGTCAAGGCGGCAGAAATCCTCGGGGACACGGCAGACGCGGCCACGCTTATCCCGGAAGCCCTCAAATACCTTTAGACGGAGATTCAAATGGAAGACAACCGCATCATTTCTCCGCAGAAAATCGCCTTTGACGAAAACGATACCGACAGGAATTTGCGCCCGCCCAGCCTGAACGACTTTACCGGCCAGGACGACATCAAGGAAAGCCTTTCTATTGCCATCGAGGCGGCCCGCCACCGCGGGGATGCGCTGGACCACTGCCTTTTTGCAGGCCCTCCCGGCCTCGGCAAGACGACACTCGCCGGGATTATCGCCAAGGAAATGGGCGTGAACATCCATGTGACCAGCGGCCCAGTGCTCGAGAAGGCAAGCGATTTGGCTGGTTTGCTTACCAGCTTGCAAGAAAACGACGTGCTGTTCATCGACGAAATTCACCGACTGAGCCGCGTTGTCGAGGAATACCTCTACCCCGCCATGGAAGATTTCCGGCTCGACATCATGCTCGATTCCGGCCCGGCGGCCCGCAGCGTGAACCTGCCGCTCAAGCATTTTACGCTCGTGGGCGCGACAACCCGTAGCGGTTTGCTGACCAGCCCGCTGCGTGACCGTTTTGGCCTGCAATATAGGCTGGAGCTTTACAGCGATAAGGATATCGCGAAGATTCTCGTGCGCAGTGCGGGAATTCTGGGGGTTGAACTCGCCGAGGACGCCGCCGAACTTCTCGGCGCTCGCTGCCGCGGGACGCCCCGTGTCGCAAACCGCGTGCTCAGGCGTTGCCGCGATGTGGCCCAAGTCCGGGGAACGGGCGTTATCGACGTGCAATCCGCCACAAAGACGCTCGACATGCTGGGAATCGATAGCGAGGGCCTCGACCCGATGGACCGCAAAATCCTCTCGACCATGATCGACAAGTTCGACGGCGGGCCTGTCGGCCTCGGCACCATCGGTGCCGCCCTCGGCGAAGAAACGGACACGCTGGAAGAAGTCTACGAGCCCTACCTGATCCGCAAGGGCCTGCTCAGCCGTACGCCCAGAGGCCGCGTCGCGACCACCAACGCCTACAAGCTGCTGCACAGGAGCATTCCGTCCAGGAAACTCGACGACGCACAAGAGAACCTTTTCACGCAAATCGACTAGGCTTTCTACTTGGCATTCTCTAATTGAATCATCTAAAAACGCGAGGCAGCCACTGTCTCGCGTCGTTTCAAAATGCCATACACAGGATTACGAGAACTTGATTCTCGGGTCCACGAGCGTGTAGAGGATGTCGCTGAAGAGGCGGCCAACCATCGCCATGAGGCTGCTCAGGAAGATGATGCCCATGACCACGTTGTAGTCGCGGTTCACCATGGAGTTGTAGTACAGGAGCCCCATGCCGTCGATATCGAAGACCTTCTCGATAAGGAGCGCCCCCGCGAACATGAGCGTGCAGATTTCGGAGAGGCGGGTGGCAATCGGGATGAGCGCGTTACGGAGCGCATGGCGCACGAGCGCTTGGTTGAAACTCATGCCCTTGGCCAAGGCGGTACGCATGTAGTCCCTCCCCAGTTCCTCGAGCGCGGAGTTCTTCATGAGGAAGGTCAGGAACGCGAACTCACTAATCATGTAGCAGAAAATCGGGAGAATCAGGTGATGCCCGAGGTCCACGATTTTTCCGAAGAACGAGAAATCCTCAAAGTCGTCGCTCGTGAGGCCGCCCAGCGGGAAGATGTCGAGGTACGAACCGCCTGCAAGGAAGATGATGAGCAAGATGCCGAGTGCATAACCGGGCATCACGTAGCCCGAGAAAATGATACCCGAGCTGAGCGAATCGAGTTTGCTCCCGTGATGCACGGCCTTCCACAGACCGAGCGGGATGCAAATCAGGTAACTCAAGAAGAACGAGGTGATACCGAAAAACAGCGAAATCGGAAAGCGGCTCACGATGACATCCCAGACCGGGAGACCATAAGTGTAGCTGGAACCGAGGTCGAGGTGCAGCACGTTCCAGAGCCAGGTCAGGTAGCGCTTCCAGGCCGGCTGGTCAAAGCCGAAGTACGCCTGGATTTGGGCTATCTGGTCGGGCGTGAGCGCCTTGGAGGCATCTACTCCGCCCTTCATGGCCGCGGCCTGCTGCGCACGCGAAATCATTTCCTCCACGGGGCCGCCCGGCAAGAGCTGGATGAGTATAAAACACACCAGCGAAATCCCGATGAGAGTCGGGATCATGAGCAGCAGACGTCGGAGGATATAAGAACGCATAGTTAGACGAGAGACGAGAGACGAGAGACGAGAGAAATAGACATAAAATATTGAATTTTATCGTAAAAATGAATTTTAAGAGAGAGAACTTTATTTACAAACAAAAAATTTTTTCTCTATAATTTGCGCGAAGCGCCATTATAAATCTTTCGTCTTTCGTCTGTAGGCACGAAGTGCCGTTCTCTCGTCTAAATTTACCTCATCTTTCCGGAGCGCAGCACGTCCATCATGTTGAAGGGTTTGGCGGTACCGGCGGCAATCTGCTCGGCGAGGAAGTTCACGGCGTCCACGGTGCCTTCGGCGTAAATCTTGCGGCCGCACACGTTGTGCTGGAACTCGAAATGCACCGTACCGTCGGCGCTGTCGAGGCTGTAGGTGTGGAAGGCGTGACCGGCGAGGTATTCCTCGGGCACGTGCATGCGTTCCATCTGTTCTTTTTCGTCGCGGACCTTCTCGATATCGTCCGGCGTGTAGGCGAAACCCATCTTCTGGAAGGTGCCCACGACCGCGCGGGCCGTACCGCTCGTGTCGGCCTTGGTCTTCTGGTGGCTCTCGACCACGGAAAGCTTGTAGCCGTCGAATGCAGACGGGAACTCGTTCGCGAGGAACTCGATCATGCTCTGGAAGGCGACAATCTGCTTCGCCATGTTCGGGGCGATGACGCTCGGATGGTTCGCTTCGGCCACAAGGCGGGCAAGCGCTTCGCGGTCGCCGCCGGTGGTGCCCATCACGAAGGGAATCTTGTGCTTCACGTAGAAGGCGGCGTTGTCGTTCACGGCCGTCGGGTGCGTGTAGTCGATGCAGATGACGTTCGGGTACTTCGCGAGCACTTCACCGATGCGTTCTTCGCGATTGCTTGGCTTCAAAAGCTGGATTGTTCTGCCGGCCACTTCGGCTTCGTTTTCGACGATAATTTCACCCGTCAGAGAATACGGGACCAATTCCAAACCACGGGCAATGCAAGTTTCGGCCACAATGCGGCCCATGTTGCCCGGAATACCATTAACCATCACTTGTACAGACATAAGTGCTCCTGTTTTTTTTGAGAAACAAGATAGTTTTTTTAGACGAGAGACGAGAGACGAGAGACGAGAGAATGTTGGAAAAGAGGCTAAGAATGAGCCTCGGGCCTCGCGCCTTACCTCCAGCGGTTTGATTCGTAATCTTTGAGAATGGCAAGAGCATCTTTTGACTTTTGCATTTTTTTCGGAGGAATTGCTTTCGCGGGCACTTGCGACAAAACGATTTCAATTCGTTTTGCGAAATGGCCGACGGTTTCGCCTGTTTCGCGGCGGTAACCGCAGCGGGCAAGCGTACGTTCAACAGCGTTCAGTCTTTTAGCCCATTCAAGCGCCTTGGCCGAAAATGTCGCCCTGTTTTTCAGGCGAATCTTGTAGGCGATGCGAATTTTACGGCCGACAAAACCTGCTACAAGAACCACAAGCACGGTATACAGAATCGGACTTTCCAGGAGAGCAGTCGACTGGTTCTGCCAACTGTCAACGACGCGGCGCCACCCGCCTTCCTTTAACTGGTGCATGATATACGCAAAACGCCCGCGGACGCCTTCCCACTTCAGATTCCACCAACTTGGAGCCACCGAGAACTGCGGCAAAATGGGAGGAGTCGGATCGAAGATGACCCAACGGTTGTCGATAAACGCCTCGACCCATGCGTGCGAATGCTTGCGCCGGAAAATGCTATACGGCATCCCCTCGACGACTTCGGGATTCGCAAAGCCCGTCACGTACCGCGCAGGAATCCCTAGGCGGCGCAGCACCAGTGCCGAAAGCGTCGCATAGTATTCGCAGAAACCCTGCTTTTCGCGCCAGAAGACGGCCAGAGGCTCCTGCTTTGCGCCACCCCAGTGGGAAATTCCCGGCACCGAAAGCGAATAAGTGAAATTCGAGAGGTAATATGCAAGCATCTTATGGAGAATCAAGGAGTCCGGCATCGCATTGGAAACGGTCCGCGAATCCGCAGTCGAATCCGCAGCAGAATCCGCCGAGGCATAATTGCGCAAACCCATCGCCGCAATCACGGTATCGAGCAGCGGCAAGTACCGCTCGCCCACCATCAAGTCGCCTTCACTCGGAGCAAGCAAGGAATCTGGCAAGTTGCAGACATCCGGCGCATTCTCCGCCGAAACCGACTTACATTTAAAATAATACCAGTCGGAGCGTTTCCCATTACTGTTCAGGCCCTGCACCATGCCACCCGAATAATAGGTCAACGAGTCCACGTCTTTTGCCGCAAAGCCCACGGCTCCGTACGGCGCAAACACAAAGCCAAAGTTGTCAAGCGTCGATTGGACCCAGATTTGCTCCACTTCGCGTTTCTGCCCGGCCTCCGACGAAGTTTTCGTCAGCGAATCCGCAGCCTCGAACACCGCATAGTCCACCTGATAGTAGGCCGGATAAAGTCTAGTCGCAAATTTTGTCGGCAACTTCCAAATGCCCGCCACGTACTTTTCGTAGCTCGCCACCTTAAAGTACTTTGGAACCTGTTTATCCCACACACGCAAAACCACCTGGCTATTGTAGCGGGAATTGTAATTGCTCCTGAAACTCCCAAGGGCGGCAACCGGATCAAAGCCCATCATGCGTTCGCGCTGGTAGTAATCCTCGGCCATTCTTGCGCCGTAGCGGTAACGCTGCGATTTCCAATATTGCCAGCCGCCGTAAGAAATTCCCCCTAGCGCGGCAAGCACGAGTATAAAAATCAAATACTTGTACGGCGAGGTCCCGCGACGGCTATAAGCGCAGAGCGCAAGCACAAAGCCAGCCAGCCCAACCGGGGCCCAGCCGTGCGGAACCAGGTACATCCCGAGCAAAAGGGCCGCCATGCTGTCAAAAACGACAAAAGCCTCGAAGCCGCCGTTCCCGCGGCTCCGTTCCTGCAAAGCCGCCAAATAGAGCAGATAAATCCCCGGCAAAAAAATCAGATAAGGCGAGACGCCGTTTTCGACCGTCGGAGTCACCACCCAGAAAAGTGCGAGCGGCACAATCGCGCCGTACGCAAAAATTTTGTTGTAACGCGGGCGCTTTGCAAATTCGCGGCGGGAAGTCGCATTCAAGATGGCGATTACCACGAAATAAAGAGCAAACAACAACCCGAGCCAAAGGAAATCGAAGGTATTCCCGAGCATCACCGAGGCAATGCAGAGGAACAGCACCTTGAAAACGTAACGGATGTCTACTTTTTCCATCATAGCACAACCGTCCCGCGTTCAACGCCTTCGCAATCTTCCGGCGAAACCACCAGCAGTTTATCTTCCGTCGAGGCTGGCTGTGACCCCACCACGATATGCTTGTTTACAAGCGGTTCATCATTTTCGTAAAGCCCGATGCGGAGCACCGGATCCATTGGGCGTGCCGCAGGTGCCCAAGGAGCGGGCCGTTTGGCATGTGCAAGCGACGCCGGCGGGATGCGGGCCAAGGCGTCGAGCAAGTTCTTGCGGCTTTCGGAACCGCCGTCAAGCGCAATCTCTTCGCTGTCGATAAAGAATCGCCCGAGGATTTCTCGGTCCAGGAGCCACTCGCCCACCGCCGCCGTCAAGCGAATCGCATGCTCCAAATACTGCCGCGACTTGAAATTCGGAGTCGCCGTATCCAAAAGCAGAATCACGCCCGCGCCGCGTTCCACCTCGAATTCCTTGGTGAACGGCTTGCCGTAACGGGCAAAGGCCTTGTGGTGCAAGTCGCGCAGGGAATCGCCCTCGCGGTAAGGCCGCACGCCTATAAAATTCATTCCGCGCGTGAGGCTCGGCATCAGGAACGGCGCAAACGCCATGCCCGATGGCCCCTGCGTGAGGAACGGGAAATCCTGCACCTTGAGCGCACGCGGGTAAACAAGCAACTCCACGGAACCATTGTAACCGTAAGGCCAGCGCAAAAGGCCCATAATCTCGGGTACATTGGCCGAAACCTTGCCCAGCATGTAGGAGCCGCGCCGCGTCGTTTTTACGAAGCATTCCAGCTTGCGCGGAGGCTCGCCCACCTTGATTTTCACGTTATCGGACTCAATGCCCGTCAAGGAAGGCGGCAAGCGGTTTGCACCCAGGTTCACGCAATCAATCGTCGAACGCACCGCCAAATAGGCCGTCACCGTCGCCGTCTCGCTCTCGCGTACGCGGTTCACCGAAACACTTTCGACTTCAATCTTGCTCCGCTTCGCCGTCACGAACAGGCTGAACACGAGTCCCAGGAAAAGCAGAAAGTCAAGCCCGCCGAAAATCCACGCCGCCCAAAAACCGGGAACGGCTCCCGCGAACATCGCCAGCAGAAAGAGCGAAGCAAAAGCCCGACCCGCCGGAGTAAAGTAGTCCAGCCACCAGAAATATATCGCCATCAGGAGTCCCGTTTTTTTCGGGGCCCGCGGAATCGAGCGAATGAACCAGTGAAAGAGGGACATAGTTAGTTAGGGGTTAGCGCTCTCCGCTCATTTCGGTACCGCCACCTGTTTCAGGATTCCCTGCAATATCTTCTTGCTGGCTTCGGGGTTGCCGGTGTCCTTGGCGAACACGCGATGTTCCATCACCGGGAAGAATACACGCTGGATGTCATCTGGATTCACGAAGTCGCGGCTATCCACGAACGCACACGCCTGCGCCATGCGCACCAGGTTCATTCCGGCACGCGGACTTGCCGCCAGGCGCACGCCGCCATCGTTACGCGTCGCCTGCACCAGCGAAATCACGTAGCGTTCCAGCGCCTCGTCAATGTGAATCTTCTGCACTTCGCTACGGGCCTTTAAAATCGCCTCGGGAGTCGTCACCGCCGTCAGCGAGTCAATCGGTCGGCCGCTACGATGCGCCCGCAAAATTTCCAGTTCGGTCTCCGCCGTCGGGTAACCCACCGAGATACGCACCAGGAATCGGTCCATCTGCGCTTCGGGCAGCGGGAACACGCCGTGGAATTCCACCGGATTCTCAGTCGCCAATACCATGAAAAGTTCGGGCAGCTTGTAACGCTGCCCCTCGAGCGAAACCTGTCGCTCTTCCATCGCCTCCAAAAGCGCACTCTGCGTGCGCGGCGAGGCACGGTTGATTTCGTCAGCCAGTAGCACCTGCGTAAAGACAGGCCCCTTGCGGATTTCAAACTCGCCCGTATTCGCCTTGAACACGGCACCGCCGGTCACGTCGGCCGGCAGCAAATCCGGCGTAAACTGGATTCGCGCAAAATCTGCACCGATGGCGGCGGCAAGCGCCTTCGCGAGCGTCGTCTTGCCCGTGCCGGGAACATCTTCCACCAGCACGTGACCGTCCGCCAACAGCGCCATTACCAATAGCTCTACCGTCTCGGGCTTCCCGAGCAGTATCCCCTCTAAAGCATGAATTAAGTTTTTAATCATGCTTTAAATATATATAAAAGTGGTTGGCGGTTGGAGCCTCAAATATCGAATTTTTGACAAATTGTAGCCAAAAACATTTGTATTTTTGACAATTTTTACTAAAAAGTATTTGTATTTTTGACAAAAAGTTGTATATTTTAATTACACTTTTGACAAAAAGCTAAAAATTCGCAAAAAACGAGGTTTTTTAATGGAATTGAAGCGCAAAAGCGAAAATACCATTCGTGAATGGTTCAAAAACGGCCAAAAAAAAGCCTTGCTTGTAAAAGGGGCTCGCCAGGTGGGGAAAACACACGCTATCAGGCGCGTGCTAACTGCTGAGCGTGCGAATTTTTTCGAGATAAACCTCATAGAAACCCCCGCTGCAGTAGATGTACTTGCTGCCGCACAAACTGTCGACGATCTTGTCCTGGGTTTTTCGGCCCTGAGCACGCAGAAACTGGAAAAAGGCAAGACAATCATCTTCATTGACGAAGTCCAAAAATACAAGGAGATGATTACCAAAATCAAGTTCTTTGTAGAAGAAGGGAGTTTCCGATATGTTTTGAGCGGGTCGCTTCTTGGAGTGGAACTGACAAATCTCAACTCCGCACCAGTGGGCTACATGACCACGGTAGAAATGTTCCCACTGGATTTCGAAGAATTTCTGCAAATCACAAATATCGATGAAAACATCATTTCTAGTTTGCGTTCTTCCTTCGAAAATCGGACGCCAGTCATGGATGCGGTTAACCAAAAGATGCTGGACATGTTCACCCGCTACCTTATTGTTGGTGGCATGCCGGAGGCTGTAAGCGATTTTGCGGACAACAGCAACTTGAACGATGTCATGCGGATTCATCGAGACATTATGAGCCAGTACAAACTCGACTTTACGCAATATGAAACAGAGGATAAGCGCCTGTTGTTGACGAATGCGTATGAACTGATTCCCGCAGAGCTTTTAAAACAAAATCGACGCTATATTGTTACAGACTTGAAAAAAGGCCTTCATTTTGATCGTGTGCAAAGTACGTTTCTTTGGTTAAAAAATGCAGGTGTTGCACTTTCTGTTTTCAACAGCACCGAGCCAAGGATTCCACTCAAGCTGAACGAAAAAAGCAGTTTGTTCAAACTTTATCTTGCTGATGTCGGCATGCTGACTTCGGAATACGGAATGAACACGAAGTCCATGCTGCTGACAAAAAATCAAAACCTGAATGCTGGTGGAATCTACGAAAACGCTATAGCGCAGGAGCTTTATTCAAAGGGGTTCCAGCTTTATTACTACAATTCAAAACGCTTGGGTGAGTTAGATTTTGTAATCGAATACAACAATCACGTTATGCCCATTGAAGTGAAAAGTGGCAAGGATTACACCATTCATTCCGCCATGAACAACTGCCTTGCGAATTCCGAATACCAAATGCAGGAGGGCTTCGTCTTTGCTAACTGCAATGTTTCCCAAAAAGGGAAAGTGACGTACCTCCCCATTTATATGGTTATGTTCTTGCAGAAAGATTCTGAACAAATCGTACTAGACAAGATTGAATTCTAAGATTGATCCAGCCACCTCTGCAATATTATTGCGGCGGCAAGCTGGTCAATGACGGCCTTGTTCTTCTGCTTTTTCTTCTTGCTGAAATACGATGTCTTTTCCTGCGCCTGTACGCTCGAATACGATTCGTCCTGCGTGTAAATCGGGATATTCGGGAAGCGCAATTTCAGGTCTTCGACAAACTTTTCCACCACCACGTTCTTGCCGTCGGCACGCCCGTCCGGATGGTAGGGCATCCCCACCACGAAGGCGTCAATCTTGTTGATTTTCACCAGTTCGTCAAGGCGCACAAACAAATTAGTCGTCTTCTGGTCAATCGTTTCACGGGAAAAAGCCATACGCAACTCGGAATCGGCAAATGCGACCCCAACGCGATGTTCTCCATAATCAAGTCCGAGATAGTTCATAGCTTTACTGCGCTTTCACGAAGCCGCTCTTCGCAACTATCTTGCCGTCTACCCGCAACACGGCCAGGTAGCGGCCCTTCGAGAGGCCCGAGGCTTCCCAGCGCATGTCGCCACGGCCCGAGGCGAACTCGCGCCCAGGAACAACGCCCACTTCGCGGCCCTGGAAATCGAAGATGCGGACGTCCACCTTACCCGTGCGAGGCAAGGCAAACTTCATCTCGACGCTCCCGTGCCTGTAGCGGCAAGAGAACGACACTGCCAACCGGGCAACCTTCGCCGGAGTAGGCTTTATGTCAACCTTGCCGGGATTTTTTTCGCTGGAGGGAACATAGACCTCGATTTCGCTCCCGAAGAAGCCCGCAGAATCCTTCATGGTCGTATCGAAAGCGACATTCTTGAGCGTCGGGAAGCTGGCGCCCGATTCAAACGCCCACTGCTTTTCGAAATCGAACTTGTCGAAACTTTCGCGGGATTTCATCTGTTCGCTCGTCAGGCCGATTCCGTAATTGGCGCTATCGACGACGGTGCAGTTGGAAACGTTCCAGTAGTACCCTTCAACGCCATCGACCATGATCGTAGCGCAAATCTTGTCCACATGCAAGGCAGAGTTCGATACCGCCCCCATGGAGAAGTTGTTCTTTATCGTAGAAGCGGAGTCGGCGACAGCGATAAAGGAACCCACATTCTCGAAGGAGTCGTCCGACGAGTAGACGTTACCGGTCGAGAAAGAATTGGTCACAGAGGAATTCGAGACAAACGGAACAAATCCGGACACCTGGATATGGCCTTCCAGCACATCACCCGTCGAATAGCACTGGTCAATGGATGAATTCTTGACGACGCTGGCAAATCCGCCCACGGAAATCTCGCCCAAGACAAGGCCCGTCGAGTAAGACAATTCTGTAGAACCGCCTTCCTGCTTGCCTATAAACCCGCCGATATTCGTGGCCCCCTGAACATGGCCGGAGGAATGCGACTGGGAAATCTTTCCCACATTTTCACCGGCAAATCCGCCCGTATTCACATAACAGTTCACGTTACCCGTGGAATAGCTTTTTTCAATAATTCCCGAAGTGTCGTTCCTGGCGACAAAGCCACCGCCAGTCGCCGCAGTGGCATCGACACTCCCCGTGGCAAAGGAATTGCGGATTTCACCGTAATTTTGACCGACGAATCCACCCAGATAGGCGGCACCGACCATTTTTCCCGTCGCGGAACTGCTGTCAATCTTTCCACGGTTCGTACCGACAAAGGAGCCGCTATAGGCGAGCGTCTTTACCACTCCCGAAGCCGTACATCCGACAATTTCGCCGAAAGTGATGCCAACAAGCCCGCCGACATTGCTCGCTGTCGCAGTCAGGTTCCCGCTGGCATGGGAATTGTGGATTTTGCCGCTATCCACGGCAACAAGGCCACCCAGGCCGGCGACACTCTTCATATCGAGACCAAAATTGTCCGTGCCGCCAGCGCCATAGATGTCCACGGACGACGAACAACGTTCCACGGTCCCGTAGTTGAAAGATGCGATACCGCCGATATTCGTTGAACCACGAATTGTGCCAGAAGTCTTGCAATTCGTGATCGTTCCCGTGTTGTTGTACGAAACTCCACCAAGCATCGTCACCTGCCGTTCGGTGCCCCCATTCTTGATAACCGCCTCGCAATTGGAAATCGTTCCTCTATTATCATAGGCTATACCGCCCAAATAACCACCAAGAATCATTCCGGAGAAGCTGCTGTTCGTAATCGTACCGTAGTTTTCGCTCACGAAGCCGCCTGCAGCATGAACAAAATCAAGCGTATCCGTATCAATATGGACATCATTGATTGTCCCGTAGTTAACGCCCGCAATGCCGCCGGAGTAGATTCCCCTGAAACTATATGTCTTGAACGTGAGGCTATCCAGACGCGCCGTAGAATCGAGTTGAAAGAAGAAACCCGTCGTGGGCTCGGAAAAACTCACGATTTTCAGGTTAGTGATAACGTGGCCCGCACCGTTAAACGACCCCGAGAAACCATAGTTCAAAGAGATTGTATCGACAACGTGCAAAGAGTCTGACTTTACAGCCGGCCTTTGCCCAATCGGCTTGAAGCCACTTGCCGAAGAAGCTTCCACATCCGGGAAAACCTCCGTTACCGAGGCACTTGCATCGATATCTGCGACAAGGCGGTAATGCCCTGTCATCGTGTAGGGATGCTCCCCCACATTCTTAAGGTCTTCGTAGTCGGCGACCTGCCAGGGATCGGCCTGAGTTCCCGCTCCAGCCATGGTTCCGCCCGTGGCAAAAGAAGCGACTGGAATAATGAAAAAGAGAGGCAAAATATTTCGCATAGAACATTCTCGTGTTATGTTCTTAAATTACCTTTTTTTTGGAAATATCAAAGATTTCTTCTGCAAAATGTGAAAAAAAACTTCTAGAGCCGATTTAGTGCATCTTATCGCATTTCCTTTCTCATATTATTCTGTTAACTGCCTAATTTTTCTATCTTTACGCCCACTATGAGCATTTCTAAGAATGATTTATGGGTTGGCGTGGACGTTGGGTCCACCACCGTGAAGATTGCGGTCGTCGATCCCGAGACATCCAAGCTTTTACATTATACTTACCAGCGTCATAACGCCATGCAGGCCCAGAAGGTCCACGAAGTGCTTCGTGAAGCCCACGGACTTTTCCCAGGCAAGAATTTCAGGGTCGCCTTCTGCGGTAGCGGCGGCCAGCCCTTTGCCGAAGCCACGCGTGCATTCTTTGTGCAAGAGGTCGTCGCGAACGCTCTTGCTGTCCGTGCCACATTCCCCGACACCCGTGTCGCTATCGAACTGGGCGGCCAGGACGCCAAGGTGGTCTTCTTCGAAAAGGACCGCACCACGGGCAAACTCATCGCCAGTGACATGCGCATGAACGGCGTTTGTGCGGGCGGTACCGGTGCATTTATCGACCAGGTGGCCGAACTCCTGCGTATCAAGACCGAAGCCTTCGAGGGTTTTGCCAAGCGCGGCCAGAAGGTCTATGAGATTTCGGGCCGTTGCGGCGTATTTGCCAAGACCGACATCCAGCCCATGCTCAACAACGGTGTCGCCAAGGAAGACATCGCCCTTTCGAGCTTCCACGCCATCGCCAAGCAGACCATCGGTGGTCTCGCCCAGGGCATGGAAATCAAGCCGCCCGTGATTTTCGAGGGTGGCCCCCTTACGTTTAACCCGACCCTCGTGCGTGCGTTCAAGGAACGCCTGGGTATCTCCGACGAGCAGGCCATCGTGCCGGAACACTCCGAAGTGCTCGTGGCCATGGGTGCAGCCCTTTCGCTCGGCTCCATGTTCGCCGATCAGGAATGCCAGTACCGCATGGAAGGTTCGCTCGACGCCCTCGTGCACTTCAACGAGACCCGCCAGGCCGAAAACAAGGCCAAGGCGGCCGCCGACCTGTTCTTCAAGAACGACGCCGAATACAAGATGTTCCTCGAGGAACACAAAATGGCCGACAACCACTACCCGCAGCCGGCCTCGGGTTCGACCATCAACGCCTACCTGGGTATCGACGCCGGTTCCACCACCACGAAGTTCGTGCTCCTCGACGAGCAGGACAACGTGATTGACGGGTTCTACGCCAGTAACGACGGCGAACCGCTCGCCGTTCTGAAACGCGCCATGAACGAACTTGCCGACCGCTACGAAGAATACGGCTGCAAGCTCAATATTTTGGGCGTGGGCACTACCGGTTACGGCGAACAGCTCTTTGCGAAGGCCGTCCATGCCGACTACCATACCGTGGAAACAGTCGCGCACGCGAACGCCGCCCAGCGCCTCTGCCCCGACGTGAGCTTCATTCTCGACATCGGCGGCCAAGACATGAAGGCCATTTCCGTGCAAGACGGCGTGGTCACCGGCATCATCCTGAACGAAGCCTGCTCCTCGGGTTGCGGTTCGTTCATCGAGACCTACGCCCGCAGCCTCGGCATCCCAATGGAAAAGATTGCCGAACTCGCATTCAATGCCAAGAGCCCAAGCCAGCTCGGATCCCGCTGCACCGTGTTCATGAACAGTTCCATCATCACGGAACAGCGCGACGGCAAGCAGCCCGAAGACATCATCGCGGGCATCTGCCGTTCCATCATCAACAACGTCTTTACGAAGGTCATCCGTATCCGTAACCTGAACACCCTCGGCAAGAAGGTCGTGGTGCAGGGCGGTACGTTCAAGAACAACGCGGTCCTCCGCGCCTTCGAGCAGTACACGGGCCTCAAGCCCATCCGTCCCGAACGTCCGGGCGAAATGGGCGCTATCGGTATTGCGCTCCTCACCCGCAAGTTCATGGAAGAACGCCGCAAGGAGAACCCAGACCTCAAGTCGAGCTTTATCGGTCTTGACGCCATGAGGACCTTCAGCTGGCACAACCAGCCGGGCCAGCTCTGCCAGTACTGCACCAACCATTGCTCCCGCACCATCGTCACGTTCAGCGACGGCCAGAGCTTTGTCACGGGCAACCGTTGCGAACGCGGCGAAGTCACCGCCGACCCGAACGATCCGAAGACCAAGGCGCTCATCGCCGAAATCAACAAGAAGATGCTCTCCGTGCCCGACATGATCAAGCGCACGAACCAGCTCTTGGTGAAGGACTACGCACCGGCCAAGCTTGTCGAAAACACGGGCAAGACCATCGGTATCCCGCGCGTGCTGGAATTCTGGGCATCCCTCCCCTTCTGGAAGGCGTTCTTCACGAGCCTCGGCTACACCGTCGTCGTGAGCCGCCAGAGCGACTACAAGATGTTCGAAGAAGGCCTCCACAGCGTGCCCTCCGACACCGTCTGCTTCCCGGCCAAGCTCGTGCACGGTCACGTGCTCAGCCTTATCGAGAAGAAGGTGGACCGCATATTCTTCCCGATGATGGTTGCCGTCCCGAGTGACCACACCAAGTTTACCGCTACTTCCGTGTGCCCCGTGGTGCAGGCCTACCCCAACGTCTGCAAGAACACCGACGAGCCCGAGAAGAACTACGGCGTTCCGATGGACCAGCCGATTTTCCACTGGTTCAACACCAAGCTCCGCCGCAGCCAGACCATCGACTGGTTCCACGAGAACTGGAAACTCGACAAGAAGCTCTTGAACAAGGCCGTGGACGAAGGCGAAAAGGCACTCAACTGCTACAAGACGACGCTCCTCGAAGAAGGCCAGAAAGTCTTGGACGAAGTGCGTGCGAAAAACACGTTCGCTGTCGTGATTGCTGGCCGTCCGTACCATGCGGACATGCTTATCAACCACAACATCGCGAGCCACTTCACCGCGATGGGCATCCCCGTGCTCACCACGGAATCGCTCCCCGGCGTGTACGACCAGGACGTGCCGAGCCACACCCGTATCGAAATCAAGAACACCTTCCACTTGCGCATGATTGGCGCAACGATGATTGCGTCCAAGGACCCGAACATCGAACTTGCCCAGATCGTGAGCTTCGGCTGCGGCCATGACTCCATCTTGACCGACGAAATGATGCGCATGATGCACCGCGATTCCAACAAGGAAATGCTCATGCTCAAGCTCGACGAAGGCGACGCCCGCGGCCCCGTGGGAATCCGCATCAAGAGCTTTATCGAGACCGTGAAGGCCCGCCGCGCAGCCAACCTGCCCGACAAGCCCGAAAGTCACGAACCGCTTTACCACACGCCGTTCGTCGAAGAAGACAAGAAGCGCCGCCGCATCTTGACGCCGAACCTTTCCCCGGCATTCTCCGTCCTTGCCGGCGAATACATCAAGGCGAAGGGATTCATGGCCGAAAACCTGCCCGTGGCCGACAAGGAAGCCATCGAGCTCGGCAAGAAGTTCGTCCATAACGACATCTGCTTCCCCTGCCAGGTAAACATCGGCGAATGCCTCAAGTGGCTCGTCAACCACCCCGAAGTGAAGCAGACCGAAGTTTCCATGTGCCTTGCCAAGAACTGCGAAAACTGCCGTGCCGTACAGTACCCGGTGCTCGCCCGCAAGGCCCTCGACGAAGCAGGCTTCAAGGACGTCACCATCATCACGACGGGAACCGACTACAAGGGAATGCACCCTGGATTTACCGTGGGTCTCGATTTCCGCCTGCACATGCTGTGGGGCATCGTCCTCATGGACGCCATCGAGACGATGTACCGTGCCGTCCTTCCCTACGAAGTGAACAAGGGCGATACGCAGAAGGTCTATGACCACTGGATGCCACTCATCATGAGCATGGCCGGCCAGATCAAGAAGAGCGAACTCCGCCTGCCGAAAAAGGTACTCGACATGTTTGCCGCTGCCGTGGAAGCCTTCAACGCGATCGAAATTACTGAAGACCGCAAGAAGGGCATCCGCAAGCCGCGCGTGGCCGTGCTCGGTGAAATCCTCATGAACTACCACCCGAGCGCCAATGGCTTCGTGGAAAAGTACCTGATGGACAACGGCATGGAAGTTTACCTGCCAGGAATGCTCGACTTCTTCCGCGTCGACGAAGTGGTGCGCGCCGAAAAGGTGACCCGTGGGTTCTCCGCGAACCCCATCATGGACCGTCTCGAAGGCGGCATTACAGCGAAGGTTTACACTTACGCATACAACTGCGTGCAGGAACTGATGAAAGCGTTCAAGCTCTACGAACACCATGCCGACTGCTACGAGCTGAGGAACTACGTCAGGGACATCATCGACCCGACCTACAACACGGGCGAAGGCTGGCTCATCCCAGGCGAAATCCTCTACAACTCGAAGCACGGCGTGAACAGCTACGTCATCTTGCAGCCGTTCGCATGCCTCGCGAACCATATCAGTGGCCGCGGCCTCACCAAGGCCGTGAAGGAACGTTGCCCGCACGTCCAGGTTCTGAGTCTCGACTACGACCCGGATACGAGCTTCGCGAACATCGAGAACCGCCTGCAGATGCTCATCATCAACGCCCGCGAACTGGAGAAAGCGAACCAAAATTAATTCGGAACGACCCTCAAGTGTCATCCTGAGCAAGCGAAGCGCGTCGAAGGATCTCTAGCAACTTTATAGATTCTTCGACTTCGCATCTACGATGCTCCGCTCAGAATGACAAAATCACTAAAAACAATAAAAACACATGCTAAACGTTTCTAATGTAAGTCTTCAATACGGTAGCCGAGTCCTCTTCAAAGAGGTAAACCTCTCGTTTAAAAAGGGCAACTGATACGGCGTCATTGGCGCCAACGGCGCTGGCAAATCCACATTCCTCAAGATTCTGAGTGGCGAACTCGAGCCCAATACCGGCGACGTCACCAAGGACCCGGGCGAAC
>JAGCPF010000025.1 GCA_017642335.1 Fibrobacter sp.
ATCGACTACCGCAACCGCCGTCCGGACTACCTCAAGGCGCTGTGGAGCATCGTCAACTGGGACGAAATCAACAAGCGTCTCGGCTAAAACTGCTCGATAACGAAAATCGCCCCGATTCATCTCGGGGCTTTTTCTATTAGAAATTGGTGGCGGCAATCATTTTTGCGGATTGTCGGAGGTTTCGATATGTACGGTCCTCTGCGGGAACGGAATTGTGATGCCAGCTTCGTCAAAACTGCGCTTGACGGCTTCGTTGTACTTCCACAGCAAATCGTAGTAGTTGCAGTTCTTCACCCAGACGCGGAATGCGATATCCACCGAGCTGTCCGCTAGTTCCGAAACAAAGAACTGAGGCGCAGGTTTTTTCAGAAAAAGCGGTTCCTTCTCCACCAGGTCGCGCAAGATGTTCAGGGCCTTCTCCATTGAATCCCCATAGCTGATGCCGACCGTAATTTGGAGTCTCCTGTTCGTGTTTTTGCTGAAGTTTACGATGGGTTGGCCCCAGAGCGAACTGTTTGGCGCAGAGACGAACATGCCTTCAACCGTATCGAGTGTCGTGTTGAACAGGCCGATGCCGACAATTTTCCCCTTGATGTTGCCGCATTCGATGTAGTCGCCCGCCTTGAAGGGCCTGAGGAAAAGCAGCAGGAGCCCCGAGGCAATGTTGGAGAGCGTGTCCTTGAGAGCAAGGCCGATGGCAAGACTCGCTGCACCCACCATGGCGACTAGGCCCGCGGTGTTCACGCCTGCAATGTGGAGCACGAGCAGGACTGTAATCACATAGATGGCGTAGGAGAAAAGCGAGTAGACGAGAGGCTTCGCAGAAGAATCCATTCCACGCATTTCGGCCTTGGCGATGATGCGCCGCAGCAGTATCAGCAGGATCTTGGCCATCCCGAGCACCAGAAGCGCGAGGATGAGTCGCTGTAAAAGCGATTGGTGCATAAACGTCATCATTCCAGTTTTCAGAATTTCTACACTATTTTCCATGTTGTAAAAAGTAGAAAAAAAAGCATTCACGCAGTAGCGCTGGGGCATGCTCCGGTGTTCTGAATAGATTTTTTTGTTGATTTTTTTCAATGAGCTTAATAGATATTAAATAAAATTATTTATCGGGCGAATACGGGGCTTCTGTCTTTTCCTTTTCGGGCTGGGGAACAATGCGCAAGAAGATATTCTATCTTTCCTTGAAAAGGATGTTGGATGATATATGAATTTCAAAGAATGGCGTCCTGGAATGCGTAGTGCGATTGAATTTATTGGCTTGTCATTGCGAAGGAACATAGTGACTGTGGCAATCACTTGCCTGTTTCTCGTTCTTGCCGCCTGCGGGGATGATGACCGCAGTTTAGCCCCGCACGACGAGGATTCTTCTTCGTCTGTATGTGAGGATTGTGATGATTCCAGCAGCAGTGAATATGTGCCATTTGACCATTCAGAAGCTTTTGATGGCACTCTTTGGCGAGCTGGTGCGTATAAGACCTTCATTGATACGCGAAATGGACGAGAATACTATTATCTCGAAATGGAAGCAAATGGCAAGTCGCTAAAAGTTATGGCCGAAAACCTCAATGTCGGAGATATGGTTAAAGGTTATAAGAATCAGCAAGATGATTCCAAGATAGAACGTTACTGTTATGATAACGACACCACAAATTGCGACCGTTATGGAGGCCTTTACCAGTGGGCTGAGATGATGCAGCTGCCGAGCGAATGCAATACCAAGAGCTGTGCAGACCTTATCCAAGAAAAATAATCCATACCATGTCCAAAAAACATCAAATTTTGAATTAAATCAATTTTTGTCATAATCTGACATTGCAAGAAGTTATATTTACGCAGACACTAGGTCTAGATATGCTTCATGTGACTGATGCGAAATATATTGGCGATTACAAGATATCCGTCGAATTCAGTGACGGATGCCGTTTTATCGCTGATTTCGAAAGCGTCATCAAGTCGGACCACCGACCCATCGTGCAACAACTTGCAGATGTCAATATCTTTAGGGACTTCACGCTGCAAGCGCACACGATCACTTGGCCGAATGGAGTCGATTTCGCCCCGGAATTCATCAAGAGCCTTCAGAAAACCGAACTAAGTCCGGTATAACATTCGGGGGTCTTAGGGGGAGGCTTCCCCTTACGCAGATTGTTTGGTCAGGCTTACGCAGTGGCGGCCTTTCCGGGCGACAAGCTCGTAGCCCAAAGAGGAAAGCAGGGCGTTCAACGTTTTCAGCGTGATGTTTACGGGCTGCATGGCACGCAGGTTCTGGATTACAGAGGTTGAAATACCCGATGCCTTCGACAAGGCCCGCACGCTAATATCCTGCTCGGACATGGCATCCAGCAGTAGCTCCGACAGCAAAAAGTTTGCATATTCCTTTTCAAACGCCTTTTTCTGCTTCGGGTCTTCCATAACCCTTTCAAAAGTTGATTTAGCCTTTTTCATAATACTCGTCCTTTAAAATTCGTTCGTTGTAGTTTTGCATAGCAAGCAGAGCCCGTTCTTTTTCTTCTTCTGGCAGTTTCTGCGACTTTTTGCGAAAAGCGTTTGTCACGATGATTTTCTTGCCCGTATAGAAAAAAGACAGAAATCGATCCGGCTGCGGCTTGAACGCGAAAATCTTGTCCCCCCTCGTTGCGGAATTTTGTAATATCCGAGATTCTTCCGAAATCACCAATCCGTTTAAAGAGCATCAGCACTTTGCGCTTCTGCACATCACTCAATTCATTAAAATATTCTAAAGCAGGGCTTTCTCCTTGTTCGTTATAGAACCATTCTACTGTAAAGCATTGGCCATCGTAGGCGACATATTCCTTCATTCCAAATGTATCTCCTTTTTGATACAGTGTCAAGAGCAAAAAACAAAAAAAGCCGGCTTTTGATATATGAAATCCCAATTTCCATTGGGGATATAACAAAAGTCGGCTTTTCTAGTCGAACGTGGCTTGTAGACGGAATCCCGCTACCGGTGCCTGTTAGGGGTTAATATACAAAAATCATGAGAAAAAGATAAATACCGTTTTTTTTGGGGGGTGGGCATGGGTATATTTTTCTATCTTTACGCGCATGAAAGTTTTTTTATACGACACGACCCTCCGCGACGGTAACCAAGACCGTAAGATAAGCCTTTCTCTCGCCGACAAGTTGCAGATTGCGCGAATTCTTGACCATTTCGGTTTTGACTACATCGAAGGGGGCTGGCCCAATCCGAGCAACCCGACCGACGAGGAATTCTTCCAGAAGATCAAGGAAGTCAAGCTGAAGCATGCGAAGATTGCTGCATTCGGTTCCACGCGCCGCCCGAAGGTATTGCCCGAGAAGGACCCGCTGCTGCAGGCGCTCGTGAAGTCGGGCGCTCCGGTCAAGACGATTTTTGGAAAGAGCTGGGATTTGCACGTCACCGACGTTATCCGCACGACGCTCGAAGAGAACCTCGACATGATAGAGTCTTCCGTCGACTACCTCAAGGACCATTCCGAAGAGGTGATTTACGATGCGGAACATTTCTTTGACGGTTACAAGGCGAACCCGGAATACGCTCTCGAGACGCTGAAGGCGGCTGAACGCGGCCGCGCGGACTTTATCGTGCTTTGCGACACGAACGGCGGCACGATGCCGTGGGAACTCGAGAAGATTGTGAAGGACGTAAAGAAGGTCGTTTCGACGCCTATCGGCATCCACGTGCATAACGATGCGGGCCTGGGCGTGTGTAACAGCCTGTTTGCCGTGAAGAGCGGTGCTACCATGGTGCAGGGTGTGGTGAACGGTTACGGCGAGCGTTGCGGAAATGCGAACCTCACGACCATCGCTGCAGACCTGCATTTCAAGATGGGCGCGAAGTTCTTTGCCGCGAAAAAGATTGCAAGGCTCCGCCAGCTGAGCAGCAACGTGGACCAGATTGTGAACCTGCCGAGCGACGTGCATGCCCCGTACGTGGGCGATGCGGCGTTTGCGCACAAGGGCGGTGCCCATATCGACGGCGTGATGAAGGTCAGCCGTAGTTTCGAGCATATCGACCCGCATGAAGTCGGCAACGACCGCGTGTTCGTCACGAGCGACCAGGCGGGCGGTTCCCTCGTCGTGGAAAAGCTCAAGGCCATCAAACCGGGCATTGATAAGAAGGACCCGGTGGTGGGCAAGCTCCTCACGCTCATCAAGGAACGCGAGAATGCGGGCTGGCATTTCGACAGCGCCGAGGCGAGCTTCAAGCTGCTCGTGTACCGCCACTTGGGCATGGTACAGGAACCGTTCAAGGTGCTGGGCTACCGCGTCATCGAAGACAAGACCCCGCAGGGCGTGTCCGTTTCGCAGGCGACCGTCAAGCTCCAGATTGGCGACAAGATCAGCCATCAGGTGAGCGAAGGCGACGGCCCGGTGAACGCGCTCGATGCGGCGCTGCGCAAGGCGTTGCTCCCGTTCTTCCCGAACATGGCGAAGGTCAAGCTCGACGACTACAAGGTGCGCGTGCTCGGTTCCAAGGTGGCTTCCGACGCTACGGTGCGCGTGTGGACGACGTTTGGCGACGAGAAGGGCTACTGGAACGTGGTCGGCGTCTCGAGCAACATCATCGAGGCGAGCTGGATGGCGTTTGTCGACGGCCTGACATACAAGATTCTCGTGGACGAGAAGGTCATCGAGAGCGCCTACAAGCATATCGACGTGAAGCCGGTTGTCGCAAAGGCTGCCGAGAAGGAAGAAGAGCCCGCTCCCGAGAAGGCCAAGAAGTTGAGTGCCCGCAAGGTGAGGAACCTTGCCGACATTACCCGTTCTGCGAAGAAGAGGAAGTAGTTTATGCAAATTGTTAAGGTTACTCCGAAATCTGCTGAAATTGAACGCATCTGCGGGCGCGAAGTCGCCCCGAGCAAGGAAATTCATGACAAGGTGATGCAGATCCTTGCCGACATCAAGAAGGGCGGTATCGCGAAGGCGACCGAATACGCCCAGAAGTTTGACGGTCTCACGGGCAAGAACCTCCGCGTGCCGGCTTCCGCCATTGCGAAGTCTGCCGCCAAGTGCCCGAAGGAACTCCAGAAGGCCCTGAAGCAGGCCATCAAGAACGTGCGCGATTTCCACCAGAACCAGATGGAAGAATCCTGGCTCATGGAAGGGAAGGACGGCGTGGTTCTCGGCCAGCGTATTCGCCCGATGAAGCGCGTGGGCCTCTACGTGCCGGGCGGTGCGGGCATCTACCCGAGCACCGTCATCATGAATGCGGTCCCGGCTCTCGTTGCCGGCGTGGAAGACATCGTGGTCGTCACACCCATCAAGGGCGAAATCAACCGTGCTGTCGCATTTGTGCTGCAGGAACTTGGCATTACTGAAGTTTACCACATCGGCGGTGCTCAGGCGATTGGCCTGCTTGCGTACGGCGCGAAGGATGCGAAGGGCAAGACCGTCGTGGAACGTGTCGACAAGATTGTGGGCCCGGGCAACGTGTTTGCGGCCATCGCCAAGAAGGAAGTTTTTGGCGTCGTGGATATCGACATGGTGGCGGGTCCCTCCGAAGTGCTCGTGATGGCAGACAACACCTGCGATCCGGACTTTGTTGCGGCTGACTTGCTCTCCCAGGCGGAACACGGTTCCGGCTTCGAGGCTGCCATCTGCATTACCGACAACATGGAAACCGCCCAGATGATTAGCGCCTGTGTGGACATCCAGGTCGAAAATTCCCCGAAGCGTGAACTCCTCGAGAAGGTGCTCGGCAACTTCGGCCGCATCCTTTTGGTGAAGGACTGGTTCGACGGCGTGGAAATCGCGAACCGCATCGCTCCCGAACACTTGGAAGTGATGACCAGCGAAGCGGAATCCATGGCTGCCCAGATCGAGAACGCAGGCGCCGTGTTTATCGGCCCGTGGTCCTCTGAGCCGGTGGGTGACTACTTTGCTGGCCCCAACCACGTGCTGCCTACCAACGGCACGGGCCGCTTCTTCAGCCCGCTGGGTGTGTACGACTTCCTCAAGCGCATGAGCATCATCCGCTACAGCGAGAAGGCCATCAAGAAGAATGCGAAGGCCATTGCCGTCGTCGCGAACGAAGAGGGCTTTATCCACCACGCAGCCGCGGTTCTCAAGAGACTGTAGTTAGGCACGAGGCTCGAGAATACCTTTGACCACTTAGTGCTTTAGCACTTATGTGGGCATGGCCCCTTTTGGGGGAGACTCGAGGCTAGTGAAAAGAATCACGCACTTCGTGCGTCAATATAAGACGGCGAAGCCGTGATATTTCTCTCTAGCCCCTAGATCCTCATCTCTCACTTACACAAGAAAAGCCCCGCATGCGGGGCTTCTTAAGTTTTTGTGGATTGCTTCAGGGCTATTCGCCCTTCGCAATGACAACCAAGGCGAATGCCATGCCAAAACGCTTGCGTTTCGGCATGGCTGAGCCGACGAGTCATGCGCCTGCGAATGACAATTCCGAGAACCTCCTAGCCTCTAGATTCTAACCTCTAGATCCTAGTCTCTTGCCACTCACTACTCTTCTTCAGCGGGGCGCTTCGACAGCTGCTTTCTCCTGATGGGGTCGAGCTCGGTCTTGCGGAGGCGCAGCACTTCCGGCGTAATCTCGATGCATTCGTCTTCGTTGATGAAGGTGACGCATTCTTCGAGAGTCAGGCGGCGGTACGGCGTGAGCTGGATGTTGTCGTCGGAACCGGCGGCACGCATGTTGGTGAGGTGCTTGCCCTTCGTGACGTTCACGGTGATGTCCACGTCGCGGTTGTGTTCGCCCACGATCATGCCCGGATAAACTTCGGCACCCGGGCCAATGATGAGGTAACCACGATCTTCGAGTTTGGAGAGAGCGTAGCTGGCAGCTTCGCCCGGTTCCTTAGCGATGAGCACGCCGTTGACACGGGCCGGAATTTCGCCCTTGTACGGCTGGTATTCCTTGAAGAAGGACTGCGTGACGGCATAACCCTTGGAGAGCGAGAGCAGCTTGGGACGGATGCCGATAAGGCCACGGCTCGGGACGATGAACTCGAGGGAGACGCGGTCGTTGTCGTCGGTGGTCATGTTGACCATTTCGCCCTTACGCTGCTGGATTTCCTGGATGCAGGCGCCGCTGAATTCGCTCGGCACTTCTACCTTGAAGTCTTCGACCGGTTCCAGAAGCTTGCCGTTTTCGTCGTTGTGGAAAATCACCTGCGGGCTCCCGATGGTGAATTCGTAAAGTTCGCGCCTCATGTTCTCGACGAGGATGGTGAGGTGCAGAATGCCACGGCCCGACACCTTGAACGTGGAAGCGCCGTCGACCTTTTCGACCAACAGGGCGGGGTCAGCCATGTGGGCGCGTTCCAGGCGTTCCTGGAGCTGGTTACCCGTCATGAACTTTCCGCCGTACTTGCCAGCTAGCGGCGAAGTGTTCACCGTGAAGAGCATGGAGATGGTCGGCGGGTCGATATGAATGCGGGGGAGGTGCTGCGGGTTGTTCGTCGCGCTGATGGTATCGCCGATGTCGAACGTGTCGAGACCGGCAATCAGGACGATGTCGCCCGGACCGGCTTCGTCAACCGGCTTCGGGGTAAGGCCTTCGTAGCGGAGAATCTTCTGCGGGCGGATGGTCTTGACGCTTCCGTCGGTGAAGGTCTGCGCGTAAGTCTGGTTGGGCTTGAACGTTCCCTGCTGGATGCGTCCCACGGCAAGGCGGCCGAGGAACGTGGAGTATTCGAGGGAGGCAATCTGGAGGAGCGGCTCGCCATTCGGGTCGCCCTTCGGGGCCGGGATGCGCTGGATGATCTTGTCCATGAGGATGCTGAAGTCGCCATCCGGGTCTTCCATCTCGGCGCGGCAGATGCCCTTGCGACCGCTACCGAACACCTTGTCGAAATCGAGCTGTTCTTCGCTCGCGTCGAGTTCGCAGAACAGGTCGAACACCTTGTCGAGAGCGCCCTGCGGGTTGCAGCCGTCGCGGTCGATCTTGTTCACCACGACAATCGGGGTGAGCCCAAGTTCCAGGGCCTTCTGGGTCACAAAGCGCGTCTGGGCCATGGGGCCTTCGAACGCGTCGACAACCAGAAGCACACCGTCAACCGTGCCGAGCACGCGTTCCACCTGGCCACCGAAGTCGGCGTGCCCCGGGGTATCGACGATGTTCACGCGATAGCCCTTGTACATGACGCTCGTGTTCTTGGAGAGGATGGTGATGCCGCGTTCGCGTTCAAGGTTGTCGGAGTCCATCACGCGCTCATTGACTTCTTCACCTTCGTGGAAGGTTCCGCACTGCTTGAGAAGTTGGTCCACCAGGGTCGTTTTACCGTGGTCGACGTGGGCGATGATGGCTACGTTTCTGATTTTTGTCTGATCCATATTGCTCTTCTTGAAAGAAAACGTTCAATTTGGGCGCAATTTAGAAATTTTACGCCAATTTTGCAATATCAAGAAGGGCTGGATTTCTTGCCTTGGCTAGAATCCGAGGCTGATTTGGCCCATATAGATGCGTTCTTCGTCCTGTCCGGTGTAGTAGCCGCGTTCTTCGGCCCATGTGGCGAATTCGAGCGTGAGCACGTGGAGTATTTCGACTCCGGCGCCGGCACTGGGGTAGCCGCCCTTGAAGCCTGCCGCGATGCGGCCGGAAAGAGCCCTTATCTGGTTGTTCAGTCCGGGCCAGGCCAGAAGCACCTGCTCCATTTCGAGACCGAAGTTGAAGTGGTGCAAGAACTTGTAGTTGTGGTCGGCATCGAAGGCGTCGGCAAAGTCGCAGGCGATGTTGAACTTGCGCGCGTAGGCCGTGTTCACGTTGAAGAATCTGGGGCTGTAGTTCACGCCCACCGTGAGGTTCGGCGTTATCTTGTCTCCGGCCAGTTCCTTGAAGTACACGTCGCGGAGCGAGAGGCCCACGCGAAGCTCGCGGGTTGCCTGCCACAGCGTACCGAAATCCATGCCGATGGAAATCGTTTCCGTGTTGAAGATGTCGCTGCGGGCTTCGGAGACCCTGTCAATCAGCGTGTCGTTGACGGATCCGTAGTTGCCGATGTCCATGACGATCATTTCGACCTTCTGGCGCTTGGCTCCCTTGATGCCGACACCGATAGAGAACTCGTTGGTGAAGTCGTAGGCGATACCGCCCTGCATGACGGCGTCCACGTAGAACGTATCGACGGTGAGGTAGGGGAGCACAATGCCTGCGTCGATGTAGGGGGCCACGTCTCCGTCAATCCAGATGGCTCCGCCGAGGTTGTGGAACGCGAGTTCCGCATCCATCTTGAGCTTCATGGAGATGGCCTTGTGGTCGTAGCTGTTGAGCGTGTGGATGAGCTCGGGGTGCGCGGCGAGCGTATCGAGCAGCAGGTTGGTCTGAGGTATTCCGGTCTCCTCGGCGGCCTGGCCCACGCGGTTGTACATGGCCTGCAGGTCGCGGGCGTTCTGGTACGTGGTGACGTAGGATTCGAACGGACCGGCACCGCCGACATTGATTCGCATGTCGAAGTAGTTGCGCGGGTAGTATCCCTGTTCGGGCCGTTTCTCGTAGTTACCCAGGCGGTTGATTTGTGAGAGGCCCGCGTAGTTGAAGTAGATGGCTTCCTTGTCGTCTACGACGGCGACGTGGGCGTTACCCATGGATTCGGCGCGGATGGAATGGTGCGTAGGGGCTTTTGCTGCGAAGGCTGCTGTGGTGAGGACTAGAGCGAAGAACAGTACAAACGTTTTTTTCATGGCCTAGTTCCTCCCTTGGAACCAGTTGAAGAAGTCAGCCTCGGTGTAGTTTACCCAACAGCCGCCGATGTTGGTCTTGCGCCATGCCAGGTCGTACCGGATGTTGTTGATGTCGGTATCCGTACGGGCCAGTTCCTTGTTTTGGATCATGTTGCCGCCTGGACCGGGCACGAAAGCGATTCTCAGGGCGAATTGCAACCGGTGGTCGTTGTTGGCTGCGCGGTCGTCGGGCTCGGCGTAGATAAAGTTCCATTCTTCGGGCTCAACCGCTATGCCGTTTCTGTCGATGTCGAGTGTCTCGTAGATGCTCCCTTCGGGAATCTTCAGCGAGGCTACGGCACGTTGGGTCCAGTGGGTCTTGAATACCAGGACCGTTCCCGGGCGCTGGTCTTCGTCGATTTCCCCGTCGCCGTCGTTGTCGGCGCCGTCCCATATTTCTTCGTCGACGCATCCGTCGCCGTCGTCGTCAATTCCGTTGCCGACCTTGACGAACACGCTTGCTCGGTCCGCGTTGCTGGTCAGGTTGTCGGACATCTCGATAATCTGGTTGGTGATGGAGAGCGCGCCGTCCCTGAATTCGTCGTCCGGGACGGTGTCCGTGCCGGGCAAGAAGCTGCGGAAGATGGAGAAGGTGTTGTCTGGGTCGGCCTTGAGAGCCTGGGCGCTGGCCGCAAGCGAGTTCACCGTCTCTATCGCCTCGTTCGTTGCGAGGTTCTGGAGTGTGGTCCAGTCGATGGAAATCTGGTTGGCGGCGGCGTCGAAGCTGAACATGCGCTGGGTATCGGAGGTTGCCTTGCGTATCAGGATGGCGACGTTGCTGAGTTGGAGAATTGTGTAGCTGTTCGCGATATCTGCAAAGCGGATTGCCTTGTCTGTCCTGTCGGTCGTGTCTCGTTGAATGAACTGGTCGATAATCTTGATGACCGTGTCTATCCCTATGCGGAATTTTTCCACCTCGAGATCGGTCATCTTCATGAAACCGTTGGTGTTGTTCTCCGTCTTTACGTACTTGAGCATCTCGAACACGTTCAGGCTGTACTGGTTCAGGACTGCCTTGGCAAGCCCGTACCATGCGCGCGAACTGGTGGAGTCGGAAAGGATTGCCTTGGAGAAGTGATTGGCGGCCTTGGTGTATTCGGACCTCTGGATGTTGATATATCCCTCGTATATCAGTGCGTCCGTGTCAGTGTCGTCGACGCGTTCTTGGTTTGAGGGGTTAAATATATTACATCCGACAATACAAGTCGCTACAATGGCGGCAATTATAAAAAAGGGAACAAACTTGGTGCATCTCATAACTGGTTTCGACACTCCTCTTTCCATTAAAGATAACATTTTAATTCTAAAATGTTCGTTTTTTATTACAAGCACCCATTTTTTTTTATTAAAACGGGAAATGTGGGTAGTTTTGGCTCTTTCATAAAAATATATTTGGTCAAAGATGGACATGTATCGCGATTATTTCCCCACCAAGGCCTATCGGCATGCCGAGATGCGCCTTTCCGCACTGTTGCTTGCTGAAAGGGACCGCCTCGACGCATTGGCTGTGCGGCTGGGTCGTGAAAGCGCCATCGGACCGGACAACTTGTCCGATGAACTGCCCGGAATAATCGCCTTTACCAAGGCTTTCCACGAAACCTTCGCCCGCTATCTCGCCGCCGTCCTGCCCCAGCAGCCCCGTCCTATCCAGTGTAGGGCAGCCTGTGGCAATTGCTGCCACCATTACCCGATGTCCGTCTCCCCGTTCGAACTTATATATATATATGGGGAACTCCGCCGCCACGACAACCTGGTCTCCGTGATGGAGGCTTGCCAGATGCGCTCGTCGCTTTTCGAGAAGATTTTCAACAAGTTCCGCGAGACATGCCCCTCCGACGACGAGTCCGAAGACCAGGCGTTGCACGGATACTTCTCCGAGTGGGTCCCGTGTCCCTTCTCGGACCACAAGGGCGACTGCCTCATCTATCCGGTGAGGCCCGTTTCCTGCCGTATGTACTTCAGCGAGACCGACCCCAAGTTCTGTACTCCCGAGTTCCTCAAGACCGACAAGAACGACAGCTACATCGTTTACCTGCCCGACAATATCGAGGACGCCATCTACGGCATATCCGAGCATTATTCCCCGCTCATGCTGCCGGAGTCCTTTTTCGGCGGGCTTTTGGCGATGAACGCCTTCGAGGGGGTGATGCGCTGATGGGCCTGTTCGATTTCCAGATGGACCTTTTCGGTGCGCCAAAGGCCGATTCGGAGGCCGCGCGCGATTCCGGCATTTCTCCGAACTGCTCGGCCAACGGGCTCGTTCGTTTCCACTACAGCCCGCTTTTGAAGAAGAGCATCCGCTGCAAGGGCGTGTTCCTTTTCGGGCACCCGGAGGTTGTTCTCCCCGAATACATGAAGTCCGCGGATTTCGCACCGGCGCGCGAGCTGGCTGCGGAATGGGCCGAGCATGCCGTCCGCCGCAAGACGGCGAAGAACAAGGCCATCACGAAGGATCTTGTGACTCGGTTCTGGGCAGTGGTGGACCAGGTCCTGGTCGACCGCGGCGAAAAGCCTGTCGAAAGCAAGGGCCGTATTCCCCCGATTTGTCCGCTGGGCAATTACCACAACCTTTCGCAGGTCTTGGCCGCCATCAACGAGACATATTTTGACGGGACGCTGTCGTGCCGCATTACCTGGAGCAACCGCGTCGGCGGGCTCAGCTTCCATTCTGTCCGCAAAGACCCGATTACGGGGGAAGATTTCCATCTGATAAGTATCAGTCGGGGTTACGACGCCAAGAACTGCCCGTTCTATGCGGTGGCCGGGGTTGTCTACCACGAGTGTCTGCACATTGTCGTCCCCGTCGAGACGCGCGGGGGGCGCCGGATTGTGCATGGCCGCGAGTTCCGCCAGCGTGAACGGCACTACATCTATTACGACGAGTGGATCAAGTGGCACAAGGAAGTGCTCCCGAGCAACATTCGCGCCATGCGCCGCGGAAAACCCCTGTAAAAATTATGATTCCATTTTTTGAAGAAGAAAATGGGGTATACTATTTTACATTGGTTCTTAGCACCTGGCTGCCCACTTGAACTAGGTAATTGCCGGCATGGTGCATTTCGAGCGCAACGTTTCCGGTGACATCTACCAGCCCGCTGGCAATAGCCCGGCCCTGCATGTCGAATACGTTTACCTTTGCTCCCGTCTGGGCGCCATAGACTTGCAGTGTGCGACCTGCGGCTCTGACGCCGAACGTAGGTACCTTGGAATTCGCTTGAATCGAATACCTTGAAATGTCGTTCGACCAAATGGTAGCATAGCTTGTGTTTACGCAACTGTTCAGGAAATTTGGGAAGGAGCCCTTATCATCCGGATGCCAGAAAAATTCTTCCCATACAGATTGACTGTAATTATCGTTGATGAATAATCCCGAAACACTATGGTTGTTGGCATAATAAACCAAAGTATTGCCATTAAGCAGTACACCAATGGGCTGCCACAGTACAATTCCGTCCACCCAATTGCTGTCGGCATCCACGAGGGCCTCGTTGACGACAATGTCGTTTGTTTGCCAGGCACAGGGGCGGGTTTCTGTAAGTTTGGCGCTGTCAAGTTTGTTGCTCGTGTACAGTGCAAACCAATACAGTTCTTCGCGATTTGAGATGAGGTAGCAGCCGTTTTCGTTTGTGGCGGGCTTCTTGGGTTCGGGGTACCAGTGCGCATAAAGGTCGAAATCGTGGCTGAAGTAGGACGTTTGCGGGAAATCCTTTATCTCGCTGGCATAGGTAAGTTTCTCAAACCAGCCTACAAAAACGAATCCTTTACGAGTCGGTTCTTTTAATGTGGTGATAGTGTCGAAATTAAATGTTGTCGGATTGTCGGGGTTGTTCACGCCGCCGTTCAGGTGGTAGGTGATTTTATAGTTGTTCGTTATCCACTTTGCATAAAGCGTAATATCGTCGTGGCTGTCCGGCGTTAGTTCCTTCACCGGCGTTTTGAACGTGGAATCAGCGTACCAGCCGCCAAAAGTGTAGCCTGCTTTTTCTATTTCCTTTAGTTTATAGGCCGCAGAATCCGATGACCAGCGTGAGGGATTGATTCCGGTTTTTGTGCCTCCATTGGCTATATAGGTCAGGAAGTATTCGCTTTCCCACCTGGCGTAAAGGGTGTAGTACTTTTTTGTCCCGGCCTTGATGGTGTCGATCCTTTCTTTATACAGACTGTCGACGAACCATCCTTCAAAGGTGTCGCCCTCCTTTGTGGGACTTGCCAAGATAATGGTGGTGTCGCTTGTGTAGTACTTGGGATTTTGGTCGCTGTTCTTGCCTCCGTTCAGTCTATAGTCAAGATAATACTTCAGGTTGGAACTTAAAACCGGGTACGGATCCGTGCCTATGTCCTGTTCCCATGCGGCGCCGTAGGTGCCCTCCTGCAATTTGCCTAGAATGGTCCCGTCCTTGAATTCGCTTTCCGTAGCTTTTAAACCACCGTATTTGGCAGTCGCGTTGCTGGCATAGTATGCGTTCTTGATTTCAACATGGTGGTCGGAACTGTCATAGTAACACCTTGGAAGATAGTGTAAGCCGAAAATAGCGTCGCCGCTGTCAGAAACGGTTCCGGCGTTGAATGCGTTCTCGAGAATAAAATCCTGCGCCAGCCCGACAATGCCTCCGGTTCCGGCCCATTCGCTGGAACCACCTGTAACGCGGCCCGCATTGTACGCGTTGATAATCCTTGCCTCGTTACTCGGGGCCATTGTCGGCCATTCGGGCTTTGTCAGTGCACGGCTTCCCATTTCGGCAGGTCTGTCGAGGCATGACCAGTCTTGTTTGCTTATGATTCCACCGGCAATGCCGCCGGCGCTGGTACCGGAAACAACTGTGGCCTCGCTAAAAACATTGATAAGAAGCGCCGACTGGTCTATATATCCGGCGATACCTCCCGTATAAAGACTTCCCTCGAAATAGGAATCTTTAATGCCCAGGTTTCTTACAACGGGGGGCTTGCCGGCTCCACTATAGAGCTTAGAGAAAAAGCCTGCGTTTCCTGCAATTTTGGTATAAAGCCCCGAAATGGTGTGGCCGTTGCCCTCAAATATCCCGCCAAATTCAAATGGCATCCAGAACATGATGTCTTTGCGGGTGGAGTCCGGGTTTCCGTCCGCATCCAGTAGATTTTCGTTGACCACGATATCGTTCTGGAGTTCTATGCATGCAAAAGCGGAAAGTTCGGGGATGGCGTAAAGTTCTTCCTTGGTGGTAATTTGGTAACAGCTGTCGACACTTAACAGGGGTTCCTTGACTTCTGGACCCCAAAGCGCTACTAATGGGTATTCAAGTTTTCTGCATTTGGATATGACTTTTTTGGGGGTATTGGAAATGCCGTAAGAAGTTTCTTCAAACCAACCCAGAAATCTGGAACCCTCACGAGTCGGCTCGAGGAGTGAAATCCTGCATATATCAGATATTTCGGATGAGAAATAGTTGCTACTCGTGTCCTGTATGAATACGTAGCTATCCGGGTTCGCAGGGTTGTTTACACCTCCGTTCAGGTGATAGGTGATGGCAATAGTGTCGCCTACTGCGGCGAAGCCGTAGCCACCCAAAAACAACAGTAATAAAACGGAAAACAAATACCTCATATCCTTAATATAAACTTCAAAAAGCTTTTTTACCACAAACTTCTGTAGGAAGACTTCCAAAAAACGAAAAATGTAAAGTTAGGCGAAAAAGTAAAATCAAAAAATTATCGCCGCCCAATAATCCTTTGGTAAAAAAACTTTTCGTACAACTTGGAATAATGCCTTTTTGTGTATTGACATTTTTTTGCAAATAATTAAAAAACATATTTCTTTTGGGATTTTTTGTGATAGATTATTTCTAGGCTTTTTTCCTATATAAAATGAGGTCTCCATGATCACGATTCCAAGCTATTGGTATTTCGTTCCTGTCGCCGCCGTATTTGCCTTGTGCATGGCTTACAATTTCTTCAAGAAAATGATAAAGCAACCCTCCGGCACCGACAAGATGCGATCCATTGCTCGGTATGTTCGTATGGGTGCCTACGCTTATCTGAGGCGGCAGTACAAGACGGTGTCGATTGTATTTGTCGCGCTCTTCCTCATTTTTGTGGCACTTGCCTTCTTCAAAATCCAGAATCCGTTCGTGCCGGTGGCCTTCCTTACGGGTGGCTTCTTTAGCGGGCTTTGCGGTTTTCTGGGCATGAAAACGGCCACCTATGCGAGCGCCCGTACGGCGCAGGGGGCGATTTCCAGCTTGAATCGGGGCCTTGTCATCGCGTTCCGTAGCGGTGCCGTGATGGGCCTTGTCGTGGTGGGGTTCGGCTTGCTCGACATTTCGGCCTGGTTCTTCGCGCTCAACTACATCTACGATAACAACGTGTTCGGTTTCGGTGCGGATATCGCCGCCAAGCTTTCGCTAGGCGGCTGGTCGGATGCGCTTATCAATAACGATGCATGGCGTCACGGCAAGATGGTCGAAATTACGACGACAATGCTCACGTTCGGCATGGGTGCGTCGCTCCAGGCGCTCTTCGCGCGTGTGGGCGGCGGCATTTACACGAAGGCGGCGGATGTCGGCGCCGACCTTGTCGGCAAGGTGGAAGCCGGTATTCCGGAAGACGACCCGCGCAACCCGGCGACGATTGCGGACAACGTGGGCGACAACGTCGGCGACGTGGCCGGCATGGGTGCCGACCTCTACGAATCTTACTGCGGCTCCATCCTCGCGACGGCGGCGTTGGGTGCCGCGCTGCCGGGTGTCGGGCTGACCTACGTGATTTCGCCGATGCTTGTTGCTGCCATCGGCATCGTTCTTTCGATTGTTGGAATTTTCATGGTGCGGACCAAGGAAGATGCCGACACCAAGTCGCTGCTGCGTTCGCTTTTGACGGGAACGCTCGGCTCGTCTATCCTGGTGCTGATTACGCTCTTTGTGCTCGTGAAACTCGATTTCATCTCGCTCGGTATTTTTGGCTCCGTGCTCTCGGGGCTTGCCGCGGGCGTGCTGATTGGCCAGTTCACCGAATACTACACTTCCGACGCCTACAAGCCCACCCGTGGGATTGCCGGGCAGGCCAAGCTCGGAGCCGCGACGACGATTATCGACGGCATTTCCGTGGGCATGTTCTCGACGGGGCTGCCCGTGGTGACGATTGTCATCGGCATCATTGCCGCATTCGGCTGTGCGGGCGGTTTCCAGAACATGGCCATGGGCCTTTACGGCGTCGGTTTTGCCGCGGTCGGTATGCTCAGTACGCTGGGCATCACGCTGGCCACGGATGCGTTCGGCCCGATTGCCGACAATGCTGGTGGCAATGCCGAAATGGCCGGGCTCGACGAGAAGGTGCGTGCGCGTACCGACGAACTCGACCAGCTCGGGAATACGACGGCGGCGACGGGTAAGGGCTTTGCCATCGGCTCTGCCGCATTGACCGCGATGGCGCTGCTTGCGTCTTACGTGGAAGAAATCAAGATCTGGATTGGCCACCTCGCGTCTTCCGCCGAAGGCGTATGGCGCGTGGGGAGCGTTGCGTTCGTGAACCACGCCGACGATCTTTTGAAGGTTGTCGGGAATGTCCCCGGCGTGAAGCTTTTGGATGAGGGAACCCGCGCCATTTCGGCCAACGGCGACCTGATAGGCATGGTGGCGAGCCGCGTCAACTACACGGACTTCATGCATGTGTACAACCTGAACCTCATGAACCCGATGCTGCTTGGCGGTCTCTTTATCGGTGCGATGATGGGATTCATCTTCTGCGCGCTGACTATCAAGGCCGTGGGCCGCGCCGCGAGCGCGATGGTGGAGGAAGTTCGCCGCCAGTTCCGCGAAATTCCGGGCATCATGGAAGGCACGGGCCAGCCCGATTACGCCCGTTGTGTTGAAATTTCGACTGTCGGTGCGCAGCGCGAGATGGTGCTCCCGTCGTTGATTGCCGTGGTTGTCCCTGTGGTTGTTGGCTTGTTCATGGGCGTTGCGGGCGTGTTCGGCTTGCTCGTTGGTGGCCTTGCCAGCGGCTTTGCACTTGCGACGATGCTCAACAATGCTGGCGGAGCCTGGGACAACGCGAAAAAGTTTGTCGAAAAGGGCAACTACGGTGGCAAGGGCTCAGAGACGCACAAGTCCGCCGTCGTGGGCGATACCGTGGGCGATCCGTTCAAGGATACCGCGGGTCCGTCGCTGAACATCCTTATCAAGCTCATGACCATGGTGAGCGTGGTTTTTGCCGGCGTTATCGCGCGTTTCGGCGGTTTCCTGTTCTAAATCCGGGCTAATCCCCAAAAATGAAGAAGTCGACCTAATTCTAGGTCGGCTTCTATGGGGTTGGTTTGGAGTATGTTTTTAATATAGGAAATAAATTTCAATGTTTTGTCACGTTTTTGTATAAAAGTTTACTTTTTTTTGATTTTTGTTGAAGAATTTACAACTGAAAACGCCGGTTTGTAAATTTGCATTTACGTATTGCGGCGGAAATACAGCTGGAATTTGTCTGAAATTAAGCCCTGTCTTCGTCTACAAAGTCCGAAAGCGTGACTTTTTTCTCGTTCAGGAGGGCTTCGGTTAGGGTGCTCCCCACGTAGGTCAGCTTGAGCGAGAAGAACGGTTCGCCCCTTTCGAGCAGGGCTAGGAAAATCAGGTCGCCGTCCCAGTGGGGGAGTTCGCGGACCTTCGCCTTGTCGACCCATTCCAGGTTCCCCTCGTCGCATTCCTTGAGTTCCCCCGAGAATTCCGTGGCCGTGAACAGGTGCATGAATTCCGTCTGGTCCATGCCGTCGCTGATGAATGTGACAATACCGCGGTACTTGGGCTGGATTAGGGTGAGTCCTGTTTCTTCGAGGCATTCCCTGCGGATGCAGTCCTCCGGGGATTCCCGTTCCATGAACTTCCCGCCGATACCAATCCACTTGTCCTTGTTGATGTCGTTCTTTTTCTTGACGCGGTGCAGCAGCAGGTACTTGCCGTCTTGTTCGATATAGCAGAGGGTGGTGTTAATCATGGGTGGCCTTTTTTCCCAAATATAATTTATAGGACGAACTGAACTTGATATAAAAGGGGGTGCTTTCGGGCAATTCTGTATATATTTATGGCATGATGAAAAATATTTTGTTCATGGTCTTGATTGTAGGCCTTGTCCTGGTTGCTTGCCATTCATCTCGCGGTGGCTATGTGTATAAATTGCGTCCTATTGACAAAGCTTGGCAAGATGATCTTGATGACTTTTTTGATAGATATTTAACAAAGCATTCCTCGGAATTGGATTCGTCAAAGGATGGTTACTATTTTGTGTATGATCGGAGTGTAGAGTTTGATGAGCCGGTTATGTGTTTCTTTTTCTATGACAAAAGCGACTCTATAACGATTTGCCCGTTTCGTACTAAAATGCGTTGTAGAAAATTCGATTTTAAGTCAATGGATATCCCTGTGGAGGGTGTTGAAAATGCATTGCCTTTATTACCTCGAACGGAAGCTTATGGCGGTCTATTTCGTAGAATATATGGATATAAAAAAGAGGGTAGGTCGAAAACATATTTTCGTTCATATCTGATGGATGCCTGTAATGATTATTACCAAATGGCTCATCAGCCTGTAGACACTTTATGTAAAGATAAATGGAAGCAATCTAATGAAGAGAACATTGAACAATTTGTTTTTAATAGCAAAATCTTTAATAGGTATGAGTATCTAGTAAATCGTCTATTTATAACAGAAAAGATAGAAGGATGGCGCGAAGCAGGCCTTATGCCAGAAGACGAATACGAAGATGTGATGCGTCGACATCAGGAAGAAATGTCAAAGCTTGAACGTGATTACGAAGAGTTGCTGAATATGTCTGTGCCTGACTCTGCATCTCAGCCCTGATTACAAAAAAAATTCCGACGGCCGGAACCGCCCTCCCGGAGTATAGCTCCGGAGCATCAAGACATTTACTTTATAATACAAAGTAAAAAAAATAATACAAAATAAAGAATGGTGAATTGTGTCATACAACGTATGTGTGGCAATGTACAAATGTATGGCGCTTGTCCGAAAACTGCCGTGCAGTGGAAATAATGGATAAGTTTATTTTATTTGCAATTCTGGAATTTGAATGTATATTCGTTTATAGGTTAACTTATGCAATTTGTACAACGTGAAAAAGAAAAAAAGAAACTGTTGGATGCGTATCAGGCCATGCGACAGTCCGGCCGACAGCAAGTGAGATTCGTCATAGGCGAGGCTGGAACCGGGAAAACAGTCCTGATTAACCAATTTCTCGATGAAATTTCCGCTACCACGGACCAAACGCTTATTGTTTCAAGCAGCTGCAATGTACAGTCCGACTACAATATACCCTACCAGCCGTTCAAGGAACTGCTCAAGCAGTTGTTGAAAGACGTCGACGAGGAAGACTCCAAGGATTCCGAAAAGGAAAAATTCAAGGAGGTCTTCCGTTTCTGCGCCAAGACGGTATTCGAGCATGCTCCCGACCTGCTGGGGAACTTCGTTCCCGGGGCGTCCATCATTTCTGCGATAGGCCAGAACCTTTTCCAGGAAAAGGACAAAGAGCCAGCGCGCTCCATAGACGAGTCAAAAATTCTCGTGCAATATGTCGATGCCGTACGCTCCATTGCCGAGAAATACCGTTTGGTATTGATAGTGGACAATCTTCAATGGATAGACCCGTCCTCCGTGAATCTGCTCTACCAGCTCGTAATCGGCCTCAAGAACAGCCCTGTGATGATAATCGGCAGCTACCGAAGTACGGACATCGACATTATCGTGGGCGGGGAAAAACACTTGTTGAACAAGCTGATTACGGAGGTGAAAATCAGCTTGGGCAATGTCTTTGTCGACCTGGACAAGGTCTCCGAAGCCGATCGTCGCGAACTGATGGAAAAGATGCTGGATTCGAATAGGAACATTCTCGATGCTCGTTTCCGCGACAAGCTTTTCGAGCGTACCAATGGCAACCCTCTTTTCATAAACGAACTCATGAACCTGTTGATTGAAAAGGGAATGGTCGTCTCCAACAATGACGGGGTATGGTCGAACAACGCGAAACTTGATTGGGATTCCTATCCTGTCCGCATAGAAGGAATCATCCAGGAACGGATTGGTCGTCTGGAGGATTCTCTCGTGGAGGTTCTTTCGTATGCAAGTGTCCAGGGCCACACATTCATAGCGCAGGTCCTTTCCAAGACCATGGATATGCCTGAACGCAGCATTCTCATGACACTTTCAAAAATCCTGCAAAAACAGCACCATCTGGTAACCGAGAGCGACTGTATCCGTTGCAGCCAGGGGATTGTCTCGAAATTCAATTTCTCGAGCTACATCTTCCAGCAGTATCTCTATCAGGAACTGAGCCAAACCCAGCGAATGATGCTCCATAGTGACATCGCGCGCATTCTTGAGGACTACTTCAAGAATAACATTGAAGAGGCCGCTGGAGACATCGCGCGTCATTACGAGATGTCCGAGGAGTACGATAAGGCGGTAAAATACATTAGGATAACCGTCGACAGCATGATGCGCCTTTCCGCTTATAGCAAGGCCGCCACGCTGATAACAAAAGCCCTGGGCTTCCTGAAGGACATGCCCCAAAGTAGCGAAACGCGACGTGAAACCCTGTATTTCACAGTCCGGCTCTGTATCTGCTACAGAGACATAAAAGGATGGGGCGACCCGGAAGTGGAATGGCTCTATGACCAGGCCTGGAATCTTTGTGTAGAAAAACAGGACTTCGAAAACATCGACATCGTCATCGTGCTTTTCGGTAAATGGACAATTTACCTCATGAAACTTGAACTGGACCGGTGCCTGCAACAAGTGCAAAAGAACCTTGAGATTGCAGACAAGTACGGGAACCGCATGCTGCACCTGAACTCGCTTATATCTGCGGCGAATACCTATTTTTGGCTGGGGGACCTCGAGAAGACTTGTGAATACGGCGAGTTGTTTTTGAGCGAAGCTGCAATGGACGGTGCGGGTGACGGCGCTCCGACTCTCGATAGCCTGTTTGCCAACATGTTCCTGATGCTGGCGGAGCAGTTGCAAGGGAAAAAGGAAGAGGCGGAATTGCGCTACCTCCAGATACAGGGAGACAAGGCCAAAAACAAGGATGCATTCTACCAGGTCGTGGCGGGGCAGGCGCTCTGCTGGTACAACTGGGGCGAGGAAAACTGGGATACCCTCTATGGGCAGGCCAGCGAACTGATGCAGACTGCGGAAAAGTACAATTTCTGCTTTTATCACGGAATCGGAAAAATCTTCTACGGCGCGGCTCTTTACGAAAAATGCGACAACGAAGTAAATGCAGAAAATGTCATAATGGACGGTTACCGGATATTGACTGAATCCAGCAAGTCGTCCCCGACCGCGGTGCATTCGCTTTACGGCCTGATCCTCGGCGAGTTCTACCGCAAAAGCGGCAACAGGAATCTGTTCGAAACCTTTATCGACGCCGTGATTCAAACAGCCGAGGCGCACAACGAACGCGTTTACCTGGAAAAACTACATAAACTAAAGGAGGTCGACCATGACTAATTGTGGTGTCGAAATTTTGCCGGATGAATTGCAGAATGAACTGCAGAAAATTGCTTATGGGGCCTGCTTTCTTGGCAGTGGCGGGGGCGGGGGGCTCAAAACCAGCTTCGCTTATCTAGATACATATTGCACGGGCGAAATAACTGGGAATCTCAAAATAACCGATTTGAAGGATGCCAAGGCAGGGGAATCTGGGATTGTTGTGGCTTATATGGGGGCTCCACAGAAAGTGGGCGACGTAAAATGCCCCGATGCCATATGTGAAGGTATCAAAAAATTCATGGAAGAGATGAAAGGTAAAGACCAAAACTTTAAGGGCATAGACTATATCATACCCATCGAAATAGGCGCTGTATCTATGGTTTCGGCCTGCCTGACCGCCCATAAAATGGGCAAACCCGTGCTGGATGTAGATGGCGCCGGCCGAGCCGTGCCCACTTTAGACCTTATTACCTTCGGCACGAACGCGGGGGCCTCTGTGAACCCCACCATTCTCTGCAGCGAAAATAACCACCAGATAACGCTTGAAATTTCCGATGCCGCGGATGATTGTTCGGACGCCGCCTCAAAAATGGAATCCCTGGCAAGGCCCGTGCTCAACATGGCCGAATTTGACCAAAAAGCTGGATTAGTCATGTGGTATTTTCCTGACATAACCGAGCTTAGGGACTCCAACGCATCTGTGCCGGGTACGTTGACGTTTTGCCAGGAACTGGGGGGCGCCATACAGTCAGTGAAAGGGAAAAATGGGGATTTTTCCGAAATTGAAGAATTGTTCAAGAGTCAATCGATTTACCCCGAACCCTTCATAAAAAAAATATGCCAAGGGGAATTGGACGGCGCAACGACTTTGACTGCGGGTGGTTTTGACGAAGGGATTATCACCATAAAAGGCGATTGCAAGCATCTCTACAAAATCATTTTCCAAAACGAAAGCCTTATCCTGTGGGATTCGAAATCTGCTAAACCCTTGGTTATGGCTCCGGATCTCATTAGCTATTTGATTGAAGATGACAATGGGCAATATGTCTTTTCCAATGGCGATATCATGGATGGTGATGCGTTGAAAAAAGACCTTAAGGGAAAGAATATTGTTGTTTATGGTATTGCCGCACCTAAAGTATTTTGGACACCCGAAATGCAGCGCAATATTATGAGAGTGTTGAATGCTCTTGGCTATTACGGAAAAATCGAGTCGTTCTACGGGTAATTGGAAAAATAAAAAGAAGATGTTATACATGACTGATTAGGCAATCAGGCGGGGTGATTGAGTAAAGTCTGCATTTCGGCTCATACGAGAAATCCCGGCGACCGAAGCCGCCGGGATGCCTCTCTCTCATTATGAAAATTTATTTAAGTGTGACACCCGCTTGCGACAAGGATTGTCCCTGGCTGACTTGTACCACGTATTTCCCGGCGGGCAGGCCCTTCAGTTCGACGTTGTGCGTTCCGTCGGAAAGCTGTAGGGTCTGCGCCATCCGGGCGTGTCCGAGCGCGTCGAACACTTTTACCTTGACCGTGCCGTTTTTGTTGATGATGAAGGATACGGTCCGGTCATGGATGGTTAACGCGGCCGGGGCAGCGGCGATGGGGTGGAGGGCATCTGCGCTGCTTTTGGGGGTGGGGGAACTGCTTGTCGGGGCGGGAGTTGAACTTGTCGGTGCGCTGCTGCTGGAGGCCGGTTTCTGCTCTTCGGCTGGTGCGGAAGACGAAGCGGGCGCCTTTGTCGGGCAGAGCGTATAGGTTTCCGCGTTCGTGCTCAGGTATCTCTTGAGCGTGTCGCCGGATTTGGTAAATGTGAGGCTTGTCGGGGTGGCTGTGGCGGAGTCGAACGCGGCGGAGCCTTCGTTGATCCTCGATGCCGACCAGTTCGCCCAGGAGAGCTTGTGCTCGTTCATCCAGTTTTGCCAGCCGTCGTTGTCGCCCGCGACGCTGCCCTTGCCGTCGGAGGTCGTGACGCCCCATTCGCTCACGAACACGGAGAGGCCCGCTTTCATTGCTTCTACGGCGTTTTCGCCTTCGCAGGGCCAGCTCTGCCCGAACATGCCTTCGTGCTTTCCGCTAAAGCAGTGCGTTCCGGCATAGTAGTGGAACGTATAGGCGGTGTTCTGCTTGGGGTCGTTGATTTCGCTGCCGATGACGCGGTTGGGGTACTGGTCCCATTCCGGCGTGCCCACGAGAATCAAGTTGTCGGAATATTTGCGGATTTCGGCCACCACGGCGTCGGCGTAGGTCTTGATGACGCTCCACTCGATTTTCTGGGGCTCGTTGAACACTTCGAAGATGACGTTGTCGTACTGGCCGTATGCCTGGGCCATCTCGCCGAAGAACTTGACCGCGTTTTGAGTCTGCGTGTTTGCTGTATGCGAATGCCAGTCGATGATGACGTAGATGTCCTGTTTGATGGCCGCCTCGACGACCCTCTTTACAAATTGAGTCTGCGAATCGGGCTGGACAGCGTAACCGATGTACTTGCCCTTGGTCCAGTTTTCGTTGCCGGCTGCCATGGCCGCGCGCACAATCTGGATTTTCATTTCTTTCACCATGGTGGTTATACCGTCTTCGCTCCAGAAGTCGAGGGCCTCGTCCATGAGGCTCCAGTAGAGACTCATGCCGCGCACCTGCACCTCGGCGCCGTCCTTGACGCCTTCGCAGCTGCCGTAAATTTGTCCTTTGTTCTGGCTATTTTTGCCTGCGATGAGCTTGCCGTACTGGCTCACGGGACCCACACGGGTCGGCGTGATGTCTGCCGCCATGGCGCTCGCGCAGAATGCCGCTGCGATGGCTATCGTCGTATATTTGAACCAGGTTTTCATCTTCCACTCCATTTTCAACCTTACCATAATTTACGTGTTTTTTCGCATTTTGGGCAAAAAATAGGGCGGAAAGTGTTTACCACAGGAACCAGGTGCAAAATGTTCGGATAATTTCAAAAAAATCCCGAGAAAATTGCTTTTCTCGGGGTGTTTTGGGCGTTTTTGCGCCCGGTGATGTCGGCGTTATTGCCTATTTGACGAATGCGCTCAGCAGTTTTTTGGCCTCGTCACCTGCGGCGAAGCGGATTTCGCCTATGGTGTGGTACTCGAATCCCGAGAACTGCTGCAGGTGCAGTGCGGCGAACTCTCGGTCCTGCGAGTAGCACAGGTTCAGGCGGAAATTCCCGTTGGCGCTTGCCTCCGGGCGGCCCTCTTTTTTGAGGACGGCAAGGAGTTCGCTTTGTGTAGCTTCAAGAATTGCCTTGACCTTTTCCCCTTCGGTGGGGCTGTAATCCAGGCAGATTCCCACGACGGGCGAGTTTGTCGGGGTGTAGGTGACTTTGGTCATGAGACCGAAGCACTTTTTTTCGGTCTTGATATAGATTTGGTTGAAGAGGGCGCTCGCCATCTCCATTTTGGAAATGTTTTCCATTTTCTTTCTCCGACGGAATAAACCGTCCAGTTGAATTATTTGATTTTTTTCGCTGTTAATTCTGTCGACCGGTGGTCTCCAGAATGGCAATGTGGAGAAAGAATCTTGTTAACAGAGAATCCGTTTTAGCGTGAATACGTAATAATCTTTGGGTGCTTGGTATGCGAGCGGGGTAGGGAACCCGTTGTGTGCGGTAATGCGGGGTGTGCAGTGGATGCCCGCAGGTGCCGCGGCTCGTCTGGAAAATCCGGAATCGCGCCCGCCGAATCCTTGGAAGTTGCCGCTCCGGAATGTCCGCGAAAGCGTCTGTTGGCCAGGTCTGCGGGTGAGTAAAACGGCTTCCGATGTCGTCTCGCGGGAGAGGAATAACGGCTCACCAGCAAAGTCGTTGGCGAGAAGGTCGTGGCTTGCGCCGTCCGAAACCTGGACAGCATCGAAGGAATTCCCGTAATCGTAAACAAAAGACCCTTCGACAACGGCGGCACATATCGCGAATACCGCGATCGTTATCATCGAGAGAATGTTTTGCCTAAGGAATTTCATTTCCGATGAATATACAAAAACATCGCGCACCATGAGCTGGTGCGCGAGTCAAAGTGGTAAGAAGGTCTTGCTAAAAAGCTACTTCAATACAATCTTGCCGCTGAAATCGACAGACTTGCCGGAAGCGCGGACTACGTAGACGCCCGCGTCAAGGGCGGAAAGGTCAAGAGCGGAAGTCCCCTGTACGGAGCCCTTCTTGACAATCTGTCCCCGGAGATTGATGATTTCGACGGCGGCGCTCGACGCAATACCGGTGAAGGAAACCTTGCGACCGCTAACGACAGCGTTCACGCTAGGCGAGGCCCGGAAAACCTTGATGGCTTCTGGGTTGCTCAGGGCTCCGATTTCGAAAATATGGAAATTTCCTTCGGTTCCGTCTTTGGCTTGAATTTTGAATTTGATGGACACAAGTTTGGCTGCGGCTTCGGGACCGGAAATTTTTTCACCCTTGCCCCATCCGGCCTGCGCAAAGTCTTCCCAACGAATTTGCTTCGTGGTGCCATCGGTGCTCTTGGGAAGCTTGGCTACCGGGTTGTCGTATTCGAGCGACTTGTCGACGACATCGCCGAGACCGAGCTCGAGTACGGCTGCGAGAGTGGAGGAATAGGTGATGAAAATACCTTCCCAATCTGTCGCGTTTGCTGCAACCGGGGTCTTGTCATCGGCGCTGGCTTCGCCGACGACGTTGAAGCCGATTCCGACAAACGGATCGTAGCTCAAGGCTGCACCGGAAAGTACGACGTGGCCGCAAATGCCATGGCAGTATTCAATGATTGGTTGAAGGGAGTTTGTGTCCGATTCGTTGCCTTTTTTTACCGGCCACTCGACCCTGGAAAGCCCCTTGTCGGCTGAGTCGTTGTAATCGAACCAGTAGCCGCCTGTCTGGGTGTCGTTATCAAGACCCGTCTCGACCTTTTCAGTGTCGCCACGCCAAGTGGTGAATGCACCGGCAAATGTGGCTAGGGTCAATGCAACTACAGTAGTGAAAGAAATTTTCTTGTTCATAGGGTCCTCCAATCAGTGAATGCTCTGAATCATCCCTGCAAGAAAGTTTTGAGCGGAACTATCTTGCCTATAGATAAACTATACTGATTTGAGAGAATCGTTTGGTTTGTGTACAATTTTTATCGATAAGGCACAATTGTGTGATATGGGTGTCATTTTTTTGTGTTTTTTTAATTTTGTATCATTTAAAGTTTGATTCATGATACAAAAAGTGCTATATTGATGGTATGAAGATGAACGTTTCGTATTTGGAGTTTTTATGAAACCGATAACGGAATATCAAGATTATCGCTGCTGCATGCAGGACTTTTACGATGAACGCAAAAGGACGAGTTCGTTTACTTGGCGTGAATTTGCCCGTTTGGCGGGCTTCACTTCGCCAACGTATTTAAAACTGGTCTGTGAAGGGAAAAGTAGTCTTAGTGAACTAGGTATTGAAAGAGTGGCTTCGGCCATGAATTTGGGTGGTTTTGAGTGCGCATACTTTCGTTATTTGGTGCGGTACAACCAGGCGAAGGACGATGAAACGAAAAAGAACGCCTTCGCTAGCATGAAGGATATCGCGCAAGCCAACAAGATTCGTGTGGTGGATAGCGATGCCTTCACTTATTTCGAGTCTTGGAAAAATCCGGTTCTGCGCGAACTCGTGGCGATGATGCCGGGAGCCTCTCCCGAGGCAGTTGCCGAAATGTGCTGGCAGCCAATTACTGCTGATGAAGTTCGTAAATCCTTGGACTTTATGGTGAGTGTCGGGATTTTGCAGCGCAAGTCCAAGAATGTCTATGTGCAGACGGATAAGGGCTTGGTCGGAAATTCCGATGTGATGCCTTTGGTGGTGCGCTCCATGCATCGTGAAATGGCTGGCTTTGCGCAGAAGGCCATTGACGCATTTGATATCCAGGAACGTGATGTTTCCGGTGTGACCATGGGAATCGACCGCGAGGCCTACGAAGAAATTGTTCGGGAACTAGATTCCTGCCGAAGAAAAATTGTGGCGATTGCCAACATGAGTAAGGAGCCTTGTCAAGTTTATCGCTTGAACTTGCAGATGTTCCCTTTGTCAAAAATTACACACAAAAAAAAAGAGGGTTAATATGAAAAGATGTATGGAAACAAGCATTATTTGTTTGGGGCTTTTAGGCGCCCTTTCATTAACTGCGTGTTCTGGAGATTCCGTGACTGCCAAACATTACGGCACTACCGAAGAAAAGAATGCTTTCTGGGACGAATCGTCCAACCTTAAGGCTTGGAGCGTCATCAATGGATCCAATATCAGTCTGGATGCGTCCAAGAAGACCTTGGCTGGTCGAGTCTCGTTCGATAAGTCCGGCAAGAGTGGCTTGAACCGTGCCGGCATTGTCTACGATGCGTCCAACGAGGATGGTTCTCCTGTCGACCTTTCCGAAAATAGCGACGGCTTGTGCATTACTTACCAGTCTGACTTCGACGTGGAAGTCAGACTGGATGACGGTGAATACACAAAATCTTCCGTTGATTCGGATTTGCCGTTTGCAAGCTTCACGACGAAGGAAAACGGGAAAGAATCCTATTGTGTGACATGGAAAGATTTCATGATGAAGGATTCTGATTCGGATGGATCTTCCTTCGCCAAGAAAGTCCGTTCCGTGCAGATCATCTTTGTCGGCGAGTCGGGCTCATCGGGTAAATTTGACATCCAGCGATTGGCCCCCTACACTCGTTGGGAGATGTGGTGGAGCAAGATTGATATTAACCACGTAAAGACGGGCTTCGATGAAGGCGACGAGGGTACAGCCGGCGAATGGACGTATTTCGGGGATTCTGCTGAAGCCTACATTGAATTCGCTTATGGAGGTGAATTCGAACCTACGGATGGCGGTTATATTGGAAATGTCATTTTCACTGGCTCCAGTTCGAATCCGGATGTCGGGCTCCAGTTCCTTGTTGCGGGAAAATCTACCGAAAATGGTACGGAAGTTATTCATTCGGCGGATGTATCGACAAAATGGAAAGGCATATGTCTAGAATATGAATCCCAGATGGATATCGAAATGCAGCTCGTTCCCGAGAATGCAAACGAAAACAACATTCTCAAGCTGACTTTCGCCAAGAACGACGATGTGAATGATACGACTCATAGCACTGAAGACGAATCGAAGAGAGCCTCCCATATGGAAACCAAATGTTACAAATTCGCGGATGTGCCAAATTCTGAAACCGTCCTGAAGAAATTGACGACTGTTCGCTTGAAATTTGTAAAGGAAAATAATTCCGGAACGCTCTTTACTGTTAATCGCATTAGCTACCTGATGCCTGAAAACCTTGCGGTGAATAACGTTGGCGACTACAAGGATGTTAAGCCGACGGAGTCTTCTGATCACAAGTCTGGAAAGAGCTTCTTGTGGAATGGTGCAAAAGACGGAGACCAGGTAGACCTTGGTATTTCCGGTGCAACGGCTGGCGGAATTTGGACCAACACTTTCGAGGCAGATGAAATCTTCAATTACAACTTCCCCGATGACGTGGAATATGATGAAGACGGGAACGCTATTCCGTCCTTGGTGAGCAAGTATCACGAATTTACGATGTATGTGAAAACGGACGAAGGGTCCATTGATTTGGACAGCATCGCTTCCATTGGATTCAATACCGTCAGTTCGAACATGGATCCGGCCGACATCAGTGCATGGGGTGGCTTCTGCATACATTACAGCACTTACAACTATATCAGGATTGTTATCGTCACCGACTATGACGCCAACAAGTACTGGTATGCCGATGTCGATTATTCCGACGACAAGGTGTGGGGCAAGGTCTCCTGGGATGCGTTCAAGAATATCGACGAAGAATCGAACGAAAAGATCGAAGATGTCGTTGGAAAAGTCACCAGGGTTCAGCTCCAGTTCCTCACGGATGGCGAAAACATCATCGACAGGTTTGGATCCTACGACCAATGTGGTGAATAATAAACTCTAAGGGTTGATAAAACAATAGCCGCGAGAAATCGCGGCTATTTCTGTATAATTCGCTGGATTAGGGACTTTCGGATTACTTGTAGTACACGCAGTTTGTGGTGCTGCTTCCGAAGCATTGTTTCTGCATGCCGTCGACGCTGCTCACGGCGGCGGGCTGGCCCACATTCGAGACCATCTTGCTGCCGTTGAATGTCGGCTTGAATGCGATTTCGGAAGTGCCGTAGTAGTTGCCGGCAGTGAAGGTCACGCTGTACTGCGTGCCTTCTTCGGAGTTGTTCGTGCCGAAGCCGAGCATCTTGCCGCCCTTGATATTTGTCTCGCCGTTGGAATCGACCATGCCGCCCATGCCGCCGTTCATGCGGCATTCGATGATGACGACCCCGCCGGTCATGTCGATATCGCCGTTGCTGTCCATGCCGTCGGTGTCGCCCGTGCCCACGTAGAGGTAGTGGAAACCGCCGGTGACCTTGATCTTGCTGCCGTCGCTGCCGAAACCGAATCCGCCGCCCATGCCGCCGCCCGGGCGGCCGCCGTTGTTCCCGCCGGTGCTGCTCGATGCGTTCGCTCCGGCCGCGTTCCAGGCGTCGTTCGTGGTGACCACGCTCGTGACGCCGCCCTCGAAGTTCATGTAGGCCGCTTCCATGCCCTCGTAGGCCATGGTGACCTCGACGGTGCCGCCCTTGATGGTCAACGTCTGTTCGGCGTGGACGCCGTCGTCGTCGGACTTGACCGTCGCGAAACCGCCGGTGATGGTGAGGTTGCCGTCGCTGTGGATGCCGTCGTCACGGCTGTTGATTTCGATTTTGCCCGCCTCGATGACGATGTTCGAGTCGGCCTTGAATCCCTTCATGCTGGAGTCGGGGGAGCAGGAATTGCCGCCCATGCCGAATCCCATCCCGCCGCCTCTGCCACCCTGGCTGCCGGTGCTGTTGCCTTGGCATGTCTGGCCGCCGCCCGCCGTAATTTTGATGGTCGGTTCGTCGGTAGTCTCGCCCTTGGTGATAAGCACGGTGTTGTTCGCGCTGATGCCGTCGTAGCCCGCCGTGATGGTGATGCTTCCGCCGGCAATCTTGACGTTGCCCTTGCCCTGCGCGAGCGCTGCGGCGTCATCCTCGTCGCTCTTGATGCCGTCGCCCTTGGCCGCGTTCACGGTGATGGTGCCGCCGTTGATGGTGAGCGAGGCCTTGCCCTTGATGCCGCAGTTTGCCGCCGTGACGTTAAGGGTGCCGGTACTTTTTTTGATTTTGAGGTCATTGCTCGTGTGGATGCCGTTGTTGTAGTTCGCCTTGACGGTGAGGCTTCCGCTGCCCTTGATGCTCAGGTCGTCCTTCGCGTAGATGGCGGCCTTCGTCGTGTCCGTTCCGTTGTTACCCGTGTACGTCTTGGAGCGCGTCGCGCCGTCTTCGACGGAGTTCGTGGTGCCCTTGACCAGGTGGAGCTCGGTTTTTTCGGCGTTCTGCACGTAGATGGGCGCGTCGCTGCTCTTGAGCGAGACCCCGTTCAAGAAAAGGTCGACCTTGCCGGTGTCGGTCGCCGCGGTGTTCACGATGACCTGGTAGTCGCTGGCTGTGCCCGTGAGGTAGTAGTTGCCGGAGCACTTGACGGTGACGACTCCGGCCGCCTTCTCGAGGCATCCGTTGTCGTTGGCGATGGTGACGTCGGTGCCGCTGAAAGTGAGGGTCGTCTCGCTGCCGTCGAGTTTAACGTTGTCGTCTTCCTCGTTGTCGTCGGAACCTTCGCCGGGTTTTGGTGTCGGTGTCGTCTGGGATGCAGAACTTGCGGGATCGGTGTCGGCGCTTGTCGCCGTCGCCGCGGAGCCGGGCTTCTGCGCGGGATCGGCGGGGGTGGAGCCCGAGCTGGTCGGGGTCGTGGCGGGCGTCTTCTCGTCGGCCTGCTTGCCTGTCGATGAGTTGGGACTGGTCTGCTGCGCGTCGGGGGAGTCCGTTGTCGCTCCGCTTGAAATCTCAGTGAGGTTTCCGTCGCCCTGGAGGGCGGATTCTTGCGGCGATACGCTGGAAGAGCTGTCTCCACAGGCAATGATGAACACAGATGCGATCCCGAACGGGATAGTCTTGAGAATACTCATGTTTTAACCAACCAATAAGTGTGCTTGTTTTTTTCAGAAAATAAGTTTTTCCCTATAACAGCCATATGGGCGAAATATTTTTTTTTCACCCAATGTGAAGAATTTCACGGGTTTTTGGTTGTTTTTTGAGCGAAATGGGGGATTTGGTTACATTTTTTTGATGAAGCGGAGGGCTTTTTGGATGGTCGTCTGGGCTCTGGTCTTGCCGTAGGGGGCGCGGAAGAACCGGATGACATCGAAACCGCACTGCTTCATGACGTTCCTTTCGTGGCTGAACGTCTTGAAGCCGTAAAAGCCGTGGTAATTGCCGATGCCGCTATTGCCGACACCGCCGAACGGGACCGACAAGTTCTCTATCTGGATGACGCAGTTGTTGACGCAGGTGGAACCGGCCGTGGTCTGTGCGATGACGGACTGGATTGTTTTCTGCGACTTGCCGAAGATGTACAGTGCAAGCGGTTTTGGGAAGTCCTGCACGAATCGGATGGCGTCCTCGGGCGAATTGTAGGCGAGGATGGGGAGAACCGGGCCGAAAATTTCGCAGGACATTACCTTCATTTGGGGGGTGACATCCTTGAGTACGGTGGGGGCGACATAGCGGTCCCCGATGTTGCATATGCCGCCGATGGTAACGGAGGCTCCTTTCTCTACGGCATCATGGATATAGTTCTGGAGTCTTTCTGTCGCGCTCTTGTCGATAATCCTCGGGAAGTCGACGTTTTTCTGGCGGTCTTCCTCGGTTTCGCCATACATGGCCTTGATGCTTTTGACGAGTTCGTTGGCAAGTTCGCCGACCTTGTGGCGGGCGCAGAGAACGTAGTCGGGCGCGATGCAGGTCTGCCCGGCGTTGATGAGCTTGCCCCATGAGATTTTCTGGGCGGCATCCTGCATGTCGGCGTCGTCTAGGACGATTGCTGGGGATTTTCCGCCCAGTTCGAGCGTGAGTCCGGCGTGGACCTTTTGGCTCATTTCACCGACATGGGCGCCGATCTTGGGACTGCCGGTAAAGAACACGTGGTCGAAGGGGAGCTTTAGCAGGACATCTCCGACAGACGAACCGGACGCCTCGATGATGGCAATTTCGTCTTTCTCGAAAATGGATTCAAAAAGCGATGCGAGGAATGCGCTCACGTTCGGGGTCTTGTTGCTCGGCTTGGCGATGATGACGTTTCCGGCGGCGATGGCCGAGACAATAGGCGAGACCAGGAGGAGCAGGGGATAGTTCCACGGGGACATGATGAGCACGCGTCCCTTGGGCTCGAATCTCGAGTAGCTGCTTGTTGTCGGCAGGATGAGGGTACGCTTTGCGGTCTTGTCCTTCATCCATTTCTTGAGATGCCTGGTGGCGTAGTCGATTTCTTCGATGGCGGGGAGGAGTTCCGTCGTCCATGCCTCGAATTCGCTCTTGCGGAAATCTTTCCAGATGGCATCAAAAAAATCGCCCTTTTTTTCGATGAGGGCCTTGCGGAGTTTTTTGAGCTTGGCGATTCGTTCTTTTGCCGATGTGACGGCTACAGACCAGCGTTTGCAGCCTTGGTCTTCGAAAAGGATGTTAATTTGTCTTGAATCTGTGAAACGCATGTTGGGGATAGGGGGGTGGATTACCTACTAAAGTAGCATTATTTCGGGATTTCACTGTGTAACGAGTTGCTTATTTAATTGTTACTGGGGGGTGGGTACTTATCGAATGCTGTTTTTTTATGTACATTAGCGATATGTCTTCATTAATTGATTATAAGGGAAAATCGCCCAAGATTGGCGAACGGGTCTTCCTCGCCGAGGGGGCGAGGATTATCGGCGACGTGGAAATCGGGGACGATTCTTCCGTATTCTACAATGCAGTTCTCAGGGCGGACTTGGCCGAAATCCGCATCGGGCGTAGGTCCAACATCCAGGACAATGTGACGGTCCACCTTTCTACGGATGTCGGTGTGCACATCGGCGACGATGTGATTGTCGGCCACAACGCCGTGCTGCACGCCTGCACCATCGATGACCGCGTGCTTGTGGGCATGGGGGCGATTATTATGGATGGCGCTCACATCAAGTCCGACTGCATCGTCGGGGCCGGGGCCCTGGTCACGCAGGACAAGGAATTTCCGGAGCGAACCTTGATTGTCGGGTCGCCTGCACACGTTGTTCGGGAACTTTCAGAAACAGAGATTCGCAAGGCCCACGAAAATGCCGAGCATTATCTCGTAATCAAGGACGAATTGTTGAAGAAAGGGTGAAATTTCTTATTTTTGTCGAACCGGTATGTACAAGTTCTTTTTTCTCATTAATCCGATAAGTGGTGGCGGTCAGGGAAAGGTCATTTTCAATTTCCTTCCCGAAATTATGGAGTCCATGAATCATGCCGACTCCGAATGGAAGGCCGAATTCACCGACAAGGATCGGATGGAGGAACAGACTCGCGAAGCCCTGGCTAACACGGAGACGCTGATTGCCGTGGGCGGGGATGGCACCGTGTCGGCAGTCCTTTCCACGATGCTTTTGAGCGGCTTGGCGAGCAAGGTGAAGATTGGCCTCATCCCGCTAGGGACGGGTAATGACCTTGCCCGCGTGCTGCACCTGTACAAGCCGTTTGTCGATCGGGGTCTTCTGTTCCTGGTCCGCAGGTTGCTCCTTGCCAGCCCGCGCCCGTTCGACCTGTGGCAGGTGAACGGGAAACTCGCCATGGCGAATTATTTTTCGGGTGGCATCGATGCCCGTATTGCGCACGATTTCAACCAGGACCGCGCGACAGGGGTCATTGCCTCGAATTCCGTTTTTTTGAATAAACTGCATTACGTGCGCCGTTTCTTTGCCGACCGGTCCTACCATCTCAAGGCGACCAAGATCCACTACGTGGATGATGCTGGAAGTTCGAGAACCGTGGAAATTACCGGAAACCGCACCGTTATCATCGGTAACATCCCGAGCTATGCGAGCGGAAGCAATCCGTTCTACAAGTCCGACATGGCCGATGGACTGCTTGACCTGGTTGTTGTGCCCAACATGTTCAATTTTCTTTCTTCTATTGCCATTGGCTCCGTTCCCATTATTGGTTTCTTCTTCAAGAAATTTGTCCAGAAATCCATCAAGGTGCAGTCCGTGCAGATTGACCTCGATCCCCAGGAATTTTTGCAACTCGACGGGGAAGACGTGAGCGGGAAACTCGGTGACCGCATTGTCATCAAGTACGCAAGCCAGGTACAAATGCTTTCGTTGGGGGCATGATGCGCCCGGTAAGGCTGAGTGAAGTACTTTCTTTTATTGACCGACTAGAAGGAACGAGCCATGTGCAGGAAGCATCGGCCCGTTCGTTGGATTTTGAATTGACCGGCTTTGCTCCGGTCGGATCTGCTGGCGCGGGAGATGTCTCGTTCTGGACCGGGGATGCTTCTGTGGAAACCGGGCTTGCCGGGAATGCCGGCGGCGTGAGCGCTGCGAACCTTGAATCGGTTCGTGCCGGGCTGCTGTTCGTTCCGTCTGCCGATGCGACCGGTGTCGATGTGTCTTCTAGGTTCCCGAACGTAAAGTACGCCTGCGCCGTTGAAAACCCCTACCATGCCATGGTCCAGTTTTTGAACAATTTTGCTGCGGAAGAATCCGTGCGCGAGGCCGTTATTCCCGCGTCTGCCAGGGTACACCCGAGCGCAGTCGTCGAGGGCCGCCTGGGCGAAAATGTGATTGTCGGGCCGGGATGCGTGGTGATGGGCGGCTCCGAGATTGGAGACGGCTGCGCGCTGGAAGCCAACGTGACGGTCTACCCGCACGTGAAAGTTGGCAAGGGATGCGTGTTCCAGGCCGGTTCCGTCATTGGCAGTCGCGGGTTCGGTTTTTATGGTTACAGGGGCCGCAAGATGATGGTCCCGCACCTCGCAGGCGTCGTCATCGGCGACGGCTGCAGCTTCGGCGCCAACACCGTTGTCGCGGCGGGGTTCCTCTCGCCGACGGTCATCGGCGACAACTGCCACTTTGATTCCTTTGTCCAGATTGCACACAACTGCTGCTTGGGCAACAACATCTTCATGGCGTCGCAGTCGGGCTTGGCCGGCTCCGTCACTGTCGAAGACAACGTGGAACTTGCCGGCGGGGCGCAGTCCGCCGGGCACCTGACGATTGGGAAGGGCGCCAAGGTGGCGGCCAAGGCCGGTATCACCAAGAGCATCCCCGCGAATGCCGTGTACGCCGGTTTCCCTGCCGAAGATATCGCCGTGTGGAGGCGTTCCGTGGTCCGCTTGCGTCAGATGGGGAAAAAGTGATGGGCAAGGGAAAAGGCAATAAGGATCGCCGGGTACAATTTACGTTCCCCTCGCTCAGCTACCGCTGCACCACTGTCGAGGTGACGCTCCGCGATGCGAGCGTGACAAGCGCACCGGGCGTGAACTGGTATGTGGGCGGGCATCCGTTTTATAGCACGTCCACGCACAAGCTTTATGGGGAACTGCTCCATTCCGTGGCGCGCACGACAATCTATGAACTTGACGACGGCTTCGGCAGTGCCGGAAAGCTCCGTCTCTGTTCGCCGGAGCATCTCGCTCCCGTGTTCCTGATGTGGCCGGGACGCATTTTCGACGTGAACCTGTTGGATGCCGAGGAACCCGAGGTCCCGATGATGGACGGCAGCGCGTTGCCGTTCTTCAGCCGTCTGCGCCGCGAGGCGGGCGTGCCGCAGGAACTTTCTTTTTACGATGCCCCGGTGCGCGATGAGTGGGAACTGTCCCGCCCCGGCGAGGCGGCGTACGGATGCGTCCGCATCGCGCCTTCGGAGGCCTTCGAGGTGGATTACCGGCTGACGTCGGTCGATTCCGCCGTCTCGGTGGCGATCTATTCCGCTGAGGACTTGTTCGCCGAATTCATGGCGCGCACGTTCATTTCCGAAAAAGATTACAGGGAGGCCCGCGAGGCGGGGCTCCTGGCCGGAGTCGACGAATCCTGTGGCCTTTTGCTGCCGGATGGCTCGGCAAACAAGAATTTGTACCGCGTAGACGAGGAACCGGCGAGGCACAAGGTGCTCGACCTGCTCGGCGACATCGCTTTTGTCTGCCCCTCGCTCCCCAAGGTACGTATCGAAATTTTAAACGGGGGCCATGTGGCCCATCACCAAATAGTAAGGAGGTTGTTACCTTATGTCGCTCTTAGAAACCCTTCGCAAGTCGGATAAGCCCGGAATCCTTTACGACGCCGATGTCGTCCATGAACTTTTGCCGCAGAAGTTCCCCTTCGCCTTTGTCGACGAAGTCGTTTCGCTCGAAGTGGGCAAGGAAGCCACCGAAGGCGCCGAAGCCGTGAACCCGAGCATTGTCGCGACCTTCCACCTGACCGGCGAAGAAGGCTTTTTGAAGGGCCACTTCCCCGGCAATCCGGTGATGCCCGGTGTCATCCAGATCGAGGCGATGGCCCAAGCGGCAACCGTCCTCACGCTGATCGTGAAGGAAGCCGAAGTCGCGGGCAAGCGTCCCGCGTTCATGGGCGTCGAGGAATGCCGTTTCCGCGCCCCGGTCATCCCGAAGGCCGACCTTGTCTTGAAGGCGACGCTCACCTTTGCCCGTCGCGGCATCTACAAGTACACCGGTGAAATCTATCAGGGCGATACGCTCATGAGCAAGGCCAGCTTCAGCGCGGCCATGGTCTAGTCGAATGAACGTCCTTATCCTGGCTGCCGGCTTGGGGACGCGTCTGCGCCCCCTGACAAGCACCCTTCCCAAGCCCATGGTGTATGTGGTGGATGCCCCGATCCTCGAATTGCAGGTGCGCATGGCGCGGACCCTCGGGGACGTTGTCGTGCACGCCAACGCCCATTACCTGGCCGAGCAGATAGAAGCCGAAGGCAAGCGCCTTCGCCTCGAGAGGGTATGGACGGAACCGGAAATCCTCGGGACCGCAGGCCCGCTCAGCCGCCTATACCGCGGCGGGTACCGCGGCGGTCTGCTCGTGATGAACAGCGATGCCTACTGCCGGTTCGACCTTGCACGGTTTGTCTCTGCCGCAGAATCGTCGGGGGCGGACTTCGCCCTCCTCGGCGTCGATTTCCCGAAGGTGAACTCCCTCCGCGTGGGCGGGGACGGCAAGCTCTCCGGTGTATTGCGCCGCTTCGGCACCGACGCGGGGGAGGCGGTGACCTTTTCCGGTGTCTCGTGGTACAGCGACGCGGCACTGTCGAGAATTGATCCCGGCGAGTTCGACATCCTCAAGTTCTGGGAAAAGGAAGTCGCGGACGGCCGTGCCCCATTCGTGGACATGAGCCAGAAGGACGCGCTCTGGATAGACATGGGAAGCCCGGAAGGCCTCAAGGCCGCCTGCGACGCCCGCCGCAAGGATCTGGGCGTGGATAGCTGGGTGCATGGCGCCCCCGCCCAAGACCCGCGCTTCGTCCGTTCGGTGGTGCAGGACTCGGTCGAAGTTCCCGCCGATGCCACGCTGACCGATGCAGTCCTCTTCGATGGCGCCATTGTCCAGCCCGGTGAGAACGTGGTCAGGGAAATCCGCGGCGAGGGCTTTTGCTGGAAAGTTTAACCCCCGCTTCTTGTGTTTTGTCACAGGAAATACCATTTTTAGCGCTTTTTTCTGAAAAAAACTGTTTTAGACGCTTTCGAAAACATATATTGAGCATATGAATAATGAAGAACTAGTTTTATCTCCTAAAATAAGCGAATACCTTTCTTCTCACGGCTATTCCAACGGCTTTGAGGTCGAACCCATTGCCGGTGCCGGTTCCGGCCGCCGTTATTACAGAATCAAGAATTCAGAACGCTCCTGCGTCATACAGGTTTCTCCCGCGATAAACGACGATTTTAACCGTTTTGTCGAATATTCCAAGACGTTCCTCGAATACAAGCTGCCCGTTCCCCGCGTATTTTGCGTCGACACGTCGGCCTGCCAGATTTTGCAGGAAGACCTCGGCAAGCGCAGTCTCTACGATTACGTCAATCCCAGTGAGCAGTCCGGAAGCGTCCGCATCCTCTATCCCGAAGTGATTGAGGCGCTTATCCGCTGGCAGAACGCTTCGCAGTCCCTTTTCAGCAGCCACACCAACATCTGGCTGTACCGGTTCGATTTTGCGTCGCTCAAGTGGGAAACGGATTACTTTACCCAGAACTTCCTGATAGACTACAAGGGAATCAAGGAAATTCCGGTCGCCGTCAAGAACTTCTACTCGCTGCTTGCGGTCTCTGTTGAGGCTCAGACGAAGGTGCTCATGCACCGCGATTTCCAGTCGCAAAACATCATGGTGCGTCCGAACTCCGAAATTGCCTTTGTCGACTTCCAGGGTGCCCGCCGTGGCTCCATGTTCTACGACATCGCCTCTCTGCTCTGGGATCCCTATGTCTGCCTTCCGCTCGACATGATCAAGGATTTCTTCGAGTACTGGCACACCTACTATGCCGGCGCGAGAATCTACTCCAAGGAAGACGCCTGGATGTGTTTCGTCCATGCGAGTCTCCAGCGCATCATGCAGGCCCTCGGAGCCTACTGCTTCCTCTCGAGGCAGAAGAAGATTGAAAAATTCGAACAGTACATTGAACCCGGCAAAAAGCAGTTGATGACTCTGTTCAACGAATTCAAGCTTATCGCCAACGCGACAGACAAGGAACTCTTCCCGTTCATGGAAGAAGCCCTTTCGTAGGCCACATGAAACCGATATCTTGCAAATTTTATAGGGATACCGTGGATTTCGGGCGGGCGCTTGGCTTTGCTTATGAATCCCTCGTCAATTCACCCCATGAATTTGATTCCATTGCAGCGTGGACCAAGCTTTCGGAACGCGTGTCGCAGGGAGTCTACATGGGTGACGGACTGCTGTTGCCGCATACGCGCGTCCCGGGCTTGCCCGCGCCGCTGATGGCGTTCGTCGTCGCTCCGGAAGGTTTTTCGGGAGTGACCATCCCCGGTAGGGAAACGGCTCGCTTCATGTGCCTGCTGCTTTCTCCGGCGGAGTCTGCGACCGTGCATACTCAGGCAATCGCGGAGATGGCCCGCCTCATCCTGGACAAGGATTGGAAGGCTAGGGCGCTAGCATGCCTGTCGGATGCCGAAGTATCCGCCCTGTTCTAGCCAGCCTTGATTCTAGTTTGTTTAAAGTTAATTTGGTCTAAACCAAATTAGAACTGCGTCGATAGGCCCAGCGTGGCGCGGTATCCTTCGTAGTCGCCGAAGAAGCGCGTGTACGATGCCTTGAGTGATGCCCAGTACCACGGAGTAATGGCCAATGCGCCGCCGAGTTCCCCGTAGCGGATGGTGGTTTCGTCGTTCAGGAATTTCTTGTCGATGGGGTCTTCGGGGCCGTGAATGTCGCCGATGTTCCCGCCGAAAGCCGTGTCCTTGGCGATTGCGCCCGCAAAAATCGTTCCCTTCACGAATTTCCATGTGGCGCTCAGCTCGTTGTGGATTTCCTGGGCGTTGGGGCCGAGGTCGCTGCCCAGGCTCTGCGCATAGTTCGCGTATGTGTATCCGCCGCCCTTGTGGTGCGTGTACACCCAGGGTTCGATTCGCGTATATTCGGCGAACCAGTCAAGCGTAATGGGCCCGAGTTTCAGGTTGTCGCGGGCGATGCCAATCGTTGTCGCCCACTTGTTGCCCCACCAGGAATCGTCGAACATGGATGTCGGCGATTTCATGTCGTCCCAAAGGAGTTCTGCGTACAGTTCCCAGTTCCGAAGGGTCTTTACGCTCAAGTCGAATGCAAGCGAGATGTTGTCCTGGTCGCCGAGGAGGTGTTCCTCGAATACGTAGGGGACGAACGGGATGACGTAGGCCCATTCCATTTCACGCGTGGCGTATTCGGCGTCGGCGTTCGGGTTGGTGCCCGGCGCTTCCGTCGTAGTTCCGTAAAGCGAAGTCTCGGAAAGCCCGAGCGTGATGTCGAAGGGGAGGTTCATCGCGAGGCGGTGGTGGTGGAAATACTTGCCCGCTCCCTTCTTTTCGAACAACTTTGCGGCGTGCTGTGTATAGGTCAGGGGGCCCAGCGTGAATTCGTAGCCGAAGTACGGCGTGGGTGCCGGGTCGAATATGCGGCTGCTGCTGTCTTGCCACGGGCGGTAGAAGCTGTGTTCCCCGCGCATGATAACGTGGTGGCGGCGTGCGGGGCCTGATTCCAGGTAGTCAAATCCGGCAAGGAGGCCAAACGGGCCGATGTCGTAGCGTGCCTTTGCCGCGAAGAGGTCCCAGGTGCGCTTGTTGTCGCTCTGCTTGTTGTAGGGGATTCCCTCGTTCGGGTTGTAGAAATGGTCGGCGATGTCCCTGTTCGTGTGGTCCGTGCTCACCTTGACGCGTGCCGCGAAGTTGAGTGCGTCGGTGAACTTTCCGTCGAGGAAGATGCGCACCGAAGCCGAGTTGTCGTAGTGTGTGGGAGTTCCCAAAAGGTTAGTGATGGCGGCAGAGTCGAGCAGCTGTGCGTGGAGGTTCACGAGGGCTTTGCGTGAGGAGTCTGCGAGCGTGAAGGCGGTCGAGTCGGCAAATCCCTGGAATGCGGCGGCGTGCGCCGAGAGCGTGAACGAAAAAAATAGGGCAGTGGCACATGCCAGGCTGTGTCTGCGTAGAAATTGGCTCATAGGGCTTCCTTCAGCAAGGTCAGGTGGTTCTTGGCGTATTCCGCAAATTTTCTGTTGAACAGGGCAAAGATGCTGGTGGGGAGGAACCGGGCAAAGCTGCGGCAGACGCGGAATGCCCTTGAAAGCTTGATCCCCTTCGGGCCCATGTGCTTTCCGAACACGTATTCCTGTGACCTGTCGTGCTGGAGCGCCCGGCTGAGATTGTTTTTGGCCGATCCGCCGCCCAGGTGGATAATGCTGCACTTGCTCTGGATGTAGAATCCGTAGCCGATGTTTATGGCTCGCCGCGCGAAATCCCAGTCCTCGTAGTACATGAAGATTTTCTCGTCGAATCCGCCCAGCATGCCGTAGAGGTTTGCGGGCATCATCCAGCATACGGCGCTCGCCCAGTATGTCTTGTAGAAAGTCGAATCGGGGCAAAGTTCGGGAGTCCCCTCGAGGTGCCGGGCCGCACTGGATTCCAGGCGGAAAGCGTTCAGCATGAACTGCAACGCGTTGATCTTGGCAAAATAGTTGTGCTGTGGCGAACCGTCGCTGTTGCGCACGGTGGGCACCACGATGACGTCGCCAAACCGGGTCTGCGCCTCGGTCAGGGACTTGCGCAGTTCAACAAGCACGTCGCAGTCGAGGCGGGTGTCGTTGTTCAAGAGGCAGATGGCATCGAACTTGATTCCATCGTCCTTGAGCCCCTGGACGGCGGCGTTGTTGGCCCGGCCGAAACCCAGGTTCTCTGTCTGGGGGTACACCTTTACGTGCGGGAACTGCTCGCGGATGTTTTCCACGGTCCCGTCGGTGCTGGCATTGTCGGCCACGGCGATGACGAAGTCGTCTTGCGGGAGGGCTGCCAGGTCGGCAAGACAATTTTGCGTTATGGGCCAGCCGTTGTAGGTGACTATGACGATGGCGGTTTTCACGGGCACCTCCCTGCCACGAGTTCCACCATGGAGTCGAGGAACATCTCGGCTGTGTTGTCCCGGCTGAAGTGGTGCCGCATTATGTCTAACCCGATAAGCATCAGTCTTTACCGAAAAACCTTTTGGCCAGGGGGAGCCCGATAGCCGTGAAGAGAACTCTCCGGAGCGTCTTGAAAGCGCTGTCCTTCAAGAACAAGAAATTGCGGTTTGCAAAAACCCAGGGGATGACGGTCGGGATGAATCCCTCGACTTGGCGGCGGAGCGTTATTTCGAGGAGCTTCTCGGCGAAGCGCGTCTCGTTGTGGTTGAGGTGCATGTCGTGCCTGTGGCAAAGGATTTCCTCAATCCATTTCTGCTGTGTTGCGAGCGTTTCGCTCATGGGGGGCTGACGTGCGCCGCCGACAGCGTTGTTCCCGTGAATCCTGTACTGGGCGACAATCTTTGAAATGGCCTTTATTCCGCCGTTCTTCTGGGCGTACATGGCAATCCACCGGTCATGAACCGTGACGTTCTCGGAAAGCGGGAGCACCAGGGGGAGGAGGCTTGCCCGGAAAAGGGAGAGGCATCCCGTGACGTTGTTTATGCCGGCAATCTGTCGGCGTATGCTGCAGTGGGTGTCGATGTTCGATAGGGCGCGCCACGATGGCGCGGTCAAAGCCCCTTTGCCGTCGATAACTTCTGCGTCACCGTAGATGAGGGCCGCGTCCCCAATTTCATTTTCGAGCGTTTCGAGTTTGTCCGGTAGCCAGATGTCGTCCTGGTCGGCGAGTGCGATGTAGTCGTCTTCGCTCAGCCTGCGTCTGGCCTCTTCAAGCCCCAAAGAGAATGCGGCCCGGTGACCCTGGTTTTTGGGGCAGTGAACGATGTCCATCGGGAGCCTGTCCAGGTTCTGTTCCAAGATGCTCATGGTGGAGTCGGTGGAGCCGTCGTCCACGGCAATGATCATGTCTGCAGCGCGGGTTTGGCGAACAAGGGAATCGAGCATCTCCTGGAGATACTTCTTCCCGTTGTAGGTTGCGAGCACGATGCAGATTTTAGCCATGTTTTGAATATAGTTAATAATGTATGCCCATGTTGTGACAAGAAACACCCGTTTTTGTTTTATATTTGTATTTTATTTTTCGTAAAGTAAAATGGATTGCTGCAGAGGCCGATAATGAACAGTCGAAAGAAGGTTTTGCTCGTTTGTGATAAAAACGAATGCACCAGTTTCGGTCGGCTGGCACACTCCATTATGCATGCCCTGGAACCTGAATTCGACTGCGGTACCATTTGGCTCAAGACTCCGAAGTTTTTCGGTAATCATAGCGAACGCGACGAGCTGGAAATCTGGGCCCCGTCCCTGCACGTAGGCTTTTTCACGTTCCGTCACCCGTTCAAGAAAATTCTCAGGCGGGAACGCCCCGACGTCGTGCTGTTCATCCGCCCGGAACTCGGCTTCCTTGTACCTGTCGCCAAGTCGGCGATACCCGAGGCAAGGTGTGTCATGTTCGTCCATGATACGTTTGCGGAGACTCTCTACCCGGATAGCCTGAAGTTCAAGGTGCTGAACCGTTTCTTTATCCGTGATACGGTCAAGTCGGATTATTACGTGTACAATTCCCGTTGGACGCGGACCGAGGCGGAAGCGCATTTCGGTACGGCCGGGACAAGGGGGACGGTCATCGGCTGCCCCATCGATTCCTCGCTTTTCAGTGCGCCGTCGCAGCCTGTCGATGCCGCTGACCGTGCGGCTTTCCGCGAAAAGTTCGACATACGCGGATTCAAGGCGATGTGCCTGAACGTGAGCCTCGACGAGCCCCGGAAAAACATCGAGACGTATTTCGAGATGGCCCGCCTATGCCCCGACGTGGCGTTCGTGCGCGTGGGGAAGGTTTCCGAGCGGCTGGAGCAGATTATTGCCCGCGACCATCTGAACAACGTATTCCATTTCCCCGAATTCAAGGCGCATGAACTGCGCGATTTCTACCGCCATGCCGATTTGATGGTCTACCCGTCGCTCCTCGAAGGTTTCGGAATGCCCCCGATAGAGGCGCTGTCGTGCGGGACGCCCTCGGTCGCCGCGGCGACGTCTGCCATGAAGGAAAATTTGGAAGGCGTCGTTCCCCTCGTGGATCCGCCGACCGATGCCGGGGCGTTCGTCAAAATCCTTGAACGCGTCCTTGCCGGCGAAAACATCGTCAATGCGGAAAACAAGGACAAACTTCTGGAGTATTGCTCCAGTGCGTCATTTGCTCGGCGTGTCGGCGCTGCGATTCTAGAATCTCTCGAATAAACGAATCTGGATGTTTTTTGGGCCCGCGGATTATTCCTTGATGTCGCGGAGCATTTCGGGAGTCATCTTGCTGAGCGAGATGGCCGCTTCCCTCTTGGCGTTGAGCGCCTTGTGTCTCCTGAAAAGTGCGGACCATGCCCGGGGGTGGCGCAGCGCGAACTTGCCTGCGGCCGTAATGCCGAGACTCTTGTACAAGGTCCTGACGCAGCCCGTGTCGTATTCCTTCGGGTCCATCTGGCTATCCGCCGGGTTTCCGTCGATGACAAGGTAGGGGACGCTCAGCATTCTTCCGCCCGCGTGGAGCATCCGGAGCGAATAGTCCGTGAGCTGGAACCGTGCGGGGAGCGTCGTGTCGACCCGGCCCGTGCGCTGCACGATGCGGCGGCTGAATGCCGCGACGTCAGGATGCGGGCCCGCGACAAAGCGGATGGCCGAATTCTCTGAAATTTGTTCAAAATCGCCGTTTTTTGCGATGATGGAGCCGCCCAGGAATTTCCCGGCCGCTTTGATTCGCGGGGCTAACGCGTCCGCCATGGGGAAGGACGCGTTGCATTCAGCAAGGTTGTTCAGGAAGTCTCGTGTTATTTCGACATTTTCCGTGGCGACGACAATCCATTCGGCCTCGCTCGCTTCCAGACCCTTGTTGATGTCGTCCACGAAAAACCAGCCGAGCGATGGGTCGGTGAACGGCGGTACGTTTTGTTGCGTGTCTTGTGCGGAATTTGCTGTGTCCGCCTTGAACCTGTCGCTCACGATGATGACGTCGAACTGGCGGAGCATGCCTGAATCCCTAGAACCCCAGGCGGAGGCCTACGCGGTGCTCCATGCCGAGCCCTTCGGCCAGGTAAGAGAATGCGTAGTCGAGCGCAAACAGGTTGGATGCGTAGCCGAGGCCGAGGCTGAACAGCCTTGCCGTGTTGGATTCGTCGGGCCTGCTGTTGGATGCGGCGAGTTCCTTGACGTCGCGTACGAGGTCAAGCCAGTTGCGGGTCCAGCCGCCGCGGATGGTAAAGCTTGAACCCAGCGCATATTCGGCACCGATGTTGAGGATGGGTGGCGTGAATCGCGGGAAGTCCGTCGCCGTGTGGATCGTGAGACGGCGGATGCTCTTGGGCTTGAAAAATGCGGATGCCGTGAACGTTTGGCTCATGGCGTAGAAGTCGTCCTGCCCGTCTTCCGTGTAGTCGCGCAGCATCGAACCGAAATCCTTGCCCGCAAGAGCGAGGCCGATACTGTTGCTGCTGTTCTGCCAGGCAAGGCCCCAGTCGAAAGCGGCACCGATGGCCGCCCTGTCGGTATTGCGTTCGTCGGACAGCTTCTCGGCGACGACTTTGAGGCCGGCACCGAACTGGATGTGCTTCATCGGGAAGGCAACCCCTGCCGTGAACAGGTGGCCGAAGGGGTTGTACTCCTTGTTGGTATACTCGCCGTTCTCGTCGACACCCTTGATTTCGCCGACGTCGTACCAGTTGTACGAAATCTGGATGGCGTAGTCCTTGTACTTTGTCGTGTAGAACAGGGAACCCTGGTTTTCGGCAAAGTCGCCGGTCTGCCAGTGGGCTGCCACGATATGCGTCTTGCCTTCCTGCACGCGGAGTGCTGCCAGGTTCATCTGCGAGACGGTGGGGTCCGTGCTGGGCATTGCGGCTGCCGAATGCTCGAGTGCCGCGTTACGCGGGCTGTCGAACGTGCTTGCGAAAGAGAACGCTTCTTCGCCGGAATTGTCTTGCGAAAAATAGGCATGGCACAAGGCCGGTGCGGCTGACGCAAGCGCGGCGCAAAACGAAACTCTTTTCAACAGGTCCATGCTTAAAATCTAGAAAAATCCATAAAAACGGATGTACTTAAAATGCATTTTTTTGCCTTCTGCCTTTACAAAATTGGCGTTTTTTTGTATATTTGGTTCGCTCGGGCTATTAGCTCAGTTGGTAGAGCAACGCCCTTTTAAGGCGTGGGTCGAAGGTTCGAGCCCTTCATAGCTCAGAAAACCGGCTCCGAAGTCTCGGGGCCGGTTTTTAGTTTGGTCTTTTATGGAAACTTTGTCGGAATTTCTTCAGGAGTCGGCCAGCGGGTCCATTGCGCTTTTCGATGGCGTGGACTCCGGTTCGCTGCATGTGTGCGGGGCGAGCGTCCCCATGCTTGCCATGGCGGTCGCGAGCCGTTTCCTGAAGCGTCCGGAGTCCGTACTCGTAGTCGCGAAGGACTACAGGAGCGCCGAAGTCTGGGTCGAGAACCTGGAAAGCCTCGTGGGCGAGGAATTTGTCCGATTTTTCCCTTCGCTCGGGCTCAAACCATACGAATCCAAGGTCCCTTTCGAGGGAGTGCTCGAGGAACGCCTCAAGTTTTTCCGCGATATCGGCCGTAACGACCGCCCGTTTGTCGTCGTTTGCCCGCTGGACGCATTGCTAGCGAAACTCCCGAAGCCGGGAACCGTGCTGGAAAACGTTTTCCGCATCAAGGTGGGCGATGTATTCGAACCCTCCAAGCTCAGGCCCTGGTTCCTGGATCACGGGTTCATCGAACAGCCCGTGGTGAGCGGGGTGGGCGAGTTCTCCATCCGCGGCTGCATTGTGGACGTGAACTGCCTCCTGTACCCGCACCCCATCCGTATCGAGTTCTTCGGCGACGAGGTGGAATCCATCCGCTCCTTCGACATCTTCAGCCAGCGCTCCGTAGAAGAAAAGAAGTTTGTCGACCTGTTCCCGATGGGCGAGTTCACGATTCCCGAACGCGAAGCGGCCATGATGGGCGACGCCCTGCACGACATCTGGTGGCGCAGGGACCGTTACCAGCCGCTCACCTCGAGCCTTTTGGACTATTTGCCCCGCGCGGCGCTCGTGTTCGAGGAACTTTCCGTGCTCTCCGAGACGGCGAGCAAGCTCTACCAGGCGTACGAGGCCGCCTACGAGAACGCACGCGGCCCCGAATCCGAGGTTTCTAAACCCAATTCGTTCTGGTTCAAGATGGGCGAGCTTTCGGCGAATTTCGCCCTGCGCCCGTGCCTCGACATGACCAACGTCGAGACCGACGCCTCGAACTGGTACAAGGTCAACCTCAAGAAACAGGATTTCTCCTCGACCGGGACCGACGCCGTCGCAAAAGAAATCGAGAATTTTTACGCCACCGGCGGGCGAGTCTACGTCGTGGCACCGACGCAAGGCGGCCTGACCCGCCTGCAGCACTATTTCGAGGACCTTCCCATCGAAGGTTACTTTGTCGGCAACATCACCGAAGGTTTCTGGCTCGAAGACGACAAGGTCGCCTTCTTGACGGAGACGCGAATCTTCAACCGCCATCCCAACAAGGCCCGCAAGCGCAAGATCTCCGGCTCGGTATCCAGCGCGCTGATGGTCGAGTCGCTGAACCGCGGCGACTTCGTCGCCCACGAGGACCACGGCATCGGCCGCTACCTGGGCCTTGTCCGCGTCGAGGTGAACGGCGGCATGGTGGACTGCGCCCTGCTCGAATACGAGGGCGGCGACCGCCTCAAGTTCCCCGTGGCCGACCTCCAGAAGATAGAGAAGGTCGACTCCCCGCAGGACAACCCGCTCAAGCTCGACCGCCTGGGTTCCAAGAACTGGGAAAACAAGAAAAAGCGCATGAAGCAGAAGGTCGTGCAGATTGCGCGCGAACTTGTGGACCTTTATGCTCGCCGCGAACTCGTGGAAGGTTTCGGCTTCCCGCCCGACGGCAAGTTCCAGAAGGAATTCGAGGACGCCTTCGAGTACGAACCCACCCCGGACCAGGTCAAGGCCACTGCCGACATCAAGCGCGACATGGAAGCCCGCAAGCCCATGGACCGCCTCATCTGCGGCGACGTCGGGTTCGGCAAGACGGAAGTCGCCATGCGCGCCGCCTTCAAGTGCATCCTTGCCAAGAAACAGGTGGCCGTCCTCGTGCCGACGACCATCCTCGCCGCCCAGCATTACGAGAATTTCTGCGACCGCTTCGCCGCCTTCCCGGCAGTGAACATAGCTTTGGTCAACCGCTACAAGAGCCCCAAGGAAAAGAAGGAAATCCTCAAGCGCGTGAGCGAGGGCAAGGTCGACATCGTCATCGGAACGCACGCGCTGCTCTCGGCCAAGAACGAGTTCAAGGACCTGGGCCTCCTCATCATCGACGAGGAACAGAAGTTCGGCGTGAAGCAGAAGGAAAAGCTCCGCGAGCTGCGTCTCGCCGTCGACACGCTCAGCATGAGCGCCACGCCGATTCCGCGCTCCTTGCACCTCAGCATGACCGGCGTCCGCGACATCTCGCTCATCAACACGCCTCCCGTGAACCGCCTGCCCGTCGAGACCGTCATGCTCAAGCGCGACGACGAGGTCATCAAGAACGCGATCCTCGACGAGCTGGCCCGCGGCGGCCAGGTGTTCATCGTGAACGACCGCGTGCAGACGATTTATACTTTGGCCGAAGAAATCGAGGCGCTCGTGCCGCAGGCCCGCATCGCCGTCGCGCACGGCCAGATGGACGACCACGACCTGGAACGCGTGATGGATGCCTTCCTCAGCCGCAAGTTCGATGTCCTCGTGAGCACGAGCATCATCGAGTCCGGCCTCGACGTGCCCAACGCGAACACCATCATCGTCATCAACGCGCACCACTTCGGCATCAGCCAGCTTTACCAGATGCGCGGCCGCGTCGGGCGCAGCAGCGTGCTCGCGAAGGCTTTCCTCGTCATCCCCGCCCGCGGCGAGATTTCGCAGGAATCCATGACCCGCCTGAAGGCCCTCGAGCAGTTCTCCGACCTCGGCAGCGGCTACCAGCTCGCCATGCGCGACCTCGAAATCCGCGGGGCCGGCAACCTCCTGGGCCAGGAGCAGCACGGCTTCATCGCCGAAGTCGGCTTTGAGACCTATGTCCGCCTCGTCAAGGAGGCCGTCGAGGCCCTTCGCGGCGGAAGCCCGCTCGACAAGCCCGTGCAGACCCGCGTGGAACTGGGCGTGGACGCCTACCTCCCCGAGGACTACATCCAGGACGGCCTCACGCGCATCTCGCTGTACCAGCGCATCTCGCGCACCCGCTCCACGGCCGAAGTCGAGAGCATATCGCAGGAACTCGTGGACCGCTTCGGCCCGCTGCCCGTTGCCACGAAGATGCTCCTCGCCGTTACCGAGATCGGGCTGTTGGCCGGACGCCTGCGCATCCAGGGCTTGGTGCAGCGCAAGGGCATGCTCGCCGCGACATTCACGGAATTCCCACCGCCCGACCTGCGCGTCGTCTCGGAGATGACATCGCTCTGCCCGTTCCCCATGCGCATCCTCGGCAGCACGCCCATGCAGGCCGTCATCGAACTCGGCAACGGCACGCCCAACATCTACGCCGAAAAGACGCTCGAGGCGTTCCGGGCGTTCGCTCCTATCGAGATTACTCCCGCTAAACTTTGAGATTGTCCCAGAGGGACTTCGTGGCAAGCCAGCGCTCCCTGAGCGACTGGACGATTTGTTCCACACTGTATTCCGCCGCAGCGTCGCCATTTGCGGCACCCCGGCCGTCGCCCGCGAACGTGTTTTCTTTGGTCGCGAACGTCGTCTCGTCGGCGTCTGTCTCGAACCGCACGTTCTGTTCCGGAATCAGGGGGATGGCCGCGAGCGTCGACTTTTTCTTGAAACTGTCCGCGTGCAGGCTGAAAATCGCCCCCATCGGGAGGGCCGCCCGCACGATGCCCGCGTCGCCGCCGAACCGGTGGAAAACGGGCCTTGGCACAGATTTAGCCGTGCCCAACAGCCCAGCAGCATCCGAAAACTTTGCCGAACCCGACAGCCCTGCCGCATCCGACAGCGGCGGATATTTTGCCTTTTTTAGCAACGCCACAATCCTCCCGTAGTCGCCCACGCAGTGGATCTGCAGGTCGCGCCGGAGGTCCCTGGCCAGTTCCACCTGCCGCAAAAAGACCGCCTCCTGCACGCCGTTCTCGCCGTATCCCGGGTAGCGCCTGTCCAGCCCGCACTCGCCGACGGAAGATGCCGGATCGCCGCGCAGGTAGCCCTCGAGCCTCCCGAAATCGGCATCCGAGACCTGTGCCGCCACCATCGGGTGGATGCCGAAAGCCCTGTCGCAGGGGCCCATCTTGGCCACGGACTCCCATTCCCACGGCTCGCAAGCGATGGCGACAAAGCCGTAGCCCGCCGCCGAGAGCGCCTCCTGGAGCGCGTCCGGGTAGGGGAGCCTGGCCGGATGCAGGTGAAAGTCGAACATATGGAACAATATAACTCCCGAAAAACGATGATTTTTGCCCTGAAAATATTTTCTTTACTTTTTTTGCTTGTTTTTTCGGAATAAAAAGCCTAGTTTAAAGGGGCCCAGGGCCGTGATTCCCTGTGTCTAAATAAAAAGGAGTTTTTAATGCGAGACCTTCTTGAAAAAGTTCTTAAAAAGGGCCTGAATATAACGTTCTCCGAAGAAAATGGTTTTTCTGTTATTAGAATCTGTAAAGGCGACGAAGTCGTGGCGAGCTGCAGCCTGGGTGCCGCAAGCTTCAGGGATTCCGTCGAGGAATCGCTGCAGGCGCTCCTGATGGACCTGGACCGCAAGGGAATCTAGCCTAGAACCCGACCCGAAAGACATTAAAAAACTCCCGCTTCGGGAGTTTTTTTGCTTTATAGACGCGGAATATCAGGGCTTCAGCGCAAGAAGTTCGGCTTCGGAGACATTCATCTTCTTGGCAATGCGCTTCACGAAAAGTCTCATTTTCTTCTCGCTATTCGCCTGCTCTTGTAGAATTCCAACTTTTAGACCTTCCTCGCGGCCAACTTTCCGGCCCTCTTCAACGCCAACTTTCCGGCCCTCTTCAACGCCTAATTCACAGCCAACTTTCCGGCCTTCCTCGAGGCCTTTTCGGCGGCCGACAGCCTTAGCCTTGCGTTCAGCGTCGGCGATGCTGACGAAACCCATCCGCTGTCCAATGCTTTTGAAAGCCATAGCCATCTCCTTGACCAAGTTGCGGTCGACGTACGATTTTAAATATAATTCAATTTTCTTCACAACGGTAGCCCTTGTGTCGTTGTCGAGCCTGTCGAGCAGCAAGGTCAGAATGGTACCCGCACCGCGGAGCCCGTCGGGATCGTAGGCATGCTTCATCACCAGCGTGCCGATGGCGGCCACCGCATTGTCCGCGTCCTTGCAGTCCGTATCGCGTATGTTTGCCAGGTTCACCATCGCGCATTCGAACGGGAGGTCGCCCCCGCTGAACTCTGCAAACCGCTTCTTCCTGAAATCGTTGACGGGATCCCAGTCGGTTTTCCCGTTGTAGATGATGATGGCCTTCGTGGGGAGCCACATGAAGTCGGAGCGGCTCTTGTTCACCATCACCTCGAAAACGTAGCGGTAGATCTGCGCGAGGACGTCGTCTTTCTTGACGGACTTGTGCTCGAGTAAAATCCCAACGAACGCGTCTGGCCCGCCGGTGAGCGACTTCGCCTTGAACGCCAGGTCGGCCTCGCCCTGCTCGCCCACGGAACTGAACCTGCCTGGGATGGGCTCCAGGCTCTCCATGTCGACATTCGAGAGCATCCTGCGGAGGGCCGGTGTCCTGCGCTGCGCGAGCTTCAGGAGCGCATTCGTGTTCTCCGGGATGCAGTAGATGTAGCGGAAGAACGGGTCGTGCTTGCGGCGGGTCGTCTCCGCCTTGACCTTCGCCCTGACAGTCGCCCTGGTCGTTTTTTTTGCCATGTTGCCCTTTTGCCCGGATGCGGGCGTGCCTCGATATGTCGCGGCGGCCCCGCGCGGCGAACAGGGAACATTACCCCGTTTGCCCTATAAGACGCGGCTATGCGCGGTTTTGTCCGAAAAAAGTTGTAAATACGACTTTTTTTACAAAAACGGCTGACCATGCGGGGACCGGCGCATTACCCCAAATAAGGCGCATGGCGAAATAATCTTATATTTTGCAAAAAAAAGAGAATTTATATGACCCGTTTCGAAAAGAAAGTCTGGCTCAGCAGTCCCACGATGCACGGTGACGAAATCAAGTACGTGACCGAGGCCTACGAAACCAATTGGATGAGCACCGTCGGCGCGAACATCAACGAGTTGGAACGAATCGCCGCCGAGAAGGTGGGCTGCAAGTACGCCGTCGCGCTTTCCGCGGGCACTGCTGCGCTGCACCTCTGCACCAAGCTCGCGGGCGAGGCCCTCTACGGTATGCCCAAGTTGGGCGAGGGGGCTCTGCGTGGCCGCAAGGTATTCTGCAGCGACATGACCTTCGACGCGACGGTCAATCCCATCGCCTACGAGAACGGCGAGGCCGTGTTCATCGACACCGAGTACGATACCTGGAACATGGACCCGGCTGCACTCGAAAAAGCTTTTGAAATCTATCCCGACGTGCGCCTGGTGGTGCTCGTCCACCTGTACGGAACGCCCGGCAAGGTCGACGAAATCCGCGCCATCTGCAAAAAGCACGGCGCCCTCCTTATCGAAGACGCCGCCGAGAGCTTTGGCGCCACCTACAAGGGCGTACAGACCGGCAAGTTCGGCGACTACAGCGCCATCAGCTTCAACGGCAACAAGATCATCACCGGCTCTAGCGGCGGCATGTTCCTCACCGACAGCAGGGAAGACGCCGAGAAGGTGCGCAAGTGGAGCACGCAGTCCCGCGAGGCCGCCCCCTGGTACGAGCACGAGGAAGTCGGCTACAACTACCGCATGAGCAACGTCATCGCGGGAGTGGTCCGCGGCCAGATGCCCTACCTCGAGGAGCACATCGCCCAGAAACGCGCCATATACGAACGCTACCGCGAAGGGTTCAAGGGACTGCCCGTGCAGATGAACCCCTACGACGTCGTGAATTCCGTGCCGAACTTCTGGCTCAGCTGCATGATTATCGACAAGGACGCCATGTGCAGGCAGGTTCGCAGCGGCTCCGAGGCGCTGTATGTCCACGAGGCCGGCAAGAGCTGCCCCACCGAAATCCTCGAGAAAATCGCCGCCATGAACGCCGAAGGCCGCCCCATCTGGAAACCCATGCACATGCAGCCCATGTACATGAGCCACGCCTTCGTGACCGCGCAGGGCAACGGCCGCGCCCGCACCAACGCCTACATCGCGGGGGAATGCACGGACGCCGGAGCCGACATCTTCGCACGCGGGTTTTGCCTCCCGAGCGACAACAAGATGACCCCGGAACAGCAGGACGCCATCATCCAGACTATCCGGGATTGCTTTAAGTAACCTTACCCTCGCCAGTCGATAGGGGACACAATCGTTGCGAATTTTTTCGCAACGAGGTTTTTCGCATTTTTTTGCCAAAAAATTGCTTGACGATGTTGCACGAAAAGGACAATTAAGTTATATTATTGAGTGATGCGAAATTTTTCGCAACGAGATTTTTCGCAATGTAACTTTTGGCGCTGGAGCGATTATGAATCCTTTTAAATTTGGCACAATCGTAGAAGATGAATTCTTCACGGACCGCGTGAACGAACTGGAACAAATCAAGCAGATGCTTGATAGCGAGAATCACTTGGTCTTGATATCTCCGCGCAGGTTCGGCAAAAGTAGCCTGGTGGCAAAGACCCTGCAACAAATTGGTCGCCCGTCTATTACTATAGATTTCATGAAGGTCTTGAATGTGGAAGACCTGGCCGCTCAAATCTTGCGTCAGGTGTTCCGTCTTCACAAGTTTGAGAAGGTTAAGCACTTTATGAAACATTTTCGTGTCGTGCCCACGCTGTCGTACAATCCGCTGACTGACGGCATGGATGTGAGCTTTGTCCCCTCGGTGGGTAAGGCCTCTGCTATGCTGGAAGATTCTATGGATTTGCTGGAAAAGGTGTCTTCTGCAAAGGAACGCCTCATTGTGGTGTTCGACGAGTTCCAAGAGGTGAATTCTATCGACAAGAACCTGGCGAAGCAGCTGCGTGCCATTATGCAACGGCAGAAGGGGTTGAACTATATTTTCATGGGCAGCCAGGAATCCATGATGGAGGAAATTTTCGAAAAGAAAAAGTCCCCGTTTTTCCATTTCGGCGAACGCATGAACCTGAAGAAAATCCCGTATGAGGATTTTTACGCCTATATCGAATGCCGCCTGCCCAAGATGCCTGCGGCACAGAAGGCGACCATTACCGAAGAAATCCTGAAGTTCACAAACGTTCATCCCTACTATACACAGCAGCTAGCCTCCGCAGTCTATAATGCCATCACGTATGGCAAGATAACGGAAAATGTAGTTGCCTATGCCGTAAATAGGCAGGTGGAAGAGCATTCCCTGGACTACGAACGCCTTTGGGCGGGCATGAACCGCACCGACCGCAAGGTGTTGCTGACGCTAGCAAACAAGGGTAACCCCATAACCGACAGGTCGGTACCCACAAGCACGTCGTTCAGTTCTATCAAGCGCCTGTTGAAGCAGGGGTATTTAATCAAGACAACCGGCTATGAGCTCGAAGACCCGTTCTTCGGCGAGTGGATATTGGGAAGTTGAACTGGCCCACAGATATTCTGAATGTCTTCTTTTGACCTTGTACATTTCCTATATTTGCCCAATATGTACGCCCGCTTCTTCAAATGCCCGATGTGTCATCCTGAGCGAAGAACCGCAAGGTTCGTAGTCGATATACGATACTTGGCAACTTGTTGCCTTAGTAGAGTTAGGTTCGAAGGAGCAGGATCCAGGGAGGTTGCATAATGTATGCACAATACATAAAACGACCCCTGGACTTCTGCTGCGCCGCTCTCGCCATCGTGTGCCTGAGCCCGCTGCTGGTCGCGCTCACCCTCCTTGGCGCAGTCAAGATGAAGGGCAATCCCTTCTTCACGCAGCCGCGCCCCGGGCTGAACGAGAAAATCTTCAGGCTCGTCAAGTTCCGCACCATGACCAACGAGAAGGACGCGAGCGGCAACCTGCTCCCCGACGACAAGCGCCTGAACGCCTACGGAAAGTTCCTCCGCTCCACGAGCCTCGACGAACTCCCCGAACTCTTCAACATCCTCAAGGGCGACATGGCCGTCATCGGGCCGAGGCCGCAACTCGTGCGCGACATGGTCTTCATGACTCCCGAACAGCGCAAGCGCCACACCGTGCGCCAGGGCCTCAGCGGACTGGCGCAAATCAACGGCCGCAACGCCGTCACCTGGGAAGCGAAAATCGGCTACGACCTCGAATATATCCGCAAAATCACCCTTTGGGGCGACATCAGGATCATCCTCGCCACGCTCGGCAAGGTGTTCAAGCGCGACGGAATTACCGAAGAAGGCTCCGACACCGCCACCGACCTCGGCGACTACCTGCTCGAAACCGGCAAAATTACCCGCGAACAGTACGACCAGGGCCAGGCCGAAGCCAAGCAGATCATCGCCTCGCAGCTTCGTTGAAGGCGCTTTCCATAAGTCACCAGTTTTCGTAACTGATAATCCACCTCATTTGTCAGGGTGGTATTTCTTCAGGAGTTCGATGTCGCGGAGTTTTTGGCCGAATTCGTCGTCGGCAGCGACCTTGAGCAGGTCCTTGTCCATGCCGTGGATAGCGTGGAGTACGGCCGCGTAAATTCCGATGGCGACCGCTGCGGAGCCCTTCTCGACAGCCCAGACCGAAGCCCGGCTGACATCCGCCCTTTCGGCGACCAGGGCAACGGAGATTTTGCGGCGCATGCGGGCAAGACGGATTTGCTCACCCATCTGTTCGAGAATCTTAGTTGTCTTCGGCAGCAATGTAACGCTTTTCTTTCCCATGGCGTTTATAAATATATATAGTTTATAAATGAATGTCAATAAATATTGACAAAATGCAAGCCATGCTCGAAAAAAAGATTATGCCTGTTATTTCAAATGTGGAACATTGTCGCTCTGTGTAGAGTCAGTAGTTTCCTTTTTTGAAGCTACTAATTTTTTGTTTTTTGTTTATCGGTTTTCTCAATTTGTTTTATTGAGTCAAGAAAAGCCTTTTCTACCGAAGAGAGTGTTTTTTGTTGATATTTGCGATATTCGCCCGTAGCCTTGTCAACAGCCTGTTCATGAGAAATAGAACCATTTCCCTTTAACAGTTTTTCTCCTCCAGCTGTCAAAATTTGGTCCAAATGCTTTGACCAATCAGCCATGGTCATCGGCTCACGACGTTCTGCTTTACGCTCAGCGAAATCCAAGTAACCAGACACAATTTGTCCCATGGCACGGAGTTCTTTCTCATCAAGATAGTTTTTGGCAATGAGAGCGTCTTGAAGGCATGGCTTATCACCTGAAAAAGTGGTCAGTCCCATAAAAGCCTTTTCAGCATCGGCCCTGCTATAGATTACCTCAGCAGCAGTTTGTCCATGAACGGCAAAATGCATTTTGTTCTGTACTTTTTTGAAAAATAGAATGGAGGTATCCGCATGAGGATCGTAATCGATACTTGTGGCATAAATGTCTAGCACCTGTCGATAAAATACCTTCTCGCTGGCACGGATATCGCGAATCCGGGCCATGAGTTCTTGCCAATAGTTTCCTCCACCTAAATTTTTCAGGCGTTCATCATCCAGAGTAAAACCCTTGCGAATGTACTCATTTAGCCGTTTGGTAGCCCACTGCCTAAATTGGGTGCCACGCAAAGATTTAACACGATAACCCACAGAAATGATGACATCGAGATTGTAAAAATTGGTCAATTTCGTCAAATTTTGCGTAAATTCGGAATTTCCGAATTTTCTCATTACCTGCGATTCAACGAGCTCGCCTTCCGCGAAAATATTCTTGATATGCTCATTGATCGTTGATTTTGACTTGCCGAAAAGCGTCGCCATCTGGTCTTGCGTGAGCCAAGCCGTTTCGTCTTCAAAACGAACTTCTACGTTAATAGTCTCGTCGTCTGTTTTAAAAACAACAATCTCGTTATTCATATACACAAATGTACACTAAAATAATGGCTCTGTCAAGCCTTTTTGGATGGTTGCGTTAAAAATCTTTGTTTGCTGCAAATAGGCAACTGTTTCGATGGACGCCCCCGCGCGGCTTCTTACGGAATAATTACATTTTTTACTATATATTTGTTTAGACACAAACCGTCCGGATTCGCCGGACACAACCATGGTTCGAGGCTGTTGCTTAACCGACTGCACATAGGATTTTTCATGCGTCGCGGAATGCTGGAAGGGGCTGACTGATGCTCTACAAGCTGGCCCACATTCTCCGCGACAGGTTCGGGTTCCTCTGGAACATAATCGAATGGTGCAACGCGTTCGTGTTTGCGCTGACCCACCGGGCCGCCCTGAAAAAAATCCCCGGAATCCTGGAAGAATGCTCCGGGCAGTACACCCTGCGCATGGCCGAAGTAGCGGATGCGGAAGCGCTGGCGAACTTCTTCGCGGAACAGCCCGAGGAGGCGTTCGAATTCTTCAGGCCGCACGGGTTCGACAAGAAAACCCTGACGAAAATCATCCGGAACAAGGCCTTCCTGACCTTTCTGGTCCTTGATAACGAGAAGATTGTCGGATACTTCTTCTTGCGTTGCTTCGTGAACGGGAAGAGCTTCAGGGGCAAAATCGTGGATTACCGCTATAGGGGCAAGGGCATCGCGAAACTCGAAGGGCTCGCCATGACCAAGATTTCCACCGCGACAGGAATCCGCATGTTCGGCACGATTTCCCCGGACAACTATGCCTCGCTCGCATCCTCCAAGGCTGTGAACGAAGTAAAGATTGTAGAGACGCTGGATAACGGATATTATTACATTGAGTATTTGCCGAAGGATTAATCAATGAAGGTCTTGATTTTGGCAAATAAATCCACGGGATTGTATAAGTTTCGAGGCGAACTTCTCGAAGCTATGATTGCACGTAATTACGAAGTGTATATATCGGTTCCCGAAGGCGATTTTATTGCAGAATTGGAACAGATGGGGTGTAAATTTATAAATACCTCTGTTTCACGGAGAGGGGTAAATCCATTGACAGATTTATTTCTTCTTTGGCGTTACATAAAAATAATAAAGAGAATAAACCCTGATTTAATTATAACATATACAATTAAACCTAATATATATGGAGGTTTAGCCGCACAGATAACACAAAAACAATATGCTGTTAATATAACAGGATTGGGAACAGCATTTGAAAGAGGGCATGCTGTTAGATATTTAGTGATTAATTTATACAAATACGCTCTAAAAAAGGCAAGGGTTATTTTCTTTGAGAATAGTGGTAATCGAGACGTATTGACGTCTTTAAAATGTTGCAAAAAAGAAAAAACGATTGTTCTTAATGGCGCTGGAGTAAATACCAATTTATTTAAATATCAGCCATATCCAAAAAATGATGTATTTAGATTTCTCTTTATTGGTCGAGTAATGAAAGAGAAAGGTGTTGACGAACTCTTTGAAAGTATGAAACGACTGGTATCTGAAAAAAGAAAATGCTCTTTAGATGTAGTAGGGCCTTTTGAAGATGATTACGAAGAAAAAATAAGTCAATATGAACATGAGGGATGGCTTCATTACTATGGTTATCAAAAGGATGTAAGAACATTTATTAATTCATGTGATTGCTTTGTTCTTCCAAGTTATCATGAGGGTATGGCTAATACGAATTTGGAGTGCGCAAGTTCAGGTCGCCCTATAATTACCAGTAACATTCCAGGATGTAAAGAGGCCGTTATTGATGGAGTAAGCGGTTTTTTATGTGAAATAAAAAATGTTGAAAGCCTCTATCAAGCTATGATTAAGATGAATGATTCTTCCACTAGCGAAAGAATTGTTATGGGTCGTGAAGGGCGCAAATACATGGAATGTGTATTTGACAAAGAGAATGTTGTTAAGGAAACTCTAAAGGCTTTAATGTTGTAGACGTATTTATGAAAAATAGAAATGAATTTCTAATCTTGCCTGGATGCGACGATACAAATCGTGGAGATCAAGCTTTAATTTGGGAAACTGTTGATCTTGCCAAAGCAGCTGGTTTTCAAGGTCATTACTCGATGATTGCTCGACCTGATTGTGGCAAACAATCAAAAAAAATAGGTATTGATTCATTAGCTTATCTTTTGCCTCACCCTTCAACTCGTGTAAAGATTGCTAGTGATAATAGAAAATATAGCACTACTCTAAAAATTATCTGGACGTTAAGAGCGCTATTGGATTTATTAATAGCACTACCTCTTAGTAAAAAAATGACTCGGCCAATAGCTCAAATTTTTTTGTCTAGGGAGCAAAAAAAAACCTTCGAAGTTTATAAATCAGCTAAGGCAGCATTTGTAAAAGGAGGTGGTTTTCTTCACGCATACGAAGGTTTGGTTGATGTTTACAAAATTTATTTCTTTTTATATCATATAAATCTTGCTCTTTCTATGCATATTCCTGTTTATGTAATGCCAAACTCTTATGGTCCTTTTTCAACATCAACTTCTCGATGGCTGATAAAAAAATGTTTAAGTAAATGTCAACTAGTGTGTTCAAGAGAAAGTATATCTCATGATGTTTTAAAAGAAAATTGTGGAATTGATTCTTTTATTAGTCCAGATCTTGCGATGTATTTGAAAAAGGATTCTGCGTTTGATGCCCGAAGAGTTTTAAATGAAAAAGGAATTATACTTCATCGTGGCAAAATGGTTGGTATTACGGTTAGGCCATATCGGTTTCCCGGAAAAAGAAATGCGAAAGAACTCTACGAGAAGTATAAAAAATCTGTTTGCAATCTCATTAAATGGCTTGATGACAATGGCTTTTTCCCTGTATTGATAGAGCATGTATTTTCAAAGAATTTCCATGAGAGAGACCTCATATGCATAAATGAAATTTCTGAAGTCCTCAAAAAAGAAAAAAAAGACGTGATGATTTTTTCAGATCAAACTCTTGATTGTATGCAAATGAAGGCTGTTTATGCAGAAATGGACTATCTTATTGGCACTCGCTTTCATTCTGTAATTTTTGCTCTTACAGAAAATGTTCCTGTAATTGCCATTACCTATGGAGGAAATAAGGGGGATGGAATTATGAGAGATTTAAATTTATCTAATTATGCAATTCAAATTGATAATATGGACGAGCATAGTCTTATTGATTGCTTTGTATCGCTTGTAAAAAAACAGAATGAGGTAAAAAATAATTTTGTTGAGAAACAAAACGACTTGACTAATGAGTATAATAAAATAATTACCGCCATAAGAAATTGTAGTTTGGTAAACGCTTAATAGAAAGGATGTGGATAGAATAATGAAAGTCCTGATTGTGTCAAACTGTTTGATAAAAAAAGATAAAGATGAACTATATTGCATGGAAAATTTGTACCATATCTTAAAGCGCTTTTCTTCTCTTGGAGAATTGACTTTATGTGCGTTGCCTTATACTCCTCAAAAAACATCAAATGTGATTGAGTCTTGTTTGTCCGAATTCGTTAAATGTGAGAATGTTTTTTTTATAAAAAAGAATCATATAAAGACGGATTATAAAACAAAAGAAATTCTAAAAAAATGTGTACAAGAATCAGATTTAGTTATTGGTTATGTCCCTTGTATAAATGCATATACTGCATTAAAATATGCAAAAGAATACAATAAGAAGTATATGTCCTATGTTGTTGGATGTCCATGGGATTCCTTGTGGAATCATAGTTTCAGTGGGAAATGCCTTGCTCCAAAAGCTTTCTTTCAGTTAAAAAGGTGTTTGAAAAAAACAGATTATGCACTATATGTAACGGAACATTTCTTGCAAAAAAGGTATCCATCCAAAGGAATTGTATGTGGTTGCTCCGATGTTCGGATTCCTGAAACTGATGAAGATGTTTTAATACGTCGTTTAAATTTGCTTAATACATATTCTGATCATCAAATTTTTAATATTGTTACGATTGCTAGTTATTCTGTTAGATATAAAGGGCAACATTATGTCATTAGAGCTTTAGCAAAATTGAAGAAAAAAGGAATATGCAAATATCATTACTATTTGATTGGTAGTGGAGATAAAACACGTTTGGAAAAATTAGCAGTTAAGCTTGGGGTTGCCGAACAGGTGCATTTTGAGGGAATTGTTCCGCATAGTCATATTTTTGAGAAATTAGATGAAATGCATATATATATTCAACCATCACTACAAGAAGGTTTGCCCAGAGCTGTGGTAGAAGCGATGAGTCGTGGCTTGTTGTGCATATGTGCGAATACTGCTGCAATGCCGGAAATGGTTGATTCCAAATATGTTGTTAATCGTAAATCAGTAAATGACATTGTTGATCTTTTGAATGATTTATCTATTGAAAATCTTAAAGATCAAGCAATAAGGAATTTTGAAGAGGCGAAGAAGTATGACGATCAGATTTTAGATTTGAAACGAAATGCTTTTTTTAAGAAAGTAAAAAAAGATGTTGAATCAAATATACCGTAATTGGAGTCAAGACTTTTATGAGTTATGAAATAATAAAAAAGCTAATAAGTGGCTCAATTTTATTATTGTCTCTTTTTTCGACTTTTTATCTTTTATTATTCGTTAATGAAGAAGGCTTTGAGTTTATTTGGGTTTTGCCATTAACATTTGGTTTGTGTTACCCTTTTTTAAGTAAAGCTGTTGAAAATGAACAATTGACTATTTTCTTCTCATTCTTCACAGGAGTCTCATTTCTTCGATATGTTGCAGGCCCCTTTCTTTTGTCATATACGAATGATTATTTTGGCTTGATAATGAATGTTCGGCCTTCAATTCATGCTTTGCATGTTGCAACATATTTGATGGTATACGAATTAATTGCTTGTTCTTTAATTGTCTATTTCTTTTCTAAAAGACAATTTTTTCAAAGTAAAGCCCCTTCTTATTTGACATTGCCTAAATCTTATTTGTTTTACATGGTTTTTGTTTTCATTTCTGCATTATTTGTTTTAAGAAATCCATCGATAATTTATTTCTTTTCATTTGGAATATGGGGGATGAATGATCTTGAGCTGTCGACTCTTACAACTTCAGCGCAAGCAACAATAATGTTGGCCATCAGTGCAAAATTTGTATTATTTTGGATTTTGTTAAGTTGGATAAAATCAAAACATGATTCATCAAATTTTCCTTTTCTATGGAAGTTTTTAGGGGCTGTTGTAACTTTTATTCTTGGTTTTCTTTATTACGGAGGAAATCGAGCGCAATTCCTTTTCTCTTTAATATCTTCTTTTTATATTTTCATATTATTTTTCCCAAATTTAAAGCGAATTGTCATTCTTCTCTCTTTTGTTTTTGGTGTAATCGTTCTATCCTTCATGACTGATCAAAGAAATTACTTTGACTACTATTCCTATGAAAAAGGAACAAGGAACAAGATTTTAAATACATCTCAGACAATAACAGCTTATTTTGGAGGTCTGACAAATGTTGCTATTGGGGTTGATATGGCTGAACGTTTTTCGGACCGACGGAACGGTTCACAGGTTTTAAGAGATGTCTTGTTGCCAGTTGTTGGATTAAACAAACTTATAACCTTTGAGAAAAAAGAAACGTCAAATACATTGTTTAATTACGTCTTTTTTAATTCTAAAAAAGTTACCTCACAAATATTACCTTCTATAGCGCATGGCTATTTTTTCTTTGGCCCAATTTTCTGTGTTTTAATGGATGTTCTTCAATTTATTTTCATCTTTTTCCTCATAATAATACTTAAAAAGACTCGTCGTATGGAACTAGTTTTTATTTTTAATGTTGTATTATTTAGGTTCTCGTTAATGTTTGGGCAAAACATCACTCAACAAATAAATGGAATAGCCATGCAATTAGTGCTACCGATGTGTGTATATTGGTTAAATAATCAGATTTCTCTTACAAGGAAAGAATAGATTAATTTTTATGAATACGAGAAATAGGATAATACTAACTGGACTGACTGCATTCCTTTCGCAGTTGTCTAGTATCCTTATTGCTCTATTTCTACCTAAACTATTAATTCTCTCTTATGGCTCGGATGTAAACGGTGTTATTTCCGCTGCGAGGCAATTTTCTTCTTATTTGGCAATGATTGATAGCGGAATTGCTGCAGCAACATGTTATCAGTTCATTAAGGCTTTTAAAGATTGCGATACGAAAAAAATCAAAGATTTATATTCGACGGTTGGAAAATTTTTTAGGAATGTTGCGTATATAGTCACATTCATAACCATTATTTTTTCAATAGTTTACGCATTCATTCTAAAAACAACAACAGATATTCACCTAATCGTATACATTTTCTTCATGTATTCTTTAGGAACCATTGTTGCCTTCTGGAGTTTTTACAAATACAATTTGGTGTTATTCTCTGATGGAGATCAGTATAAAATAACCTTTGCTTGCATATTTTCATCACTTTTGATTTTCTTCTGCCAATATGCGTTAATAAAGTTGTCAGTTAATATTTATATAGTCATAGCCGTATTCCCGATCTCGATTTTCTTACGACTTTTAATCATCAGGCATATGACTTTGGCAAAGCACCCTTATATCCGTGAGAAAGGGTGTGTTGACAATTCGCTAATCTCTCAAAAGTGGGATTCCATAACGCTCAATATTGCGGATAGCATGAAAACGTTCGCCCCAATTATCAGTATTTCTTGCTTTTTCGGGGCTTCTTATGTGAGCGTATATGCTATTTATGAATCTGTCCTTCACCTCGGTTCATCAATTCTCATAATGTGCCAGCACGGATTAACGCCGTTATTAGGACGGTCTTTTATTGAAAAAGACGACAGTGCAAAGGAAAAATTTGAATACCTATATTCAATCGTATTTGTACTATCTGGAATAATTGTAACATGCTTTTCTGTTCTTTTCTTGAATTTCATAAAGATATATTTAGGCACAAAAACGGATGTCAGCTATATTTATCCATTACTGGCGCTGTTTATGATAGTCAACACTTGGTTCTTGATGGTCAGAACCTCTTATGAGTCCTTGATCAAAGCCAATGGGTTAATTCGTGAATTGAGAGATGGCGCTATCGTAGAAATATGCCTGGCCTTGGTGTTCTGCTTCATCTTTGCCAAAGTCTTGGGCTTCGAATACACAATTATCGGTGTTATTATCTCGTCGGCATACAGAACCATCAGAATGGCCCGTTTCTGCAAAAACAGGATGGAATTTGGCAAAAAGATTATTCTCAATCTAGTAATTTGGGGCGTCATAACGACAGCCGTTGTCCTGCTGTTTAAAAACTGGTTTGACAGCCTTTCCATAGCTCAATTCATCGGCTATTCATGCCTGACCCTAATTGTGAGCACAATAGCATATGCCGCAGTAGGCATGCTCCAAAGTTCTTTACTCAGGGCATTATTCGTAAAGCGAATCCGTAACCTTATAGGGAAAAAATAGTAACAGCAGAAAACCGGTTGGCTGTGCTGCACAATTTAAATCGGCTCTGAAAGATGTGGGGTGGGATTGGAAATGTGTTTGATTATACTCAGGACAATCGCTATATGACGCTTTTATTTTTTTCTTTTCGTTCGTTTATCAACATTATCAAGTCGTTAAATAAATGGCAATTTTTTATATGCTGCTGATTTAAAAGGGTAATCTCGTTGTCTTGTAGTTGTATTACATTTTCTGATGCCATTTCCTTTTTATGCCAAGAAAAGTTCAGCAATGTGATTTTTAGCGTTTTTTTGATGTTTTTTAATAAGTTTTTGTCTATTCCATATTTTTTAGAGACGCAACGCATAATTTCGTCTATTTCCATGCTGGCTTTCTTCCCGTAGGAAATCGCATGTTTTCCAACGATTTTTCCGTCCAAGACATCTTGCATAAATGACTTGTATTTTTGCGAAAAATCTCTTACTTCAGTAATGAAAAAATTTCTTAATTCTCTGTCGGCAGATAAACGCTGTGTGATTATTTTTGTAATTACAAGGGCGATAATAATGTCGGCTAAAATTGAAAATATATCAATCCAATTAGAGATGTCCATTTTAGCAAAAAGAGATAATGAGTTGTTGTAACATGAGCAGAAAATATCTATCATGCGTCACATTCTCTCCAAAGTCCGCATTCCAAACCTTTTTTCCCAATTCTCCACCAAGGGGCGTGTTTTTGAGTGACTTTGGGTGGATTGTTTTGACGACGACGTTCTTCCCATTGATTAAATGAATCTTCAAGAAAATCAATCCAATCGGGTTCTTCGGTTGATTGAATTTCTAGATTAGCCGAAACGACATCTTTTGAGAAATCATATATTAAACACCCGAAAGCTTCATCTAAGAAGGATGGTGCATATCCGGCAACCCCATCTAGGTCAACAGATAGTTTTTCTTTTTTTTCAAGAGCGTTTTTGAAAGCCTCGTTCAAAATAGAATGATAGTATTCTTCACCAGAATAATCACTTATATCACAGTGGCGCAAAAGCGGGTTTTCGCTAAAGTCTCGTATTTTAATTTTCATTTTCTATGCTCCATTGATAAAAGGTTCCTCGGAATTTGGAGGCTGATGATAATTTTTTTGAGTTGTGTTCGTTTTCAAAATCAATAAATCCGTCATTTGTGACGACATATAATTTAGAAAATAAATTGTCCTGAAAACCTTTTTTTATTGCGGGTAGGCCATGGTTTCTGTTGATTTTTCCTGTATTTGATCCATATTTTTTTTCGAATGCTTGATTTAAAATGGTGACCGAATCTTGAACGCCAAAGAAATAAGGGAGCTTGTCCTTCCATTTTTTGTTCAATGTCTCTATAATGCCTTTCCCAATGTCTGTTATGGTTACAATGGCTGTTTTATCAGTCTTTCTATAAATACCCATAATCCATTTACGATTTTTTGTTTCAGAATACCCCCATTCAATGGCGTTGCCACATATTTCCAGTACAATGGAATGTATTCTTGAATGAGTTTTACGCAAATTGCATCCTGTTAAGCCGATGTCGGAAAGGATCCTTTTTATTCGATTTGAAACTTCGACAATATCGCTAGATTTAAGTTTGCCAGAACCCTTACTGAAAGTCATCATTTCGCCATTGGTCTTGCCGTTAAATTTTTTCCCAAATTCATTATACATATCTTTAAAGAACCCAGTATTTTTCAACATTTTTCTAGGGGCCGAAGCCTCTGGATTTTTAAAACTCATTATTTTTTGCTCGTTCTTTCTATTCACCGAAATTGTCTTAATGATGCTAATTGTTGCGTAATCAATTTCTTTCACCTTTTTTAAAGATACATCTATTTTCCTTTTTTGCATTACAGGGTAATAATATTCTTCCTTTCTTATTTGACGGATGAATTTTAATGTTTCCTCGGGATTCTCTAGCAATCGCAAATCTTCGGGGGCTTCTACAATAAGCATTGATTTCTTTCTTGAAACAATCTTTTTGGATAAGGAATGTCTCTTTTTTGCTTTTTTATTGTTGTGCAAGAACCATTTGTGGCTATATTTTTTCATATCATTCTGTTTTAGTTGATAGTTCACTGTTAATTTAAAAAATATTCATACTTTTTTAATATATAACAAATATTTAATATAAGCTTAGTTGCTGCAAAAAGGAGAAATTTTTTTTTCGCATGTACTCGAATATATATGGTTGGTAAAATATGGCGAACTGGCATCGTTGGTTCAGAAGGTAGGGAAGCACTCAATATTATGCCAGTTTTCGTCACGTATGAAACATTTATATTCTAGCATTTGTGTTAATAGATCGAAACCGTCCTTAACCTCGTGACCGCAGTCGCCTTCGTCCTGAAATTCGGCCTGGTCGGTGTCGCCGTTGGAACCCTGGTCGCGATGGTCTACCGGACCTGTTACCTTGCATGGTACATCTCCAGGAACGTGATAAACCGCAGCCTCTGGGCCTTCGCGAAACACCTCTGCGTAGACGCCTGCTCAATCGCGTTGTTCGTCGGCCTGGTGTACAATGTCCTGGGCCCGATCCAAGAACTGCACGCGACCACTTACTTCGGCTGGAGCATATTGGCACTCAAGACAATCGCCCTGGGCATCCCCGCAATCGCCACCGTCAACACTGTGTTCTACTACCCCAAAATCACCCGATACATAAAGAAACAGTAACACTCAAAGACTTCTCAAAAAACAGACAGCAATAGTCAAAAAAGGTATTGACTATTGCCGTCTGTTTATATATATTCAATAGTGAACAAGTGTGTAGTTTACTTAAGGGAAAGTAGGACTTTCGTGTTGTGGATAAGTCGATAGCTTTTCGGGGCTAAAAAGACGATTAAAAACGCCTTCTGTTTAAAATTTTAAACACTTGGGGCTACTTCAACACCAAAGTGCTACATCGCCAAGGGGATTCGCCACATTTTATATAAGTGTTTGTGGTTTTCCGAAATGCTCCAAACAATCACCCAAACAGAAACCACACACACCAAAATCGATCCTTGTCTTTGATTGGTCGTTAGGTTCTGTTTTTCTGGAATGTCGATTTAATGGGGTTTTGTCGTTTGGAATGGTGAAACGCTTTTTGGTGGTTTTGAAGTCGTTTTTGTTTTAAGCGATTGTGCGGTTTATTTCATGTTCATTCTTTCTGTAAGTTTCGCTACATTGACATTTAACGCATTTATTCCCGAAACGATTTCATCAAGTTTATTGGTCAATGTTTGCGTTTGGTCTTCTATGGATTTTATTCTTTGTTTGAGCAAAGCACATTCCGTCTTTAATTGGTTGTATTCGTTGTCCCTATGCGTTCCGAGTGTTCTTTCTTTGAATGTGGATAATCAAATAAACCACAGTTCCGCATATTACAGAAATAGCATTACTTGAATTTAAAAGGGTGCTTACGATTTCTTCCATATTAACCTTCTATACATTGAATGAGAATGTAAACGAGATTGTCAAAGTTCCCTGTTTGAGTGAGCTTGTAAGAGAGCGAACGCCGTTCTGGTCTAGAAGGTCGTTGTGTTGTAAATGCCACATTCTGTTCATTCCAGCAACAATTTGGCATCTTGAACTGTCATAACCCCAACACGCAAGTTCATTGGCGAAGTTTGCGTTATTGCTCACGAACACGATGGAAGAACAAACGATGGAATTTAAGCTGGCGTTTAAAGAAACTCTCAAACGAGCGTCTTCGGACGAATTATAATCTATCCTTACAGGGCAAGTAGATTGTGTACAGTTCGTGTAAATGTGGGTCAAAGTAAAATCATTAACGCTTAATTGTTTTGGATTCCACAGTTCTGTATCTGTTCCGTCAAGCACCCTTGTCACATAACATTCATAAACACCGACATCATTTGATGCTGAAGGAACATTTGCTGAAATTACATTGTTTGAAATTGTAATGTTATTTCCGTGCTGTTAAAATGTCTTGTTTTGAGTTCATTGTCCTTTGTAAGTTTATGAGCGTTGCGGCTGTATTGGAAGCATAAGTATTAAAATCGTCTGTGGCGTGTGCTCCGATGTTCGTTCTCGCTTGAAGTTTTTCGTTGTCGTTTAAAGACTGTGAAATGTTGTATAGAACCTTATTTATTTTGGACATGATTTAATCTCCAGAAAATTGAAGGAAATAAAGAATGTTTGCTGCGTTATTGAATGACATATCAGTTGGGTCATACAAACGACCTTCACCACAATAGCCATAACGGTTATAAGCCATCGTGTAATCGAACAAATAATATGCTGTATGTGTTTGCCCAATGATTTCAAGCCCCTTATATACGACTTCCACATAATACAAGGTGTTTCTTTGTAGATAAAGAGAACCCTCGCTTGTTTCTATAAGTGGAAGTGTGTAATGACGATTTGAACCTTGTGTCAAATTCGTATATGCGGTTTCACCAAGTTTATTTCCGTTCAAATCGAAAATTCCAATTTGAATACAGCCGTATAATTGGACTGTTCCAACGGCAAAATCGACTTTGGTCACTTGACCTTTAGCGTCCGCCAATCGTTTGTATATGTAGCAGTTATGGTTATCTGTATTTCCAGGGGTGACATCGTGAACATTCCAAGGATTTGTTCCATCGTTTGCCGAGTCCACAAGGTCAATGGTAGAAACGGAAAGTTTAGGGTCGGATGTGTCGGGTGTCAAAACATCAAGATAAAGTTTTCCATTGGATTTGCTTATTTGAATGTCTGAATTTTCTGTCGCTTTTAAAACATCTTCCAAATAGCCAGCCGTAGAACCTGAGTCCACAGCAACCTTGTCGTTATTTGAAGAACCGCCACCACCACCAACTTGTTTATCGACCCTGTGAATGTAGAAGAATAAAGAAGTTAAAGTGAAATTTTGACTTGGTAAATTAACACTTGTTATAAAAGTTGCTGGTGCGTTTTGATCCCAACTTAATTCATAAATGTGAGTTCCAACGATTGAACAGTCCACATGAGAAACTGTATGTAATGAATCGCCTGTGTAAATGTCAAAGTTGTAATAATCTTCGGTAGCAACAGAATTTGAAAGTGTGGCTATTGCCGTAATATGGTAAACTCCACCTTGTCTTAGGGCTATGTTTGAATTAGAAACATTTATGTTTCCAGAAACTTTCGTCCATGTTGCCCCATTGTTTGAATAAAATTTGCCGTATTCGTTTGATTGTGAAGCTATAGACAAGTCAAAAATTTTGCTATCGACTTGTGTCGTTTCCGTTACGGTTATAGATTGGTCGCTAGATTGAACAGAAACATTCGGTGCTTGCCCAATGCCAGCGATGGTATAGATTGTATGACCATCAGACGCTGTGGCTTCCTGAACGCTTATGGTGCCATCTGTATTCTTCACTTCTGTTTTGGCGGCTGCTATTTGCGTTCTCAGTTCATTGTCTGCCATTTGTCGGTTCATTGTTTCAGAAATCAAAGAACCCTGAACATTTGTTATAGAAGCATTGAGCGTATTATAAATTTGGTTGTCGTTGTCGCTTCTATTCTGAATTTCTGTTTGAATGGCATTATAAAGGGCTTCGTTGCCACTTACGGAATCGTAGAAGCCATCTATAGCCCCCTTTGCCGTTGGTGACAAAGACAAGTCATAATTGACACATTGACCAACTGTTTCAGAATTTACTGAAATATATTCGTCACCCCTTATGGATAAAACATAAGTTCCTTCAATCGCCACACCGTTTGAAGGCTGAATGTTGTCAGTCGTCCATAAAAGATTTTTGTCCTTGTCGAAAACTTCCAATCTATATCGGTAATCGTTATTGACATAGACGACAGCCCTTCCATTGTTGTCTAAAATTATGTCTTTGGGGTTTAATGTAGAACCGTCGGGATCCTTGAATGTTTGAACAGGATACTTTCCGTTCGTGTCGCTATCGTGGTAAACATTCAAGATTCCGTGCTGTGTTTATTGTTCCATTCTTCAACATGAATTGAATGTTCGGGTCAAATAATAACTGTATCATTTTTCAAACCTCAAATTAAACATATTTTACGCTATAATATGGAATGACATCTAGACTTCCGATTTCTTCCATGTTTCCCCAATCGTGATTTGGGGAGTCTATATCAAACATCATTCTGAAATATGCTTCGGAAGAATTTTCCCAGAACCCAGTTGTTTTTCGTGGGCGACAAGTCCACGAATAGCCACCATCAAAATTATACGCCTTGTTTGTAGCAAATTCATGATAGACTCCAACATTTCCAATCAAATCGGGTGCGTGTCGTGTTTCGTGGTGCCCCGTCCAATAAGTTTCCCTATAAAAACGCAACCATACTTTCAAATCGTTCATATACATGTCTTCGTGTTCCATTCGTTCGTAATCGTCACCATTTACAGACTTGATAGAATGACCTGGGGCTACATAAGGAATTTCCTCAATCGTTGCGTAACCGTGTATGTTATGATTGTCAGCAATGTTTGAAAGAATTGTATAATTTCCCTTTGGGTATTCTGAAATAACCATTGGGCCTTTATTCCCCTTATAAATCCAAGTGTGGTGTGCTGGGTATGGGTCAAGATATAAGGTCGTACAGTCTTGTCGTGTGAATTTTCCTTCTCCAAGTGGGTCTGACCATGATTCGGGATAGATTGGATTCTTTTCTGTATTGCTGAAGGTGTTGTTAATCCACACGCAAGCCGTTTTTACGCCTGTTCTATATGGTTGGTAATGTTGTAATAAATGCCTACCAGAAATCACACAGTCCTTCATAGAACTGCTAATAAAATTATCTCCATTATATACGAAATCTTGAGTCCAAACAGAACCCCTAACTTCTGTTCGTTCTATGTTTAACGCCCCTCTTATTACGATGTCACCATAAACGGCACAATCTAAAAGCGTCAATCCACCTACAAATGGGTTTGAGTTGTCGCCAACAGCACCTTGTGTAAGTCCGCTACCGATTGACGAATGGAATACAGTTTGCGTCGCTCCCATTACACAGTTTAAATTCTTGTTATGTTGGAAATCTGCCACCCACGAATTTACAAGCGTAATGACTGTATTTTGTGTTTCGTGAATGAATGTTCCTATTTTACAACTTACGAAACCAACTTCTGTCGCTCCTGTTAATCTAACCTTGTCGATTTTACAGTTATTGAAGTATGTGTTTTCAGGAACAGCGATGTTTCCTAAAGAACCGTTCATATAAGTTAAACCACTTCCAACAAGTAATGTTGAAACCTCGGGTCTTGAAAACATGCTACGCCCATGTAAATCGATCGTGGTGAAACCACACGAACGAGCTGTCAAAACGAAAGTATCTACGCTTTCAAAATTGTCTATATCCAAAGAACAGTTCGTTATATCTACGCCTGTATGGTCAAAAGAACCGAAAAAAGGGCTTGTCGGAAATGACCATATTTCTTTGATAGAATGTATAACCAGGAGACAAGAAGTGGTCGCCTATAAAATGACATCCATCAAATGTTATATGGTAAGCGTGGTTTGTGTATTCTATTTGTCCGTGACCAATGAAAGTCATATTTGAACAAGTGATGTTCGCAGTCTTTGCGTTCGTTTGCGTGACCAACTTGTTATAAACATGGATTGTCTTTGCTCCAGATGTGAGCATTTGGAAAAGGTCATAGAAAATAAGAGAATCGACTTCTACATAGCCCCCAATAAAATGGAAGTTTCCTATTGGCTTTGTATTTCTAGCACCAGCGAACTGAATGTTCTTACATGTTATCGTGTGTGCGGAACCGAAATCCACTTGGTCTTCCAAAAGCAAAGTTCTGCTTGTGGAATAATTCGTCTGGATGTTGTAATTTCCCCTTTTCATTTTTATTACTCTGGGTGAAATAATCCTATTGTCGGTTCCGTATTCGTATGACGCACCAAACAAAGCGGACATATTTTCTAAATGTCCTTCGTAAACGCCATAATACTCTGATGGAATATATGGGAGCGAATTTACAAGGAGCCAACGCCCACCTGATTGAAGTCGTGAGCCGAATACTTGTCCGTTATCTATGACATCATTTGAATTTTCATCCCAAACATAAGTTCTGGCTCCACAGTCATCGTTTGTATGGTAGCCCACGACAGTAATCGTTCCCAAAGAAGTATCTGCGTCCGCTATTGATTCATAGCCGTAAATAATCGAATCATGGTTCCCATTTGAAAGCTCAATCCCTGTATAATAGGTTCTATCGTCTTGCCACATTTGGGGGCGTGTATCCGTTTTGGGGTCGCTATAATCGCCCAGATACTTTTCTTGATGGACTGAATAAATCTTGTCATCAAGAATTACATCGTATTCCAGAAAACCATTTATGTCTGTATATACGGGATTTTCGCAAAGCACAAGTTGGTCGTTTTCGTCATAGACAAAAATTTCATCAAGTTGATTGGTGTCTTTTTGATAGAACGAAATTCTACCGTATAATGGTTTTCCGTTCACATCTAATCTTTGGTCTTTATCGAAAGCAAACATTTTAAGCCCCCAACTGATTTATAATTTGTTCATTGTTTTTCTGTTCTATCTTTGCGACCAATCGGGCGTTTTCGTTATTCTGTCTAAACGCTTCTTTTTGAAGTTCTGTCGCTCTTTCGGCATCTTGATTTTCGGATTGAGCTTGAAGTCTCATGGCTTCTTTCTGTAATTCTGTCTGGTTATCCATTTGAGCGACAACAAGGGCGTTTCTGTTGTTTTGTTCCATAGCGACCAACTGAACATTGAGTTGCTGGTTTTGATTCTTGAGTTCCTGATAGGCTTGTGCCATTTGTTGTATTTGATTTTGGAACTGTAATTGCTGTTGTTGAAGTTGTTGCTGTAATCGCATAACTTCTGGAGAAACACCACCGAAAACAGCTTGATTAAATCGCCTTATAAATTGGTTGTCATCTAATGTGGCTGTAATAGCCCCAACCAAATCCATTCGCTTATCGTCTGGAACAAGTTGAGCCAACTGAATTAATTCGGCTCTAGCCACTTGTCGTTCCATTTGGTCTTCGGGACCCTGTTCCACGGAAACTTCTACATCGTAGCCAAGCAACTGAAAGAAAATGTGACCAGCGGACTTAAACGATTCTTTTAGATTGTCGAAATAATTGCGGACATTGTTCGTGTATGTTTTCGCATTGAGAAGAGCTTCCGTTGCGGTCATTTCCACTTTTTGGTCGGGTATTCCGATAGACTCCACGCCTGTAATTGATTGGAGCATGGCGAGAGAATTTTGAAGAACTGTTGTCAAGTCGTTGTATTGAATCGTCATGTCTATGCGTGTAGGCGGTTCGTTTTTGTCTTTTCTGTCATCGTATTTGTTATATGGAAGAACCTGATTTATAGACTTGTCAAAGTTCTTGTAATACTCATCATTTCCTTCTAATGCTTCTTTCGTGATAATTAAGGCGTTCTTTGGAGATTTCGCCAAGCGTTCGCATAATTGCGAATAGCTGTAATCTATAAGTTTTTGAATGGGTTTTGATTGGGAAACAATACCACGATGGCTTAACTTGTCATCTACAAAAATCTCTTCGCCATATACGGGGATGATTGGTAATCTATCGATGTTTAGCGTTATCGGGTCTTCTAACAAATCCTTGTTCAATAGCTTGTAAACGGTCACGCCACCATTTGACCTGACATAATAAGTGATTAATGGCATGGATTGTTCGTCATAACTTTCAGAAATGTCAATCAGGGGTTTGTCACCCTTTTCTGTCACGAAATTTTCACCATAGGTTTTCTTAATCCACGCCTTTGATTTTATGTCTATGATTATGGCTTGATTTGCGTCAGAGCCATCGATCTCGATTGAATCGGGGTCGTAATAGACTTTCGTCACATCGGGAATGGAATAAAGAACGGGAACAGCATTTCCGTCTTTGTCGTAATCTATGGATAGATTAAGAAAGCCCAAACCATAGCCGTGTAGAATTTCGCAAAGCCTGATATATGGATGCTTTGACGGCGGTGGTGTTTAAAAATCTGTTGGATAAATCATTCAATGCTTCGTCAGTCGTGAGCCAAGAATAAGGTGCTGACGAATACTGATTGACGATGGCTCTAATGGTGTTTGATATAACATCCACAGGCATTTTAAGGCGTGATTTACCAAAACGCTTATTGTCGGTTTCATCAAAATGTGAACCGCCAAGAAATAGCCTATCGTCTTTTATTCTGTCGTAGAAATCGCTGAAATAATCGTGGGAACGGTTTTCAAAGTCCTTAAATTCTTTCAATAACGCTTCATCAATCATTCAAAACCTCATAGAATATAACCCCCATTATATAGGGTATTTACATTCTATTTATGAGAGGCTTTGTTTTGAAATCTGTTATTGATGGTCACGGTCGTATGAAATTTTACCGATGACAGCATTATCCAGAATTTTCGGGACACTTCTGTTCCAATAATCGTCTATGTATTTAGAAAGGTCTTTTGTTTGTGCGAACTTTGAAAAAGCGGTTTCAATTTTCCAGAATGTTTCAAATTGTGCTTCTTTGGATTTGAAACATTTGTTGTCGCTGGTTCCATAAAAGAACCGAATTGTATATCTACGGTCAATGGGTGCGATTAATTCGGGAAGAATAAAATGAAGTGTCTTTGAAAATGTGACAAGTGGCGGTTTATTGGTTGCGACAAGTTTAAGTCCAAAGAATAATTTTTCAAGAGTGTCCTTGAATTTTTCCAAATTTTCAATTTTCCCATTCTTCAATTTTTCAAAATCGGCTTGATGTTCTTTTATTGATTTGACGAATGTTGGAAAGTCCATTAACTTCGCCCCTCGTGAGTTCATATTCCAAGCCGCCAAAGTGACATAAACCAATTCAAGAAAATCGTCCTTGAATTTATCTTTGAATTTGTATTCAAGAACTTTTCTGTATAGATAACTCCCTGGGTCGTGGGGCGATAATTGAGGGTGGTATATTTCAAACGAGATTCTAGGAACTTCTTGTTTTCAAAAACGGATAAATCTTGTTTGGGCATAAAAACCTCGTAACGGCTTGTTTTTGTTCAATATAGCTTGTATTCGCCTTCTTTGGTAAGGGGTAAGACCCAGACCATCGGTTCAACAGTGTCTTGGAAATTGGATTTTACAAAAAAAATGTCGCATTAACGAAAAATGTCAGTAAATGACGGAAGCTCTTTTCTATTTTTGGTCTGAAAGTAAAAAGAGGATAAGATGGACACTGTTATTGTTCCGCCAATCAAATGTCAGGGAATAAAAACCAAAATTGTTCCTTTTATAAAGCAAACCGTTAAAATGGATCCCGAAGGAACATGGATAGAACCTTTTTTGGGCTCTGGAGTTGTTTTGTTTAATGTAGCTCCCAAAAAAGCGATTGTTTCCGACAAAAACAGCTATATCATAGCTCTTTACAGGGGCATTCAACAGGGCGAAATAACTCCTGTTGTTGTTAGGGATTTTTTAGAATACCACGGCGAAAGATTGTCTAAAGGCGGGGCTGATTATTGGAAAGAGGTGCGAAACGAATTTAACCAAAACAAGGATCCCTTATACTTTCTATTTCTAAACAGAAGCGACTTTAATGGAATGATTCGTTTCAATAGAAAGGGTGAATTTAATGTGCCTTTCTGTAGAAAACCCGATAGATTCGCTAAAGCGTATGTAACAAAAATTTGTAATCAAGTCGCGAAAGTGTCTGAAATAATAAAAGACAAAGATTGGGAATTTTCAAACTGCGATTGGCAAACCACAATAAAAAAAGCAACGCAGAAAGATTATGTTTATTTAGACCCTCCGTATATAGGTAGAGATACATCCTATGTCGGTGAATGGCCTCAATCCGAAGCGGATGAATTGGCTGATTTGGCTCATTCAACAGAGGCTAATGTTTGCTTGTCAATGTGGAAAGAAAACGAGTTTCGTTTTAACGACCACTTAAAAGACAAATGGAGTGATTTTACTTGGTTGGAACAAGAACACTTCTATCATATTGGAGCAAAGGAATCGAATCGTCACCCCATGATAGAAGTTCTTGCTGTCAAAAGAATATAATCACCTTGTTTTATAAGCCGCAATTCTTCTTAACACTTCATCAAAGTCGTAATCGTATAAAAGTTCTGGTTTTGCTTGTTTTGGTAGCCATGTAAGAAATTCAGATAATGAATTATATTCTTGAATTTCCGAACGGTATTTCGGGTAATTCTTCCAATAAATGTCGTATATTTCATGACCCAGAATTGAGAAAGGACCGTTGCCATTAACGAAATCCGAAAAGTTATTGGTTTTTATTGAGCCTATATTTTCTGTATTACCAGACCCAGGTTTGTCACCTGCTATTTTATATTTTTCTTGAATGAAGTATCTAACATTCTTAAATGGAAGTTTTATTTCGCTCCTTTTTTCAAAAGGATACGCTTCACTTTGTTGGGCAGCAGAATTTCTTTCGTAAACAAAACCTATGACATAATGTTTAATGTAATCGGTGTATTTGTAAGCAATGTTTTTTGTATTGTTTCTCATGTATGAAGCGAAAGACCCTAATGTAAAGCCAATCTTACTTTCACCTTCAACATAGGTCGTTTTGACATCTATTGCTATTTTTTCGTTTGAATACTTGTTTTTCATCATCACAAAATCTGGGTAAACAGTTTGTGATTCAGGCGTTTCAATAATACATCCATTGTCTTTTGCGATTTTTTCCAAAATCGGCTGAATCATCATTTCAAAAATTCTGCCAATAATTTTTGAGTCAGACCCCAAGGTGTGGATGACATCATTTTTGTCTATTACGCCAAAGACATCAAAATTACACATGCGTGCTTCTTTATAAAAAGTCGGAATAAGGTCTATACTCATTTTTTCTTCCTTTTTTTTGATTTTATAAGCAATATAACTTATATTTGATAAGAAAAAAAAACATTGTCTGACATTTTAAACATTTTTATTCTCATTTAAGAAATGACCGAAGACGAATTTGAGAAATTAAAACAAATGGACTTCTTGGAAAACGCCCAAGAAGACATTAAAGATTTAATGTCAGGCCGAATAAAGGATGTCGAGCATTTGGAGGCTGTAACCACTTTGCTCGACAAACTTACGGATTTAAGTTCCGACATGGACTTCATTTCAGGGCTTAATCAAGACAGATTATACAAGTTCATAAATTCCAAATCTATGGAAGAACTCAAAACCATTTTCGGGAAGTTGGATGATTTTAGAAAATGGTTTAACACCGAATTTATCGCAAAGTAATAACCACTTTTATTTTAGGAACGAAAAATGTCACTTCAACAAGTATTTGGGAACAATTTCAACAAGTCACAACCAAATGGACTTAACGAATCGCAAAATCAATGTCGGGATGACATTGAAAAAATTTTAGACAAATTTGATAAAATTAAATCATTTATCGATGAAAACATTCATAATCCCTCAAAAAATACAGACCCATCAAAAAATTCCGCATTGAGCGATGCTTTAATCTCTGCTTATAATGATTTAACAGATTTGATTGATTCAACATTGGGCCGTCAAGATAGAAGTGTCAAAAGCATACACAAGTTACAATCAGAATTACCTAATGATTTAAGAGGCGTTCCTTTTATTTGGGAAAAAATTGATGCCGAATTAGATGTTGTAAAAAAGAAAATAGATGACGCAGTTTTATGGAATAGGATTAATTTTTATCTTTTAAAAGATAAACTTGAAAAAATTATGACAGACATTCATGACGCAAACCTTGAATATGTGTATTAAAAAACAGGGCGATTAATTCGCCCTGTTTTCGTTTTATATCGTTCGTAGCCTATATTGAAATCCAAGATGTTTTTCTATTTCTCCATAAGCAAAAAGCCATGAGCAACTGAAATGTTCATCCAGAAAACCGCCATTGTGGATTTCTGCCTTGAACTTTCATTGGATTTTGTGCTTTATACTTGTTCAAAATGGCTTGGGCTTTTGCTTCAAATCCGTTTTGGTCATAGACATCATAATACACGACCAGCTTTGCGTTTGAGAAAATTTCGCCATTGGCTTTTAGATTCTTGAAACGCTGAACGGCATCGTGTGACGCACCAACTTTAATTGTTTGAATGTTGTCGATAACATAGACTTGACCAGGATAGACATTGGACGCATCACAGAACATTTTTTCTACATGCTCCATAATGTCTATAATGTCAAAAATTCTATTTCTCATTTGCTGAAGGATATACTTGAACAATGGGATTATTTGAGAGCGTTTACAGTTCTTCAAACATGGCCCGCCAAAGTCATTCACATAAAATCTTTTGAAAATTACATTCAAAAGACGGTGGAAAGACTTACATTCGTTTTCATCGGAACAAAGAATGTTGTCTATGAAATCGAAGTCTTTTAGATTTACGCATCGTGCTTTGGGGTTGCTTGAATTGCTACATCTATTTGTGATTTCTTGAAATTTGGCTTCCAGACCTTTCGCCTTTCCGTCATTCCCCCAAGTATCACCGCATAGAATACTTTGAATTTAAGTCACGACACGAAAAGAAAATGTATGTGTAGCCGTTATAATCTTTCGCCCATACATTGAGCCATCTACAGTCTTTTACATCGTATTGAATTGTATTATTCATTTTTATTTCACTCCTTTATTTTTATTGTGTTTCTCTATGAATGCGATGGCTTCCGATTGGTCGCCAACACACTTTATAAATTCGTCAAGATATGCGTTTACTTCGCCCTTGATTTCGTCAAGGGCTTTTGCGTCTATCTTTTGAACATTCTTTCTTTTTACTTGTTGGGATAACGATTCAAATAAGTTCTGTAAGCCAACCCTATTTTCAGGGTCGCTCGATAGAACATCGGGAGCCGTCCACCCTTTACCGTGTCACAAAATAAGGTGATAATTTAGCCTTTAATTCTTTTACGCATTTGCGTTTTTCTGTCGCATACCATTTATATAATTTCTCTTTTAATTCAAATGGAATTTCAAGAGAATAAACGCCATCCCACGACTTTACTTTTTCGTAAATTCGTTCACGACCTTGTTTTCCATAAATGCGTATTTTGATTTTCGGTTTTTTATCGTCATCGAAATTGTGACAACAGCGTTGCTTGACCAACATCCAACCTTTTAATACATTCAAATCCTTATACGCTTTCTTAAATAACAGCAAAGACTCATTAAAGAATTTTTCTGTATATGTGTATTGGATTATTCCGTCTATATACTTTCCACTTCGTGGAGCCATTAACGCCATGTGTTTTTTTATGGTCGCTATGACATCCTTGTTCTCTAATTCCATTTCTGGATAATCGGGAGCGAAATGCTTCAAGATTTCCTGAAGATTGAACCAATTAACGAAAGCGGAATTATAGGCATAATTCAAGTGCCATCGTAAACGGAAATCTTCATTTGATGGAATTTTGATAGCAGGAAAACACTGCGTGTCGATAAATCGACCACGGCAAAATGTTTTTATTTGCTCCGATAATTCTGTATGGGAAGTTAAGACTTCGTGTGATTGGTCGGAAACTCCGTCAGGAGTTTTTGACTTTGTGATACAAACATCTTTATTTGATAATTTAGAAGGATTTAATTTATTATTAAATCTTTTTTGTATCGTTATGTCAAAATTAACTGCGTTGTAATTGGATAGAAGAAACACCGCTTTGCTCATTGTTGAATGTAGATTCAAAGGGAGCAATTTCGTGCCGAGTTCTTCTGTTTGTTGGAACAATGTTCCAAATTCAATTTCACAGTTCTTCTTGGGGCGAATTTTGCCATTTTCCAAGATGTTCGTTTCTCGTCTTCGACAAGAAACCTTAACGGATTTACCGCATTTTTTTCATGTTTTCTTTCTCCTAAATAATGTCCTAAATCAGGATCGAGCCATCCAAAAGAATGGATTTCTGGAACCCTAAAAAAGAACGGATTTTTTTGTGATTGTTTGTGCTTACCCCTTCGGGGATGGCGTTTGTTCTCTATGGTATTTATGAATTTTCTGCCGAAAATTCTTCAATTTCGCCATATTGTTTATAGAACTTTACAAATATAGCTTATTATTTTGGTTTGTCAAGGGTTTTCGGCTAAAATTTTGTTTCGATTTAAGCAACAGAATTTCTATATATTGTGGTTTTTAAAGAAATAAACCACAATATATAGGGGTGTTTTTGACATTTTTTAGCCCCCTAGAAGGCATTTTCGCCCATTTCCAACCATTTCGTCAAATGAGTCCAAAAACGCCCTTAAAACGCCCTTTTTACCCATTGAACCACCTGATAAAGCGATAATCATAGACATTTTCGAGCTGGTTCATCATTCTGTAGGCAGAAACCACGGAACACCCATATTTTGCGGTAAACCAATTCACAAATTCGGTCGCAAATATGGTCAGTTCCACATGGTTTTCGTAATCGCTTTTAAGGATTTCGTCTATTCGTTCGACTGTTGGGAGTTTCACATAACCAACCGACTTTCTTGGGATCAAAACGCCACGACCTTTTTTTCTGGATTTCATTCTTTCACCTCACATCCAAATAAACATTCGATGATGTATGTATAGACCCAGAGCTGGTCAGTAGAGCGTCCAAGGAGCCATTTTGGGGAAATGGTGGATAATCCACCACGAAACAAGAAAAAGCCCTTAGAAACGAAATACTGACGAAAAAACCGTAGCCATTGGCTACGGTTTGGTGTGTTGGTTGGATTATCCGTCTATTTGGTGATTACGGCCTGGTATTTCTCCAAAACGCAAGTTTCGATGTGTTCACGAAGCTGGCGTGTCATTGGATTGACCATGTGGCGAAAATCCTCGCCCTTATAAAAGGGGTCGCATGGATAACCCACGAAAAGACCATTTTCGCCTTCGTTGATACGAAGACCACGAACGAGAAGTTGGTCATTGAGAACGACAGTCGCCAACCCCTTGAGATGACCCATAGAGGGGCCTTGGACAAATGGGAAGACTTCCACATGCGTGACCACAAGACAGTCGAACATTACAGAATTTTCGGTTTCTTTTCTTTTAGGCATTTTTCTGCTCCTTGTTGTTGGTTATGATTTCGTATTCGTCCACATTGGGAATGATGGCACATCCACCCCAAGTGCCGTGAATTTGCCCAGCGTCATCAATGTGTTCGACAACGCCAATTTTTCCAGCATATTGCGGTTCGCCATTCATCGAAATGATTTTGATTTTGTCGCCAATCTTGACCATTACTTTTTACCCTCCAGAATTTCCTTCTTGGTGCGACGGCGACGGCGTTTCTTGCGTTCGGGTTCCACAGGGGGAACAGGACCAATGTTGGGGGCGGTTTCTTTCTTGAAATTCTCCAGAGAGCGTTCAGGAATGGAAATCTTTTGGATCGATGCTCCAATCGTTCCAAAAGAAGTATTCATGTTGAATTCGCCAACCTTCGCAAGCTCGCCATAGGCGACCGACTCGATTTGCGAAACGATGCGACCAATGGTAAGGGGGGCTACATCGTCAGCCATTTCAATGGTGAATGTGATTTTGAAGTTTTTCATTTTGAGTTTTCCTTTTTGGTTAGGGGTTAGATTTGCTTGTTAAAACGATTTCGTCATCGTCAGAAAATTCACAGCCAATGTCGCGGTTAATTCGTTGTATCAAATCGAACGACACGCAAAGCAAATGGTTATAATCGCCAGCCATTGCGTCTTTCAGATAATCCGCCTTTATGGTTTCATATTCGTCAATGGCAAGTTCCATGTTTTCCCGTTCTGTTTTGAGAGCGTCGCACACATACGACATAATGGCAAAGGCGTTTCCATTCACGCCAACGAGGGTATATTTCACCATTTTACACCATCCATTCAATGTCAAGGGTTTTAATCATTTCGCCCATTGTCTTTGTCAATGGTTCGAAGGAATCGTCACGATAGACTCGGGTGTTTTTGTCGTTTACGGCAAACAGTTCGTCAAGAGAAAACGAACCAAGTTCCAAACCCATTCCCAAATCCACAGCACCAAAAACAACTTTTCCAAAATTGTTGTGGTAATTTTCAGAAGGCGAGTCAAAGTCATCGTCTTCCAGAACGAACCAATGGCATTTTGAAATGCCGATAATGTTCTTTTGGGGAAATGTCTTAATGAACGAGTAATGAGCGATAACTTTCTTTTCGTCATTCGGCACGCCATCGTATTTGGCGTAAGGCGTTTCGTGTATCGCTTTCACGATTTCGGGAGTGATTAATTTTTCAAAATCCATAATGTTTTCCTTTCTGTTGGTTGAACAAACATTTGTTTGTAAGGAAAAATTTACATTAAGGACTTGACTTGTAAACCCCAAAATAGCAGACAAATTAAAATAATTTTCAGAGCAAAAATTAGGTTGCGAAATCTGGCAAATCTGGCGATAAGTTGTATGTAATAAGTTTTAAACATTTCAAAAAAAATGGTGCTTTTTAATTAAGCACCATTTTTTATTTTAACCTTAACCAATGACATTTACAGTTATAACGCCCTTCTCGATTTGGAACATGACCGTAAAATTTCGGTTCTGTTGGCGATGTTTCTACATGACCATTTAACGCCAAGCATTTTTCACAGCACATTGGATTTGCTACAAACACCCATTTCGTTTCATTGTTCGCTGGTGTTGTTCCACCACTTGAATTTATCATTGAAGAAACGGAAGTTCCTGTTTGCGTTTGTGGTTCATTCGCATTTCTTCCGCTTGCGTTTTGTGATTGTTTCGCTTTGTCAAAATAGAGCCATTGGGAAACACTGTTTGGAACATAGCCCTGATTTGAGTAAGAGAAATTAAGGCTATGTGTATAATCGGATTTTTTGTTTGACGGTAGCATGTTGGAAATCTTGCTATTTCCACGACCAGCCGCCAAAAGCAAACCACCCAAAAAACCTTCTATAAGTTTTCTGTATTCGCTACTTGTCGCCATGCTATTCCCCCAACATCATTTTGATTTTATAACGCTTAATGGCTTCTTCTTTAGCTTCTTTTTCCGCCTTTTCTTGTTTGGCTTCTTGTATCAAGTTTATAAGAACGCCTATTCCGGGAATGTTTGAATTTTTATCCTGTTCATAACCGTAATCACCGTATTTATTCGTGATAAATGATTTAGCAGAATTTTCTTGAAGTATTTTCTTGTTTGTTTTTAATCCTTTGTCGTTAAGTTCCTTATATGGTGAGTTTTCCAAAGCTGTTAAAATTTCGTCTGCGGATTCTCTAGCCCTTGTTTCGTGCGGAACTTTATTTTCTGTCGTTTGCGTGGTGATTGTCTTCTTTGCGTTTTCTCCATTACCATCTGTAAGTTTCAAAACCTTCATTTCATTTTCGGATAATGTGTTCAGGTAATTACCGACTTTTTCCTTGAATGATTTGCCTGGTTGTTCAAAAATCTGTTCCAAGATTTCATCGTTTATTTTGTTTCGTGGGTATGAATTGAGAAACGCCTTTTCGGCTTCATCCAAATCGCTTTTTCCGAACGCCAAAGCCCTTTCTTGAAGTTCGTCAAATCGTTTGTTGTTCGCCCTGATTTTCGCCATGACATCATCGGCACCACCTTCGCCAATTTCATAAAGCCATTTGAGTAAACCACGGTCTGGGCGTCCAGAGCCACTTCTGTATCGTGAAATAGCCATTGGCACACCCTTTAATAAAACTGGGGCTCCAATGTTCGTTCCTGCCCCTTGAAGGGCATCCCCAAGATTGAATGACGAACGATCGTTTTCTGGGTCATCGTATGCGAGAGCGTCCAAACCTTCCATAATGAAAGGATTTGCCCCATTCTCGATGGCGAAATTTAAGCCACGAGCAACAGCACCTTTTTTGCCATTCGCCCTTAACATCGTGCCGATTGGTTTTATAGCTGTCCCAGCGGCCTTTCCGTATGGAACAGCATACAGGGCGTTTTCACCGACATCAAGCAAAAGACTTGGGTCGAAATCGCCATTCTTGTCTGTGAACAAGTCGGCATTGACACCTTCACGAAGTCGTTTTTCATAAAGTCGAGGGGTGAAAACTTCTTGAACCATGTTCATGATTGGGTTCATCACTTTATGACCAAACGCCCATTCAGGCCACATATTGTCCTTTCTGGATTGAATGAGCGACTGTTTTTCAAGTTCCGCTTTCAATGTCGGAAGCGGGATCCCATTCTGCTTGGCGATTTCAGCAATTCTTTCTTCGCCATATTCGTCTGGATTGTTCCATTTATAGAGAATGTCCTTGTCGTTGAACAAAGCCGGCAAATCCAAGTCCTTGTCTTTCCAATTTGGTTCTTTTGAATTTGCCAAAGTCCACAATGTCGCATCATGCGGTAAATACTTCGAAAGACCTTCTCTATTTACAGCAATGAATTTCGCCAATTCTGAATCGGACAGATTTTCCAACTGTTTGGCGATGTCCATCAAGTATTTTTCTTCATCGCTTTGTGGTTCATAAAGAACGGCTGTTCCAACAAGTTCATCAATTAGATTTTCCTTATTTGTAGCCATTTTAGATTAACCCCTTATTTCTCAAATAATTAAACTTGTTTTCGTTTCGAGCTTTCCAAAGTTTCTTTTCTGAAATGCTCATGGACTTATATTTTGTGGCATCGTCATTTTGAGTTTTTGGACTGTATTGCTTTTCAAGTGCGTTCTGTTCGTATTTGGTCAAAGGCCATTTGCTTAAAAGTTCATCCAATGACATTTTGTTTGCGTCCGCCTTTTCGTTGCCAGCACCGATCGCTCTTGAGCGTGCGTTTGCTTTCGTTTCCCTTGTGAATGTTTCTTTTTCAGTTTCGCCACCTAAAATTTTCTGTTTGAGAGCGAATGCTTCTTTTGAATTGTTCTGAATCAAAGGTTCCAACTGCGTAAGCATTGAACTTTTCATTTCGTCTGTCAAGTCGCCTGAACGAACATGTTTTTCATATTCTGTTTCTATTTCCACGACCTTTGCGAAATCAGCGTCAGCACTGAATTTTCCTTTCTTGATAGCCTCTTTAACCTTATTCGTGTATTCGTTCATGTCGGAAAGTCCGAAACTTGCCAACTGTTCAGGGGTGTACGCCCTAGCCAATGTTTCATAAGCCATGTTCATTTGGTCTAAATCAGTCAAGATTTTGTCTTCATACGCCTTTCTTTGGAATGGGTCGATGGTCGCTGTCATTTGCCTAAAGTCGTTCGCTATTGAAATTTGCTTTTGTCTAATGTCGTTTGCGGCTCCATTGACTTTCATTCGTGTTTGACTTGCGTTCGAGTTTTTCAAGTTCTGTTGGAACTGTCTTTCGGCATCTTCACGGTTCTTTTGCCAATTCCACTGTATTTGTGCCGTGTTGTCTTTCTTTATTCGTCTAGCCCTGTTCATGGCGATTTGATTTTCTAAATCGGTATCATTCAGCTCTTGTGATGTTCCGTTTTGACCTTCCATCAAATTTGCCAATTCCCTATCAAGCAAATAATCGTGAGTGTTGCGAATCCCTTCGCCCAAGTTTTTCGCTATATCGTTATAGGTTTTCTGTTTGTTTTCAAGGCTCTTTAAAAGAACATTTGAAAAATCTATTGGGTCTTGAAACTGCCATTCTATATTCAAAGCCATATTGCCCCCTTATAATGCCATCAAGCCACCGCCCATATTCATGAGCATTTGTTTAATGGTTCCCTTCAATCCATTTTGACGGTGGTTGTCAAGTGAACTTTGGTCGAAATTTATGTGTGTAGAACTGTCGTTTGGTTTGAGTTTTTCCAAGTCCTCGCCATTGAGCAACTGTTTCGCCACTTCATTCTTGACTTCTTCCGAATCAAATTCTGGAATTTCATCGTCAGCCATCGATGTATCCAAATCAGGGTTATAATCCAACATGGTTCTAATGCTGTTGAGCATTTCCTGTCTTTCGTCACCTGATTGTTGATGGTTCTGTAAAGCTCCATTGTCAAATTTGACTTGGTTTTGTGTTTGAACTGGGTTCAATGTGTTTAATGAATAATTCCAACTTCCTAGCATTTTATTTTCTCCTTATCCAGCCATTACTGAATTGAATGTGTTTAGAGCGAAGTTGAGCATATCGGCAACACCATTATTTTCGGATAATGAAGCATTAGCAAGTGATGTGTTCACATTCGCCATGCCGTTTGTGTATGCGTTGTTTGCGTTAATCATTCCACCGTAATAATCGCCCATACCATTAAGCCAGTTTGTCGTGTCGGTGTTGTAATCGTTCCCTAATTGGTTCATAAGGGTTTTATACAAGTCGCTCTTTGATTTGTAGGCGTTTTGTTTCTCGTTTGCGTTGAATTGTTGTTCCTGTAAAGCTTGACTTTTGTCCTGTGCGTATCTGTTAAACGCCTTGTCGTATTCTTCACTTGCCATAGCTTGTGATTTTGCGTTTAATGCGTTTAGATAATCGGAACTGAACATATTTCCGAGCGTTCGCCTGTGAATTTGTTATAGCGTCACTTGCCGCTTTAATTCTCATGTCCATCGCCGGCGACATGAAGTCTTCGACCGATTTCCCATATTGAAATTTTGAAGGGTCGTATGTGCCGATGTTCGCATAATCTGTTTTAGCCTGATTGTATTGGCTTTTCAAAGTGTCATCGTGTGCTTGTGAAATTGTGTCAAGATACTTGTTCAATGTATCTTGATTTTCGTTATAATTGTTCTGCCATAAACCCCTGTTTTGAGCTATGGCTTTTTTCGCATCGTTCACTTGGTCGGCATTGCCGAAACCAAGGGCGTTCGCTATTGTGGACATGACACCCATAAATTATCCTCCAATTTTATTCGTTATTGACTGAATTTTTTGTGTTCAATTTCTGTATTTCGATTTTACAAGGTTGGGAAACGCAAATAGCGGTTTGCCCAATTTTCACGACCATACAAGAAACCGAACCATCGTTGTTAAAAACTTTCGCTATCAAGGTTTGGTCGGCTCTTGATGGGAGCAAATAAGAACCTTCTTTGGGGCAAAACAGTTCCCATATTTCCAAGTTCGAACCAATGACAATGACGGACCAATCGTTTACAGTATTGACGGAATACGCTCCGTTAAGGATTTCTCGCATGTTTTCTATCGGTGTGGTGTTGTTTATTTCGCCATTCTTCATAATGCCCCCTACATGCTAAAGCCCAACGGAGAAACACGAATACTTGCGTTTGTTAATGTGACATCCATGTTTTCGGAAAATGTCAAACGAACGACACAAAGTCTTTGAACACCCAAGTTGAGAAAACGGACACGATAAAAATACTGTCCCGTTTTTCCGCATTCTTCAAGAACCGTATTTCCAAAAGAATTACCGCCATCTTCTGAAATTTCCAACTGAACCTTTGGATTTACGCTGTAATCGTTTATTGATCCTGTATTGAGTTCTACTCCCAATTCGTCAAAGGTGAAATTTTGGTAATTGTTCATAATTACGGGTGATTGTCTTCTACGAATAAGGGAAACGCTTTCATTCTCGTTTACTTCTTCTCGGTGGAAATTATCATCCAAATAAACAAGCTCACCATCGCCAATGTGACCAAATACAGTTCTATTGTCGAACCAAACGGGATAAATCAAGTTCCATGCCAAATCACGACCTGTTTCAAAATTTCGAGAAGACCTTTCTGCCCATTGGTGCGTGGAAAAATCATAGACGAAAGTTCGACTTCTCTTGTTTTGTGCGTTCGGAATGTATAGACCATAGAACGCATGATTTGAGCGACTGTAAGCAAATCCTATGGCGTTGTCTGTGTCGGAATTATCCAAGATTTCATCAAGCCATGTTTCTGAAATCTTTTGAAATTCTGTTCCAGAAATCGCAAATACAGCCCTTCCAGCGTTCATTCCATTAGATACGAAACAAACATTGTTGTTTACGCTTGCCACGGATTTGGGCGAGTCTAAACCAACTTCTCTATTGAATGTGTAAGATGTCCTAACCCAAGTTTGGTATTGCTCCGCGTCGCCCCTTTGCCAGAACTCAATGGATTTCGGTCCAAATACAATCAGGTTTGAACCAATGGCATATAGGGCACTTATGGCATCGCTATTTGATTCGCCATTCTTGTAAAGTGGCGTTCCGTAATCGTCTAAAAATACATATTGGTCACTTTGGACTGTTTCTGTATCTGGCGTAATGTTGTCGGGCTTATATTGGACTTCTCCGTTCACGATTTTATAGACTTGTCGTGTCGTTTGCGAAAGTGGGTATGGTATGGAATAATAGGCATAACCGCTACCGCTATCGTTTACGATAATGGAACCCGAAACGACTTGAACATGTGTGGGCTTTATCTTTGCTCCCTGTTCGTTTATTCTGTCGGGCAAATTTATGTAATGGAGAGAACCACCTTCTTTGAGATTGTAATAGAAAAGATTTACACCATCGGCAATTAAAAGAAGTGGTCGTTCACCACCTGTTTCCGCAAATGTCGGGTATGACCCAGTATTTACGCTTCCTAGACACTCTACGCCCCACTTATAATCCACTCTATACAATTTTGAATGGATGACGAAAAACGCATCAGGGGCGTTGTTGTTCGTGTCTAGCCCTGTGGAAGAAACGAAAGAACCATGACACCCTTCTTTCGTGTTTTCAAGTTGCTTAATCCATTTGATACCGTGGAACGGACTTTTGATAGACCACTTCTCCGTTTGATTCCTGATACATGTTTATCGACAATGCGGAACCCATTGTAGAAGGGAATTTGGCTTTGTTTTGGTCGCCAATCAAATTTGAAATAACGCTAACCTTTGACATTTACCAACCTACGCCATTTATTCCGTTATAATAATTTTCAAGAAAAGAACCTTCCATATTTGACCACACGATAGGTCTATTTGACGAATTAATCCTTTTTATAAGTGATTTCTGTTCCTCGAAATCTTCTTTGAAAACAGAAATCCAATCGTTCAATTTGTATCTAATCGCAAGTCTATAAGTCAATCCTGTCAAGAGAAGCGATTTATACATGTCTTGAAGGTTCAATGTGCTGGATAAATCTATTTCGTCTATATCGTCAATGAAACAAATCTTATAGGCGGAACTTATGGTAGAATCAAGAATGATTGAACCTTTCATTACGCCATATTCAAAATCATAAAGATTTCTATTTCGCCACCAATCCAAGTCGCTGTATGAGTAATAGAACCAAGAAAAAGCGTTCTGTCCTACCTGTTGGCAAATATACGCCTTGTCTATATCCAAGATATAGGCGATTTTTCCGCATTAAATCACTTGATGCTTCTGGAAGGTCATCGTTTGTTTCGCATTGAATGACACTTGGCTTTATCGTTTTTGATTTGACAGCGTTGGGATCGAAATAGACATTGTAAGTGTATTGTGTAGAAAGATGGTTTCGTGATTCGCTAAAGATTGATTCAATGTTTGTTTTCACCAACTGAATAAATCTGTCGCCATTCTTTCGACCAACTGATTTAATCGTGCTTGGTGGATTTTTTACCTGAATGTCGAAGTCGATTGAATTGCCGATTGTGATTTCATTTTTACCGCTTACATCAAAAATCTTGAAATTGTCCGCTATGTATTCCTGTGTATTGAGAATTGAAATCAAGTCTTTCAATTCGTTTTCACCTGTTTTCGCTTTTATTCCGTTTACGGCTTGACCATCGCCAACAAGTCCACATCTTGAAAAAGCGTTTTGAATTAAATCGTTTACTGAAATCATTTGGTAACCTCATTGTATTTATAAACCATAAACAAAAAAATGTTGGCGAGAATAAACCCGCCAACATTTCAAGGTGAAAGGAGTGACACCTTTCTTTTATTTCTTGACATAGAGAACAGCCTGTCGTCTAGCGTCTGGAACACCAGCGGCAAATGGGCAGTCCAAACGAACAAAGGACTTCATGTTCAATCCATCGCCATATTCGCTCATCTTAACAGAAACGCCATCGACTGTTTCAGTAGAATTTTCTGAACCTGGCAAGTCGGAGAATTTGTAAGTGTCAAACGCTAAAGCGTCTTCTTCACGACAAACACCAACATAATAGGAAGAGCCAGATGTCAAAAGTGGTGTAGCAGAGAAACCATTGAAGGTTGTGTCAAACCATGCGTTTGGATTTCCTACATTATCGACCTTTACACCACTTACAGTAGCGTTCAATGTAGCTCTGATTGGAGCGATAGAACACTTGTTGTTAGCGTCGGCATCACTTGTTAGAATTACAGTATAATCTTGGTCGGTTGGCATACCATTTACATCGACAACCTTCAAGCCAGCAACAGAAAATGCTTCGCCCTTCTTGCCACCAGCACAAGTAACGGCTGTGATTGGCTCATAGCCAACGACAGTTCCACTTAATGTATTTTCACCACTGATAGCGGTTCCAGAAATTGTACATGCGGAAGCACCAGCTTTTACAATTGGAAGACCTGCCAAAGAAATCTGGGAAGCGTTAGCATATTCTCCGCAAATAATTTTTGCCGTAAATGTCTTTCTGGATTGTATCAGGAATGAAATTAGACAAGCCAGCGGCTGCGATTTTACCGTTTACAGTTGGTGTATTGAACATGACCTTTACACCACCAACAGCAACTTCTTCTAGCTTGTTAGAAACATCACTTAATGAAGCGAAATTTGCGGCTGATGTTACGGTAGCTTGAACGGCTTGGAAAACAGTTGAGTCGATTACTTCTTTCTGTACGCTCTTTGCGAGTTTTGTGCCTCGTGGAATGGCGATTTCCTTCTTGAAATCTTCCATGTCGGTCAATTCATTCCAAGCGTCAATTTCACAAGAAGTATTTTTGTTTTCCAATTTGATGGACATTTCTACTTCTTCGATAGCATCGGGTTCAGCAACCAAACCATCCTTCACCTTGCCAGGATCGGGAATATAGACGGTGTAAGTTCTGCCATACTTTTTGTTTTTCAATTCGCTTTCGGGCAAATAACTTTTGGATTTCTTCACATAATCCATGTTATCACTTACGACAGCCGCAACCATCTTTGTTTTCTTGTTGTTTGTGAATTTATTTTCCATTTTTAATCCTCTAAATTTTTGTGAATGATTTACTCATCATGATTTTCTAAAAATTCACTGTCCATTTCAGTGGGTCATTTGGTCAGCTACACCATAGACCTTTCGCCATTAAAGGGCATGGAAAAAGAAGGTGGTTTTTGAATCCAGAACCCCTTAAACTGTTGGAAGTCCAAACAATTAGCTTTATTGTTTGGGCGTCCATATCGTATTTATAAAACGACCTTTATCTTTTTCGTATGAATGATTTTAGGTCTGCGTCATTAGAAAAAATGTCGCTCGACTTGTTCGTAGAAATCCCTGGTTTTCCAATTACCATGTTTGGATTTACGACAGGTGGATTTTTCTTTTGAACTTTATTTTTCGCCATTTCCCTTTCATAAAGTTTCAATTCCATAATTCGGGACATTGGGTCGGCTTGTGAAAAGACCGCTTTTACCAAGTCCGCATTTGTGGCGAGTTCATAGAGCAAACGAGGGCCGTTTTCTGAATTTTGGATGTATTCAGAAACATATTCTTCCTTGTCTATAAGTTCTTCAAGTCCTTGGTCGAACGCCTGTTGGACTGTTGTCAAATAATCCTGTTTTTCTTCGTCAGTAGCAAAACATTTGTTTATTCGCTCACTGATTTTGTTTGCTCGTTCTCGGCTTTGTGCTTCGATGGCTCTTTGTTTTCTGGATTCTTCGTCTTTTTCCTTAAACATTTTTTCCATTCGTTGCTGAACCAAGTAATCGATGTATTTGTCATCATTCTCAAAGTCGTTTCTGAATTTCTCCTTATATTTTTCTGGATTTTCCAATTTTTCCAAACGGCTTTTTAATTCTTCAAATTCCCTGTTTCGTTCCGCAAGTTGGGTTTCATACTTGTTTTTCTGTTTGTTTAATTGCTGTTTGAACGAATGTTTGATTTTGTCTTCTTTTGAAATCGTGTTCAAATCTACTTTTGGCGAACTGTCCGTTTTCTCGATTTCGTCACCGTTCGTTTTCTGTTGTGGTTTCCGCAGTTGTTCTTTCGTTCAAGTCTTCCGTTGTGGTTTCTGCCTTGATTTCGTCTGTGATTTTCTCTAAATTGCTCATTTAAGAAAGCTCCCTTATGTCCTTTGGAATCAGGTGGACATTACCTGTTTTTGTGGTTTGTTAAAATCTCAAATTACAGCAATCGTCTGGATTTGGGTTGAAATGGTTTTTCCAATAATCGTAAGCGACCGTTTCGTCTTCGCATACAGAAACTTCTTTGAAACCTGTAATCTTGCTTATCAAATTTTTTTTGTCGTTTAATGTTCTATGTAAATAGCCACTTTGACTTACGACATAAGGCGTGTAATCAATGTCAAACCACTTCTTTATCCAAGAATTAACCCTTAAAAATTCTACTTGGATTTTATCACATTTGACATTGTTCAAGATAGACAAGTCCACGAATTCAGGGATATATGGACTTAATCTTAACGCTATATCAAAACCATTTTCCTGTAATTTCTCGATGGCTTTTATACGCCTACTTGGAACAACTGCTTTTTCATAACTCATGCTTAAATCATCGTCCGTTGTGGTCACGGTAATTTGAATGTGAGCCAAGTCCTTATTTAAGATGTTCATGTATTCGTCCGTTGCGACCAAGTCGCTTTTGGTCACAATCAAATAAGGAACTTCTTTTTGGTTTAGATACTTGATTGTTTCGTAAGTGAGCTTGTGTGTCGTTTCTATTGGTTGAAAACAATCGGTCATTCCGTCCCAAACGAATGGCTTTTATTGTTCCACATTCGCCATTTGCGATTTTATCAATTTGCTTTTTGATTTTGTTAATGTCGGCAACAGAAGGATCTTGAGGGTTCCATAATTTTCTGAAACTCAATAAGGATTTTGCGTAGCAGTATTTACAGTCGTGGGAACACCCACACCCATAAACATCCAATCTAGCAGGATACTTACATTTATTTCCTTCGTTTCCACCAACATTCTTAAAGAAAGACTTATATTCTTTTGCCATTTTTTCACCTCGTTTATATTTATGAAAATCAGTCTTCTGGGTCGCCCAAAATTGAACGCATGTATTGACGGATTTCTTTCTTATTTATTCTTTTTTCAAACAGTCTGTCTTCATCGCAAAAGGTCAATGCGAGAGCATCCGCAGTATCTGGGGAACGATTCAAGATAAGTTTCAATTCGGCTTTTGGCATCAAAATATATTTGTCGTTCTTGTCCAGCATAAACCTTGTATTCGTCAGTTCTTCTATTAGCATTGGGTCATCTATATACAAGCCGTTTCGCACAGCCTTCGCCAGATTGAAATACATTTCGGCTCTCTTGTTTGCGTATGCTTCATTGGTCGCTTTCGATGCGAATGGAACCAAGTTCACATTCGGGTATTCTTTATTAAGAACAGCATAATAGCCGTTCACCGTAGCCCATGTCTATGTTTATTTCGTAAACATCGTCAGTCGTGAACTTGTTTTTCAAGAGAATAAGTTTTATTGCTGTCGAACAGTCGAACGGATCGAGCTTTTCGTATTTCGTAATGCTGATAATCCTATTTCCTTTTCGAATACAGATAACGGACTTGTCACGACCTTGACCAGAACCATCAATGCCGATTTTTATTGGATAATTAGCCGAGTTGTCATTGAATGACTTTGGAAAATCGTTCGTGTATAAAATACAGCTCTCGTCATAATCCGAAAGAATTTCACCTTCGATTTCCTGTAATCTCATTTTCTCGTCTGTGATGGCGTTCATTGAAAGTTCCAATGATTCCTTCGAAAGAAAAGTGTTGTCGCTCATTTTCGCAGTAAACACTTCGATGTTCGATGTCGCCATGTTGTCGATTAGCCACTTGTTCCAAACAGAACCTTGTCGTGGTGAAGTTCCGAACCTTATAATGGGCGTGAAGTTTCCTCTCAAACATGGTGCTGTAATCGCCAAAATGTCTGCTGGAGCCAAACAAAGTTCGTCAAGAACCAGCAAATTTATTTCTGTAAGACCCCTTGACGATTCGCAGTTTTCATAACTGTAGCCAAAGCAAATTCCTTTATTATAGGCTATCGTCATCGCCCCTTTATTGTATAGGGGCTTTATTTTAAGCTCGTCAAATCGTTTAAGGATTTCGTCAAACAGATTTTGAGAAAGCGACTTGTATGTTTGGGAAAACGCAAGTATTCTTTTTTCTTGTAATAAATGAAAGACGATAATCCAAGAAAGAATTACTGTTTTTCCGAGAACCACGACCACACACAAGACCAGCAATGTTTTTCGTGGATTTATATAAGGCTTTTTGGTGTGGGAGAAGTTTTATTTCGTATTCCATAACGCTCCTTTATATTATGTATCAAAAACCCCACACTGAAGTAAATTCAATGTGGGGAATCATTTATTTAGGAGAGAGAACAAAATAATTATGTTTTATTTATAACGGCTCTATGCGTCAGTAATTTTTAATTCAATCTTTGAGTCGCCACCCATACGGAAGTTTTGTTCAGCGTTCAAATCGACAGTCTTTGATTCGCTCCAGTTCTGTTTGTATCGTCTTTTCAGAATTTCAAGGTTTTTCATTCTACCTTGTAAATAATACTCTTCGGAAAGGTGGTTTTCGATTTTCGCTTTCATCATACAAATCCATTCCTGAAAACGCTCTACGGATTCCTGATATGCGGTGCTATAATGTTTTGTATCAGTCTGTCGATTGAATTTAATGTCCCTAAATCGTTCAGGAACATAATCCATAATGAGATGACCGAAGGTTTCAAAGTTGTTGTTTACGCCTGTTCCTACATGGCTGTGGTTCATAATGGCGAATGTAATTTTCACGACATCAAGACCTTCATCTTCTTCCGATATATCGAAAGTTTCGTTTAATCGCTTGTCGCTATATGTGAAAATTGGTTCCGTTATATTGTCAAGTAGGAAGTTTATAAAATCAATTTTCTTTCGTGTATTCTTTTCTGGAATACATGGCTTTGGTTGTCTTGGGTGATAAACACCGTTTTCGTCTATATACGCCTTTGTAGAACCGTTCATAGCCATTAGAAGCCCCCTCTAGCAAATTTCGTGTGTTCGTCAAGTGCTTTTTCAATTCGCTTTATTGTTTCGTTCATTTGCGAAAGAATGACAAGGATTTGCTTTAGAATTTCCTGATTGGTTTGTTCTTTTACATATTCGTTCAATTCTTTTAATGCTTGTTTCTTCATATTGTATTTATAAAAAAAAGGAACCCCAAAGAAATGGGGTTTCACACGCCTTGTTTTTTTTTGTGTTGATGAATTAGAAATCTTTGTTCAATTCCGTTATTCGCTTTTCAGTTTCGTATTGTTTGAACTCCAAGCTTTCACGAAGTTTTTTGATTTCTTCTTCGGTTCGTTTCTTGATTTCAGGGTCTTTTGCTGTTTTCATGAAGGTTTCCAGCAATTTGATTTTCTCAAATTCTGTTTCCCCGACATTTTCAGAAATACCAAATTTCAAGATGGTTTCTAGGGTTTCTTGTTCGGTCATTCTTTTTCCCATTTTTTACTCCTTTGTAGATTGTTCGAAATCTTTTTCAATGTCATCTAATTTTCTTGCCATTTCATATTCTTTCTTTTCTTTAGAAAAATCTTCGCCATTCTCCATTTTGCGAGCCAACTTATCAAGTTTTTTGTTCAGTTCAATTTTTCTTTCGGCTTTTTTTACCACTTCTTTTTCATATTTATTCAATTTTTTTCTTATTTTGATTTTGTTCATTTTATATTCCTTTTTTTGATTGTTAAACAATTAAAGTTCCTTGATTGTGTCTAAAATACTGTTTGTGATTTCGCACATCTTTTCACATTTTGTTTTGGTCAGTTGGAGGTCATATATTTTAAGAGTTCTAAACAAGCTCTTGTATGAAGGCAAACATTCCCAACTCCAGCCATCAGTCCATGTTCTGCCATTATCATAAGACATTATCTGGAAATCCATTTCGCCAACAATCATGAAGCATTTTTCTCCATCCATATCCTTTGACTTACCACAAGTCAAATGCTCGTAGCAATTATTTCTTGCTAGGATAAGTGCGAGTTCCTTTGCGAAGTCGTGAATTTGAGATTCTGTTTTTTTATTCATTTTATATCTCCTTTTTGTTAAATGAAAAACTTAGGGTTTGGCGTATCAAGCGACAAAATTTCATTCATAAAATCTTTGTCTTTCATTAACGCATCACAAGTTTCTTTAGCAGTAAATGTGTCGATTTTTTTTGCGATAGATTTAAGGCATTTGTCAGCATCCATACCGTTCTTGAAACGAATAGAGTGCTTTTTCCCGCAAAAATCAAACTTGAATGTTGTTTGTGTAAACACAACATTTAAGCCCGCTATAGCAAAGACTTCAATGATAAATTCATCATTTACGGTTTCTCTTTCATTGAAATACAATTCTAAAGTTTCGAGAAGTTCGGTTGTTTCCTTAAAGTTCTTTTTCATTTTTTACTCCTTTTTTTTAATTGTTGAAAAGAATGTAATTGAGGTCACCATTACTGATGATAGAAAGGAAATACTTGCGAATTTCGTCAGCCTTTTTTCTTCCACCGCAAACGAAATGCCAAAGTTTAAAAAAGGTTGAGTCCTGGGCATCGCATACCGCATCGTAAATTTCATCGTATCTTTTAGCGAAATCCTTCATTTCTACATCTTCATAATCGTAGAAATCACGAATTCGGGCTTCTTTCTTTGCCATGCGAATGAGCTTCTTTTCTGTATATGTGAGGTTTATTTTATCCATTTTTATATCTCCTTATATTAATTGTTAATGAAAGTTCTGTAGATTCCGTTGGGATCGGCACAAATGATTGTTCCTCCACGAACAGTCATCACGGCCATCATTTTCACATAATCATGGAACATTTTCCAGTTCGCATCCAAAATGGGGTATTTTTTGAGCTGTTCCACCACAGTGTTATTGCGAATGGCAGGGGTCTTCCAGATTTTATTTTTCTTGTTTTTCATATTGATTTTTCCTTTTTGTTTAGGGTTTGTTTTTTTTGGTTTTGGGCAAAATTCGCCCTATAGCCATCACGAAAAGTGAAGGCGTATTTTTGGCATTTCTGCCAAATTCGTTTTTGTTTGGGGATTAAATTCCGGGAAAAATTAAGTGGCTAGAAGGCCAAAATCTCGGATTTTTTATCGTTTACAAACATGCTTATAACCTCGCTTTCTTTATGATTTCCTTCGCTAAGGTGTCGGTTTTTAAGCCGTCTTTATAGCTCCGAAAATCGTTGTTTTAATCGTCTTTTTATTTGAGTTTCAGGGGCGTTTTGTCGTTCCCTTTAACGATGTTAAATATAGAAAAAACAGTGTATTTTGTCAGCAAAAACTTTACATTTCTATGTAAAATTTTTCGGGAAAATTGGCGTTTTTAGCTCAAAATCGGCATCATGACACCGCGAAAACGGCGGAAAAGTTTACATTTAATTTGTCAGTAAACAAAGGCAAAAATCTATTGACCTTATACAGTGAATAATGTAAATTTATCCTTACAAAACAACAATAAAAACGCCATAAAAAAGGACCATTTTTCTATGGAAATTCTGAACCAAAAACCCCTGGAATTGATCGACCAATTAATCGGTCATTTGAACCCTGACGAAAGAAAAACTTTGGTCAGGAAACTTAACATGGGCATCACTTCCATTGACGATTTAATGAAATCCAACAGAATGGAGAAAGAACACGCCTGTGTAAAATGTGGGTGTTTGAACATTGTCAAATATGGAAAGATTAGGCGTGTTCACACGAAAAAGGACAAAGACGGAAACATTATAGAACGCTTTTCTGTTGGAACGCACCAACGCTATAAATGCCGTGACTGTGGCTCTACTTTCGTTTCTACGGCTAAATCTGCTTTCTATCGTAGCCATCTAACCCCCGAACAGATTTCCGAGCTTATAAACAGCATTACATTCAGAAAATCAATTAGGGACACGGCTTCTGAATGTTGTTTCACCACGAAAACTTCGTTCAGGTGGCGACACAAACTTCTTGATACTTTGACAATCCCCAATGAAAAGGTCGTTTTGGGTGGTATCCTAGAAGCCGACGAAACAGGGTTCAATCTCTCTTTCAAAGGCAATGTCTGGAACCACATTTGTTTTTATGGGATGACCGCTCCAGAACTTAGGACTTATTATCTCAAACACCCCGAGAAAACGCCTAGAGCATTAAACGAAATGGTCAATGTCTGTTGTGGTATCGACCACAACCATGAAGCGATAGCGAACCCCACGAACTTGGGTAAATGTCGAATTAAACACCTTGTCCAGACATTCGACAAACATATAGAACAGCGTTCCATTATGTGTTCGGATAGAAACAAGTCGTATGTGCCAATGTGTAACCAAATGAAGATAGCTCTGGTTCAATTCAAATCGGACGATTATTCCACCAAATCGGGCGACCTTTCCATCCAACGAATAAACAATTATCACGCAAACATGAAAATGTGGTTTAAATTCTTCCGTGGCGTGGCGACCAAATACTTGAGAAATTACTTGTTATGGTTCAATTTCGTGTTATGGAGCAAGAAACTTGATTCCAACAGAAAGTTCTTCGAACATCTTTCCAATACCGTATTTTGCGAGAATGTAAAAGACATTCAGAAACGAGAAGCGATCCCGTTCCCATACAGAAAGACATACATCTAGCCATCCACAAGAAAAACGCCTTATAACGCTCCTTATGTGGGCTTATTTGGCATTCGGGGGAGCAGTGGGAAAATGGTAAGTCCAGAAATGGCACAAATCCAAACCAAGTTTTTATTTTCGCCTTGGGGGGTGTGGGGGGTGTTCAAAATAGGACTTTGTGGGCAGTAAACCACGCTAGAAGGGGATTTTTTAGGGCGTTCTATCTTTTATCCCAATGGTAAGTTTAGGGCTCGTAAATGCTCAAAAATCGCCCAGATTTTTGACATAAGAATACAAATAATTTTAATTAATAATTAAGAGAGTTTCTTTTATAGAATAAAAGTATTTGTATCATAATGTCAAAATTTCATTTTGACCCATTCACGATTTTATAACTGCGTGTGGTTCATTCTCCAATTATAGCCCCAAAGGGCTTTTTCTGTCGCCATCTATGCGAATGGTCGCCCTGCGACCAAAAAGGGGCTTGTAGCCCCTTTTTCGTTTGTTTATGATATATTGACCAATCAAACACACAAACGCCTTCTAATGCCCACGACTGTTGAAAGACTGTGTGTCGAAATGTGAACAAATGAATAGAGAACGACATCCCCCAGGGGGAAAGTAGGACTTTCGTGTTGTGGATAAGTCGATAGCTTTTCGGGGCTAAAAAGACGATTAAAAACGCCTTCTGTTTAAAATTTTAAACACTTGGGGCTACTTCAACACCAAAGTGCTACATCGCCTTACTTAAGAAGGAATAAATATGGAATTTGACAATTATTATGTAGCCTATTTTGATGTTTTAGGCTGTAAGTCCTATTTTGAAGGCGATGAAAAGGCTGCGTTGGATTTCCTGTATAAATTGAAAGGAATGATTGATTGCTCGCAAAGGACTGCTCAGGTAATAAATGCGTCAAGGACTCTGGATTATTTGCCTGAAATGAAAATCCATCACAAAATTTTTTCAGATAATGTGGCTCTGTATCTAAGGGTTACTGATTCTCCTTTAGAAATAATTCGTTTGCTGACATTTCTTCAAACAATTGCCGAACTCCAACGAATTATTCTGTTTAATTATGGTTTGCTTCTGCGTGGAGGAGTTTCGGTGGGCAAGTTGTATTCAGATGAGACGTTGATCATGGGCTCCGCCTTGATTGATGCGGTAAAACTTGAGGAAACGGGGGAATATTCTAGAATTCTTATTGACGATTCAATAGACTATGCGGGTTCTGCCTTAATCAATAATCTTTTTCCGAATGGCATTATTACAAAAGAAGGCATGATGGCGTGGATTAATTCATTGGTATTCGGAGCTGTTGGAGATAAAAAGCCCTTCTTGAATTATTTGTCTGTTCCAGAAATACAAAAAATATATCCCGTTTTAAAAAATGGTGATTTGACGGCGCTGGATTATTTGAAAAAGAATTCTCCAGACGAATATGAAAAATCCAAGATGGCGATATTGTCTGATACAAAAATGCAGGTGCACGAAAACCTTAGCAAGCACCAAAAATTTTTACAGAACAGTATTCGAAAGTATTGCGGCTATGGCGATGTAAACAAGGACGATGTCAATTCAGTAACTTTAAAAAATAAGATTATGCGAAAGTATAAATGGCTGGCCGTTTTTCATAATTATATGTGTGGCTTGTATAAATTTGAAGATTGCCTTATTTTTGTCAAATACACCTATGATCCAATAACATTGAATGATTACATGGAAATTCTTGATTCTTCTGAAAAGAGTGCTGGTGCTGATTCCTCATCTTCTAAAAAGGAAATGTAAAATGGAAGAGATGTCTGTTGAATCCTTTAAGAAACTCTATTGGAAGAATTATACATCCATTGAAGAGGAATTTATTCTGACGGAAAAGTTTGTTGCGTTTGATGAGTGTAATTACACTACGTATTCTTCTGCGTTTTTAAAACAACTTCTTGAAATAGGCAGTGAAATTGATATTCTTGCCAAGACCCTATGCTGTGTGGAATCGAATCGAACAGATGTTTCCAATATAAATGACTATAGAGGCTGCATTTTGGAAAAGACTCCAGAATTTGAGCGCATTTGTGTTGTTTCCGATTCTTTAAGGGAAATTCCTTGGCAGAATTGGAGCTCGCAAAATCCCGACTGGTGGATTGCGTATAACAAGGTAATGTCAGCTACCCATTTTTAGGACTGGTTTAAAGTATACAAAATCACCCTGTTTTCATCAACCGATACTCCATTGGAGCGAGGTTGTTTAAGGAGTCGTGTCCTGAAAATGTAGGCGTCAAGAACAGCCCTTCGGTACGATCCGTTAAACCGTTCGATATAGCTGTTCTGTGTCGGACACCCGGGCTGCGTGTACAAAATTTTGATTCCGTTTCCATCGCACCAATCTTGAAATTCATGTGAAATGAATTCTGGTCCGGTGTCACGAGCGGATTCTTGACACGGGCTGGCAAGCATTTGCGCAACGGCTTTCGCTTGTTGAAATGAATCGCCTTGTAGACACGGTGGACCTTCTTGTGATTCCACGGATGTCCATCCTTGCGAATCAGCCTGAATATTTTCCAGAAGCCCTCGTTGGTGACCTCGGCCTTCTGCCGGATCGCAGCCTCGACCTCGGAATCGTCCTTGGTTGATTCGTAGTACCATTCGGCTCTAGAGTTTTTTTTCGATGACCTCGCGGAGAATCTCGTTGTCCAGGGCGAGCTTGGCGTACATCTTCTTGAGCTTGGCGTTTTCTTCTTCGAGTTCCTTCAGTTTCTTAAGCTGGCTGGCATCAAGTTCGTTTACGCTTTTGACGATTTCCGATTCGGAATGAGTCAGTTTCTTCATGGCTGTTCCTTTGCTACCAAAGGTAGCATTTTGACGCAGGCGGAATTGCCTTTTGTCTAGTTATGAACAGTCCTAATTATGGGGAAACTTATAAAAATGGGTAGCTGACAAATACTGTAAAGGACGTGCCTAACGCGATGTTGGATGAGGAGTCGGTGAATGTTCATCTTCCAGAAAACCGCAGAGAATCTTGTATTATAAATGAAGAAGGAAGAGCGTTTGTTTAGAACTTGAATAGCTTTTCTTCCTGAGAAAGCTCAAGAATGATGTTCTGGGTGCTATTTAATTCTGACGGGAGTTTGTCTTTTAAAATGGAAGCGATGTACTGAATATTGTCCCATTCGTTTGCCAATTTGCCGATTTTTTTGAGTTGGTTGTCGTGGACGAGTTCCTTCTTGTCGTTCAAGATGAAGTGCAGACAAGGAATGTTTTCTGAATCAGCGAATTGTATATACGCAAGTTCAAAACAGGTGACTTCGCCGTGCTTTTTGCCTGTGCTAAAATTGGTGGAGAATGGGACGAATTTATAATACTGTTTTCCGTCTCTGTCCTTATTGATTTCAAAACCGATTGCATATTGCTCGCGATATAACTCGTTGGAGGTCGACGAAAAATAGCGATTGAATTTGTCTATTTGCTTCTGAATGAGAGCCTTCTGGTCTGTAGAGAATAGGCTGCGGTCTATTTCATCTAATAGGCTTTGTTCTTCTGCAATAATGCTCTCGGATTCTTCGATTTGTTTAATCGATTGCTCAAGCGCTCCTTTGTCTCTGTATTTGTCATTTATTTCTGTTACGAGTTCGTTAATGGATTCGTAGGAGCCTGATTTTTTTACCAATTCTGAAAGCCTTTGCGCTTCTTTATTTGATGATGCAATATCTTTTTTGATCCGATCGATGTCTTCGTCGATCTTGGGCATCTCGGATGCTATGAATGCAGCCTTCTTGTCTGCCATTTGATTGTGAAAGTTTAGAAGTTCACTGAAGCTTTTTTGGATGGTAGGGACAAGTCTTTTTGCCTGGTCATATATTGATGCCAGTAGTTTCTCGTCGATGTTTGATTTGCTCTTTTGTATGTCGTCGATGGCTTCTTGTATCAGGCTTTTTCGCAGCAACTTTTGGCTTAGTTCTGTTCCGTATTGTGTCAGGTGGAATTGAACCTCGTTAAGAGCCGCCAAGTCGGCTTCAAAATTTGGATTTAAGTCAAAAGATTCTTTTTGTTCTTTTAGTTTTTGAATGTCATTTTCGATAAGAGCAAGCTTGGAACTCAACATGCTTTTAGTTGCATTTTTTTCGAGTCGACGTTTATAATTACATTCTGTTTCTAGTTTTCGAGCGATTTCCTGACGGCGCTCTCCATCATCAAAATTGCAACCGAATAGAAACAAGTGGAGCGATTCGTATTCGATATTCTTTGTGTACGGGTTCAGGGTTTTTAGAGCATTTTCAATTCTTGAGTCGTCTATACGAATGTTGTGTGATATGACTTGTCTAAAAGAGGGCTTTGTGAATGATTTTCCAAAGAGTTTTTGACCTAGTACTTGTTCAAAATTATCGTTCGAAACATTTTCTCCATTGATCTGGCAAATTAAGTCCTTCCGCAATAGAAAATTGCGGCGGACCGTCACTTCTTTACTGTCGTTATCGAGTTTGTTTGCGCATGTCAATGAAACGACAACTCTGGTTGATTCAAGGAATTTTTTGACTTCTTCGTTTACATTCTTGCTCTCTTTGTCGGTATAGATGTCCTTGGCGGAACCTCCAAGACAATAGTCAATCAGTCGCAACACAGTTGTTTTGCCAACGTTGTTGCCGGTCTTTTCGTCCCTAAAGGGGGTGTTGTCGACAATCAAGTTGAGCCCCTTATGGAAATCAATTTGACGAATGATCCCTGTGTCGTTTTCAATCTTTAGCGATTTTAGGAACATAGCGAAACAATCCCTTCGTTGACAAGTACTGCGTTAATCAGAAATAACCAATCAAGACATAGCAAAAACATAGAGTAGCTTAGAGTCTTTTTTTCTCTGACCTTGGCAAATAAATCAGCCAAACTTATGTGCTTGTTTTGCTGCACAATTTCGAGAACGATGCTTCCATTGTAATAAATGCAGTCTTCTGGGTGTATGTTGTCGGGTAAGAGCATCAGTCTGGCCTCTCAAAAATTTTACACCTCATGAAGGCATCGACAAGGACGATGCTGATGTTGTACTCAAGCAGCTCTTTCGCGATTATCTCGCTGCAGTAAGAATCGCCATCAACATCCGCATACACCTTTTCAAGCAATTTGTCGAAGAGTTCGTCGCCAGAGAAAGTTTCCTTTAACTTTTGGTATGTCTTTCCTAGGGAATGTAAGACCGCATTGCTTTTGTTCTGTCCTTCGGCATCGAATGTTGCGTAGATTTTTCCGACTTTTGACGAATAGGTCGCCATTTCGGTGATGCTGATCTTCCACCGTTTCAAACTGTTAAAGACAATTTTTTCTTCTATTTCGAAAGGTAACTGCGTCGTTGAAATGTTGCTTTGCTGCGAGTTCTCTGCTAGCTTGTTTATCACTTCTGTGATTAGCAGTGGGCGAATGGACATCTTTTCGACGAGTTCGTTTTGGCAAAAATCGTAGATGGACTCGATTTTGCTGATGTCGTCAATGTTTTTTATGATTGTCGCCAAAGAGTTTATGTCGTAGATGTCTTTTTGAGGATTAAAAGTGATGCCTTGTGGAACCCGGAAGTCCTTATTCCGCAAATTGGAAGCGTCTTTTGAAATAGACTGGTACTTGAATGAAAAACCTGCGAAGTCGCTAGTATTAATTTTTTGCAAGGAAGACTGAATTTTGGTAGCATCATTCCGGGAGGATACCTGAAAAAGGACCTTGTTGACTGAATCGGTAAGATCTATGCCAGAAACGTTTGATTTTGTCACATTGGCGTTTGAAAGCTGTAAATCGAAAATTGTGTTCAGTAGGGCGCTGTAGAAAGTTTCTGCGTGAACATGAATGTCCAGCAGGTTTAAGTGACCACGAATTTCAACTTCGGTGGCCAGTGTGGCGAGCTTATGGATGATTGAACTTATGTATTGATCCCGATTCACGTAAGGAAAAATAATAAATTGATTTGTCACTAACTGTCAAAAATGAAAATATATATGTTTTTTTTGCATCATGTATTGGGACTCTTGTTGGTCACATTTTGCGTTAGGGATCGAAGCCCGAAGGGCCGGGAGGGCCGCTGGTGTCCCGCGTTCGGCCCTCTAGGTGGAAAAATTGCGGCGTGAGGCCGCAATTTTATGCCGCGAGAGCCCGCCCCTGCGCAGCAGGGAACGCCCGCATGGTTCGGCACGGTCGAGTCTGGAATGGCTGCTCCGCTTTATCGGAATCATTAAACTTTTACATGAAATGTAAAAGAGGTGGCTGGGGGCTAATCTCCATATTGGAACGGGTGGCTTTTGCTTTTTTGGAGAAAAGTTAGTTTGGCTGTAGTAGGTCGTCACGTGCGCCTCATTTTTATATATATTACCAAAAGTGCTATAATATGTTGTTGTAATATCGGGAATGTCCAAATGACGGAATACATAAGAAACTTTTTTGTTCATTTTTATCGTAAATTATGTATACTAATTCGACCATATTTGGTGTGTTCTTTTGTTACGTATCTTATTGCGTATGGATTAGTATTCCATTCAAAGTCGTTGAATGATTTATATTTCCATGTAGTGCTCTTTTCCATTTGTTTCTTGACCGTTTTAATGGGTGTGCGAAATTTCAGATATTCGTGCTATATTTGCATCGGTTTTTTGTCAGGCATGACGATTTATGGAATAGATGGTATTCTTCTTTCGCTTGTTGGATTGCAAAAAAGTAATATTTTTACAACTTATATTCTTGAAACTTTAATTTGTGTGTTGTTAATGTCTGTAAGCTTAGTTGTAGGCTGTTTTCTAGAGAAAAAAACAAAAGATGTCGCTGATAAAATAAAAAGTGATTTTTTATATCAGGAAAGGTTAGGTGTGTACAATGCAATATCAAATTATCTTTCGGGACATACAGTTGTGGGGATAAATAGTCTTTATGGAAATGGAAAATCAACAATTGTTGAAGTTTTAAAAAATGAAAATGAAGAGTGGAATTTTATTACAATAAGCGTTTTGTCTACAACTGTAGAAAATGTAGAATATTGTATTGTTAGGGAAATTGATCGATTGCTGTGCTCATATGGAATATTTTCAAACTTTATCAGCAAAATAAAGTTGATTCTGTCGCAAAATTATTCGTTTTATGTGGGCGAATTGTTATTTGATGATTTGTCGTATGAAAAAAGGATGAAATATTTTGTAAACGATATTCTCCGATTAAAGAGAGTTGTTGTACTTAACTTTGAAGATATTGATCGAATTGAAGACAAGGTTCTTCTTAATAAGATATTTGCCATATGTGAATCATTGGTGAAATATGAAGAAAAGTATAAATCAAATCTGATTAAGGTTATATATCAATGTAATATGGATAAACTCAATTCTTTGTTTAATGACGGTGAGCGCTATGTTGAGAAATTTATTCCTAATTATTATACGATTGATGTTTTAGAGGATGAAGTCTTCGAAACGGTTTTGCAGAAGAATCAAGAAAGATATAAAAAAATAAAGGACGTTCAATTTGGTTTTTTGAGAAAAAATCTGAAACAGAACTTGTTGCAACAAGAAGTCCATTTGTCGTTAAAGAATCATTCCATTCGTGGAATAGAATTGATTTTAGATAAAACAAATACTGCTTTTGAATTTGACGAATCTATTTCAGTAAATAAAACTGAAGATGTTGAATCTGTTTTGATTTTCTACATAACAATGTATCTCCTTCCACATGTCTATGAGGCTTTGGAAAAAAATGTTTCAATGTCAAATCAAAAGCTGTTTTGTTCTAAAAAAGTAAATAGAAAAGAAAAAATATCTTTGCAAGAACTCCGGAATCTATTGACAAACTCTGAATCAGAAAAGAAAAAGATAATTAACGAGTATTTTTATGATGAAAATAATGACATGAAAAATCTAAATGGAGAAGCTTTGCTTTTTTTGTCTTTGTTGGGTTACAATGATGATTTTTTTGACACAAATACCAATAGCGCCACGAAATACAACAAGATGCTTTCGAAAGAGAAAAATTTGTATAAATTATTAAATTTTCATTCATATTTTGGTTTTTCAAAGGTCGTGTGATAGTGTTGCACTTAATCTGAGTATTCCGGAGCAAATTACACCATGAAACCGGGTCCGTTGTCTTGCGGAAAACCGAACATGGTAAGGCTTTGTTTGAGGCCGTCGCCGACAAGGTTGCCCAATGCGAATCAAAGGTGGAATACGCCATCGGCGGCAACCCCTGCATCGTCCGCCGAGATATGTTAAGGTATGCGAAGGCGACTTGGACAACGAGATCCTCCGCAAGGTTATCAAAAAACTCTAGAGCCGAATGGTACTACGAATCAACCAAGGACGATTCCGAAGTCGAGGCTGCGATACGGCAGAAGGCCGAGGCTACCAACAATTCATTTCACATGAATTTCAAGATTGGTGTGATGGAAACGGAATCAAAATTTTGTACACGCAGCCCGGGTGTCCGACACAGAACAGCTATATCGAACGGTTTAACGGATCGTACCGAAGGGCTGTTCTTGACGCCCACATTTTCAGAACACGACTCCTTAAACAACCTCGCTCCAATGGAGTATCGGTTGATGAGAACAGGGTGATTTTGTATACTTTAAACCAGTCCTAAAAATGGGTGGCTGACAGGAGGATTAGCATGAAATTAAAAGAATTTTCTGTCAAAAATTTCAGAAGTATTACAGAGGCAAATAAAATAAAACTGGATGACTTTACCGTTCTCGTCGGAAAAAACAATGAGGGAAAGTCTAACCTGCTAAAGGCACTAAATATCGCAATGTCCATCTTGACGGACAAAATGTATGCACATCGATATTCTAAAGACGACGGAATGTATAATTGGGAAAACGATATTCCGAAACAATTAAAAAGCCCAGAATGTTGCTTAACCACGTTTTTTTCGATGAAATTTGACTTGAAAAAAAATGAGTTAGAGGAACTTTATAAGGAAACAAAAATTCATGAAGACTCAGAAATCGCTGTTCTGATAAGAATTGGAAAGGGGAATACTCCTTTTCTAACCGTTCCTAAAGGGGATTCCACATTTAGCGAGAATCAGGATTTAGTAATAGAATTCCTTAGGAAAAAACTGAAATTCAGCCATATCCAAGCAGTTCGAACCGAGGATACAGCAAAACACATTTTAAGCTATTTAATAGACGCAAAATTAGACGAGTTGGAAAGCAATCACGAATACATTAAAGCACAAAAGCGAATTCAAGAACTTAAGGATCAATCATTAAAAGAGATTACTTCTAAATTGATTGAACCAATAAAGGTTTTCTTACCAGATGTCATAGATTTGAAAATCGAATTACAAAAAAAAGATGACTTCTTTTCAAGGCACAATCCTTTTGATATTATTATTGATGATGGTGTTGCAACAAGCATTTCGGCAAAAGGAGAAGGAATCAAGAGTGTTTTTTCTTTAGCATTACTACAACAAATCAAGTTTAAACACGGATTGTCCGTTATTACAATAGAAGAACCAGAAACGCACTTGCATTCTGGAGCCATTCACGACTTAGTGGAAGCCATCAACAAACTGTCCATTAATAATCAAGTTGTTATTACAACGCACAATCCGTTATTTGTCCGCAGAAATCATCTAAATTCAAACATTATAGTAGATTCGGGACAAGCAAAAGTTGCAAAAACAATAGAAGAAATAAGAAACATTTTAGGTGTCTGGACATCAGATAACTTGACAAATGCCAAATATGTGTTCTTTGTGGAGGGGGAAAATGATAAAATCTCCTTAATGAAAATTTTACCCACAATGAGTAAAAAAATAGCATCAGCACTAAAAAATGGTACTATGGCAATAAAACCACTGCACGGAGCAAGTAATCTGTCGCACGATGTAAATGACGTAAAATGCAGCCTTTGCCAATGTTGCGCATTGTTGGACGATGATGAAGCCGGTCGAATTGCCGCAGAAAAAGCCATTTCGAGGAATATCATTTCAAACCAAGACATTAAATTCACCAAATGTCCAGGATCTTCAGAAGCTGAATTCGAAGATTGCATTCAGATGAAGGTATACGCCCAAAAGATTCTTGATAAATATAGCGTGAATCTAGCCAAGAGCCGTTTTTTCAAGGGTAAGCAAAAATGGTCAGTTAGAATGGGGAATGCCTTTTCAGAGTTTGGATCTGATTGGAATGATAAAGTGAAAGAAGATGTGAAAATGTGTGTTGCAAATAGTCTTTCTGCAAAAATCAAAGATAAAGATGAAGTCCTGATTTCTCAGAAATCATCTTTTCTTGAAGGAGTGACCATCATGATTGAAAAGATGATTGGAGACGATTAAATGTTCGCTTTTAAGTTGCACTTGAAATTATTCATTTGTCAATTTATGTCATGTGAAAGAAATTATATTTAGTGGTGAGAGATTAAAAAGGAATCTTGCTTAATGGCTGGAGGAAAAGTGATGTCTGATTCAAAGAAGAAAGTGAATGCCAAAACGTTGCAGACGCAGTTTTCTGCGATTTTGACGGGAATTCAAAAGATGCGTTCTCAGGCCGCTGCCGCAGTGAACGAAAAAGCATCTCAATTCGGTCTGGTTCGTTGGCGGGCTTGTAAGCCGTAAAATAAAGAGCAACGAATGGGGTGCTAAAGTCGTTTCGGACCTTGCCGATTATATCCGCACGCAAGACCCCACTTTGAAGGGCTTTAGCAAGAGGAATATCTACAACATGGTGATGCTCTATGACGAGTATTCGTCTGAGGAATTCCTTGATTTCGTTCAATCGAAGCTGAACCCTGAATTTGTGCAGTTTGAAACTGCACAATTGGAATCTGATGAATCTCAAAAGAACGCGAAATCGGAAATTGTGCAGACAGCGTCTGCACAATTAGGTTTGCTTCCGAATATTGTTTTGCTGACGTCCTTCTCGAATCATGTAGAAATTCTTTGTAATTGCAGAACGTATGAACAGCGGCTTTTTTATATGCTCTATGCAAATAAGGAACGCCTTAATTATAGGGAATTGAAACGCTGTATCGCAAATGATACATTTACAACGCTCTTGCGTTCAAAGAAGAACCTGTCAAAGGGAATGCTGAAAAGTTATCCGCAGGCTGGCATAACTTTCAAGGACGAACTTTTCCTGGATTTCTTGAATTTGCCGGAGAAACATACGGAGAACAAACTGAAAAAATCCATTGTGGAAAAGATGAAGAATTTCATTCTGGAACTCGGCAGCAAGGAATTCCTGTTTGTTGACATGGAATATGTTCTGCAAGTGGGGGCATCCTCGTATAAGGCCGATTTGCTCTTTTACCACAGGGGCTTGCAGGCACTGGTGGCGATTGAACTCAAAACAACAAAGTTCCATCCCAAGGATTTAGGACAACTTGAATTTTACTTGGAGGCCTTGGATCGGGATGTCCGAAAGTCCAACGAGAACCCGTCTATCGGCATGATTCTTTGCCCCTCGGCAGACCAAGTCGTCGTTGAATACGCGATGAACCGTTCCATGAGCCCGACATTGATTGCCGAATATAAAAAGAAGTTGATTCCGCAAGAAAAGGTCCAGAAATTGCTCGGCGAATATTGTGCTTCTTTTGAGATGGGGGCATCGCAAAAGAAAAAGACAGCGAGGAAACATAAAAATAAATGATAGCGTCTACGATTGCGTTAGGCCTCCAGCCACTTGGCAACTTGTTGCCTTAGTGGCTATGGTCCCCTTTAGGGGAGATCGAAGCCCGAAGGGCCGGGAGGGCCGCTGGTGTCCAGTACTCGGCCCTCTAGGTGGAAAAATTGCGGCGTGAGGCCGCAATTTTATGCCGCGAGAGCCCGCCCCTGCGCAGCAGGGAACGCCCGTAAGGGGCTAAAATCTGCCAAATTCTCTTGATTTGTCACTTTGTGACAAGATTAATTTATATTTTTGGGGTATGAAACTGTCAATCAAGAATTTTGGACCAGTCAAACAAGCGGTCGTGGATTTCAAGAGGATCAATGTCCTTGTCGGGCCGCAGAGCTCAGGCAAGAGCACGATCCTTAAAATTGCCAGTTTCTGCAATTGGGTTGAAAAAAATGTTCAATTGACCCAGGCTCCGGGCGATTGGGTGAATCCGGATATTGTAAGGTACCATCTAATTTTATTCCATAAACTTGATGGCTATGCCTTACCTGGTTCCGAAATTTCTTATAAGTCCGATACTTTACAGTTCGATATTAAGTTTGATAAGAATCTACTCATTGGTACTCATTTTGAATGGACCAAAAAACGCTGGAATTACAGGCGTACAAAAAATACTTATATCCCTGCAGAGAGAAACATTGTCGCATCTATCCCGAACTGGCTTGACGTAAACTTCGATAAGTTTAACAACATCCGCAATTATATGGCGGAATGGGATGTTGCCCGCAGAAATTTTGACAACCGTCACAAACTGGATATCCTGAATATGGGGGTGTCATATTTCTATGATGACGCGGACAAGTCGGACCATGTCGCACTGAACGGGAAAAAATTGAAGTTCTCTAATGCTTCAAGCGGCCTGCAGTCCTTGGTTCCGCAGTATGCCCTTTTGTCTTACCTGTTCGATATTTCGCTTATGTCTGAACCGGCGAGCCTTCGGAAGATGCAAACGGACTTGAAACTTAAGGATATCATCGAGCAAGACCCAAAACTAAAAAAATTGGGGATTGCCGATAACTACTTAAAGAATTGCGGTGTCAAGGTGTTCCTTGAAGAACCGGAACAGAACCTGTTCCCGAAGGCGCAGTACGGACTTGTTAAGTGGTTCGCTCAAAAATTGAACGGGAATCCGCACAATTCCTTGTTTGTAAGTACCCATAGCCCGTATATACTGTCTTCGTTGAATAACTTGATTCAGGCGCACGATTCTGCCGCGAAGGGCGATGCTGCCAGGCGGAGTGCCGAGAAGATTGTGGGGCAAAAGGATTTCGTTGATTTTGACGATGTTCGCGTTTATGGTGTAAGCAACGGGCGTGTAAAGAATTTGATGGACAAGGAGAGCCGCCTTATTGCCCAGTCCTTCTTGGATTCTGCATCCTTGGATATTTCTAACGAATTTAGCCGGTTGCTTGATCTATGAAAAAGTTTGAAGCGGCATTAAGGGAATGGGCGAGTTCGTTGCCTCAAGGCTCTTGTTGTTCGACAAGAGATTCTAACATTAAGTTCGAAGAACAGAAAAGCAAGATTGTGTTTGTCAATAAGTCAAAGAAGTCTTGCCTGAAGGCTGATGTTGATGGAGGCGTTGTTCCGTCTGTGGAAAAGAGTTTACGTTGTGACAAACTGCTTGTAGAAAAGTCGACCCCGCTTTTTTGTTTTGTGGAGTTGAAAGGGGGCGATATTGAGCACGCAATCAAACAGCTTGAGGTGTCTCTTGTGGATTCTCGGTTAAATCCTGTTTGTGACCAGCAAAAACTTGCGTTTGTTGTTGGTAAGAACCATTATCCAGCATCTTCACCACTGATTCAAAAAGGTATGAAGAGAATCAGTTCTTTAAACGCAAAACTGATTGTTGCAAATACGCCAGCATCTTATTCGCTGTAGATCTTTACCTTTGACAAAAGGATTATAGTCGAGGTTGTAATATAAATTAGGACAAATCGGAGCCTGTAAGTCTCATAAGACGAGGAAATATGATGGAATCCAATGAATACTATATCGCTTATTTTGATGTTCTTGGTTGTAAGTCGTACTTCTCTGGCAATGAGCGATTTGAAATTGATTTCGTACAGAAATTGAAGGGGATGGTCAATACAGCCGTTGAATCTGCGAAGTCCATAAATTCTTCGCCTGTTTTAAGCCTACAGGCTGACATGCATATTGAATATAGGCTGTTTTCCGACAATGTTGCCCTGTACATGAAGATTGGTAATTCGCATCTGGAATTTGTCCGTCTTTTAACTTTTCTTGAGGCGATATCGTCTGCCCAAAGGGAAACTTTATTTTCTTACAAGTTGCTTTTGCGTGGCGGAGTCGTCAAGGGACGTCTGTATTCAGATGATTTTTTCTTTGTAGGAAAAGGCTTGATTGATGCCGATGCGCTTGAAAAGTCAACAGCGTATCCGAGAATATGCCTAGATTCATCGATTGTCAATGCTGTTTCCGAGTTGACGAGTGTTCGATTTGATTCCCCATATCTCACAAGGGATGGTGTCAGCTACCCATCCAAAGGGATGGTTCTAATCATTTTTCATTGGTTTCGAAAGGGAATTTGTGTTCTTTAGTGACTGTTTTCGTCATCAACTCGGATGCAGATTGTGGTCATGAAAATATCCTTTTTTATTGATGGTTGGTGCAATATCCCTTTTGGCCTTTCCAATCATTTTTCTTGAATAAAGATCTGTTGAATTGCTTCGGTTAATTTATTATCGCTAAATTTGATTTCTTGAACTGTTCCTGAAAGAGTTTTTTTACAATCGTATATGATGTGGTAGAAAATCATTCCATTTTCATCGGTAAGTATTGAGCAGTCATTATCCCATAGTTTATGGTTATGTTTTAGTAAGATTCCGTTGTCTTTATCATAAACTGCTTTTATTGGGGCGTTCTTTATTGGGTTTCCGTATGAATCTATCAATTTTAAGGAAGTATCTGCGTCTTTCCCACTATGAACCATTACTATGGGGTCACTGAGTTCAATTTTGTCTAGACTACTGTTTGGTGTATTTGAATTGGCTGATTTTTTAAGATTGGTTTGATTCATGTTCATCGTCCTTGTATCAAGAGGGGGAGGGCAGCAGAACGCCCCTTACTTCTTGACCACTTTCTCGATCTTCGTCGCGCCATTGGTGTAGAATCCCTTGCGCAGATATATCCCGTGGCGGGGTTCCTGGGCGAGGTGGTTACCCATCAGGTCGTAATAGAATGTGCGGAACGGGGCACCCAGGGCAGGCTGGACGCTCTTTGCAACGGCCGTCGTCGTTGTATCTTCTTCCACGTAGGGCTTGTCGGGGTCGTCGACGACCATCTTTATCTTGGCTTCGCTCTTGCAGCCGGTCTCGTTGGTGTAGACCACGGTGTAGTAGCCGCTGTTGTCGCCATCCACGTTCTTGAGCGTGTTCTCGCGGTCGGAGGACTTGAATTTGTCTGGGCCGCTCCAGCTCCAGATTTTGCCGTCCCAGGGATGCGGGCCGAACGTGACGTTCGCACCTTTTTTCACCTTGACGTCGGTGGTCTCGTTCCAGTCGCCGTCGCCAATCTTCACGTAGGGAATGATTTTTGTGCCGCTGCACGGCCCGACAACCTTTTTACCTTCGCTGACGCCGATGGAGTCGGGGATGTCGATGATCTTGGGCTCGAAATCGCTGGTGGGGAAGGCTTTCATGAGTGCGGCGGTTTCTTCTGCGGTAATCGGGAGTACGGTGCCGTGTCTCGGGGTGAACGCGCCCTTCGTTTCGGTATTCTGTACAAACTTGAAGTTTTCGAGGTCGGTGCTGGTGGTGAACTGGTAATGGCCGTTGTTGTAGCAGTCGTACATCAGTACCCAGGTTCCCTGGTTAATCAGCTTGAACACGCCCGCGCCCTCGACGGCTTCGGTTGTCTGCTGCAGGCCGTCTTTCTTGCGGTACCAGGTGGCCGCTTCCGTACCGTTCGACTTGGTGAGTTCCAGCGCCCTGACCTTGCTGATGCCGCCGTCGCCTTCGTTCTTGTAGAAGGCGTGGTAGTACTTGTCGGCCGGGTTGTAGACAATATCCATGTCGATAGTGGATTTTCCACGGCTGTAGTAGAAGATGGGGTCGCTCTCGAGGTCGGTGAAGTCCTCGTTCGCGTAGGCGAAGTACACCTTGTCGAAGGCGATGGTCCCGTCGTTGGTCAAAAGCGAGAAATACACGAGAGGGCGGCCCTTGCTTCCGTCCTTGTTCTCGTGATCGTAGTCCCAGATGGTCTCGGGGGCCCAAACGCGGGTCACGTTCGCGAAGTTCTTGCCCTTGTAGCGTTCCGGGAAATGCACCGTGCTGTGTTTCCAGTTGATGAGGTCCTTGGACTTCATCATGACGATGCCGCGGTTGCTCGCCCAGCCCTCGGCGCTCTTCATGTCGGTATTCACCATGTAGAACCAGCCGTCGGGGCCGCGCATCACGTGCGGGTCGCGCAGCCCCTTCTTCACGCTCACGGTGTCGGCGGCCACAACGCGCTTGCCCCCGTTCATCGCCGTGTAGTTGAACCCGTCGTTACTCAGTGCGTAGTAGATGTTCTCGTTGTCGTTCGCCGGGAAATACACGAAAAGGTAGTTGGAATAGGGCTCGAAGCCGTGGATGGAAATCTGGTAGGTCTTCTTTTCAACTTTCCCAGATTCAATGTTGGTCATGCTCGCCGTCAGGGTGACTTCCTTGTTTTCGCCGACAAAACGGCCATTGATTCGGCCGTCATGGCCCAAAAAGAGCGTGTCGCTGCTTTCCCAGGTGACGGGGACGGGTATGTGCTGCTTGATGGTGTCGGGGAGGTTCATGTCCTTGTAGAGGTCGTTCGCGCTCGAATCGACCACGTAATTGTAGAATGTCTCCCAGAACGGGGCCAACTCGACGATATCTTGTGCCAAAACGCCCCCTGCGAAGGAGAGGGCGGAAACGACCAAACCGAAACACTGCTTTCTCATACTCGGATTCCTGTATATATCACAATATAAATATAACCTGGGTCACACTCTCGTTTTATATTCATTTTCTATGGAAAAATGGTCCATTTGGGCTATTTTCTTCATTTGGGCCAATTTTAAGCAAAAAAAAACGTATCTTATTGTTTGAAAGCGTCTTGCATATTCCATGTTGGAATAGAATAGATTGTTCCACTTTTAAAAAAAGGCATATATTCAAATATATGGAAAAACCCCGTGCCAAAATCCTGGTAATCGACGATACCAAGACCAATATCGACGTATTGGACGGTATTCTGTCGATGGATTACGACATCTACGTGGCGCTAAACGGCGAAAAGGGCATCATGCTCACGGACAAGATTCACCCGGACCTTATCCTGCTCGACGTGATGATGCCCGAGATGGATGGCTACGAGACGCTGCGACAGCTTCACGAGCGCAACATCCTGCGTGACACGCCGGTCATCTTTCTTACCGCGAAGGCCGATGCCAAGAGCGAGCAGACCGGCCTCGACCTCGGTGCCGTAGACTACATTACCAAGCCTTTTAATCCCTCTCTTGTAAAGTTGCGCATCAAGAACCAGCTCGACCTCAAGTTCCAGCGCGACCACCTGAACGACCTCGTTGACGAGAAGACTGCCGACATCCGCAAGACCATGAAGGTCATGCTCACGAGTCTCGGTTCTCTGGCCGAATACCGCGACCCAGAGACGGGGGAGCACATCCGCCGTACCCAGATTATCGTGCAGAAGCTGGCCGAACAGCTCAAGGACCACCCGCGTTTCAGCATGTACATCAAGTCCATCGAGTACATTGACTACTATGCGACGGCGGCCCCGTTGCACGACATCGGCAAGGTGGGCATTCACGACGAGATTCTTCGCAAGCCGGGCAAGCTTACGGAAACCGAGCGCAGCATCATGATGATGCACCCCAAGATGGGCTACGACGTGCTGTTGCAGGCGACCAAGGAACTTAACGGCAACCCGATGGTGCGCATCGCGGCCGACATGGCGCTGGGGCACCACGAACACTGGGACGGGAACGGCTACCCGAACCACTTGAAGGGCGACCAGATTCCGGTCGGGGCGCGCATGATGGCCGTTGCCGACGTTTATGACGCTCTGGTATCGCGCAGACCTTACAAGGAGCCCTACTCGTACGATGTCGCTGTCAACGAGATAAAGAACGGGAGCGGCAAGCAGTTCGATCCGGACATTGTCGAGGCCTTCTTGAAGATAGCCCCGGAACTGCCCTTGATTTACGAACAATTTGACGAGAAGGAAAAAGCCTCTTGATTCATAGTCCGGCGAACATAAAGCGTCGCAAACTGGGCTGGCGCATTTCTGTTGTGTACACTGCACCGATGTTCGTCGTTGCACTCGCCATGGTGTTTATCTTCTCGTTCTACATTCGCAATTTCCTTATCGACGCCTCGTACACGAGTACCGAGGCCAACCTCAAGAAGACGGCGATCGACACCGAAAACTATATAAACGCCATGAGTGACAATTTCGCCTTGCTGCCCAAGAGGCTTGCGGGTGTCACAAGGCCAAACGCCATCAAAAGCCAGCTTGTCAAGCACGCTCAGACCAAGATCGAGGTGTTTGACGCCTACTACGGTGCTTCCGACGGGCTTTTCGTGAGCGCTCGAGATATCAAGCTCGAGAAGGACAATTCCGAATTTCGTACAAAGGGGTGGTACCTCGAGGCGGCCCGAAACAAGGGCCTTGCCATAACCGGCCCCGTTCTCAAGACGGTCGGCAACGAAAAGAAGCCCGTGCTGACTCTTTCCATGCCAATCTGGAGCCGGGCGGACCATATCCGCGGTATTGTCGCCGAAGACTTCAGTTTGAACAAACTGCGCGAAAGCATGGGGAAGGTGGCACGCGAAGAGGGCGGTATCACCATCCTTATCAATGCGCAGAACAACAATATTTTCGCTCATTTCCCCTACATGCTCAATACGGGAAGGGTTTCCCAGGACACAGTGCTGGAGTTGTTCAAGCTCGTTGAGGACGCATTCAATCCGGATACGCTCAAGAAGGGATCGGTCCTCCGCATAGAACGGGCCAACATCCACCGCCAGGACCTGGTGTTCATGATTGTCCCGATGAACCATTCGCCGTTCTACATGGTCCACGTGCTCCAGCAGAACAAGGTCGTCATGAGGCTGAAAAAGGACCTGACCGCGATCCAGTTCATCATGGCGCTCATCGTGCTGTTGCTCATTTCGTTATCGATTTTTGTCTCGGGCGTACTTTTCCGCCTGTTTATCAAGAAAGACCTGCGCGAGAGCGTGCATTCGAGTACGCTGTTCGACACGCTGCTGGGTAGCCCGCACCTCTCGCTCATCCTTACGAACGACACTTACGACATTTTGCATGCGAGTGCGAACATCGAGACGTTCTTTAAGGAAGACGGCAAGGAGATGAAGGGCCAGATTCTCTTTGACTACATTCCATCGGACCAGTTCAAGCACTTTGCGCACCGCGTGGCCATGGGTGGTGATCTCCATCCCAGCGAGCGCAAGATTATTGTCTCTGTGGCGAACAAGCGCGGCGAGGAAGTCTGGTGGGAAATCAGCTTCCAGATATTGGTCGAGGACAACGGCACCATCCGCTACCTCTTCATGATCAACGACGCGACGAGCGGCATCCAGAAGGATACCATCCTTGACACGATTCTGCTTTCGGCGGACCGGTCGCTGCTCATCATCTTCGACAGGAACATGAACGTCAAGTACATGTCCAACCAGATTGCGGACATCTTCGACAAGAACTGGCGTGACCTTATTGGCGTTTCGCTCGAAAAGCTGAAGGAATTCGGCCTGCCTGAGACGGTCTGCGAGTCGGTGGGTAAGGCGTTCCGCTTCCAGGACACTTGGAAGGATTCCTTCATGCTCACGCTCGCAAACGGCAGCGAAATCTGGTTCCGCGGCGAGGCTGTAACGCTCAAGGCGCAGGAATCCATCGTGGGATACATGCTTTCGATGACCGACATTTCCGAGGTGGTCGCCACCCGTGAAATCGCCGAAAAGGCGACGCAGGCCAAGAGCGAGTTCCTTGCGAACATGAGCCACGAAATCCGCACCCCGATGAACGCCATCATTGGCATGGTCCACCTGATTGCCGAAACGGACCTCGACAACCGCCAGCGCGGATTCGTCGAGCGCATCGGCCATGCGGCCAAGTCCCTGCTTGCTATCATCAACGACATTCTGGACTTCTCGAAAATCGAAGCGAAAAAGCAGGAGCTCGAAATCACGCAGCTCGTGCTCCACGACGTCATCAGCGAGGTCACGGCGCTTGCCCAGGTCCGTATCGCGTCGAAGCCCATCGAGCTCATCATCGATGTGGATCCGGATATTCCCGAAATCCTTTTGGGAGACCCGCTGCGCCTCTCGCAGATTTTCACGAACCTTATCAACAATGCGACAAAGTTTACCGAGAAGGGCAACATCACGCTCCGTATCGAAATTGAGCAGGCGACGGACACGAACGTGAGGCTCGCCATCAGCGTATCGGATACGGGTATCGGCATGACCCCCGAGCAGGTGGAGCGCTTGTTCAATGCGTTTACCCAGGCGGATGGCTCGACGACGCGCAAGTACGGCGGTACTGGCCTCGGGCTTGTCATCTGCAAGTCCCTCGTCGAACTTATGGGCGGGCAGCTCAACGTGGAGAGCACGGCGGGCGAGGGCTCCAAGTTCTTCTTCCGGCTCACGTTCCCCATTGCACAGCAGAGCTCGACGCCCAAGTGGAAGAGCGTAACATCCTTCAAGAACAAGAATGTCTTGCTGGTCGACAACAGCAACGAGTTGCGCAAGGTGCTGCGCCATCTGCTCGAAAGGCTCCAGTGCGTTGTCGAAGAGGCGATGACTGTTGACGAGGCGCTAGACCTTATCCAGGCGCACGAAGAAGCGGGCGAGGCCCCGTACGACTTGTTCATTGTCGACTACGAGATGCCTTTCCTCGGCGGTTTCGACTTTGTTCATGGTTTGCCCGAATCCATGAGGAACATCCCGAAAATCCTCATGCATCCCATCAATTTTGAAGAAGCGAACGCGAAAACGGCTACCGAAAAGCTCCATTTCAACGCCTGCGTCGCCAAGCCGATCCAGATGGTGAACCTGCTGACCGCCTTGCAGCAGGCTTTCGGTCTCGACCTTACTTACAAGAAGCAGGTCAAGAAGGAAAAGCGAAAGATTTACTTCAAGGAGGCAAAGATCCTGCTTGTCGAGGACAACCAGATGAACCAGGAACTTGCCGTGTCGCTCTTGAACAGTGTTGGGCTCACCGCCATGGTGGCCGAAAATGGCAAGCAGGCTGTCGAGATGCTCACGAAGGGGGCGTTCGACCTGGTGCTGATGGATATCCAGATGCCCGTGATGGACGGCTTCACCGCGACCAAGCTCATCCGCGAGAAAGACGACGAGTATTTCAAGAAGGTGCCGATCCTTGCCATGAGTGCCCGTGCCTTCCAGAAAGACAAGGACGAATGTATCAAGGCGGGCATGAATTCCTACATCGTCAAGCCGATAGACCCGCCGTTCCTCTACGAAGAACTGGCCAAGTTCCTGAAAATTGCGGGCGAAGGTCCTCAGCAGGAGACGACCATCCAGTTGTTGCCGCCCTCGCAGCCGGACAACGAGGAGACCAGTTTTGTCATGCAGTTCCAGAAGGTGCGCAACTTCGATGCCACCACGGGCCTCTATCACGCCAACAATTCGACGACGCTGTACTTGAAAATTGTCCAGGGCTTTGTCCGCGATTACGGAAACTGCACTATAGAACTCCGCAAGATGCTCGAGGAAAACCGCTTCGAGGAATCTGTCCGCATGGTCCACACCATCAAGGGGCTATGCGGAACCATCGGATCGAGCCACTTGCATCGTTTAGGGCAGACTCTCGAAAGCGAGCTGGCCAAGAAGGTCAAGAACTTCGACACGTTCAACGAGTTTGAAAAGTCGCTGCACGAACTGATTTCCGACCTGGAAGTCTCGCTCCAGGCCATTGCTGTGCCCGACAAGTCGAGCCATGTCGAGAAGAGCCGGCCGGCCGAGGCGAAGGACATCCTCAAGAAACAGCTTGATCAGCTCAAGATATTCGTGGACGCATGCTCCACTACAAAGTGCAAGCGCGTCATCGAGGAACTGGAAAAAATCGCCTTCGACGAGGCGACCGAAGCGACATTGCGCAAGATCAAGGAAAAAGTCAGCGATTACGACTTTGCCGAAGCGATGACGCTCATCAAGGAACTCGAAAAGACCGCCGGGTAGTTAACTGCCGGGTAGTTATAGAACCATGGCCGCGATGAAGGCCGCTGCGACAATGACTGCTGCGGCTATGGCGAGAGGGCTTGCCTTTTTCTTTTTTGCGTAGGGACTGTCCGGGTCGTCACCGAACTCGTTTTCGACGATTTCGTCGTAGTCCGGGGTCTCGAGGTCCGTAAATTCGGCACCTTCAGCCCAGCCGGTCTCGGCGTCGCTGCCGCAGTGCGGGCAGAATTTGGCGTTATCCTTGATGGGGGAGTGGCAATGGGGGCAAAGCATGGTATTCGAGAATATAGGTTAATTTCCCCTATTGAACAATAAAATTGGAGAAATCGACCTTTTTTTCTATTTTTCCATTAAGCCTCCTGCCGTTTTTCCAGCGGGTCGCTCTAAAGTCCATGTACTTGAAAATAAAAGATATTGTCTTGTCTGCGCTTAGCCTTGCATTCGTGTGGGGCTGTACCAATTCGGAGTCGCCCGTTCCGGATGAAGGCGTATACGACCCTCCAAGTGCGGTTGTCCCCGATTCGCTGGAAGGAATGATGCAGGTAAAGGCTGTCGGTACTACGGTCACGCTGGGAACGGACAAGAACGTGCGCTCGATTGACCGGCCTGCCATGCAGGTGAATTTCGACTATGACTTTTCGATGGGCCGCCATGAGGTGACTTGTGGCGAGTTCAATGCATTGATGAAGTCCTCGATTGGGCTTGCGCTGGACTGCAAGAGCGACGACTTGCCCGCGACCGACATCACCTTCTATGACGCCGTACTTTTTGCCAACGAACGCAGCAAGGCCGAACATTATGACACCGCCTACACTTATGTCGGAGCCACTTTCGATTCGCATAAGCATTGTACGAACATGGAAGGCTTCGCCCTCCGCACCGAGGCCGACGCTTACAGGCTTCCGACCGAGGCGGAATGGATACTTGTGGCCAACGGTGTCTGGAATGTCAAGAATGCCTGGACGGCTGAAAACTCGGAATACACTTTGCACGAGGTTTGCGGCAAGGCAGAAGAAGGCGAGTTCTGCGACATGGTCGGGAACGCCATGGAGTGGGTAAACGACTGGCTCGGCGAATACTCGTCTAAAAATTTCAAGAACTTTGTGGGCGCATCCGACGGAGGCACTCTTGGACAGCGCATCGTGAAGGGGGGAAGCTACCGGAACGAAGCGGCGTCGATTGCCTTGTATACGCGCGGTGATGTCTATGCGGTGTCGTCGTCGACTCGTGCCGACTATGTCGGGTTCCGCCTGGCGTTTGGCACCATTCCCGACCCGACATGGCTTGGCCACGACGGCTCCGGCAGCGAAAGCAGGGTCGTTGCGCTTGCCAATTCCTCGACAATCCGCACCCTGACGGGCACATACCGGTCTAAACTTGTCTTCCGAAACGATATTACGGGAAAGCTTTCGTACATTGACTATTCCAGCGGTGAACTTTCCGTCGTGGAACTTTCTGGCACGAACGGAGCGTACCATCCCGACATATCGCCAGACGGCAAATTTGTCGCTTACTGTACCGGTGTCGAGGGAATCTCGGGCAAGTCGAGCGTTTATGTCCGCGCCCTGCGGACGAACGCCGATTCCATTCCCGTGAAACTCGATGTCGAATCGGCAGTCATCCCGCGCTGGCGAGTCCTCGCGAACGGCGATACGGCCATAGTTTATGTGAGCGATGCCGGCAACAACAAGGAATCATCCGACTTTTTGGCCATGTCAACCTGGCAGGTTGTCTTCAAGGACGGAGAGTTCGGAAATCCCGAGAAACTCTTTGACGGTGCTTACCACGGCGGAATCAGCACGGACGGCACTTTGTCCGTAACGGGCTCGAAGTCTTTGCGCGCCCGCATCGCCGATGCCACCACTGCCCGCGACACGGTCTGGTACGGCGGCGAACAGGCTTGCAACGCGAGCCTCTCGAAAGACTCCAGCAAGCGGACGATTTTCCTCGATTTTGGCGGGGAAAACGGCCAAAAGTTTGTGGGCAAGAAGTATAATACGCATGAACGGCTCCTGATTGCGGATTCGGCAGGTAACCTGGTGCAGTCTGTGGCCGCCCCTGCGGGCTATACCTTCGATCACAGCGAATGGGCGGGAAGCAGCTTTTCCGACATCGCGGTCGTCACGTTGGCCGACATGAACGGGGCGCACGCGAAAATCGCCGTTGTCTCGCTGAAGGATTCCTCTGTTGTTGAAATCGCTGAAGGCGAGGAACTCTGGCATCCTGCTTTGTGGGCGATGAGTGGCATTTCATCTTCCGAGGACGCTTTCCTGGATCCTGACAGTGCCGGAGTGTACCTGACCCCCGGTCTGAGCGTTTGGTTCCAGGTGCTGCGCCCTAAAATGGAACTTTTCTGGAACCATTTCGATGAACTGGAATACTTCCTTGTTGGGAGTTCTCGCGTCGAAGACGGCCTTATTCCTGATTCCATCAAGGCCGGTTATTCCCTGAATATGGGGCATCCCTTCAATTCGATGGACATGTCCTTCTATCTTGCTGAAAACTACGCGATAAACCATGCTGCCAATTTGAAGGCTGTCGTGTTCTCGCTCGATTTTGACCTATGGTACGATTTCGGCGACGTGGTGCAAGCTATTGTGGAAGGGGCTCCCGGCTACCTGTACGATGCACACCACGATTTTTGGAAATCGGGAGTGCCGGATGCCTTTGTCGAGAGGGTGAACGAATCGTATCCGTCGACAGAGTCGTACATGTCCCTTTACACGGCTTCCCGTGGCTACAATTCTTGCCCGTATATTTCGTGGGGCGACCCTTTAGTGGAGCTCGATTCCAACTGGATGGATTTGTATCCGTATCCTCAGTCCTGGCAGATTAACAGAATGCGTCGGTTCTTGGAAAACATGGAAAGTCGCGGCATTTATGTGGTGGCTGTCATTTTCCCGCAGAACCCGCGGTACCGCGAAACCGGTTCATGGGGCCGCTACGGCCCGCGCCGTTCCGAAATCCCCGCTATCCTTGATTCCTTGAATGCGCTCTTGGCTGAATTTGGCAACTTCAGGCTAATGAACGAAAACAGGATGGGCGACCACGATTATCCCGATTCCATGGCGATGAATACCGACCACCTCGCGTTCCCAGGTGCCGTGCAGATAACCCGCCGCCTGGATTCCCTGCTGAAAACGCTCAAGTAGGGGCTGTTATTTAGTGAATTTGTAACGGCCGAGAAGGTCGAAATAACGGGCCTTTGGGGAAATCATGACCGGCTTAAGTGTCTTGCGGATGGCTTGGGCTTCACCGGCGTTGGTTACGAAATACTCGAAAGACGTCTTGCCTTCGGTAATGCTGAAGGCTATGGAATAACCCTTGTCGTTGGGCTTGTACGCAAATTCGCCGTAAGTCTTGCCGCTCATGTTTATGTAGCACTTTTTGTCGTCTTTCTTGTCGGCAGAATAGAGCATCTCGCTCACTTTTTGCGGATTCGATTTGGAGCCAAGAATGGTTCTGTCGATGACGGTGTCCTTCATCATTATGACTTCTTCAAACTTGTTCCCGGCAGGTTCTATCGTCTCGTGGCTGACGTAGTTTTTCGTGATTTTTGTTGTCAACGAGCCTTCGTACGCCATCCCTTCGTCGTACACCTTCTGCTTGAAGCACAAGGTATCTTTCACGCTGCAGTCGGACACGAGGTATTCGCGCCCTTTTCTCTTCAATGCGGATTCATCCGAAGTATAGTAGATGTACAAGTCCATGTAATCGCTGCTATTTTCTCTCTTGTCTTTATGGATATGGACGAGTTTCCCGTTCTCGTAATTGTATTTCGTGCTGTTGGAACTGTAAAGAGAATCTACTCGGTCTCCTCCGTCGTTATTGAGCAGCGGATTTGCATAAACTCTAAAGAGGGCGTCTGTGCAGGTGTTTGCCGAGGCTGTTGCGCCGAGGGCGAGGACGGTAGTGGAAATCAGAACAAACTGCTTAGTAATACAGAAATGCGACATTGTATACTCCTAAAGAATTACTGCAAATATAAAAACACCTCGGAAAAAATCCGAGGTGCTTTTAAAGCTTTTGGCTTATGCGGCCAAGCCGCATTTACGATTAAAGCTTGTCGTTAGAACCAAGAACGTCAACGATCTTGTGTTCGTACATCTTCTGCATGTTTTCGCGAGCCGGCTTGAGGTACTGGCGCGGGTCGAAGTGTTCCGGATGTTCGTCGAAATACTTACGGATAGCGGCAGTCATGGCCAAGCGGCTGTCAGAGTCGATGTTGATCTTGCAGACAGCGGACTTGGAAGCTTCGCGGAGCTGTTCCTCCGGAATACCGACGGCATCCGGGAGCTTACCACCGTGGGCGTTGATCGTGTCAACTTCGTCCTGCGGGACAGAAGAAGAACCGTGGAGAACGATCGGGAAGCCCGGGAGCTTTTCTTCGATGGCGTGGAGCACGTCGAAAGCCAGGGGAGGCGGAACGAGCTTGCCAGTCTTCGGGTCGCGAGTGCACTGTTCCGGCTTGAACTTGTAAGCACCGTGGCTGGTACCGATGGAGATAGCGAGGGAGTCGCAGCCCGTACGGGTAGCGAAGTCGATCACTTCTTCCGGCTTGGTGTAGTGGGATTCTTCAGCCTGGACTTCGTCTTCCACACCGGCGAGCACGCCGAGTTCAGCTTCGACGGTCACGTCGTGAGCGTGGGCGTATTCAACAACCTTCTTGGTGAGGGCGATGTTGTCTTCGTACGGAAGAGCGGAACCGTCGATCATCACGGAAGAGAAACCGTTGTCGATGCAGTCCTTGCAGAGTTCGAAAGAGTCACCGTGGTCGAGGTGGAGCACGATCTGCGGATTGGCGCAGCCGAGTTCCTTGGCGTATTCAACAGCACCCTG